>JAWKHS010000003.1:0-600000 GCA_041394705.1 Vicinamibacterales bacterium
TTCGACGGCATCAAGGGCCTGTTCGGCCAGTACCTGTCCGCGCTCGAGAAGACCTACCAGGATCCCAAGGTCGCCGACCCGAAGTAGGCCGGCGCCCCGGGGATCCCGGCCGGGCTCAGAAGCGGTAGCGGGCGCTGATGCGGAACACGCGCGCCGCCGGAATCGGGTTGGCGGACGCGGCGTCGATGCCGCCGGTGGAGAGCGGCTTGTCGTAGTTCGGGCCGTTCACCATGACCCGGCGCAGCACCACGCTCGTGTTGAACAGGTTGAAGCAGTCGACGAAGGCCTCCAGGCTCTGGCTGCCCGGCAGCGACAGGGTCTTCGACACGCGGAGATCCGACAGCTTCACCCAGTCGTAGCGACCGGCCTGGGATTCGACCGTCACCTCCTGCAGCGTGTTCAGGGCGTCTCGAATCTGGACGATCCGCCCGAAGTAGGCGCCCTGCTGCGCCGTGAAGGTGGAGGCCACCAGCAGGCCCCACGGCAGATCGACCGACCCGCTGAGGCGCACGCCCTGGTGCGTCTCGGGAAGTTCCCGGGAGGCGGGCTGCCCGGCGGTCGTGCCCAGCGTGTTGGCGAAGATGCCGTAGAGGGCCTCGTTCGGCGTCCGGGGCGTGATGTTCTTCACGTTGCGCCGGTCCACGACGTACGACGCGAGCAGCGACCAGCCGTTCGTGTGGACCTTGCTGAACGTGGTCTCGAAGGCCCGGTAGGTGTCGTTGCCCTCGTCACCCTCGGTGTTCACGAACAGCGACTGCACCTGGCCGAACCCCGGGTACGAGCGCGGCACGGACCAGATCTCGATGGGGCGGTCGTCGGCGGTGCCGACGACGTTGTCGCGTCCGGGGTCGATGCCCGTCGCGCGGTCGGTGAACGCCTCGAAGGGCTGCGCGACGTTCAGCTCCTTCCAGCCGCGATAGTCCTTCTTCCCGACGAAATTGAACCGCAGCGTGGTGTTCCGGCTGAGGCCGAGATCGAGGCCGGCGGTGACCTCGTCCATGTATTCGCCCTTGAGACCGGGGTCGATGGCGCTGTTGCGGCTCTGCCCCGTGACCGAGGCGAGGTTGGCCGGCACGGGCACGTACGGGATGGTGCCGTCCCAGCGGTTGTAGGTGGAGACGAGCGTCGCGGCGGGGTTGACGTTGGCGGCGACGGGGCCGGTGGCGGCGGTGACGCCCGACCCGCTGGCGGAGTAGCGGCCGTAGCTGGCCTTCAGCGCGATGCGGCCCTCGCCCGTGACGTCGTATACCGCGGAGACGCGCGGCGACCAGCCGGTGTAGGTCGGGAAGTCGTGGCGTTCGGCGTACAGCCGCTCGGTCGCGAAGGGCCCCGTGCCGGGATTGCCCTGTTCGGGCAGCCACGAGGAGTAGCGATCGTAGCGCACGCCGACGTTCACGGTCAGCCGCCGGCTCACGGTGATGCTGTCGTTGGCGTACCACGAGTTGAACAGCACGCCGGCGTTGGTGTTGTTCGGATACTCGAAGACCTGCACCGAGTCCGGCCGCAGGAAGAAGTCGCCGTCGCCCGGGAGGCTCCGGTAGCGGTAGATCTGCTGGTTCGGATAGCCGTAGGTCTCGACGTAGTTGGTGTTGCGGTAGCCGAGCACGCCCGACTTGATCTCGTGGTTGGTGTTGCCGATCGGCCGGTACCACGACCACGTGGCGTTGTACCCGTAGCGCGCGGGCTCGCGCCGCAGCTCCAGGAACGCGCCTCGCGTCTGCGTCGTCGTGAGGTCCACCCGCCGGACGTCGTCGGTCCACGCCTTGTCGGGCCACCAGTAGCCGGAGCGGTTGAGCCCGACGGCCAGCGTCATGTTCTGGTTCATCACGCGCGTGAACTTGAGGGCCGGGCCGATCGCCGTCCACGCGATCTGGTTCTGCGTGGCCTCGCGCGGCAGGAAGGCGCTGGCGTTCCGGTACGGCTGCCACTTGCGGTTCAACTGCTCGGTGAACTCCAGCTTGTTGTTCGCCGAGAGCTGGTAGGTCAGCTTCAGGGTCGGATTGTCGAGCCGCGTGAAGTACTCGACCTGGTCGCCCGTCGCCGTGTCGATGAAGCCCGGGATCCGCAGGCCCGAGTAGTTGTAGCCGTAGGCGGCATAGAACCAGAGCCGGTCGCGGAGGATCGGCCCGCCGAGGTCCAGCGAGACGTCGTTGTAGCGTGTGAACTTGTTGTTGCCGGGATTGAAGCCCTGATCGCGCAGCGACTGCGTGACGTTGTTGCCCTGGAACGCGCCGTCCTGCCACGCGCCGAGATAGGTGCCGTGGTACTGGTTGCTGCCCGACTTCACGATGAAGTTCAGGGTGACGCCGGGGCTCTGGGCCTCGGCGCCCTTCGCCGCGCCAGAAATCTGCACCTGGTCGTAGGTGTTGTAGTCGCCGAAGAACTGGTCCCAGACGACGCCGTCGAACTGGATGAGCTCACCGCCCGTGCGGCCGTAGCTGCGGGCGCCCGTCGTCGTGGAGCCGCCGACCGTGTTGCCGCCGACGTCGAACTGCGTCGGCGAGAGGCCCGGCACGAGGCGCGCCAGGCCCCGGATCCCGCGGCCGTAGGGCAGGTTCTCCATCTGCTCCTCGCTCCAGTTCACGGCGACCTCCGAGTTCTGGAGGTCGATGGTGGGCGTGGAGCTCGTGACCGTGATCGACTCCTCGAGCGTGTCGAGCTGCAGGGGGCCGTTCACGGTGGCCGTCGCGTTGGCGTTCACGACGACGTTCTCGAAGGTGAGCGTCTTGAAGCTGATGAGCTCGAAGGTGACGGTGTAGACGCCGGGCGGCAGCTGCACGAACCGATACGAGCCCAGGGCGTCGGTCACGGCCGTCCGCGCGCCGCCGATCATGGCCGGGCTGCCCAGGGTCACCGTCACCCCGGGGAGCACCGCCCCGCTGCCGTCCTGTGCCCGCCCGGTGATCGTCCCGGTCGTTGCCTGCGCCGATACCGGCGTGGCGGACGCCGCCGTCACGGCGAGTCCGACAGCCAGCACTCTCGTCCACTCACGCCACGCCATGGGCTCCCCCTTGCTCGCGTCGAGGGGAAGCGCCCCGGCGCGAGGTGCGGCGTAGCGTAGCAGATAACCTGGAGCTGAATTACCGGAACGGCTGCACGGAATCTACGGGGTGATCAGCCGCTTGAACGCCGGTGTGTCCTTGATTGCGGCGAAGGCCGGGTCGGTCGCCGCCTGGGCCTTCCACTGCCGCGGCTGCCGGCGGATGGCGGCGCCCAGCTGCTCCAGGGCCTTGGCCGGCTGGCCGGCGTCGGCATACCGCTGCGCGAGCGCGTACATCAAGGTCTCGGCGCGCGGGTTGATCGCCAGCGCCTGCTGCATCGCCGCGATCGCCTCGGCGTGGCGTCCCTGCTTCGCCATCGCGGCAGCCGACTCGGTGAGGCGCTGCGGGACGCCCAGCGTCATCTTCATCAGGCGCCGGAGCTCCAGGAACGGCTGCTCGTGATCGTCCACGCGCACGTCCACGATGCGCTCCACGGTCGAATCGGAGCCGGGCGGGATCGGCCGGACCACCAGCAGGCCCGCTGACTGCATGCCCCGCGTGTCGCCGCCCTTGGACTGGCCCGCGTCGAGGGCGTCCATCAGGCGCTCGGCCATCGACCCCGTGCCTCGCTGGTAGGCCTCGGCCATGGCCTGGACCACCGCCTGGCTCGCGAGCGTGTTGCCCTGCGCGGAGAAGTTCACGCCGGTCACGTGTCCGGCGTAGCCGCCGAGGTGCACGAGGTCCTTCTGGTCGGAGTTCCTGTCGATGACGCGCCTGCCCGTGTAGACGGCCGAGCGGCCCTGCATGTCGATGACGGCCACCTGGCGGGTGTCGCGTCCCGGGTCCTCGTCGGTGATGCGCTTCACGACCTCGGCCGGCGACAGTCCCTGCTCCAGGAGGGCGATCGCCTTGGGCCCGTACAGCCGGTTCGCGGCGGCTTGCGTCGCCACGGCGCCGACGCCGGCCTTCGCATACGGCACCGCCGCCCCTGCGCCGAACGCCCGCGACTGCACGCCCACGCCGAGCTCCTTCGTGGCGGGATCCACCGCGATGATCGAGAAGGTGCCGAACCACGGATCGGGCCCCGCGGCGGGGCCGGACGCCGCGCCGGCGGCGCCGAGCAGGGCCACGGCGGCGGCGACCAGGGCGGGACGGGGCGTGCGGATCATGGACGAGCCTCCTCGGGCGCGCATTCTACGCGAACCCACCCGCCGCCGGGCGGTTCCACCCGCGCCGCCGGCCGGACGCATCCGGCGGCCGCATGCGTTGCCAAGCGCCGGGAAGCCGACTACCATCGCCCGGCACGTGCGCGCCGGGCAGGCGCGGCGTCCCTGTTTTGGAGGTGTCGGTGAGACGTCTATTCCTCGCAGCCGGGCTCGTGGCGCTCGCCATGGCCCCCGTATCCACGCAGCAGGCCCCGGCGACGGTGCCGGAGCTGCCGTTCGAGTCGGTGCCGAACCCGCTCACGATGCCGAACGACATCCACTTCGGCGAGATCGCGGGCGTGGCCATCAACTCGAAGAAGCACATCTTCGTGTTCTCGCGGGGCAACGTGACCGGCGCCGCCTACATGTCGCTGGCCGCGCAGCTGCTGGAGTTCGACGAGAACGGCAAGTTCGTGCGCGAAATCGGCAAGAACAACTTCGCCCTGGCCTACGCCCACGCGGTCCGGATCGACAAGCAGGACAACATCTGGATCGTGGACAAGGGCTCGAACATGATCGTCAAGTTCAACCCGCAGGGGCGCGTGGAATGGCTGTTCGGCCGCCGCGGCGAGTCGTCGCACTTCGACGCCCCGCCGGACTACGCGTCCCAGCTCGCCCTGGTGCTGAAGCGCGCGGGTGTGGCGGTGGAGATTCCCGCGAACAACAACCCGCGCAACCCCGTGCCCGTGCATCGCGACAACGTCTTCAACCAGCCCACCGACGTGGCCTGGGACTCGAAGGGCAACGCCTACTTCAGCGACGGCTACGTGAACTCGAGAGTGGCGAAGGTGAACGCCCGCGGCGAGTGGATCGCGAGCTGGGGATCGCTCGGCAACGGCCCGGGCCAGTTCGACACGCCGCATGGCGTGGCCGTGTCGCCGAAGGACGAGGTCTTCGTGGCCGACCGCGGCAACCGCCGCATCCAGGTGTTCGACACCGAGGGCAAGTACCTCAGGGAGTTCACGATCGACGTCCCCGTGGACACCACGCGCGGCAAGATCACCTACGGCGTGGAACTCCCGAACGCCAAGACCGGCTCGCAGGCGCCGGGCGCGCCCGACGCGCTCTGCATGACGCCCGGCCCGAACCCCGTGCTCTTCGTGGGCGACCTGTACCCGAGCCGCATCTACAAGGTGTCGCTCGAGGGCAAGGTGCTCGGCGTCTACGGGCAGCCCGGCCGGAACCTCGGCGAGTTCGGCTGGATCCACGCCATCGCGTGCCCGTCCGAGGACGAGATCTGGGTGGGCGAGCTCATCAACTGGCGCGTGCAGAAGCTCGTGACGAAGAAGGGCGCGAGCAGCCGCCAGTAGCCACCGGACGCGACGGCGTCCTCGTGTGAGTGCCGGGGGTGGCGTGGCCGTCCCCGGCCTCGCGCTCCCTCCCGCACCGCGCTGGAGCGCGCGGCTCCCCGCCGCGGCTGACCGCTCCGGCCCCACCTGGCCGCGAACCTCTTGTCAACAGGCGCTCCCGTCGGGGTTTTCCGGCGCGGCCGCGGATGTCCCCCCGCCCCTGGCCCTGCCGCGCAGCACCCGGCGAACGCCCACGACCGGTCCAGCTCTGGCGTGGCGTGGTCCCTGTGGGCTGCCGGCGCACGGGAGTTCTTCGTCGTGAACCTGCCCAACTTCGCGCTGACGCCGGCGGTGCGGCAGGGTCCCGCCGCGCAGGGGGCCGCGGCCCAGTTCACGGCGGCGTTCAACGGCGGCCTGAACCAGGTGCTGATCAGCCTGGGCGCGCTGCCCGGCATCCACGTCCGTCGCCTCGACTCGAACGCGGTGCTCACGAGCATCGTCGCCGATCCGTCGGCCGCGGGTCTGACCGACGTCGAGGACGCGTGCCTGACGTTCGGCGTCGTGCGCAACCCGTTCTGCCACCTGCCGAACGACTGCCTGTTCCGGGACGGCATCCACCCGACCAAGGCGGGGCACGTCCTGCTCGCCGCGGCCGCCAAGGATGTCCTGACGGCCCCGTAGGGACGAGCGGCACACGCGGGGGCGGAGTCGTCCGCCCCCGCGCCCGTTCCCTATTGACCCGCCGCGCGGAACAGCTCGTCGGCCGACGAGAGGATCACGTTCCTCAGCCGCGGCGGGTAGTCCTTCGGCAGCGTCGCCAGGAAGCGGCGCACGTCGCCCGCGGTGTCCGCGCTGCTGTAGCCGCCGAGCGTGGTGTCCATCCACCGCTTGGGAAAGAAGATGTCGCCCGTCTTCTGGATCTCCCAGAGCATCTCCAGGCTCGGCCTCACGTACCTGGCCGACTGTGCCGCGCGGAGCGGATGGTGGAGATAGTCGAGGCCCTCCAGTACCCACGGCTCGCGCCGGCGGTTGGCGACGTCCTTCAGCGACAGGAACCAGCGCTCCCGCACGGCGGGATCGCCGGACAGGGCCGGCATCACGAACGCGAAGCGGGCCTTGCGATCCGGGTTCTCGATGCGACCGAGCTGGGTGTCGAGGATCTCCTGCGCCCGCGGGACGTCGCGCACGGCGAGCTCCAGGGCGAGCGTGGAGTAGTCGGCCTCGGCCAGCGGCAGACCCTCCACCGTCTCGGTCTTCTCCCAGACGCGCGTCAGCCAGGCGAGCGTGCCCGGCGTGGCACCGATGCGGCGGACGGCGCCGAACCAGGCGGACTTCTGGCTGGCCGTGGTGGCGTGCTCGAGGCCCTTGCGCAACGTCGCTTCCGCGGACGCCGCGCGCGAGGTTCGTTCGGCGGCAGGGAGGAAGCGCCACCAGGCGTTCGTGAGGTAGCCGAGGATGCGCGATCGGCTCTGCTCGTCTGGCTCGACGGCCACGGCCGCGAGCGCCGTGTCCACGAACCGGGTGGCGGGTACCGCGCGGTCGAGCAGCGCATCCCACAGCGTGACCCACGCGGCCCCGCGCGTGAGGACGTCGGGGACGTCCGCGATGTGCGCGGCGAGGTAGTCGCGCGATGTCGCGTCCAGCACGAAGCCGCCGTACGCCCAGCCGTTGCCGTTCGGCAGGATGTACGCCGGCGCGGGCCAACCTGCGGCCTCCTTCACGACCGTGCGCGGACCGGTGAGGGCGACGTCGATGGTCCGCGACCCGTCGGGCAGGGCCAGCGTGACCTTCAGCGTCTGCGGCCAGACCCGCCCGCGCTTCCACGAGTCGGTCTGCGAGAAGGCCAGCGACGCGATCCGGCCGTCCTTCACCGTGAGCTCGGTCGTCACCGTGGGCCGGCCCGGCGATTCCACCCAGACCGTGCTCCAGGCCGCCAGGTCCGCCGGCGTCCGGCGGTCGAGCACCTCGATGAGATCGGTCCAGGTCGCGTTGCCGAACCGATGCGCCCCCAGGTACTCGCGCAGGCCGTCCCGGAACGACGTCTCGCCGAGCAGCGCTTCCAGGTGCCGCATCATCACCGGCGCCTTCTGGTAGATGATGGCGCCGTAGAGCGAGCCGGCCTCGTTCAGGTTCTCGAGCGGCTGGCGGATGGGATTCGCGCCCGCGGTCCGGTCCACCTCGTACGCCGCGGGGTAGTGCGCGTAGAGGAAGCGGAGCTCGTGGTTCACGTCGGGGAACGACGGGTTCACGATCTTCGCCGCCATGAAGTTCGCGAACACTTCCTTCATCCACACGTCGTTGAACCAGCGCATCGTCACGAGGTCGCCGAACCACATGTGCGCGGTCTCATGCGAGATGACCGAGGCGCGTCCCAGGTACTGGTTCTGCGTGGCCGACTCGTCCAGCAGCAGGCTCGAGGCGTTGTAGAGAATCTTGCCGGCGTGCTCCATGCCCCCGAACTGGAACGCGGGAATCGCCACGAAGTCGAACTTGCCGAACGCGTACGGAATGCCCGTGTAGTCCTCCATGAAGCGGATGGCGCGGTCGTGGAGGTCGAAGAGCGCCTCCACGTTGCGCGCGACCTTCGCGGCGTCCGTCTCGCGATGGTAGAAGTGGAACGTCCGCCCGTTCCGCGCGCCCTCGACGACCTTGAAGTCGCCGACGACGAACGAGAAGAGATAGGTGGGCAGCGGCTCGGTTTCGGCGAAGGTGACGGTGTGGGTCGAGACGTCGCCGTCCGCGAGCGGCGTCGTTGCCCCGACGGCGTCGACGACCGGTGACACGTCGGATATCGTGACGATCTGCTCGGGGCGGGCCTGTCCGTTGCTGACCGCCACCCACGCGCCCGGATACGTCAGCCTCAACGTCCAGCGCGCCTTCAGGTCGGGCTGATCGAACACCGGAATCGCGAGGTGCGCGCGCGCCGGCACGAAGAGCGCGTAGAGGAAATCGGGGTTCCGGTTGAGGGAGGCATCACCGGCCACGAAGTCGATGGCCACCTCCATGTCGGCGTTGCGGCCGGTGCGAACGGGCACGATGAAATGATCCGTGACGAAGGTGGGCGTCACGGCCTCGCCGTTCACGCGCACGGCCTTCACGTGCGTCTCGCCCGGCGCGAAGTCGAAGGCGATGCGCCGCGACCCGTCGACCACGCGGAAGCGCGCCGTCATCGTGCCCGTGAGCGGGGCCGCCTGGGCCTTCGGCACCGTGAGCGACAGCTCGTACTTCAGGTCCCGCACGGCGCCGGCCCGTTCGGTGGCCAGGTCCAGCGGGATGCCCGGTCCGGGCATCCGTGGCTGGGCGGCGAGGGCGGCGACGCACGCGAGCGACGACGCCACGGCGGCGCCCGTCGACAGAAAGCCGTTCGACATCCCCGAATTGTAGCGGGCCGGGCCGAGGACGGCGCCGGGCCTCGTCGGTTGGAGTCGTAGCCGTGCGGCTCGCCGGCATGTCTTCCCGGCGGTCCGTTCGCCAGGAGTGGCGGCAATACCGCGGTTCTGGGACATCGTCGATCCCTGCCCCCAACGCGCGCGGACCGGGACGCCGTGTCGCGTCGCGGACGGATCCCCGGAGGTACCGCCGCCATTTCTGCCGCGCCTCCGACGACGCGGCTCGTCCGGTCGCCGGAGCGTTCGCCGCCCTTTCGCATGGATTGCCGCGTCCGCGCCCTGTATCCTCACCAGCGGTTGGACGCGACCCGCGCGTGTGGGAAAGAGCGCTGCCACGTGTCGGGGGCGTCCTGGTGTGGGAGCGTTCCGATGACACAGACAACGAAGGCGCGAGTCACGATCACGATGCTCGTCGCGGCCGTTGGCGCGGCGGTGGCCCTGGTGGGCCATCGCTCGCTGGCCGGACGATGGACGCAGTTCGGGTTCGACGACGACTGGGAGCAGGAGGCCGCGGAGGCCGGATCGGGTGAGGCGGAGCTGCCGCCGGCGCTCGGCCAGCACATCGAGCGGCTCTCGAGGGCGCTGCCCGGCAACTCCGGCGAGTCTCGCGAGGGTCCCGGCGCGTATGGCGACGCCCACTTCGAGGCGCTCGCGTACCCGGATACCGATATCCCGCTCGTCCGCCTCAACGAGACGCGGCGGGCGTTCGGCCGGGTGCTGGGGCGTGGGTACGGCCGCGGCGGCCGGCGCGGCGACGCCTGGGTCAGCGTCGGCCCGTCCGAGGCGCTGTATCCGGCGAGCGACTTCCGCAATTCATCCAGCTACGTGCCGGCCGAGTACGTGGCCGGCGGGCGGGCGACGGCGCTGGCGATCGACCCGAACTGCGGGCGGCGCGCGGGCCGCGACGACGAGGACGACGACGATGACGACCCGGGCCGCGGGTTCGGCGATCGCGGACAGAGCCGCGGCCGGTGCCGCCTGTGGATGTTCGCCGCCGGGGGCGGCGTCTGGCGCACCGACAACGCACTGAGCGGCCGGCCGCGCTGGCGCTTCGTCTCGGGCGCCTTCGGGATGAACTCCGGCAGCGCGCTCGCCCTGGATCCGAACGATCCGGACGCCGACACGATCTACGCCGGCACGGGCGAAGCGAATGCGTCCGGCGACTCGGCCGCCGGGGCCGGCCTCTACAAGTCCACCAACGGCGGCAACACCTGGACCGGGCCCATCGGCGCCGCGGTCTTCGCCGGCCGCGCCATCGCCAGCATCGCGATCGCGCCGGGCGCGCCCAACGTGCTGTACGTGGCCACGACGCGCGGCGTGGCCGGCGTGTCGTCGGTGAGCGGCGGCGCCGTGTCGCTCATCCCGGGCGCGGCGCCGTGGGGGCTCTACAAGTCCACCGACGGCGGCGCGACGTGGACCTTCCTGCACAACGGCGCGCCGGCAGCCGACCAGTGCGACACGGTGGCCGAGGCCACGGCCGCGGGCACGCCGTGCTCGCTGCGCGGCGTCCGGCGCATCGCGCTCGACCCCGGCGACCCCGCTACCGTCTACGCCTCGTCGTACTCGCGCGGCGTCTGGCGATCGGCCGACGGCGGCGCCACATGGGCCCAGATCTACACCTCGCTGAACGCGGCCGACGCGAACATGCGCGCCGAGTTCGCCGTGACCGCGCTCGCGGCCGGCACGACGCGGATGTACGTCTACGAGGGGTCCACGGGCGCGTCCGCGTCCACGACGGCCCGCCTCTTCCGAAGCGACGACGCGACGGCGGCGACGCCCGCCTTCGTCGGCCTCACGAGCAACGACCCGGCCGATCCCGGCTACGCCACCTACAACCTGTGCACGGGCCAGTGCTGGTACGACAACTTCGTCTACACGCCGGCCGGGCATCCCGACGTGGTCTACATCGGGGGCTCCTACAGCTACGGCGAGGCCTTCTCGAACAAGCGGGGCGTCGTCCTCTCCACCGATGCCGGCGTGTCGGCGACGGACATGACGATGGACGCCACCGATCCGGTCCATCCGAACGGCCTGCACCCCGACCAGCACGCGCTCGTCACCAACCCCGGGAATCCCTTCCAGTTCTTCGAGGTGAACGACGGCGGCCTCATGCGCTCGAACGGGGCCTTCGCCGACGCATCGGCCTGGTGTGACGACAGGAGCCTGGCCGACCCGCAGCTCAGCCGCTGCCGGCAGCTGCTCTCGCGCGTGCCGGCGCAGCTGACGGGGCTCAACCGGGGCCTGCAGACGCTGCAGTTCCAGAGCCTGTCGCTGAGCCCGTTCAACCCCCGCCTGCTCCAGGGCGGCACGCAGGACAACGGCACGTGGCAGTCCACGTCGCGGCGGTCGCTGTGGCGGAACACCATGATCGGCGACGGCGGGCAGTCGGGCTTCGACGCCGCGGTGCCGAACTTCCGGTTCCACACGTTCTTCAACGCCACGCCCGACATCAACCTCTCCGACGGGGCGATGGCCGCCTGGAACTGGATCGGCGATCAGATCTTCGGCACCGAGCCGCAGGCGTTCTACGTGCCGATCATCACCGACCCGAAGGTCAGCCGGACGATGTTCGTGGGCACGGGCCACGTGTGGCGGACCAAGACGTGGGGCATGGGTACCTCGACGCCGGACGAACACACCACGCGCTGCAACGAGTGGTTCGGCGTCTTCGACGACTTCTGCGGCGACTGGCTGCCGATGGGCGCCGTGAACTACGTGCCGCTGCCGTTCCCGAACCTCCCGGCGCCCTCGAGCTACTCGGCCACGCGGCTCACCGCGTCGGGCGCGCTCTATGGCACCGATCGCGCGGGCGGCAACGTGGCCGCCATCGAGCGGGCGGCGGGCGACACGTCCACCCTCTGGGCGGCGACGTCGACCGGCCGTGTGTTCATCTCGACCAACGTGGACGCCGAGCCCTTCAGCGCCGTCACCTACACGCGCCTCGACAGCCTGGCCGCCAACGATCCGAACCGGTTCGTCACCGGCATCTACGTCGACCCGGCCGACGCGAACCACGCCTGGATCGCCTACTCCGGCTTCTCGGCGACCACGCCCACCACGCCCGGCCACGTGTTCGACGTGCGCTACGACCCGAACGCGGGCACGGCCACGTGGACCGACGTCAGCTTCGATCTCGGGGACATCCCGATCACGGACGTCGTGCGCGACGATCTCCGCGGCGACCTGTACGCGGCCAGCGACTTCGGCGTCTACCGGCTCCTCGCCGGCGACGACTCATGGACGCTCGCGGCCGCCGGCATGCCGGCCGTGGAAGTGGCGGGCCTCACGATCCACGGACCGTCCCGGCGCCTGTACGCGGCGACCCACGGCCTGGGTGCGTGGCTGCTGACGCTGCGCTAGATGCGGTGTCCGGTGCGTCCGGGTCCTTCGGGGCCCGGTCCACCGGCCTGTGACGAACGCGGGGACGGCGGTCAAATACGAGTGCTGGTAGTAGCGGGATCCACTGCCTATACTCGCCGTCACCACACCACCACAGCCACCGGTCGCCGCACGCCCTGGCGGGTGCGGTGACCGGACCGGCTGTGCGCCTCCCGGCTCCTTGCTCATCGAGTCTCTGTGCGACGACGCACCGGCGTCTGGTGGCCGGCCGGAGGCGCCCCGCGCCGTTCCGACTCAGCCGCTGTAGTACGCTGCCGCGTCATGACATCGCGCGTCGGGACGACTTCGGTGTGGGTGGCCGCCGTGGCCGTCTGCGTGGCCTCGGACGCCGCGGCGCAATCGCGGCCCTCGCCCGACGACGCCGCCCACCGCGCCATCTACCGCGAGCTCATCGAGATCGACTCGTCGCCCGCTGGCGGCGGCGAGGCGCGGGCGGCCGCGACCGTTGGCGCACGGCTGTTGCGCGCGGGCTTCGCGCCAGAGACCGTGGACGTGAATGGCCCCGTGCCCGCCTGCCAGAACGTCGTCGCGACGCTGGCCGGCCGGAACCGCGACGCGCCCCCACTGCTGCTGCTGGCGCACCTCGATGTCGTGAACGCCCGCCGCGAGGACTGGACGCACGATCCGTTCGTGCTGCGTGAGGAGGGCGGCTTCTTCTTCGGCCGTGGCACCCTCGACAACAAGGCCGGCGCGTCGGTGCTCGTGGCCAACATGGTCAATTGGAAGCGGGACGGCTTCGTGCCCGCGCGCGACCTCGTGATGGTCCTCACCTGCGATGAAGAGACGACGGCCGAGCAGGGGATGCAGTGGGTGCTGGCGCACCACCCGCGGCTGCGCACGGCGGAATACGCGCTGAACACCGACGCCGGCGGCGTCACCCGCACCGACGCGGGACGCTACGTGGTGAGCACCCAGGCGGCCGAGAAGGTCTACGCGACCTTCACGCTGACGGCCACCAACCCCGGCGGCCACTCGTCGGCGCCCCGCCCGGACAACGCCATCTACGCCCTCGCGGGCGCCCTGCAGCGCCTGGCCGCGTACCGATTCCCCGTGGGGTACAACGACGTCACGCGCGAGAGCTTCGCACGGCGCGCGCCGCTCGAGTCCGGCGCCCTGGCCGCCGACCTGGCGGCCGCAGGCCGCGGCGAGACGTCGGGCGATGCGCTGGACCGGCTGGCGCGCCTGCCCCACGAGAACGCCCAGCTGCGCACGACGTGCGTCGCCACGATGCTGGCGGGCGGGCACGCGGAGAATGCGCTGCCGCAGTCGGCTACCGCCACCGTGAACTGCCGCATCCTGCCCGGCGAGTCGATCGCGGCCATCACGGCGCAGATCACGGCGGTCGTGGACGATTCCACCATCGCGGTGGCCCTGACCTACGAGCCCGTGGCCAGTCCGCCCTCGCCGCTCCGCGCCGACGTGATGCGCGCCATCGAGCGCCTGAGCGGGGAATTCTGGCCCGGGAGCGCCGTGGTGCCGGGCATGTCGAACGGCGCCACCGACGGCCTCTACCTCCGCAACGCGGGCGTGCCCGTCTACGGCGTGGCCGCGCTCTTCCTTCAGGACGAGGACGACTTCGCGCACGGCTTGAACGAGCGGCTGCCGGTCGCGTCGCTCTATCAGGCGCGCGAGTTCTGGGATCGCCTCGTCCGCTCGCTCGCGGCGCAGTAGACGCCGCGCACACGACGAGTGGCCCGCGCGGGCGGTCTCCTGACCGGGCGGTGAACGCGAGGACGCCGATCGTCCGCATGCGCGGCACCGGGCGCCTGGAGTCGGGTGGGGAATGACGGTGAGCCGGAGCCCCCGGGACGACGACATGTGACACACCCCGGGGGCGGGGGTGTGACGGCGCGTGCCTACTGCTGGTCGTGAATCGTGATCTCCGAGGCCACGCGGTCGTTGCCGGCCCCGCGGTACTTCACGATCACTTGCGTGCCCTTGGCATTGGCCAGACCGGCCACGCCGCTCCGCCCGCCGATCACCTTGGTGGCGTCGTCGTAGCGGAGCGATTCGCTCGTGCCGTCGGCGGTCTTGACGACGAGCGTCTTGGTGGTGGCGTTGACGCTCTCGAGCTGCCCCTGGATCGTCATCGCCATGTCCGACGGCTGGGCGTGTTCCTGGGCCAGCGGCGTGGGACGTGGAGGTGGCGCCTGGGCCAGCGCCGAGGTGGCGAGGCAGGCGGTAGCGAGCGCCAGAACGGGACCCGCGACGTTGGAACGGCACACTTTCATGGGCGTATCCCTCCTCCCATGGTCAGCAGCCAAGTCCGTGCCAGGCGCGCGGCACGGCGAGTCCGGCGCCTGGCGGTGCACGTGAGGTCCGCCGGGGGAAGGACGCTGTAGCAAAAGACGTCGGGACACCGGCCAGTCTTTCTCCAGCCGGTAAAATACACACGCCCGCTCATGTCACGCGCACGATCGCTCCGCGTGGGCGCCCGCCGGCGGGGTGGCCTCCGATGGCGACGGATCGCCATCGCGCTGCTGTCGCTCCCGGTGATTGCCCTGACGGCCGGTTCCGCCCTGGCGAAGGCGCGGAGCTCGGGACGGCAGGCGTCGGTGCGGCGCCTGCAGGGCGTGACCGACGCCATCCGGCAGCGCCTGGGCATCGATCGCGACGTGACCGTCGCCATCGTGCCGAAGAATCCGTACTTCGTGTCGGTCGACGCGCCCACGGCGCCCGAGGGCGCGTTCATCCTTCGAGTCGAAGACCGCTGGCTGCGACGCCTGTCCGAGGACGAGATGGAGGCGGCCCTGGCCCACGAGCTCGGGCACGTCTGGATCTTCACCCACCATCCGTACCTCCAGACCGAGCTGCTCGCCAACCAGGTGGCCATGCGGGCCGTCAGCCGGGATGCCCTCGCCCGTGTCTACGGGAAGGTGTGGGCGGACGGCGTGAAGGGCGACCTCGCGTCGTTCCTCGGCGCGGCCGACCAGCAGTAGCCGCCGTTCCGCCGTCTAGGGCTGCACGTGCAGGCGCCACGTCGCCGTCGCGCGCGCGGGCGGGAAGCAGACGCGGTCGTTGCACGCCTGGTAGCGCAGGACCGCGGGCACCGACAGATCCCCGGCCACCGACGCGGCGAGCGACAGCGTCACGGCGATCTCGAACTCGGGCCCGAGCACCGCAAGCGCCTCGGCGCGCCCCGCCTGCGTCAGGTCGGTCGGCACGGGATAGGTGATGCCCGTCACGGTGACGCCGTCCGTCGGGTCCACCGAAAGCACCGTGGGAATGAGCAACGGGTCCCTGGGCTCGTGGGCCTGCACGTGGACGTCCCTCGGCAGGCGGACCTTCAGGAGGACGTCCACGGCCGCACCGGGCGCGATGGCCGTGGCCGCGACCACCGGCTCGACCTTGGCCCGCGGCCGGGTGGTCTGGGCCGCCGCCAGGACGGGCAGGGCGAGGAGGGCCGCCGCGCAGGCGGCCCGGACGAGGCGAGCCGCCGCCGTCATCGCGACCTCGCGGGTTCGGCCAGCAGCTTCTCCACGAGCTCCGTGATCTCGTGCTCGGCCCTCGTGTAGAACTCGCCGCTGCCGGGACTCGGGAAGCCGGCATGGATGGCGCGCACCCGGCCGTCGCGCCCCACGACGAATGTCGTGGGGAAGGCATTCAGGTTCTCGGCCTGCGGCATCTTGTCGTTCAGCTCGTCCGGTTCGCCCGGCAGGAGGAACGTGTACTCGAGACCGTAGGTCTGGATGAACGCCCGGAGCCGCGTCGGGTTCTTCAGCTGATCGCCCTCCTCGAACGAGAGGCCGACCACCTCGAGGCCCTTGGCGCGGTACTTCGCGTAGAGGGCCGCCAGGAACGGCGCCTCGTCGTGGCAGTTCGGGCACCAGCTCCCGCCGATGCTCACGAGCAGCACCTTGCCCACGAACCTCGGGTCGGTGTGGCTCACGACGTGTCCGTCGAGATCGGGGAAGCTGAAGCGCAGCGGCTCGGCGGGGTCCTTCATGCGCGTGTGCAGGGCGGGATCGGTGGGCGTGCCGATCTCGGCCGCGCGGCTGGCCGAGGCCTTCGCCGCCACCAGGGCCGGCTGGCCGTTCTGCGACAGGGCCAGCGTGCCGTCGGCGTTCGGCGTGACTTCGAGCCGGAGCGGCCGGGCCCCCGAGAAGTGGCCGAGCACGAAGCGCCCGTCACGCCAGACGCCGGTCAGTGTCCCCGTGTCACCGTCCACGCGCAGGATGGTGGCCTCCACCTGGTCGCCCGACTGCGTGGCCAGGAAGCGCCAGGCCGTCTCGCCCTTGTTGCTCTTCGCCTGCACGATCCAGGTACCGGCAATCGACGGGGCCGTCGCGGTGGCGGACGGCGCCGCCGAGGCGCGCACGGCGCTGAAGGGCAGTGGCCCGCCGCGCGCGCGGACGTACTCGCCGATGAGACGGCCTTCCTCGAGCGTGGCCCGCAGCGTGGTGGCGTACTGGTCGAACCGGAACGTCAGGCGGGACCCGTCGGCCGAGGCCGAGGTCGACGTGATGCGCCGCTCCCCGTTGAAGAACGACGCCTGGAGGCCGGCGCCGCCCGCGGCGACCTCGAACGGGAACGGCACGTCGAGGCCGTTCACGACGACGGTGGCGTCCCACCGTCCGGCCGCGCCGGCCTCCTGGGCGTCCGCCCTGCCGTGTCCGAGGACGAGCGCGCCGACGAGGACGAGCGCCGCGGTGGGTCGTGCCGGAAGAGCCCTGCTCATGATCGATCTCCTGACTGCTGCCGTGTGGACGCGCGACAAACGAAAAACGGCCCGGAAGACTGGGAAGCCTTCCGGGCCGGATGCGGGAACCTGGTCGTGTTGGGGGAGTGCTAGAGGGGCACGATCCACGAGGACGCAGCGCGGCAGTCGGAGGCCTGTTCTCCGGTGCTTCGACACGCGCAGGTCTGGCTCGCGAACACGATGGTCCGCTTATCCCACGCGGTGCCTGGCGCTGTCAACTGACGCGTGATCGGCCGGACGGACGCGATACCCTGTGCCGACCCATGGCCGATCGCCCCGTCGTCCCGCCGCCCGCCGGCTCGCCCTATCAGCTCTTCATCCTCGTCCTGTGTCTCTGGGCGCTCGGCAGCCTCGCCGTCGGCGCCGCCGTGCCCCTGGCGCCGGACACGCTCACGGTGCTGGAGTACGCCGACACGTTCGTGTGCGCGGTGTTCCTCGTCGACTTCCTGGTGAACCTCTACCGGGCGCCGAGCCGGTGGGGCTACCTGGCCACGTGGGGCTGGATCGACCTGCTGTCCAGCATCCCCACCGTGGGCGTGCTGCGCGTGGGCCGCGCCGCCCGGATCGCCCGCATCCTGCGCGTGCTGCGCGCGGTGAAGTCGGTCCGCGTGCTGGGCGCGGCGTTCGCCGCCCACCGGGCGCAGAGCGCCTTCCTGGCCGTGGTGCTGCTGACGGTGCTCCTGCTCGTGTTCTCGGCGCTCGCCGTGCTGCAGCTCGAGGCCGGCGGCGCCGGCAACATCCGCACGGCGCAGGATGCGATGTGGTGGGCCGTCACCACGATGACGACAGTGGGCTACGGCGACACGTATCCGACCACGCCCGAGGGGCGCCTCGTGGCGGTCTTCCTGATGATGGCCGGGATCGGCGTCTTCGGTACCTTCTCGGGCCTCGTCGCGTCGTGGTTCCTCACGCCGCGGGCTCAGGAGACCGAGTCGGAACTCGACGACATCCGCGCCGCCCTGCACGACATCCAGCGGCGGCTTCCGCCCCTGCCGTCCGATCCGCCCCAGGGCGGCTGATCCCGCGGCGCCCGCCACGAGACGCAGGTCTTCAGGGCACCGCCAGGGCCACTTCGTTCGACGGCGCGCCGACGCCGCAGGCACTCACGGCCGCCACCCGCACGTAGTAGGTGGACGGGGCGGCGCCGGCGAGAGCCACGGCCAGCGTCGTCGACGGGCCGACGTCCGCGTCGGCGACGTCGCTGCCGCCGGGCGCCGACCCGACCCGCAGCCGGTAGCTGGTCGCCCCGACCGGCGCGAGCCACGAGAACGTGGCGACGCTGCCGGACCGCGAGACCGTGAGGTCCGCGGGGACCACTGCCGTGGTCGAGCACCCCGACGTCACCGGCACCTCGACGGACGCGGAGCTGGCGCCGCAGGCGTTCAGCGCCCGCACGCGCGCATAGTAGGTCCCGGCCGGTGCCACGACCTGGAACGAGGTCGCGGCGCCGAGCGGCAGGCTGACGTCGGTGGCGCCCGTCGATTGGCCCACGTCCAGGACGTACGAGGTCGCTGCCGGAGCGGCCTGCCATGTGAACGCGACCAGCCGTCCGCCGGTCTGGACCGTGAGTCCGGCTGGCGGAGGCGGCGCCGTCGCGCAGGAGGCAGTCGAGGTCACGACCACCGTCACCTCGTTCGACACGCCGCTCGTGCCGGCGGCGTTCACGGCCCTGAGCCGGACGAAGTACGTGCCGGGGGGCGCGGCCACCTGCAGGGCCGCGGCATCGGCCAGGTTGACCACGGCGAGATCCGAAAGGCCCGCGGCCGACCCGGCCTCGAGCCGGTACGCCTGCGCGCCCGCCGATCGCGTCCACGCGAAGCGCACGGTCGCTCCGTTGACGGCCGCCGCGAGGGCGGAGGGGGGCGCGGGCGGCCCCGTCACGCCGACGGCCTGGAACAGGGCCGTGTAGGTGGTGTCGACGGGCGGCGTCACGATCACGCGCGCGGGCGCTCCGCCGTCGGACCAGCCGGCGAAGACGTACGACGTTCCGGCCGCGATCTGCGGCGTCGCCCGCAGCGTGCGCCGCACGCCGACGACGGCGTCCACCGCGTGAGGCCCCGGCAGGGGCTGGCCGTCCAGCAGCGCCTCGAGGCCGGGGGGACTCGTGGCCACCGTGAGGCGCACCGTCCGGGGGAAGACGTCGCGCTGCACGGTCGTCGACAGGCCGCCGCTGTCCCTGACCGTGAGCCTGATGCGGAACCACACGGTCGCCGACGTCTCACCCGCCACCGGCACGACGAAGGCGCCGCTGGTGCTGCCGCCCGTCGCCGGCAGGAACGGGTGGACGTGCGTGTCGTGGTGGAAGTCCACCTGCCAGGTGAAGGCGGAGGCCGGCCGCGGGCCGTCCTCGGGGTCGGTGCCCGCACCCGAGAAGGCGATCGTCATGCCGCCGGTGTAGCGCAGGGCGGTCG
This sequence comes from Vicinamibacterales bacterium, assembly GCA_041394705.1. Taxonomy (GTDB): domain Bacteria; phylum Acidobacteriota; class Vicinamibacteria; order Vicinamibacterales; family UBA2999; genus CADEFD01. Next base: position 19,374 of record JAWKHS010000003.1, read on the forward strand.
AGGGCGTGGTGATGACGGCCGTTGGCGGCCGGTTGGCCGTGACCGTGAGCACGGCCTCGTTGCTGAAGACGTTGCCGGCCTGATTGGCCACGTTCACGCGGAAGCGCGCCCCGTCGTCGCCCGCCTGCGTGACGGCGATCGTGTAGGTCGCCTGGGTGGCGCCGGGGATGTCGGCGCCGTTGCGCTGCCACTGGTAGGTGAGCGGCGGCGTGCCGCTGGCGCCCACGCTGAACGAGGCGGGCTGGCCGATCGTCACCGTCAGGCTGGACGGGTGCGACGTGATCGACGGTGCGGCGTTGCCGTACTGGACGCGGTAGACGGCGCCGCTGCCGCGCGCCAGGTAGTACAGGTGGCCGTCGTCGCCGACCTCGAGATCCACGGGCGCGTTGATGCCGGTCGCGAAGTCGATCGGCACGCCCGGGGTCAGCGTCGGGTCGATGCGCTTGATCCAGCCCGAGCAGTAGTCGGCGAAGAAATAGGTATTGAGGTACGCGGCGGGGAAGAGCGGCGTGGCGGGGTTGTAGAACGCCCCGCCCGTGATGGCGCATCCCGTGACCGACCCGCCGCCGTGCGGGTAGGCGTACGTCGGCGACGTGTAGTTCGGGTTGGTCGTGTAGCCCTCGGTGGTCGGCCACCCGTAGTTGGCGCCGGCCAGGCCGATGTTCACTTCCTCCCAGGACCCGCCGCCCACGTCGTTGAGGAACATCACGGGCGTGCCGCCGGGGTTGAAGGCGAAGGTGAACGGGTTGCGGAGCCCCACCGCCCAGATGGCGCGGTAGATGCCGGACGTGCTGCCCGGGATGCCGAGGAAGCTGACGGGGTTGTCGGACGGGATCGAGCCGTCGGCGTTCAGGCGCAGCATCTTGCCGTGGCGCGTCGTGAGCGACTGGGAGTTGGCCGTGTTGGCGTTCTCGCCGACCGCGACGTAGAGCTTGCCGTCGGGCCCGAAGTTGATGGCGCCGCCGTTGTGATTCGTCGCGCCGCTCAGGGCGTCGAGATCCACGACGGTCACCTCGCTGCCGGGCGCCGCCGTGTCGCCGCTGGCCGTGAAGCGGCTCACGCGGTTGTGGAGGGGCGCGCTGCTCGTCGTGTAGTAGACGTAGACGTACTGGTTCGACGCGAAGTTCGGGTCGAACGCCACGCCGAGGAGTCCTCGCTCGCCCGACTGGTTCACGCTCACCGTCAGGAACGGCGCGGCCAGCAGGACCCCGTTCTTGACCACGCGCAGTTGTCCGCCCTGCTGGCACACGAACAGGCGCCCGTCGGGCGCGAACTGCATGGCCGTCGGGTTCGAGAGCCCCGATGCGACGAGCGTCTCGGTGAAGCCGGCCGGCAGGCTGGCGGCACGGGCGCTGACGGCGCTGGCCGCCAGCGTCGCGAGCAGCGCGGCCGCGGCGGCGATCGGGCGCCGGTCCTCTCGACGGTGCGACATGGGGCCGTCCTCCGAGGCGGGGGACGGCCTCGTCCGACATCCTACCGGAATGGGCGCGCGGCGGCACGAGCGTCAGGGGCGGGGCGTCCGGGCCGCGGACGGCCGGTTCCCGGTCAGCGTGCGCCGCGCTCGGCCGCCCTGAAGCCGCTCAGCATGTTCACGAGCGAGTAGTTGGCTTCGTGGCAGGCGTACTCGTAGATGTTGCCGGCGCCGCGGGTCATCGTGAGCTCGCCTTTCCATGGCCGCGTGAAGGCCGTGGGGTCGTCGATGTCGAACTGGTAGAGCAGCGTGTCGGCGTCGAGGAGGCGGAAGCGCTCCGTCACGTGCAGGTTCGCGTCGAAGCCGAAGTTGCCGCCGGCATCGCCGTACATCCCGGAGCCGTCGACCAGGTTGGTGGTGTCCACCACGAGCGTGTCGCCGTCCCACGCGCCCACCGAGTCGCCGAGCCAGGTCTTGAGGTGCGCCGGGCGATGCCCACGGCCGTCCAGCCGGATGATCCGGGCGTCGTGGATCATCTCGGCGTGCACGAGCACCGCGTCCCCGGTCTGCACGATCTGGTAGTTGCTGTTGTAGGTGTAGGGCAGCATCGGCGGCCCCGCCGTCACGAACGCCAGGCACCGGTCCTGGAGCCCCAGGTCCTCGGCGTTCTCGAAGCGCCGCTGGCGGTCGATCCGCTGCTGGCGGCGTGCCGCCGCGTCGGGTGTGAGCGCCGGGATCCGGCCATCGGCCGGCTCGGTGACGATCGACGTCCGGCGCGTCGCGACGACGCGCGTGCCGAACTCCCGATAGAACGTGTTGTAGGTGCCCGTGCCGGTCGTGGCGGCCGCCGAGCCGGACGGCGGCTCCTCGTTGCGCTCCACCACGCGTCGTTCCCACGCCTCGGCTTCCTCCGGCGTGAAGAACGCCTTGTCCCCGAGCTCGGCCGGCCGCTCGAGCGGCGTGGCGGTGGCGGAGTTCCAGATGCCTTCCAGGCTCGGTCGCGCCGGTCGTTGTCCGGACATCGCCGCCGGCGCGAGCGCCAGTCCCAGGGCGGCGCACAGGCCCAGGAGGCGGGCGGTCATGTGCGGCTGGATCGACACCGGGCGGCAGTCTAGCGCATCCCGTGCCGGCCGCGGGCCGCGTGCGTAAGCGCATCGCCCGGCTCCCGTGGTCGCCGGGCCTCCGCTGGCGCTGGCGGCGCCTCGTAACCGCGGCCCGACCTCGCGTCGGCGGGTTCGTCCCGAGCCCCACGCACGAGCTCGCCACGGCCGCGCTCGTGCTCCGGGCCGTCGGAAGGTAGGCTGGGGACATGAGCGACGGTCGTCCCCGTCCGGTCTCGCCGGACCATCCGCCGGCGCGTGTCGAATCCGACAGCCTTGGTCCGGTGGAGATTCCGGCCGGTGCCTACTGGGGTGCGCAGACCGAGCGATCGCGCCTCAACTTCCCGATCGGGCGGGAGCGTCACCTCGTCCCGGCGGCGGTGGTCCACGCCCTGGGCCTCGTGAAGCTCGCGGCCGCGGACGCCAATCACGCCCTCGGCGTCCTCGACGAGACGCGCGCGGCGCCCATCGCCGCGGCGGCCCGCGAAGTCGCCGACGGCGTCTGGGATCGGCAGTTCCCGCTCGTCGTGTTCCAGACCGGCTCCGGCACCCACACCAACATGAACGCGAACGAGGTGATCGCGAACCGCGCGATCGAGCTCGCCGGCGGCGTCATCGGCAGCAAGACGCCCGTGCACCCGAACGATCACGTGAACCGCTCGCAGAGCTCGAACGACGTCATCCCGACGTGCATGCACGTCGCGGTGGTGTCGGCCGTCCACGCGCGGCTGCTGCCGGCGCTCGCGCGGATGCGCGGCGCCCTCGACGCCCAGGCGTCCGCCCATGCCGGCCTCGTGAAAGTCGGCCGCACCCACCTCCAGGACGCGGCCCCGATCACGCTCGGCCTCGAGTTCGACGGATGGTCGGCGCAGGTGGACCAGGCGACGGCCGGCATCGTCCGGGCCCTGGAGCCCGTGTACGAGCTCGCCCTGGGCGCGACGGCCGTCGGCACGGGGCTGAATGCACCCGAGCGTTTCGGGGAGACCGCCATCGCGCGGCTCGCGAGTCTCACGGGGCACCCGTTCGTCCCGGCCCGCCAGCGGCTGGCCGCCATCGCCGCGCACGACGCGCTCGTGGGCCTCAGCGGCAGCCTGCGCACGCTGGCCGGCGCGCTGCTGAAGGTGGCCAACGACATCCGCTGGCTCGGCTCAGGGCCACGGGCCGGTCTCGGCGAGCTCGTGCTGCCGGCCAACGAGCCGGGCTCGTCCATCATGCCGGGGAAGATCAACCCCTCGCAGGCCGAGGCCCTCACGATGGTGGCGGTTCACGTCTTCGGCGCCGACCACGCCGTGGCCTTCGCGGGCTCGCAGGGCAGCTTCGAGCTGAACGCCTACAAGCCCCTCATCGTCCACCATCTGCTGGACGCCGTCGGTGTCCTGGCGGAGGCGTGCGACTCGTTCGTCACGCGCTGCCTCGACGGGCTCTCCGCCGACGAGGCCGCCATCGCCCGTCACCTGGAACGCTCGCTCGTGGCGGCCGCGGCGCTGGTGCCGCACATCGGGTACGACCGCGCCGCCATGATTGCCCTCGACGCGCATCGCACCGGGCGGACCCTGCGCCAGTCCGCCGTCGAGACGCACGGCATCGCCGCCGTGGACTTCGATCGATGGACCCGGCTCGACGAGGCCGCCGGGGTGACCCGTCGTCGACAGCCGGAGCCCGCGCCCCGGGCTCCAGGGAGATCGCCATGAGGACACGTCACGTGCTGCTCGGTGGGTTCGCGCTCGCCACCGTCGCCCTCGGGATGCTGGTGGCCGCGCGCACGCGGCCCCGGCCGGCCGGCCCGCCGGAGGAGGCGATCGACGACACGCTGGACGACTCGTTCCCGGCGAGCGACCCGCCGTCGTGGACGCCGTCCAGCGCCGTGGCCGACCTCTAGTCCTCTCTGCTCGTCAACGGCGTCGCCAGGGCTCGCGGTCCGTGGACACGGCACCGACGGCAGGCGCATGATGATGCGCCGTGGCCGCGGCGTGGCGCGATGCCCGACCGCGTCCGCCGGCGCGCCCCGGTCCCGGCCGCGGCGGGCGCCCGGCCGCGTGCGTTCGACACGGCGCGCCGCGCCGGAGGAGGCCAGATGCTGACCAGACGCGCGCTCATCGGTTCGGGATTCACCGCCGTCGGGGGGCGGGGGGCGGCCGATGGAGCGCAGCCGCCCGCCCGCGGCGAGGCGCAGATCGTGGACGTGGTCCGCCGCCTCGACATGATCGCCCACGAACTGCGGCAGGCCAACGGCGGCGCCTTCACCGGCACCTTCGAACTGGGTGACAAGCTGCGCGAGGCGATGCTGCCGTTCCTCAGGGCGCAGCAGAAGTACCCGGATTTCATCGAGGTCGGCGCCGACGTCTTCCATCAGGTCTACGACTGGCACGTCCGGAACCAGCTGCCGCTGGACGTGGGCCGCGCCGTGGACGGCCGCTACGGCATCCGGTACCTGTTCACGCGTCTCATCCTCCGCACCGATTCGGCGGCGGAGTACATCGGCGTGCCCTACGACGTGCGGCCCTGAGGGGCCGCCGTCGGTCGCGCGGAGGCCGGGGTGCCCTCGGGTACACTGCTGTCGCGCCCGTGTCCGAGCCCCTCTCCAAGGAACGCTGGCAGCGTCTGCAGTCGCTCTTCACCGCCCTGGTGGACGAGCCTGCCGACCGGCAGCGGATCGCCGTCGACGCGTTGACCGACGACGACGCGTCGCTGGCCGCCGAGCTCGGTCGCATGCTGGCCGCGTCGGGCTCTGCCGCGCACGATCTGGGTGCGGTGGTCCGCGCCGGCACGGCGATGGTGGACCGCGTCACCAGCGCGCCGCCCCGGGCCTTCGGCCGCTACCGGGTCGTGGGCGAGATCGGCCGCGGCGGCATGGGCGTCGTCTACGAGGCGGTGAGCGACGACGAGTTCCGCCAGCGGGTGGCCGTGAAGGTGGCCCCGTTCGCGGGCACCCCGGAGCTCGAACAGCGCTTCGCGCTGGAACGGCGGATCCTGGCGCGGCTCGAGCACCCGAACATCGCGCGCTTCCTGGACGCGGGCACCGAGGGCGGGCATCCGTACGTGGTCATGGAGTTCGTGGACGGCGAGCCGCTCACGGCCTACGGCCGCTCGCGGGCGCTCTCCCTCGCCGCGCGCGTGGCGCTGTTCCGTCCCGTCTGCGCGGCCGTGCAGTACGCGCATCAGCACCTGGTCGTCCATCGCGACCTGAAGCCCTCCAACATCCTCGTGACCGCCGACGGCGTCCCGAAGCTGCTGGACTTCGGCATCGCGACGATCCTCGAGCCGGGCCGGGTGCCGGGTGCGACGCTGGGCGCCGTCACCTGGACGCCCGATTACGCGAGCCCTGAGCAGGTGGCCGGCCAGCCCGTGAGCACCCAGAGCGACGTCTACAGCCTGGGCCTGGTCCTGTACGAGCTGCTCACGGGGCAGCCCGCCCAGCGGGCCGACACCTCGTCGCCCCTCGCGCTCACGCGATCGGTCTGCGAAGCCGAGCCTCCACCGCCCAGCGCCCGCGCTGCCGCCGAGGGATTGCCGGCGCTGGCGCGCCAGCTGCGCGGGGATCTCGACACGGTCGTCATGACGGCCGTGGCCAAGGACCCGGCCCGCCGCTACGGCACGGCCGCGGCCCTGGCCGAGGATCTCGACCGGGCCATGCGCGGCGAGCCGATCCACGCGCGGCCCCACACGGCGTGGTACCGCACGCGGAAGTTCCTGGCCAGGAACCGCGTGGCCGCGGCCGCCGCCGCGATCGTCGCGCTCAGCCTCGGCGTGGGCGCCGCGGCCACCGCCTACCAGGCGCGCCGCGCCGAGCGGCGCTTCCAGCAGGTGCGTGCGCTGGCCAACGCCTTCGTGTTCGACGTCCACGACCGCATCGCCACCCTGCCCGGCGCGACCAGCGCCCGCAAGGCGATCGTCGAAACGGCGCTGACGTATCTCGAGAACCTGCGCGAGGAGGCCGGCGACGACGCGTCGCTCGCGCGCGAGCTCGCGGCCGCGTACGAGAAGGTCGCCGGCGTGCAGGGACACCCCCTGCAGGCCAACCTCGGCGATCCCGCCGGCGCGCTCGTGAGCTACGCGCGCGCGGCCGAGCTCCTGTCGCCGTTGTCGGCGGGCGGCGACGTGTCGGCCACCCTGGCCCTCGGGACGGTGGAGATGCGCTCGGGGCAGGTGCTCCGAGCCCGCGGTGACCGCGCCGGGGCGATCGCGGCGTTCGAGCGCGCCCGGACGCTGGCGGAGCAGGCCGATCGGGTCCGGCCCGATCGCGCAAGCGTCGACCTGCTCGGCGAGCTCTACGCCGACATCGCGCGCTGGGCGATGGACTCGCGTGAGGTCGAGCGCGCCAACGCCGCCGCCGAGCAGGCCATGACCTACGCCGAGCGTCTCGTGGCGCTGGACGGCGGCGCCTCGCACGCGCGCGACGGCCTGGCGACCGCCCTGAACGCGCTCGGCTCGGCGCGCCTCGTGTCGGGCCGGCTCGCCCAGGCCGCCGAGGCGTTCCGGCGCGGGATCGAGCTGCGGGAGGCGCTCGTGGCCGCCGAGCCGCGAAACGTGGACCTCCGGCGCGGGCTCATCGTGAGCTACGGCAACCTCGGCGACGTGCTGGCCGGCCGGACCGGACAGAACCTGGGCGACGTCGCGGGCGCCTCGCAGGCCTTGCGACGGGCGGCGGCGCTCGCGCACGGGCTCCTCGACGACGATCCCGCCGACCGCCGGGCGCGTTTCGACGTCGTCAACGCGGAGCTGCGCGTCGGCAGCGTCCTGGCCGATGGGGCCGGCGCCTTCGCCGAGGCGCTCCCGCACTACGAGGAGACGGACCGGCTGAACGCGGCCCTCCTGGCGGAGGAGCCGTCGAGCGACCGCTACGGCTACCTGCAGCTCGTCCTCGACAGGCGGCTGGGGACGGCCCTCGCGGCGCTCGACCGCCGGTCCGAGGCGGCCGCGCGGCTGCGCCGCGTCGTGGAGAAGGCGCCGGCGTTCTCAGAGGGGCCCAACGGCGTCAACGCCAGGCAGCAGATGGTCCTGAGCTTGGCGGAGCTGGCGGCCGTCCTCGCGGCGGGCGGCGATCCCGCGGCGGCGGCAACCGCGGACCGCGCGGCTGCGGCGCTCGAGACCGCGCCGCCGCAGCCGCCGGCGGCGGCGGCTCCCGCGCATGCCACCGCCGCCCGGGCGTACCTGACGCTGGCCGCCCGGGCGCCGCGTGAACGGCGGGGGCGCCTCGTGGCCGGCGCCGTCGCGTGCCTCGACCGCGCCGAGGCGGCTTGGCGCGCGGCCGCGCTGTCGCCGGCGCTCGAGCCGCGGCGCGCCGCCGCGCTCGACGCCCTCGCGGCGGACCGGGCTCGCGCCGAAACACTGGACGGACGATGACCCCGCCGGACGACGCCTCGGGCCAGGTACGCGAGCAGGTCACGGATCTGCTCATGCGGTGGACCGGCGGCGACGGGGCGGCGCTGAACGCGCTCATGCCGCTCGTCTACGTCGAGTTGCGCAAGACCGCCGATGCCCTCCTCCGGCGCGAGCGCGCCGGCCACACCCTGCAGCCCACGGCCCTCGTCCACGAAGCCTGGATGCGGATGGTGCGCCAGGAGCGCGTGAGCTTCGACCACCGGAAGCAGTTCTTCGGGCTGGCCGCGCAGGTGATGCGCCGCATCCTGGTGGACCACGCCCGCGCGGCGCGGGCCGACAAGCGCGGCGGCGGCGCGGCCCTGGAACCGCTCGCGATGGACGTGCCCGGCGCCGGCGACCGGACGGTGGAGCTCCTGGCGCTGGACCAGGCCCTCACCGAACTGGGCCGGGTGGACGCCCGGCAGGCGCAGGTGATCGAGCTGCGCTATTTCGGGGGCCTCACGATCGGCGAACTCGCCGACGTGCTGGGCGTGTCGGAAGCGACCGTGAGCCGCGACCAGCGCGCGGCCGAGGCCTGGCTCAGCCAGGCCATGTCCGGCGCCGCCGGCTAGCGGCCCGTCATCGCCTCACGCGGTCTGGCGCATCCAGGCGCCGAGCCGGCGGAGCCCCTCCTCGATCCTGGCCGGCGCGGTCACCAGGGGACCGAACGAGATGCGCACGCCGGTGGTCAGCGAGGCGCCGAAGCCGCGGCCCGGCACCACGAGCACGCCCGTGGCCTTGAGGGCCTCGGGCACGAACGCCTCGGCGTCGCGCCCGACGTCCATCACCGTGTAGAGGCCGCCGGCCGGCACCAGCCGCGGCCGGCCGATGTAGCGGTCGATCGCGTCCACGGTGACGCGCGCCGCGTCGCGGTACAGGCCGTTGGCCCAGTCCACGTAGCGGCGCAGCGACCCGTCGTCGATGGCCCGGGCGAGATAGCGGCCCATCGCCATCTGCGCGAGCGTGTCGGGACAGAGGATGCTGCACTGCTGGACGCGCTCGAGCGCGTCGATGACGGGCGTCGCGGCTTCGATCCAACCCAGGCGCCGTCCCAGGCCCCGCGCCCACTTCGAGTTGGAGTGGATGCCCACCACGTGGGGATGATCCGCCGGCGACCAGGCGTAGTAGGCCGGCGGCGGCTCGAAGTGCTGGCACTTGTAGGCGAAGTCGATCGCCAGCCAGGCGCCGGCGGCGGCCGTCCGCGCGCGCATGCGCTCGGCCAGGGCCTGCGGCACGACCTGGCTCGTCGGGTTGTCGGGCGCGCCGAAGAGCACGAGCCGCGGCCGGTGGGCGTCGAAGAGCCTGTCGAAGTCGCGGGCGACGCCGTCCGGGTCGCTCAATGGCCGGTAGGTCCACGTCGCCGCGTCCATGACCGGCAGGCGCACGATCCGGGCGCCCGGCGCGGCAAACGCGATCTGCCCCTCGTAGTTCGCGTAGGTCGGATCCAGCAGCATGACCGTGTCGCCGGGATCGAGGAGCGCCCGGAACAGGTCGTGCGTGAGCTGCGTGCTGCCCATCCCGATGGCCACGTGCTCGGGGCCGAGCCGCGGCACGCCGAACAGGTGTGACTCGAAGCGCGCGATCTGTTCGCGGCAGGCCATCTCGCCGAGCGTGGCCGTGTAGCCGCCGCTCTGGTGGAAGAGCGTGGGATCGGCGGCGATCTCGGCGTACGCCTGCCGGAACTCCTCCGGGGCGGCGTGGTTCACCCAGCCTCCGCCGAACGAGATCACGTCGTCGGGGTCGAGCCCCATCGCGACGATGTTCTGCCGCTCGGCCATCTTCATGATCTGGCGGATGGGCGACGGGGAGTCGAGCTGTGCCTGCACGAGCGCCGACAGACGGGGCACCGAAGTGGTGGGCATGTGAGGTCCGTTCAGAAGAGGCGTTGCCACCGCGGGCGGAGGCTGCGGTCGATTTCGTCGAGCGTGTCGAACTGGCGCGTCCGGTCGTAGTCCGTGAAGCGGTCGGGCAGCGGCAGCGCGCGGAAGACGGCGGCCTTGTCCTTGAACATCCGCATCTCGGCCCGCACGTACTCCACCGAGAAGCGGACGAACGCGGCGTAGTCCACCAGGTCCTGGCGGCCGAGCACCGTGCCGTGGCCCGTGATCACGCGCGCGGCCGCCGGGAAGGCGTCCAGCGTCGCCTGCAGGGCGTCGGGGAAGTGGCGGCCGTCGCCGCCGCCCTCGATGTTGATGATGGGGAAGCGCTGCCCCGGGAAGAGGTCGCCCAGGTGGAGGACACGCGCCTTGTCGAACGAGACGACGAGGTCGCCGTCGGTGTGGGCCGCCCCGGGATGGAACAGCGTCACCGCGTCGTCGCCGTCGAACAGCACCAGGCGATCGTCGACGCGGGTGAGGCGCTGCTCGGTCTCGGGCCCCCGCGGCAGGTAGCTGAAGTGGAGCAGCCGATCGACCGTGCGGGTCGCGGCGACGATTCGCACGCTGGCCGGCAGCTCCACCACGGCCTCGGCGTGGTCGCTGTGGGAGTGCGTCAGGATCGCGTGGGTGATGGGGCGATCGGTGAGGGTCCGGACGGCGGCGTCGAGGGCCGGCCACGCGGCCGCGTACTTCGGGTCGACGACGACCACGGCGGACGGCGTGACGAACACGGCCGTGTTGCCGCCGCCGCCCCGGACGAGGTAGAGGCCGTCGGCCACGGGCTCCGGCGCACCGACCGGCGTGCCGTCGCCGCCGGCGACCAGGAACAGGGGCACGTCCGCCTCGCCCCGGCAGGCCGGCAGTCCGGCCAGCCCGACCACCGCGAGGACCAGCAGGGCGGCGGCCGTCGAGGGGGGCGCAACGCGGCGGGACATGACGGCCGTTCAGCGTAGCACGGCGTTCGTCGCGGGCTTCCCGCCTCCAACCCTGCCGACGGCCGGCCCGTCCAAGCGCGGGGGATGACCATGCGCTGGGATGGGCTGCGGTTCGACCTCGTGAGCGGCGTGCGCGGATTCCGGCGCACGCCCGGTGTCACGCTCGCGGCCCTGGCGACGCTCGTGCTCGGCATCGGCGCCGCGGCCGCCATGTTCACGGTGGTGCGCGCCGTGCTCTTCGCGCCGCTGCCGTACGCCCAGCCGGATCGGCGCGTGATGATCTGGAGCCGCTGGGTCAGCTTCGACAAGACGTGGCTCTCGGACCAGGAGATCCTCGACTACCGACGCCTGGCCACGACGATGACGGCCGTCGCGGGCTGGACGACCCAGCAGCAGAACCTCACGGGCGACGGACCGCCGATTCGCGTCGGCGTCGGCCTGGTGACCGCGAACGTCTTCGACGTCCTGGGCGCCCGGCCGGTCCTGGGCCGCCCGATCGCCCCGGCGGAGGACCGCCCGGGCGCGGCGCCCGTCGCCGTGCTCGGCTACGGGTTGTGGCAGACGCGTTTCGGCGGCGATCCGTCCGTGGTCGGGCGACGCATCCAGCTCGACGACGTGCCGGTCGAGATCGTCGGCGTGATGCCGGAGGGCTTCCGCCTGCCCACCGACTTCACCGAGGACGCCGCCGAGCCGACCCGGCTCTGGCGTCCGCTCGCCATCGACGAGGCCGACACGTCCCGCGGCAGCCACGGCTTCTACGCGGCCGCCGTCCTGGCGCCCGGCGCCACGGCCGCCTCCGCGTCCGACGAACTGGCCGCCCTCACGAGGACCATGACCGCGCAGGGGCTCTATCCGGACGCCATGCGCTTCACGGCGTTCGCCGTGCCGGTCGACGCCGAGATCCGCGGCGGCCTCCGGCCGGCGATGTGGCTGCTGACCGGGGCCGTGCTGTGCCTGCTCCTCATCGCGTGCGCCAACGTGGCGAACCTGCTGCTCGTGCGCGGCGAGGCGCGCGCCCGGGAGATGGCCGTCCGCACCGCCATCGGCGCGACGGGCACGCGGCTCATCGGCCAGCTCCTGGGGGAAAGCACGCTGCTCGCGGCGGCCGGCGGCATCGGCGGGCTCGGCCTGGCCGCGGCGGCGCTGCGGGTGCTCGTGGCCGTGGACCCCACCCTCCTGCCGCCGCTCGCGCCCATCCGGCTCGATGCCTTCGTGGTGGGGGCCACGCTGGGACTCGCCGTGGTGACGACGCTCGTCTTCGGGCTCGTGCCGGCGCTCAGGACGCCGCGGGTGTCGCTGGTGGAGGCGCTGCGCGAGGGCCAGCACGCCACGGCCAGCCCCGCGCGGCAGCGCCTGAGGGCCGCGCTCGTCCTCGTCGAGGTGACGCTGGCCGTGGTGCTCGTCGTGGGCGCCGGGCTCATGGGGCGCAGCCTGGCGGCGCTCGGCCGCGTGCCCCTCGGCTTCGATCCGTCGCACGTGCTGACGCTCCGGCTCGCGCTGCCAGCCGCGCGGTACGACACGCCGGAACGGGTGGTCGCGTTCTACCGGGAGCTGGTGACGCGCGTGCGCGCGCTTCCGGGCGTCACCGCCGCCGGGCTCGTCCGCGTGCTGCCGCTCGCCACCTCGATCGGCGACTGGGGCGTGGACGTGGAGGGATTCGAGGAGAGCCCGGGTCACACCGCCAAGGGCGACTGGCAGATCGTCAGCGACGGTGCCTTCGAAGCCATGGGCATGCGGCTCGTGCGCGGCCGCTGGTTCACGCCGATGGACACGACCGGGTCGATGCCCATCGTGGTGGTGAACGAGACGATGGCTCGCGCCTACTGGCCCGACGGCCAGGCCGTGGGCGGGCGCGTGCGGGTCGGTGGGGCCGACAGCGGCCGGCCGTGGGCGCAGGTGGTGGGGATCGTGGCCGACGAACGCCACAACGGCGTCACGGCGGCCGTGAAGGAGAAGTTCTACGTGCCCCACAGCCAGTGGCACGTCCTCACCGGCGGCAACCTGGTGCGCAACGCCTTCCTGGTCGTCCGGACGAGCGGCGCGCCCGAGGCCGCCGCCGGTCCTGCCGCCGCGGCCGTGGCCGCGCTCGATCCGGGGCTGCCCGTCGCCGCCGTGCGGCCGATGACCGAGGTGGTCGACGCCGCGCTCGCCACGCCGCGCCTCACGGGCGTGCTGCTCGGGAGCTTCGCGGCGGCCGCGCTCGCCCTGGCCGTCGTCGGCCTCTACGGTGTCGTCTCGTACCTGGTGGCCCGGCGCACGCACGAGATCGGGATCCGCGTGGCGCTCGGAGCCGAGCGCGGCGCGGTACTGCGGCTGGTGATGGCACGCGGCGTGGGCCTGGCGCTGGGCGGCGTGGTGGTGGGCGTCGTCGCCGCCCTGGGGGCCGCGCGTCTGATGCGCAGCCTGCTGTACGAGGTCACGCCGTCAGACCCGGTGACGTTCCTGGTCGTGCCTGCCGCCCTGCTCCTGGTGGCCGTGGTCGCCAGCCTGGTGCCGGCGCTGCGCGCGCTCCGGATCGATCCCTTGCGGGCGCTCAGGGTGGAGTAGCGCGAAGCGCGGGCCGCCGGACGGCGGGTCAGGCCCGGGCCTTCGACGGCCGCCACCACACGAGCGCGCCGGTGACGGCCTGAACGACGAAGCCCAGCGAGCCGACGAAGTAGATCGCCTGCAGCGGCAGCGGGAAGCCGCCCGCCGTGTGCAGGCGCGACACCACGCGCGGGACGAACTCGATCGCGAGCGGCACCGGCACGGCCCGGAAGACCACGCGCCCGATCGCCGTCGCGGCGAGAAGGCCCATGATGAGCAGGCCCACGACGCCCACCCAGTTGTGGACGTCGTAGCTGAAGCGCCACCAGCCGCGGTCCGTCCTGACGCGCAGGCTCTTGGGCGGCCACCACAGGTACACGCCCCCGAGCTGCAGCAGGAGCGACACCACCGTCACCGCCACCACGAGCCAGGCACCGGCACGGCCGGCCAGCAGGTTCATGTGCAGCTCGAGGAGCCACGCGCGCGTGGGCTGGGCCAGGGGCAGCATCACCAGGGATCCGGTGAGGCCCGCGATGAGCACGAGTACGCCGCTCGTGAGCCCGAGCCAGCGGTGCGACCACAGCATGAACGTCCGGAACGACATCGCTGGGACGATTGTCCCACGCCGCGGCGTCTACGGCAGCGGGCCGCCGAGCCGCGCGGTGCTCGCCAGGGCCTCGGCGTACCACGTGCGCCACGCGTCGAGGACGTCGGCGGGTGCGGCGTTGCGACGCTCCGTGTCCATCCGTGCATCCCGCGCGGCCTCGAGGAGCGTGCGGGTCGGCGCGATGTCGTCCGGTCCGGCGGCCGCCAGGAACATCGCCGTCGTCGCGACCGCCGTCGCGACGTGCCCGATCTCGGCCGGGTCCACCTTGTCGAGCGTGTCCAGGTTCGTGTGGTAGTAGCGGTCGGTGAAGTGCCAATTGAGGAGCGCGGGCACGCCGATCTTCGTGAACGACGTGTGATCGCTGCCGCCCTCGTACGGATTCGTCCTGACGACCCAGCCGGTGTCGCGGGCGCGCCGCAGGGCGACGGCCAGGTGCAGGTCGTTCAGGAACGTGCCGACGAGGAGGGCGCGATCCACGCGGCTCGCGCCCCATTCGGTGTGCGGGTCCGACGGCCGCTCCCAGAACGCCGTCGGGTCCGGGCCCTTCTCGATCAGGAACGTGCCTCCCGTCTTCGACGTGTCCTCGCCGGTCATGTCGAGCGACATCATCGCGAGCACGCGACTGGCCCGCGCCCGATCGGCCGCGATCCACGCGTCGCTGGCGCGGATCTCGTCGCCAAAGAGCAGGGTCAGCGTTCGGGCGGGGCGCGGCAGGGCGCCGTCGGCGATGGCCCGCTGCATGGCCACGGCGGCGGCCAGGAGCGACCCGCAGCCGCTGGCGTTGTCGTTCGCGCCCGGCTCCTGCACGTGCGCGACGAGCACGACCCTGTCGTCGGGCCAGCGCGTGCCCGGGAACTCCGCCACGAGCGTGCGTACGGCCCGGCGGTGGAACGTGGTGTCGGCGGTGACGTGCACCGAGACCGGACCGCCGGCCAGGCGCTCGCGCAGCCGGCGCGCCGCGCGCGGGGTGGCCTTGAAGCCGAACGACGGCCGATCCGGCGCGTAGGGGATCGCCCCCCACTGGAGCACGTCCGGCGTGGACTCGGGCCGCGTGTAGGCGGCGATCTGGGTGGAGATCACCCCCGCGGCGCCCCGCGCCTTCACGGCCTCGTTCCACACGGCGCCGATGGGCCCGTCGGCCAGCACCACCGCGCCCGATACGTCCTGGCCCTCGTAGGCGGCCGCACCGGTGCCGGCGCCGACGTCCACCAGACGCGCCGTCGTACCGCCTGGCGGGGTCGGGAAGGAGTTGATGGCGAGCGGGACGCGGTCCTGCGCCCGTGACAGCACGATCTCGCCCGACGGTCCGTCGAGCCGCAACGTGGTGTCCTTCAGTTCCCAGCCCTGGCTCGACGACGCGATCGTGTCGTAGTGCGTGGCGATGCCGGCGCCCTGCAGCACGGCGTCGATCCGGTCCAGCGACTCGTCGAACTGGGGATTGCCGGCCAGGCGCCACAGGGGCGCGATGGCGGAGACGACCGCCATCGCGGCGCCGGTGTCCACCCGCGGCGCCGCCGCGCGGTACGCGGCCTCGGCCCGCGGAGGCAGCACGCGATCCAAGGGCGGCAGGTGCGGGATCGGCGGCTGGGCGCCGGCGGCGCCGAGCGCGGCCATGACGGCGGTCAGCCAGGCAAGACGCATCGACCGCATGATAGCGCCGCATCGTGGCGTCGGCTGCACCGCGCCTATAATCGCGGCGTCATGGCCCACCTGGACGCCACCCGCCGCACGTTCTTCGCCCACTTCGCCGGCCTCGGCCGCGGCACCACGCTCATTCCTGGCGTGCTCTGGGCCCGGATGCAGGACGCGGGCGCCGACACGATCACGCTCGAGATGCTGACCGACGCGCTGAAGCTGTCGGGCATCGAGCTCAGCGAAGAAGACCGCAAGGCGATGGTGGACGGCGCCAACGCGCAGCTCGAGCGCCTCGAGGAACTGCACGCCTTCCACATCCCGAACGACGTCTCCCCGCCCTACCACTTCAGTCCCGTCGTGCCAGGCATGGCCGTGGATCGGCAGCGCCACCCCTGGGTGCTCAGCAAGGCCCCGGGCGTGAAACGGCCCGCGCGGCTGGAAGACGTGGCGTTCTGGCCGCTGCGGCACCTGGCCGAGCTCCTGCGCACGCGCCAGGTGACGTCCACCGAGCTGGCGCGGATGTACCTGGACCGGCTGCACCGCTACCAGCCCAGGATCAATGCGGTCGTCACCTTCCTGGACGACCACGGCCTGGCCGAGGCCGCGCAAGCGGACAGGGAGATCGCCGCCGGGCGCTACAAGGGCCCGCTGCACGGCATTCCCTGGGGCGTGAAGGACATCATCACGGTGAAGGGGTTCAAGACCACCTGGGGATCGCCCGCCTTCACCGAGCAGCAGTTCGACTACGACGCGTCGATCGTCGAGATGCTGCGCGAGTCGGGTGCGGTGCTCATCGCCAAGCTGGCGACGGGCGAGCTCGCCGCCGGGGACAACTGGTTCGGCGGGCAGACGAAGAGCCCGTGGGATCCGACGCAGGGATCGAGCGGCTCGTCGGCCGGGCCGGCGTCGGCGACCGCCGCCGGCTGCGTCGCCTTCGCCATCGGCAGCGAGACGAGCGGGTCCATCCTGAGTCCGTCGGGCCGGTGCGGCGTCGTCGGGCTGCGGCCGACGTTCGGCCGCGTCAGCCGCCACGGCGCCATGGCGCTCTCGTGGACGCAGGACCGGCTGGGCCCGTTCGCGCGCTACGCCGAGGACTGCGCGATCGTGATGCAGGCCATCGCGAAGCCGGACGGCCGGGACATGAGCGTCTCCGACGTCCCCTTCAACTGGAACGCCGGCCTCGACGTCCGGCGGCTGAAGGTGGGCATCCTGCAGGCGTCGTTCGACGAGTTGACCGAGCCGGCCGCCAAGGCCAACGCCGCCGCGACGCTCGACGTGCTGAAGGCGCTGGGCATCCGCGACTTCCTGCCCGTGAACGTGCCGGAGTTCGGGCTCGACGTCAGCGCCATCGGGGTCGAGTCGGCGGCCTTCTTCGACGAGCACGCGCGCGCGGGCCGCATGGCCAAGGCGCGCGGCCGCGGGCGGCCGAACGGCCGCCTGCTGTCCGCCGTGGACTTCCTGCAGGGGCAGCGCGCGCGCATGATGATGATGGAGGCGCTGGCCGAGGCCACCCGCCACGTGGACGTCTACGTCGTGGCCTCGAACAGCGTCGGGCGCGGAGGACCTGGCGGCCCGCCGGGAGGACGCCCGCCGGGAGCGCCGCGTCCACCGCGCCGGCCGCAGCCGCCGGGCCAGCGGCACTTCCAGATGGCGAACCTGGCGTGCTATCCCGCCGTGAACGTCCCGAACGGCTTCACGGCCGAGGGCGGCACGCCCACGAGCATCGTCTTCTACGCCCAGCCGTACCGCGAGCTCGAGCTCCTGGCGCTGGCGAAGGCGTACCAGGACAGGGCGCGCTGGCACGAGAAGACGCCGGCCGCGCTCGACGCCTGAGGACGGCGGCGATGGCGACGACCGGCGCGACGCCGGCGGTGCACGCGCTCAGGCGCCACGGCCTCCCGTTCACCGAGCACGAGTACCGCTACGAGCACAAGGGCGGGACGAGGGTCTCGTCACGCGAGCTCGGCGTGCCCGAACACGAGGTCGTCAAGACGCTCGTGATGGAGGACGAACGCCACCGGCCTTTGGTCGTCCTCATGCACGGCGACCGCGAGGTATCCACCAAGCAGCTCGCCCGCCAGATCGGCACCAAGCTCGTCCGCCCGTGCGCGCCCGACGTGGCCGAGAAGCACACGGGCTACCAGGTGGGCGGCACCTCACCCTTCGGCCTCCGCAAGCCGCTCCCCATCTACATGGAGAGGTCCATTACGGGCCTCCCGATGGTGTACGTGAACGGCGGCCGGCGTGGGTTCCTGGTGCGCGTGGACCCGCGCGAGATGGCAACGGTGCTCGAGGCGGAGATGGTGGAAGTGGGGATCGAGGGGAACTGACGCCGTAGGGACCGGGAACAAGGGACTAGGGACCGGGGAGCAGACAATCACGCGGGTTGGCGTGAGTCGGGAGAGGACGCATGCAGATCGCTCTGAGCTGGTGGCTCAGCGAGGTTGCGGCGGTCACCGTCGGTATCTGCTCGGGTTGCTCACGATGCGACGACAGGTCGGTAGAGCCGAACACAGCGGCAATCGTCGGTGCTTCGCACACGCTGAAGGATGGGATCCGCGCTCGAGTGAGGCACTGGGAGCGGTTCGAGTAGCTCACGCGAAGAAGTGGTCACCAATCAGCCGATGTTCGGCACTGCACCAGCAGGCGGGGGGCTCGGGCGGCGGCGACTATGAGTCGTCGTCGATCGGAGATCCGACACCCGCACCGGGAGTGCGGGCGACACTCCACCTGGGGTTGGGGGCCCCCGGGAGTGATTGGGACATCGGACAAGTCGCCGAGAGGTGCGGGTGACCGACGCGACTCATCGGAGCCGACGGTCGAGCCCCCCGCCTGCTGGCGCGATCGCTGCCGGCCGGTCGAGGCCCGATCAGCCCTCGCGCGACGACACCTTCGCCCAGGTGTCCTTCAGCGACACCGTGCGATTGAACACCGGCGCGCCGGGGCGGCCGTCCGGGTCGGCCACGAAGTAGCCGAGGCGCTCGAACTGGACGCGCGTCTCCGGCAACGCCTGACCCAGCATCGGCTCCAGCTTGCAGCCGGTGAGCACCTCGAGGCTGGCCGGGTTCAGCAGATCGACGAAGGTCTGGCCCGCCTTCTCGGCCGCCGACTCGGGGTTCTCGGCGGTGAAGAGCCGATCGTAGAGGCGGACTTCGCCCTCCACCGCGTGCGCGGCCGACACCCAGTGCAGGGTGGCCTTCACCTTGCGGCCGTCGGGGGCGTCGCCGCCGCGCGTGGCGGGATCGTAGGTGCAGCGGAGCTCGACGATCTGGCCCGAGGCGTCCTTCACCGCCTCCTGGCACGTGATGAAGTAGGCGTTCCGCAGGCGCACCTCGCGTCCGGGCGCCAGCCGGAAGAACTTCTTCGGCGGATCCTCCATGAAGTCGTCGCGCTCGATGTAGAGCTCGCGCGAGAACTCCACGTCGCGCGTGCCCGCCGACGGGTCTTCCGGGTTGTTCACGACCGGCAGCGTTTCGATCTGTCCGTCCGGGTAGTTCGTGAGCACGACCTTCAGCGGGCGCAGGACCGCCATGACGCGCGGCGCGCGGCGGTTGAGATCCTCGCGGACGCAGTGCTCCAGGAGTCCCACGTCGACGACGTTCTCCTTCTTCGCCACGCCGATGCGGGCGCAGAAGTCGCGGATGGACTCGGCGGTGTACCCACGCCGTCGCAGGCCGGAGATGGTCGGCATCCGGGGATCGTCCCAGCCCCGGACGTGGCCCTGGGCCACGAGCTGGAGGAGCTTCCGCTTGCTCATCACCGTGTAGTTCAGGTTGAGCCTGGCGAACTCGATCTGCCGCGGGACGTGGGGGACGAGGCACTCGCGGACGACCCAGTCGTACAGCGGACGGTGCGCCTCGTACTCCAGCGTGCAGAGCGAGTGCGTGACACCCTCGTACGCGTCGGACAGCGGGTGCGCGTAGTCGTACATCGGGTAGATGCACCACGCGTTGCCGGTGCGGTGGTGCTCGGCGTGCCGGATCCGGTACAGCACCGGGTCGCGCATGTTGATGTTGGGCGACGCCATGTCGATCTTCGCGCGCAGCACGTGCGCCCCGTCCGGGAACTCGCCCGCGCGCATGCGGCGGAAGAGCGCCAGGTTGTCCTCGACGCTGCGGTCCCGGTACGGCGAGGCCACGCCCGGCTCGGTCAGCGTGCCGCGGTGGGCCCGGATCTCGTCCGCGGAGTGGGAGTCCACGTAGGCCCGGCCTCGGAGGATGAGACCTTCCGCGTCCTGGTACAGCCGCTCGTAGTAGTCCGACGCGTAGTACTCGCGCCCCTGCCAGTCGAAGCCCAGCCAGTGGACGTCGGCCTTGATCGAGTCCACGTACTCGATGTCTTCCTTGACGGGGTTGGTGTCGTCGAACCGGAGGTTGCACACGCCGCGGTGCTCACCGGCCACGCCGAAGTCGAGGGCGATGGCCTTGGCGTGGCCGATGTGCAGGTAGCCGTTGGGCTCGGGCGGGAAGCGCGTGACGATCGCGGTACCGGCGGCCGCATCGGCCGCGACGATCTCGCGGATGAAGTCCAGCGGCGCGCTGGCGGCGGGCGCGGCGGGGGACGCCGGCTCGTTCGGACTGGCCATAATCCCGCCAGTCTACTCGCCGCCAGCCCCCAGCCGCCAGCCGAGCGTCACTGCGCGCAGGGCGGTCCGGACAGCGTCGCCAGCAGGATGAGCGGATTGCGGCCCCGTCGCGTGAAGCCGTACTCGGTGTCGCGCGGCACGACGGCGAAGCTGCCGGCGGCCACCGAGACGTCGCGGCCGTCGAGGGTGAGCGTGCCGTCGCCGCCCACCACGTACAGCATGAGTTCCGCCGTCTCGTGCTTGCGGCCCTGCCAGGGATCGCGGATCTGCCACAGCCACGACTGCGCGCCGCCGCTGCACCCGATCAGCGATTCCTTCTGGGGTTCCTTGCTCGAGATGAAGTTGCGCTCGATGTAGTCGAGCAGCGACGTCGTCGAGGGCTTGCCGGCGGGCAGGTCCGGCACGAAGGTCGGCGCCGCGGGCGGCGGCGGCTCCGGCGGGGCGGGCGGCGGTGGCGGGGCCGGGGCCTCGGTGAGCGTGGCGTCGGTGATCGGCGCCGCCGTGCCGGCCCGCCACGACACTTCCTTCTCGAAGGCGACGTAGCCGTCCTTCTCGAACCGGAGGCGATAGGTGCCCGGGCGGATGCCCTGCAGCCGCACCTGCCCGGCGGCGGTCGTGACGCCTTCCCGATCGACCGGCCCTCGCGCCGTGACCGACACCTCGGGAATGCCCTTGCCGGTCGGGTCGGTCACGCTGATGGTCATGATCGCCGTGGCGCCGGCCCCGGCGGCGCGCGGCCGCTGCGCGGGGGCCGCCTGCGCCGCCGCGTCGGCCGCCACCGCCACCGCCACGCACGTGGTCAGCAGCACCGCCAACATTCGCATGCGGCTAACTCTACTCCGGTCGCTGGATCGCGTAAAGGCGCGGCGGCGGCGCGAGGCGCGCGATCAGGCCCCTGCGCGGGGCGTCCGCGTGAGGACGGCCGCGTAGTGGACCGAGTACTCGCGGAAGCGCGAGCGTTCGAGCGCCGCCTCGATCGCGTGCACCGGTCCCGAGAGCGCGCGCGGCAGGAAGTCCGGCGAGAAGGTGTAGTAGCTCGTCCGTTCCAGCGCGAAGCCCGGATGCGAGGCCAGGCGGTCCAGGCTCACCCAGAGCTCGATGCCCTCGTCGATCTCCTTGAGCAGCGGGAACACATAGCCCATGTAGAAGCGGAAGAGCGGGTTCTTCGCGTTGGTCTCGTGCACCACGAGGTGCCCGCCGGGCTTCAGCACCCGTGCGATCTCGGCCAGCGCCTGCTCCTGAATCGCGGCCGTCGGCAGGTGGTGCAGCACGCCGACCACGAACGCGAAGTCGAAGGTCGCGTCGGGGAAGGGGAGGCACGCCGCGCTGCCGCAGGCGACGGGCACCCCCTGACGGCGCGCGTGCCGGAGCAGGTTGTGCGACAGGTCCACGCCGACCACCCGGTAGCCGCGCGCGCGCATGGCCGTGGACTGGATGCCCAGGCCGCAGCCGGTGTCGAGACCCAGCAGGTCCCGGCGCGGCGGCCCGACGGCCTCGCTCGTGAGGCCCACCTTGCGTTCGAGGAGCCGCGACCACACGTGGGGCGACCACTGCGCCTGGTACGCCTCCGCGATGTCGTCGAAGTGCTGGCCGGCATCGGCGGGCGCCGGCCCCACGCGCGATCCGAGCTCGCGCAGGAGCAGCGCCGTGCCGACGAGGAGCCCCACGCCCACCGAGCCCGCGCGCGTGAGCGACACGATCTGCACCGCGAGCGCGCCGTCGAGCCCCAGCGCCTGGAGCTGCAGGATCTCCACGCTCCCGGTCACGCCGACGCCGGCCGGCACGAGGCTGGCCGCCGCGGCGAGGGTGGACGTGCTGAAGATCCGCAACCCGTCGAGGGGCGAGATGACGGCGCCCAGGCTGGCGCCGGCGAGCGGCAGGAGGAGGCACGTGGGCAGCCACGCCACGAGCGACATGACGAGCGAGGTGGCCACCACGCCCGGCGCGTTCAGGTCGCGCACGACGCCGGCCACGTGGGGCGAGGCGTGCGCGGCCCTGACCGACGCGACCCAGGCCGCGCCCACGAGGGCGAGCACGCCCACGAGGGCGGCGGTGACCCACGAGGACGGCCCGGTGGCCAGCGCGAGCACCGCGAGCGCGCTGACGTCGAGCAGCCGCTCGATGAACCACGTGAACGCCGTCCGTCCGAACGGCACGTCGAACCGCCGGCGCATGAGCACCGCGCGCGAGAGCTCGCCGAGGCTGGCCGGCGTCGCGATGCCGACGAGCGACGCCAGGTAGATGGCCATGCTCGGGCGGATCGGCACGACCACGCCGGCCTGCCGCAGCAGGTAGTGCCAGCGGAAGAAGCGGACGACCAGCGAACCGATCGTGAGGAGCGGCAGGCCCAGCGCCAGGAATCCCTGCTGCCAGGTGAGGGCACGCAGTGCCGGCAGCCACCCGCTCCACCACGCCCACAGGACGGCGACGATTGCGCCGGGCACGAACAGCAGGGCGCTCCGGCGCCAGAGCCGCCCCGCACTCACCGGGCGGTCTCCGCGCCGGGAATGAAGCGGGCCAACCCGAGACCGCGTGCCACCGCGAGCAGGTCCAGGTAGCGCCAGGCCGGCGCCCCGGCCATCCGGCCGAACATCTCGCCCCTTGGCCGCGACAGCCAGGGGCTCGCGGCAGGCGATGGCGGCCGCCGGTTGCGCGCGTCGGCCACGACGCGATCGTCCCTGGCGTAGAGGGCGTGCTCGGGTGTGCCGGCCAGCCGGACGGAAAAGCCGGCGGGGGGCTCGGCCGTCGCGGACTGCAGGACGAACGCCGGGGCGACGGCCGGATCGCGCCGTGCGGCGTGATACGCCAAAGCGAGCTGGGATGTGCCGAACGACTGCGCGGGCACGACGTCCTCGATATCGGTCGGGACGATCGCGTTGAGCAGTTGCACCCCGCGCATCCAGCCCGCGGCACTGTCGGCATACCCCGGCAGCCGGATGTCGATGGATGCGCCCACCTGCCCGGTGTCCAGATGGGGGCCGAGCTGGGCCGGCCAGCACAGGACGGCCGCGAGCAGACCCGTCGCCCCGAACGCCGCCCAGCCGGCCGGCCCCTTCGCCAGCCACGCCCCGAGCGGCGAACGCCACAGCACCGGCACGAGCAGCAGCATCACGGGCACGAAGTGGTGGAGGACGGCCGAGCCCTGGAAGTAGACGGCCACGAAGTACAGCGCGCTTGTGGCGGCCAGGGTCCGGGCAGGACCATCGAGCCGACGCCACGCGACGGCCGCCACGGCCGGCAGGATCCCGGCCGGCAGGATCGCCCAGCCGAGGCGATCGGGCGCGAAGACGGTGACGTAGCGGTAGCGGCGGAGGGACTGCAGGGCGCCGTACTCGGTGCCCGGCTGCGGGAGCCCCATGAACGGCAGCAGGCGCGCGCCGATCGCCAGCACCGCCATCGCGGCGACGAGGGCCACCGCCAGCCGCACGACCGACGGCCGATCGGCCTCGCGCCAGACGGCCGTGGCCGAGAGGCCCAGCATCACCACCAGGATTCCGCCGTTCGGCAGCGCGGCCAACGTGCAGAACGCCCCGGCGAGCATCCACCCCGGATCTCCGCGCCACCACGCCACGATCAGCATGAGCAGGCAGGCCACCACCTGGGTGTCCTGCGTGATCGGCAGGCCGAGGTCCGCGTGGTAGGCGCTGTAGGTTCCGCTGAAGCCGAGGGCGAGCGTGAAGATCGCGAGCGCGATCCAGATGGCGGCCACCTCCGCTCCGCGGAGGGCGCGCCGGCCGTGCTCGGCCACCGCGACGATCCCGGCCGCGGCCGCCGCCAGGTGGGGAAACATGGCCAGCCGCGACGCCGCCGCGAGGTCGCCGAACAGCCGGAGGAACCACGACGCCGGGAGCGCGAAGAGCCACGACCGGGCATCGGGGAAGTTCTCCACGCCGCCCGCGCCAGGTCCGAAGAACGGCACGGGTCGCGTCAGCAGCAGCCGCGCCACTTCGTGCGCGTGCGCGCCGTCCCCGTTGAAGCTCTCCCAGAAGATCTTGGGGCCCAGCAGGAGCACGCCCAGCAGGCAGGAGAGGGCGCCGATCACCAGGAATGCCGCGCCCGGGCGCGCGGGCCAGGGCAGTGCGCGCCTGCCGGCCGTCCACGCCGCCAGCGCGCCGAGCGCCGCCGTCGCCGCGACGAGCGCCACGCCGAACGCGGCGCCGTGAAGGACGAGACCGACACCGCGTTCCACGACCAGCACGAGCAGCGTGTTCGTGCCCAGGCTGGCGACGGCCGCGTAGGCCAGCCACTGCGGCGTCGTGCGCGCGGCGCCCGTCACGAGCACGAGCAGGACGCCTGGGGCGTTGACGAGGACGGTCGCGCTCACGGCCGCCAGGGCGGCCAGCAGCGCCGTGCCCGTTGCGCCCAGGAAGCCGGCATAGGCCACGGCCGCGCTCGCGGGCGTCGCGGCGCTGAGCGCGGCCACGACGCCGCGGCCGGCCACGGCGGGCAGGCCGGCCAGGACCAGGGCCGCCGTGAGACGCACCACGGCCGACGGCCGTGCGGCGTCGGGGGCAGAGGGGACCATCACCCGCCGGCCGTCAGTACCGCCAGCTGCGGAGGTCGGCGCCCGGCGGCGCCGTCTTCGTCATCCGCTCGACCGCCTTCGGGATGTACATCTGGTGGTAGCGGAGGCGTGAGTACGCGTTCTCGCGCGTCGGGTCGCCGTTCCAGCAATGCTCGGCCCGGTCGCCGTAGGCGATCTCGCCGCCGAAGTACGGGTTCCGGGTGGTCTCCAGGAACTGCTCGGCGAGATACACGGCGTCGTTCAGGTAGTAGTTGTCCATGTCGCCGACGTAGATGTTGATCTTGCCTTCGAGCTTCTTGCCGAGTCCCTTGTCCCAGTCGCGACGGAGGATGTGGACCAGGTCGTAGTGCTCGCGCCAGTACTCGGCGACCGTCTTGTCGATGGCGCCCGTCAGCTTGTCGAAGATGCGCGCCGGATAGCCGTCGGGCCCGACCGGGCTGAACACGGCCTCCCAGATGTCGAACTGCTGGCCCGAGCGCGTCTTGGTGCCCAGGACCAGCTCCATGCGGTTCATTTCCCACACCATCGAGTCCACGTGGCCCAGGTAGTTCCGGTGCGCGGGCCTGGGCGTGTGCTTGAAGGTGTCGTCCAGCCAGTACGCGTTCTTCTGGCCGTAGATGTCGATCGTGGTGAACGCGTGGAAGTCGATGGGGTCCGGGCAGGCGGCGTAGGCGCCGTTGAAGACGTCGGGATAGAACACCTGCGCCGCCATCGCCTCCCAGCCGCCCGTGGAGCCGCCGTACATGAAGCGCGCCCAGCCCTGGCCGAGGCCGCGATACTTCTTCTCGAGGTAGGGGATCAGCTCCTGCACGATGGCGTCGCCGTACGGCCCCTGGTTCGCCGAATTCACGGCATAGGAGTCGTCGTAGAACGGCGTGGCGTGCTGGATCTCGATGACGATGGCGCGCGGGAAGTTCGGGCCGGTCCAGTCCTTGTAGAGCTGATACGCATACTGCTGCTGGATTCGGTTGTAGCCCTTCAGGTGGAAGCGCTCGGAGTAGTCCGGCTCGAGGTTCGCGTCGGGCGGCGTCTCGCGCCAGCCCGTGAGCGTCGGCGCGAAGTGGTTGTGGTAGATGAAGAGCGGGTAGTGCGCGTCGGGATGCGTGTCCCAGCCTTCCGGCAGGAGCACGCTGGCGCCGATGTGCATCGGCCGGCCCCAGAACTTCGTGAGCAGCGCGCTCTGGATGCGCTCGTGCTTCACGTACTTCGTGTCCGGCACGGGCGCGATCTCGGGGATCACCTGGTCCAGCGACACGCGGATGGTGCCGCCGGCCGCCGGGTCGATCGTCACCTCGCGCGGCGTGGAGTACAGGTTGCCGGGCGCCTGGTTCCACTGCTGGCCCTCGCCCCGGTCCATGGGCATCGTCACCGTGTGACCGTCGGCGCGATGGAAGGTCTCGTAGCGGTGCAGCAGCGCCTGCACGCGGTAGGTGCCCTTCGGCACGGCCGACAGCCGATCCACCGGGAACCCGAGCGTCGAGCTGTCGAAGACGGCCGGCGCGCCGGCCGCCCAGTGCTCCACGTCGAGACCGAATGTCGGCTGGCCCGCCGGGCCGTCGCTGACGTGGAAGCGCGGCTCGCCGTCGGTGCGCGTGGAGAGGATGAGCACCAGGCGGCCGTCCAGCGGCGCCCGGCCGGCCGCGGGCGGATAGCTGACTTCGACCCTGAAGGCGCCGGCCTGGGAGGCGGCGGGTCGGGCCGCCAGCGCCGCCAGTCCGGACCCAGCCAATACGGCGAATACAAGCGTGACGATGGCCCTGCGCGGCATGGCGGCGAGTGTAGCATCCGGCATGACCCTCGACTGCTTCCGGGCCCGGAGGCGCGGCGTCGCGTCGCACCGGCCATGACCCTTGCGCGATTCCGCACCCTGTGCCTGTCGCACCCCGGCGCCACCGAGCACCTGCAGTGGGAGGACGACGCCGTCTTCAAGGTGGGCGGCAAGATGTTCGCGGTGGCGTGCACGGACCGCGCGCGCTACCCCGACGTGCCCGTCTGCTCGTTCAAGTGCGACGACGACGCCTTCGCCGAGCGCCTCGAACGCGACGGCGTCATACCCGCACCTTATCTGGCGCGAGCGAAGTGGGTAGCCCTCGAACGGTGGGATGCGCTCACGGACCGCGAGATCGCCGACGCGGTGGCCGAGAGCTACACGCTGGTGACGGCCCGCCTGCCGAAGAAGGTGCGGGATGCGATCGGCCAGACGGCCACCCCAGCCCGGCGCGCAGGTACTCGCGGCCGTGTGGTCAGGTAGCCACACTCGTGTGGCGGCCGAGCCACACCCGCACTGGTCGATGCGCCCGGGCTACGGGCCATCAGCGGTGCCGCGATGTGCCGTGCATGGTGTCAGCTTTGCACGGAGAGGTCGCGTCGAGCGCGGACGCCTCATCATGCGCCGCCGTGAGGCTCGGCCGTACCCACCGGGGCGACGCGAGCGTTGCGGAGTCTGACCTATGCGGTGTCGAGCCTGTCGAATCGTGGTTCCGGCGCTCGTTCTGAGCATGACCGCCCTGGCGGGGGGCGCGTCCGCCCAAGATCGCCTGTTCGCGGAAGTCGAGCTCGGCGCCATCGGCCGCTTCGGCCAGGCGATCGGATCTGGCGCGCCTGGCCAGTACCTGTGGACCGGCGGCGGCCGGTTTGCCGTGTCGATCGCCGCGCGGACGTCCTACGACACTCGCACCGGCCAAACGGTGGTCCTCTCGGCCACGGCCTTTGGCGCGATCGTGGTGCCCGACCCGGTGCGTCCGCGTCTCTTCGTCACGCGGACCGACGGCGTGGACGGCCTGTGGAGCATCGACGTCTCGACCGGGGCGCGTACGCTCGTGGACGCGGGCCCCGTCGCCACGCTCAGCGAGTGCGTCTTCGCCGCGTCGTCGGACGAGCTCTTTTGCCTGGACGCTGCCGCGATCACGGCGCGGACGATGTTTCGGGTGACGCCGGCCGGCCGTCAGACCGTTTTCAGCGGGTGGATCCTGGCCCCCATCCTCGTCTCCGGCCCTCCATCGCACCAACTGGGATGGGTCGTGACCGCCGACGGGGCCTTCGCGTACTTCCGTCGCTGTGACGCACCGCTGCCGGGTTTTCCGGACTTCTGTGGGCAGGCCGTCATCGTGCGGCTCGACTTGCAGACGCTGGCGACGCTGACGCTCGCGAGCACCGCAACCGCCGAGGCACTGCAGTGGGACGAGTCGAACGAGCGGCTGCTGATGTACACAGGCACCGGGATCCGCGTGCTGACGAAGGATCTCGTCGAGCTCGGCGAGGCCACCATTGCCGGGCAATGCCATGACGTCGCCATCAGCCCGCATACCGGCCGTCTCTATCTCAAGGTCGAATACACGTACTTCGGGTTGTGGTGGTCCGAACTGACGGGATTCGATGCCGCGACCTATCGCCTGCTCGCGCCGGGCGTCTTGCGGACGGGCCCGGCACCGAGCCCGGGACCCTGTGCCGGACTGCTCGTGCTGACGGCGCCTGGGCCGCCTCGCGACGTGCGCGCCGCCATCACCGGATCCGCCGTGTCGCTCGCCTGGACCAACATCGGCGGCGCGTCGGCGTTCATTCTCGAAGCGGGCGTGGCGCCCGGGCGCACCGATGTCACGCTCTACCTCGGGGCCGATCCGCGCGTCACGATCCCCAACGTGCCGCCGGGCACGTATTACCTGCGCGTGCGCGGCGGCAACGAGTTCGGGGGCGGGCGGCCGTCACAAGAGATCCAGGTCGTCGTCCCGTAGTTCGTCCCCGCGCGCGCGACCCGCATAGACTCGGGCGAATGAGCACACGGCGCTTCTGGTCAGTCGCGCTCGCGATCAGCCTCCTGCTGCCGGGCGTCCCAGGCGTCGCGGCGCAGTCGCGGACGCGAGAGCAGTGGGTGGCGCTGGCGAAGGGCGGGTTCGTCGTGCCGGCCGGCGAGACCGCGGCCGGGCTCCTCGTCGAAATGAACGCGCTCCTGGCCTCGCCGGATCCAGTGCTGCGCGACGAGGTGGCGTACTCCGCCGCCGAGCGTTGGATTCTGCGGGACAAGGCCGTAGAGCCTGGCGACCTGCGGCGTCTGCTCGCGCTGTGGACGGCCAATCTCGGCGACGGCCTGGGCACGGCCGGCGACGACCGCGTCTTCAGGCGCTCGTTCTCGGCGCTGTGCCTGTCGCTGATGGCGGCCCGCGACGTCGCGACGCCGTTTCTCACCGCGGACGAGGCGCACGGGTTGACCGACCGCCTGTTCGACTACCTGACGCGCGAGCGCGACCTGCGCGGCTTCGACGCCGCCCACGGCTGGATGCACGCCGTGGCGCACACCTCGGACGCGTTCAAGTTCCTAGCGCGCGGCCGGTACTGGCGCCGTGCGGATCTGCCGCGCCTCCTCTCCCTCGTGTCGGCGAAGACCGCGGAGGCGGAGGGCGTCTTCCAGTGGGGTGAGCCGCAGCGGATGGCGTTCGCGATCCAGGCGGCCGTGCGGCGCGAGGATGCCGACACGGCCGCCGTCGAGCAGTGGATCGACGGCCTTCAGAAGGACTTCGACGCGCTGTGGGCGAATGGCCCGGTCGTGGTCCCGCGCGACTTCGCGCGCGTGGAGAATCGGCTCCAGGTGCTGCGCGGTCTCCATGCGGCGCTCTCGATGGACGCGTCACCGACGCCGCAGGGCGAGGCCGTGCGACAGGCGTCGATCATGGCGCTGTCGCGAATGCGTTAGCCGGTACGGCGTAGGCGGCCTTCGGGAGGCAGGCCGGGGGGCGTCCGGCTAGCGGCGGAGCGCCCCGGATGCCCCAGCGCCCGGCTCGTGTGCCGGCCGCTTGAGCAGCGAGCCCGTGATCCCGGCGTCCGCGTCACCCGACACCGGAATCGACGTCGCGACTCCTCTCGCCACGTCCGTGAGCGTGCCCCTCAGTGCGCCGCCGCCGATGACCACCGACGTGCCAACGACCGTGTAGGGCCAGTCCGCCCGGTAGGGCGTCACCACGCCGGCTGTCGTGACGAGCTGGACGTCCACGGCCACCGTGCCGGCTGCTGAACCGCACGCCTCGGGCGGCGTGAAGACGAGCGTCCCCGAGACCTGCCCCGGTCCCGGGGCACCGGCCACGCTCGCCGACAACACGTACTCGCCAGCCACGGCGCAGACGTCGGGCTGGGCCCAGACCGCCTTGGGAAACCAGCTCGACGTGAGCGCGAGGACGAAGGCGAGATGACGCTGCATGGTGGGGAGGGGCTCCGGACGGGGCCACCGTGGCCCCGGCGCTATAATCGGCCGCTCGTTCCGAAGGAGGAGTCCACGATGCGTCGAATTCCTGTAGTGCTGGCCGCGGGTGCCTTCGCGGCTGCGACGTTCGCGGCGCCGGCCGCCGCCCAGGCGCCGGCCAAGAAGGCCTTCAACGGCGCCGTCAAGCCCATCGGTCCCTACACGCCCGGCGTCGGTGTGGGCAACACCGTGTACCTGTCCGGGCAGATCGGGATCGATCCCGCCAGCGGCCAGATCGTGCAGGGTGGGACCGAGGCCGAGGCGAAGCGCGTGATGGAGAACTTGAACGCCGTTCTGAAGGAGGCCGGCCTCGGCTTCGGCAACGTGGTGAAGTCCACCATCTACATGGTGGACCTGGCCGAGTTCACCAAGGTGAACGAGATCTACGGCTCGTACTTCCCGGCGGGCGGCGTGCCGCCGGCGCGTTCCACGGTGCAGGTGGCGGCGCTGCCGCGCGGCGCGCGCATCGAAATCGACTTCGTCGTCGTGCGCTGAGGCCCGGCATGTCCTACGTCAAGACCGTCGCCGTGCTCGTTGCTGGCATCGCGCTCGGCGTGGCCGGCACGCTCGCGGCGCAGAACGCCCCGGGGGCGAGCCGTCGCGAGCCCCAGTTCGAGAACTCGACCGCCAAGGCGTGGAAGAGCATCATCATGCCGAAGCAGCCACTCAGCTACCACCGGCACGACCACTCGCGGGCCATCATCGCCCTCACCGACGGCACGCTCGATCTCGTCCAGCCCTCGGGCGCGACGAAGCAGAACGTGTGGCAGGCCGGCAAGGCCTACTGGTACGGACCCGACGAGCCTGGCACGACGCACGCCGACGTCAACAACACCGACCGGCCGATCGAGGTCATCGTCGTCGAGCTCGAGCAGCACTGAAGACAGCGGCTCGGGGCCAACGGCTCGCGGCTCGTCCGGAGGCATCACGCGCCTTCGCTGCGCTCGGCTCGTCCCGACCTGCCGTCGGCAGCGTGACAGCGTGCACGACTAGCCGCCAGCCCTGGCGCCAGCCCCCAGCCGCTATGCCCGGAGCGTCACGGCGCCGCGGGCTCGTCGAAGCTCGCGGCGGCGGGCCAGCGCAGATGGGCCGCCGCGGTCGTGCAGATCCACACCGTGTCGATCCGTCCGCACGCCACGCGATCGCCGCCCTGCCGGGCGAGGATCGCGGCCGCACTCTCGCTCACCACGTAGAGCGCGTCGTCCCGCAGGCGGACGGCGTCGATGTCGGCATCGGCGTCGGCGCAATAGCGCGCGCGGGCCGCCGTGTCGGCGCGAGCCACGACGCCCGCGTTCACGGTCAGCCCGTAGGTGGCGGCCAGGCGCACCGCCGGTTCATAGGGAATGGGCGAGGCCCCGCACTGCGGAGGAGGCACGAGGACCAGGTCGGCGTACTCTGGCGCGATCGCGTTCCAGCGATCGGAGGTGAAGCGCCGCGTCCAGTCGTGGAACGCCGGGTCGCGGGCGCTGTCGTGACGCTGGACGTGCGCGGCGTGCAGGTCGGCGAACTGGAGCGCGACGGCGCCGGCCAGCACCGCGACGGCGGGGCGCGGGGGCAGGCGCCGCGCCACGGTGACGACGGCCCATACGAGTCCCACGTAGGTGAGCGGCCACACGAAGCGGCCCGACGACCGGAACATCGCCAGCGGCGCGCTCCAGGGCCCGTTGAGATCCACGATCACGCGCGAGCCCAGCGTCACGGTCGGGCTGAGCGCGAACGCCGCCATCGCGAGACACACGCCGAGCACCAGCGGCGACGGGGTGGAGGCCGCCGGTCCGTCCCCGCGCCCGCGCGTGGCCACCGCCAGGACCACGGCCACCACGGCCAACGCCAGTACGCCGAGGCCCAGGTAATGGAAGCCCTCGTAGGTCTGACCGGGCGACGCGAACGGCAGGTCCGGCATCCACCGAGACCATCCGCTCGGGTTCACGAACGAGAGGAGGTTCATCGAGAAGTAGCCGAGGCCGCCTTCCGACAGGGACCGGTCGCCGCCCAGGATGAACAGCCCGGAGAGCCACCACCCCGCGAGCATCGCCCCGGTCCCCGACGCCAGGGCCGTCACGCGGCGGCCGACGGGCGCGTCGTTCCCGCCCACGGCGGTGGCGCCGAGCAGCGCGAGGACCATCGCGGCCAGGTAGGGCTGCACCATGCCGGCGACGAGCCCGATTGTGGACCACCGCCACCACAGGAGCCGGCGCTCGGAGCGGTCCGTGGCGATGAGGAGCGCCCACAGCACGAGCCAGTGCGCGCACAGCGCCGCGTGCCCGACGCGCACGAGGAGCGTCGGCAGCAGCACCGCGAGCATGCCGCCCAGGATCTGCACCCACGGCGACGGCGAGGCACGGCCGATGAGGCGGGCCACGAGCGCGCCCTGCAGCGCGAAGCACAGCAGCAGCCACGGTCCGAGATACTGGAACCAGAAGGGCAGCAGGGCGTCGAGCGGCTTCAGCAGGTAGGCGGCGAGCGGGATCGAATCGGTGAGGCCGACCGACGTCCCGAGCGGCGCGTAGTAGCCGCGCACCACGCCGGGCGGCCAGCCCCACGGTTCGTGCCGGAAGAAGTGCCAGCCGAAGTAGTGCGGCACCCAGTCGCCCTTCATCAGCCAGTCCACGTCGGCCGGATCGAGCAGGCGCGGTCCGGCCACCCACGCGAAGAACAGCGCGCCGGCGATCGCGGCGCCGACGACGCCGGCCAGCGACGAGTGCGGCGGCCGCGGCGGACGAACGTACGATCGGAGCACGCCGGGTAAGGATACCCGAGCACTCCGCGTGATAGGCTCGTCGGGCGTGGCGGTGGACGCACTCCTTCAGGAATGGGACCCGCGCCTCAAGGCGCTCATCGGTGACGGCAGCCCGCGCGCGGGCGAACGGCTCGCGGCGCTCGGGTTGAGGGCGATCGATCCGGCCGTCCGCAGCGCCACCTCGATCTTCCTCGCGCACCTCACGCCCGCCGACCGCGCCGACGTCGCGGCCATGTGCCGCGATCGGCTCACGTCGCTGCTGCGGGCCATCCAGCGCGGCGATCGCTCCGTGCCCATCGCCGACCTCGACGAGTTCGCCAGGACGGCGGCCGAGGGGATGTGCCGCGACTACGTCCGCCGCACGCGCCCGGTGCTCGCGCGCCTCGGCAACCGCGTCCGGTTGTTGTCCACGCGCGGGGTGGGCATCCTGGGCTGGACGACGGAGAAAGGGCAGTACGTGCTGGGCCTCCCGGCCTGGACCGACACGCCGCCCATCGAGCCGCCCTACTCGTGGGAGGGCCGCGCGCGGGACTGGTGGGGGAAGCACCACGCGGCGGCCGACGGCCCGGCGCTGACGCCCACCGTCGTCCGGCTGCTCGAACAGGTGGGCGCCCCCGTGCCCGTGGACGTCGTGGCCGCGCTCATCGTCGAGATCACGGGCATCGACGATCCCGGCGCGCGGCTCGACGCGAGCCCCGAGGGCGACGAGCCCGATCGCGCGGTGCTCGACGCGGGCGTCGGCTCGGATCACCTCGCCGTGGCCCGGCGCTACCTCGATCGCGCCTGGAAGGATCTGCTGGCCATGCCGCCCGAGATGCGGGCGGCGCTGCTGCTGAGCCTGCGCGACCATCACGGCACGGCGCTCCTGCCCGTCTTCCACTGCGCGGGGGTCACCCCGCTCCGGCTCGTCGCCGACGCCCTGGCCATGAAGCCCGACGAGACCGCCGCGATCTGGGCGCACCTGCCATGGGACGACAAGGCGATCGGCCGTCGTCTCGGGCTGACCGGCCTGCAGGTGCTCAACGCGCGCACGGCCGCGCGGTCGCGGCTCATCCGGCATCTCGCGGAGCGCGACCGGCTGTGAGCGCCTCCGAGCACCTCACGATCGAGCAGGTGCGCGCCTACGTGCGCGGAGCCCTGCACCCGTCCACGCTCGTCGCCACCGACGACCACCTGGAAGCCTGCGCGGCGTGCCGCGCGGCGCTGGCCCGGGAGTCCGACGCGTCGTTTGGCGCCGAAGCGTTCGGGCGCGCGCTGGCGGCGGCCGAGGCCCGTCCCGAGACGCCGCACCTGGCGTTCGAGCACCTGCGAGGCGCCGTGGACGGCTCGCTCTCCGCGATCGACCAGGCGTGGCTGGAGGCGCACGTCGAGTTGTGCGCGATGTGCGCCGAGGAACTCGCGGACCTCCGGAGGTTCGCCGAGACCCTGCCGGCCCGCCCGGCGCCGGCACGGCCCGCCCGGAGCGAGGCGGCGCCCGTGCCGTCCTCTCACGCCACCCTGTCGAGCCCGTACGAGGAGGCGGTGCCGCGGCCGTCGCTCCGGTCCGCCGCCGACGACGCGCACGCCGAGGATCCGCCGCTGCGCTACGGCCAGGCGCCGCGCGCGTCGGTGCCGCTCTGGATCAAGGTGGCGATCGGCGCGTCGCTCCTGGCGATTGCCCAGCTCTGGGCCTGCTGAGGAGCGGGGCCGCTACTCCCGCGGAGGCCAGGGCACGAAGGCGGACGTGCGCCGCACGTAGTCGGCGTACCCCGGCTTCGACTGCCCCAGCCCCTGCTCGAGGAGGGCCACGCCGGAGACGCGCAGGAGCAGCCACGTCATGAGCACGGGACTCACGATCGCCATCCACCCGCCGGGGCCGCCCGCCGCGACGACCCAGAGGCCCCACCACACCACGGCTTCCCCGAAGTAGTTCGGGTGTCGCGAGTAGCGCCACAGGCCGACGTCGCAGACGGCGTGGCTGGGCGCGCGCCGCTTGAAGCGCCGGAGCTGTAGGTCGGCCAGGGCCTCGACGGCCAGGCCCGCGAGCGCCAGTGCGCCGCCCGCCAGGTCGGTCGCGGCAGGGAAGGGCCGGGCGTCGGCCACGGCCGCGCCGAGCGGCCACGACACCACCCACGCCACGGTCGCCTGCAGCAGGAACACCTTCACCCAGCTGAACCACCACCACGCCGCGCCGTGCTGACGCCGCCAGGCGGCGTAGCGCGGGTCCTCGCCGTGTCCGAGGTTCCGGCGGCCGATGTGCCAGGCCAGGCGCAGGGCCCAGAGCGCCACCAGTGCCCCGACGGCGGCGGCACGCGGCCCCGCCGCGCCCTGGGCGGCGTAGACGGCCCAGGCCAGCACGAAGGCCGGGCCCCAGAACACGTCGACGATGCTCGCGTTGGCGAGCGGCAGGGAGATCGCCCAGAGGAGCGTGAAGGCCGCGACGAGCGCGGCCCACACGGTCAGCGCCGGCCCCACCGCGACGTCAGGTAGGCGACGAGCGCTGGTTTGTCGTCGGCCGGGACGCGGGCGCCCCAGCGCACCATCTTGTCCACCTCGCGGCCCCAGGCCGCCGCGGTCAGGCGCTGGGCCTGCGACATCTCGTCCTCGTGACACTGCCGGCAGGCGGCGGCGAAGATCTTCTCGCCGGCCGCCACGACACCCGGATCGTGGGACACGGCGGGCACGGGACCGAAGGCCCCCGCGAGGTAGGCGACCAGGGCCGGCCTGTCGGCGGTGCCCACCGTCGCGCCCCAGCGCTCCATCTTGGCGACCTCGCGGTCCCACCCGCCTTGGGTGAGCCGCTGCGCCGCGATCACGTCGGCCTGGTGGCATCCGAGGCACGACGCCCTGGCCACCTCGGCGCCCGCGCCCTCGGGGAGTCCCGGCGGCTGGGCACGCGCGTCGGCCGCGCGGCCCGTCACGGCCGCCGCGAGCACCACGACGGCCGCGAGCGCCCGCACGGTCACGCCTTCACCTCGATCCGGATCTGGTCCGGCGCGTTCCACAGGTACCCCGACGGGTTCCACTGCGGCACGACCGGCTGCACGTTCCCCTTGGCGTCGGTCGCGCGCGACAGGATCGTGTAGGCCTCCGGCCGCGTCGCCGCGAACGTGTGCTCGAAGCGCCGCCAGGAGTAGCGGACCGCCGGGCCGGCGAACCGCGCCGTCGCCCACGTGGCGCCGCTGTCCACCGACACCTCCACCTGGGCGACGTCGGTCTCCCCGGCCCACGCGAAGCCCGCGACCGTCACCGGGCCGGGGGCCACGACCGCCCCGTCGAGCGGTCGCGTGATGAGGGACTTCACCGACAGCCCCGTGAGCGGCGCCATGTCGCGGGCGTCCACGGCCGCGCCCGGGACGACGCGCCGCGTGGGATACCGGTAGCCGGTGGCGACCCAGAAGCCGTCGTGCTCGGTGGCCGCCACGTGGATCGAGGTCAACCACTTGATGGCGTACGCGCCCTCCCAGCCCGGCACGATGAGCCGGAGCGGCCCGCCGTGCGCGTGCGGAATCGGCTGGTCGTTCATGGCCCACGCGACGAGCGTATCGGGATGCATCGCCTTTGCCATCGGCACCTGCCGCACGAAGGGCGGCTGCGTGCCCATGGGCCGATCGGCGCCCGACACCCAGAGGTGTGTCGCACTCACGCGTGCGTTCACGCGCCGGAGCAGGTCCGCCACCCGGACGCCCGTCCACGCCGCGTTGCCCACGGCGCCCTTGCGCCACTGGATGCCCGGCACCGGCGGATCGAAGAACGCGCGGCCGTTGCCCGCGCACTCGAGCGTGACGGTCAGGCTCGACGCCGGCATCTGCCGGAGGTCGGCCAGCGACAGCGTGGCGGGCGCGCCGACCTCGCCCTCGATGCCCAGGCGCCACGCCGCCGGATCGGCGGCGGCCGGCATCGGCATGTGGCACCGCACGTAGAAGGCGTCGAGGGGCGTCAGCAGCGAGTCGAGCAGGGCGACCGGCGTCTCGTAGTCGGGCGGCCGGACCGACAGGCGCGTGAGGCGCGGGTCCTTGCCGGCCAGGGTCTGCGCCTCGATCCCGGACGGCGCGCCGGCAACGAGCGCCCCGCCGACCCCCAGCCTGGTCGTCAAGGCAAACCACTCACGGCGCGACAACGCGAACGGACCGTTCGAAGGCATGGGGCCGATTATAGGCACACGCGCCGCGCGGTCCCGCGGCGCCCGCCTCGCGCCCGGCTACCTCGGCAGGCGCGGATACGTGCCCGCCGACGCCCGGAGCAGCTTCACGAAGACGTCCGTGTTCTCGTAGACGCCCGTGAACTGCCACGCGCCCGGCCCCTCGGCCGACAGCGGCACGTCGCTGGCCGTGTGCCCGGCGATGGCCACGGGATTCGCCCGCGTGTCGTCGGGACAGCCGTCGGCCGCCTGGCACCCGGTGGCGCCGTTCTCGATCGTGCCCGGCACGAGGAAGCCCGGAAACGCCGTGCCGTCGACCGCGCGGTTGTCGCTGCCTTCGGAGGCGCCGTCGCGCCGCGGGTTGGCGACGGCGATGCGGCTCACGGGGTCCACGACCGTGCCCACCTGGGCCAGGCGGTTCGAGAGCCAGTTCTCGTTGCGATCGGGACCGGCGGCGAAGCCCACGAGCAGTTTCTTCGTGGGATCGGGATCGGTCGGGAAGCCCTGCGCGTCCACCGTGTAATTCGTGAAGAAGTTCAGCGTCTGTGCCGGCAGGAAGCGGAACGTCGCGGCGTAGTCGCGCACGGATCGGCCGATCACCTCGGGCGCGTAGCGCTCGTTCCCCACGCCGATGATGCCGAAGCCGCCGCTCTCGTGATCGGCCGTGACCACCACGAGCGTGTCGTTGGCCGGGTCGGCGTCCGCGTTCGTGCGCCGGGCGAACTCGAGCGCCACCTTCACGGCGTTGTCGAACTCGATCGTGTCCCAGATCGTGCGCTCGGCGTCGGACTCGTGCGCCTGCTTGTCGATGGACGCGCCCTCGACCATCAGGTAGAAGCCGCGGGGCGAGGCGGCCGACAGCGAGGCGAGCGCCAGGGACGTCATCTCGGGCAGCGACGGCTGATCCCGCACGGCCGCGTTCTTGGGGAGCGCGAGCTCGTCGCTGTAGCGGCCGGCCCCGACGCGGTCGAACGCCACCGACATGTGCGTCGGGTGGAAGAGGCCCAGGATCGCCTTCGGCGGCGCACCCGCCAGCGCGGCCCGGACGTCGGCGCCGGTGCGGAGGACCTCGAACCCGGCATCCCGGAACCCGCCGACCAGGTCGCGTCCGTCCTTGCGGGTGCCGCCCGCGCCCGCCGGCGAAAAGTAGGTCGCGCCGCCGCCCATCAGCACCGTGAGGCCGCTGGCGGCGCGCTCGTCGTAGAGGTGGGTGGCGATGTCGTAGTAGGCGTCGCGGAAGGACGTGTGGACGGCATTGCCGGCCGGGGTCGCGTCGATGACGGCCGCCGTCGTGACCAGGCCCACGTTGAAGCCGCGCCCCCGCGTGCGCTTCAGCAGCTCGCCGATGTACTCGACGCGCGGGTTGTCGAAGTGATCGGGCGTGTTGTCGGGGTAGACGCCCACGTGGTTGTTGTTGGCCTTGTGGCCGGTGGCGTAGGACGACATGCCCGGCGCCGAGTCCGTGATGGTGGCATTCAGCGACGAGGTCATCACGAGGCCGGTGACGCCGAGCGTGTCCATGGCCAGGGGCCCGTTCGTCTTGCCGTAGGCCTGGCCGCGCGAGACGATCCGGGCGGCCGTCCGGTGCGCGATGCCCATGCCGTCGCCGACCAGCAGGATGATGTTCTTCGCCGGCCGCGCGCCCGGCCGGGCGGACTGCCACGCCGCCGCCTCGTACACCGCGCTGAACGTCGTGCCGTCGCTGGTCCTGGCGACGACCTCGTGCCGGCCCGGCGTGGAGAAGCGCAGGCCGCGCACGAGCAGGTTCGTCGTGTTCGCGGGCGCCGCGGCCGTCTCGCGGCCGCCGCCGAAGGGCGCCGTGCCCGTGCCGCCGGCGCCGAGTTCGCCGTCGGGGCCCGGTGCCAGCACGTTCTCGGTCGAGAGGTCCTTGCCGTCGAGCGTGACGACGAGGTCGCGCGGCGCCTCGGTGTCGCCCGTCGCCTCCACGCGCAGATCGAAGCGCTGGCCGACCGCGAAGGTCGCGCCCGGCGGCGGCATGATCCGGAGGCGGGTCTCGGCTGCGGCGGGACGGGTGGTCCCGGCGAGGAGTCCGGCGACGACGAGCACGACAACGGGCGGACAGCGCATGCGCCGATGTTAGCAGTCCCGCCAGGACCGCCGGCCCGCGCTCAGGCCTCGAGCCGGTCGAGCAGCGGCCGCCAGCGGCGGCGCGAGACCTCCACCGACGTGCCGTTCGAAAGGACGATGACGCCCGTGCCGTCGGTGTGCGGCTTGGCCTCGCGGACCGCGTCGAGGTTCACGACCACGGATCGAGAGATCTGGAAGAAGCGGCCCGCGTCGAGGCGGCGGAGGAGCTGCGCGAGCGTGGGCTGCATGAGCAGTTGCTCGCCGGCCGTGTGCAGGCGCGTCTGGCCGTCGTCGAAGCTGAACGCCACCACCTCGGCGGCCGGCACGACGAGGTAGCGGGCGCCGCGGCGCGCGAGGAACCGGGCCGGCGGCAGGGCGGGCAGCGGGGCGTGATCGGAGGCGCCGTGGCCGGTGGGCTCGGCCGGCGCCACCGAGACGCGCGCGAGCGCCGCGTCGAGGCGCGCCCGGGTCACGGGCTTCAGGAGGTAGTCCACCGCGCGCAGTTCGAAGGCGTCCACGGCGTGCTCGTCGAAGGCGGTGCAGAAGATGACGGCCGGCCGGGGCTGGCCGAGCGACGCGGCCACGTCGAGCCCGCTGCAGCCGGGCATCTGGACGTCGAGGAACACCACGTCCGGCGCCAGTTCCTGGATCCGCTCGAGCGCGGCCACGCCGTCCTCGGCCTCGCCGATCACGTCGATGCCCTGACGCTCGGCCAGGAGCTGCCGAAGGCGCGCGCGCGCCGGCGCCTCGTCGTCCACGAGCAGCACCCTGAGGGTCATGCGTGCCTCCGGAGGACGAAGACCGTGACGTCGTCCTGCGCCTGGTCGGCGCCTCGATGGGCCTGGACGGCGGCCACGATGGCGTCCGCCACGTCCTGGGCGGCGGCCGCCCCGCCGCCGGCGAGCGCCGCGAGCGTGCCGAGCGGCAGCTCCTGTCCGTCCGCGTCGAGGGCCTCGGTGACCCCGTCGCTCACGACGACGAGCGTGTCGCCGGCGGCCAGCCGGCACGTGCCGCCCGCGAACTCGGCCACGTCCAGCAGGCCCACGGCCGGCGCCGTCGCGGCCAGGCCGCTCGTCCAGCCGCCCGTCGCCGGCACGACGAGCGCGGACGGATGGCCGGCGTTCACGTACTGCAGATCGCCGGTGGACGGATCGAGCATGCCGTGCACCAGCGTGGCGTAGCGCGAGCCCTCGGTGGTGGCGGCGACGTCGCGGTTGAGGGCCGTCATCATGTCGCGCGCGCCCTCCGCCGCCCGCTGCATGGCCGATTGCCACCGCGCGTGCACGCTGGAGGCGATGAGCCCCGCTGCCATCCCCTTGCCGGCGACGTCGCCGACGACGAAGGCCAGGTGGCCGTCGACGAGGACGGCGTCGAAGAAGTCCCCGCCGACCCCGCGGGCCGCCAGCGTGCGGGCGCCGAGGCCGTAGCCCGCGACGACGGGGAGCCGGCGCGGCAGCAGGTGCGCCTGGGCGCGCGTGGCCGCCTCGATCTCCCGCGCGTCGTCCCGCCGCGCCCGGAGCTTTCGGCGGAGGCGGTCGAGCGTGGCCGCCAGCCGCTGGCGGTTGATGGGCTTCAGCAGGTAGTCGGCGGCGTCGTACTGGAAGGCGTCGACGGCGAAGCGCTCGTACGCCGTCGCGAACACGATGAAGGGCCGCGGCTCCGGGAGGCTCGCCGCGAAGTCGGTGCCACGTTCGGCCGGCATCTCGATGTCCAGGAAGAGCACGTCGGGGGCCGCCGCCGACACCACGGCGCGCCCGGCCTGGGCGTCGCCGGCCTCGCCCACCACGTCCACGTCGCCGATCTCGGCCAAGAGCGCCCGCAGCCGCGCGCGGGCCGGCGCCTCGTCGTCGACGAGCACGGCGCGGATCATGCCGGCACCCCGTCGGCCGTGCGCCGGTCGTCGGCCGGCACCACCGGCATCTC
Organism: Vicinamibacterales bacterium; assembly: GCA_041394705.1. Taxonomy (GTDB): domain Bacteria; phylum Acidobacteriota; class Vicinamibacteria; order Vicinamibacterales; family UBA2999; genus CADEFD01. The sequence goes on from JAWKHS010000003.1 coordinate 60,037, forward strand.
CATCCGCGCCACCGTGAGCCCGCCGGCCTCGTCGCGCGTGAGCGTGAACGCCGCGGCGTCGCCGAAGTGGCCGCGCAGCCGGTCCCGCACGTTGCGGAGGCCGAACTGCTCGCCGGCGCGCCGCACCGCCGACGCGGTGGGCCCGGGCGACGGCCCCGGCCCCGGGCCGTTGTCGCGGACGTCCACCGTCAGCCGGCCCGCCGCCACCCGCGCCTCGACGACGAGCGTCCCGGCCGAGAGCCGCTGCGCGATGCCGTGCTTGACGGCGTTCTCCACCAGGGTGTGGACCAGCATCGCGGGCACGAGGACGCGCCGCGCGGCGTCGTCGGCGTCGATCCGGTACTGCAGGCGCGCGCCGAAGCGCGCTTCCTCGACGTCCAGGTACGCCCCCGCGAAGGCGAGCTCCTGCTCGAGCGGGGCCCACTCGCTGTCCGACCGGCGCAGCGTGTGGCGGAACACCTCCGACAGCTGCTCCACCGCGCGATCGGCGCGCGCCGGGTCGCTGTGGACCAGCGAGGCCACGGTGTTCAGGGCGTTGAAGAGGAAGTGGGGATTGATCTGCGCCCGCAGCGCCTTGAGCTCCGACTGCGTGGACTGCACCCGCAGCTCCTGGGCGACGAGGTCCTGCTCCTGGCGGCGCTGCTGCAGCCGCACGTTCTCGATGAGGTAGGTGACGACCGTGCCCAGCGAGCGGAGCAGCATCAGGTCTTCGCTGAGGAGGATGCGCTCGCCGTAGACCCTCGGCACGACGATCCAGACGCTGGGATCGGCGGCGCTGCCCTCGACGAACAGGGCCGTCTGCACTTCCGCGTCCGTCGGCTCCGCCGTGAGGATCCGCACGGTGACGCCGAGGACGTCCTTCAGGCTGCGCTCGGCCGCCGCGATCAGGGCCGACTCGTCGGTGGCGGTCTGGAGCGACGACAGCACCGAGGTGACGGCCGACAGCGTCGTGTGGTGCCGCCCGAGCCACACGTGGTCGAGCGCCCGGCCGAGCACGCCCGCCAGCCAGGGCGCGGCCAGGAGCAGCGGCACGGTCGTCAGCGCGAAGAGCCACGGACGGGCCCCGCCCGGCGGCAGGGCGTCCAGCCACGGCAGGGCGACCGTGAAGAACGCGCCCAGGACCACGACGCCCGCGACCAAGAGCGCGCCGCGCTTGACGAGCAGGTCGTAGAACTCGAACCGGTTCTCGTAGTAGGTGGTGGCCGACAGGAACAGCAGGGGCGCCACGCTGATCACGCGGTTGAAGATCTCGAACGAGAGCTCCGTGTCGCGGGCGAGGACGGGCAGGAGGTTGGCGAGGGCCAGGAGCGCGTAGAGGCTGTTCAGCGCCCGCCGCAGCTTGCGGTGTTCGGCGGTGACGGCGGCCCGGGGGCTGCGGTTCAGCACGACGCCGGAGTAGATGCCGGCGAGGGTGAAGAGCCCGGCGATGGAGAACCCGATGATGGGGCCGGCGAACGCGGACCGGAGGAGCCCGAAGACCAGCGCCAGGGCGCCGAGCAGGGCCAGCGGCGCGACGACGTAGGCGGCCGCGAGCGGCCACCAGGCCCACGCCCGGGCGCGCGGCGCCCACTGGTCGCACCGGCCCTCCAGGTAGGTCGTGTGCATGATGAGGGGCGGGAAGCCGAAGGCCAGGCAGACCTGCACGACCTCGGGCCATCCGCGTCCCGGGCCCGTGAGGAAGTCGGCGAACTGGCTGGCCGCCGCCACGACGAACCAGGCCGCCGACCAGCCGAACAGCGCCAGGCTCGGCGTGTCGAGGCGGGTGCGCACGGCCTGCGGCCGGTGCGGGGACCAGACGGGACTCGCCTGCCGGAGCGACAGGATCAGGGCGGAGCCGTAGGCAAAGGCCCCGAGGACGTAGACGAGCAGGAAGAGCAGTCCGACGACGGTCGTCATGGCCGACACGCCGAGGATACGCCGTCCGCCGCGGCAGGGGTCGGCCGCCCGCGCCGAGCGGCCGCCCGACACCGCCGAGCGGCCGCCGTCCGGGACCGAGCGGTAACATGGCGCGCGCCACCCGCCCATGCGCATCGACTGCTCGCGCCTGGCCGCCCGGCTGGGCGCGCCGCCCCTGACCCGCTTCGCGCCGGCGCCCACCGGGTACCTGCACCTGGGCCACGTGGTGAACGCGATCTACGTCTGGGGCCTCGCGGCTGCCACCGGGGGCCGCGTGCTCCTGCGCGTCGAGGACCACGACCGGCAGCGCTGCCGGCCGGCTTACGAGGCGGCCCTGCTGGACGACCTGGACTGGCTGGGATTCGTGCCCGACGTCTACCCGACGGCCGCGTTTCGTGCCGGAGCCTGCCAGGGCCGTCAATCCGATCGCGATGCCCACTACCGTGCCGCGGTGGCGATCCTCGCGTCCCGTGGGCTCGTCTACGGGTGCGCCTGCACCAGGCGCGACATCGAGGCATCCGGCGGCGCCGGCGGGTCCGACGAGCTCCGCTATCCAGGCACGTGCCGCGACCGCGGCCTGCCGCTCGACGACGGGCTCGGCTGGCGCCTGCGCCTGCCGGACGACGCGGTCGTGTTCGACGACGTCGTGCACGGGCCGGCGCGGCAGACGCCGGCGGGCCAGTGCGGCGATCTCCTGATCCGCGACCGTCTCGGCAACTGGACCTACCAGTTCGCGGTCGCCGTCGACGACCTCGCGCACGGCGTGACACTCGTGGTGCGCGGCGACGATCTGTATCCGTCGACGGGCCGCCAGATTCTCCTCGCCCGCCTCCTGGGGCGCGAGGCGCCGCCCGTGTTCCTGCACCATCCGCTCGTCATGAAGTCGGCCACCCAGAAGCTCAGCAAGTCCGACGGCGACAGCGGCGTTCGCGATCTCGCCGCGGCAGGGTGGTCGCCGCCGCGGGTGATCGGCCATGCCGCCCATGCCGCCGGCCTGCTCGCGCGGCCAGCGGCGATCGCCCTCGCCGACCTGCCGTCGCTCGTCGCCAGGTGACCCCGCGCCGCCGTCGCGGCCCGCCCGGACTGTGCGACGATCTCCGGTCGTGACCGCCGCGACGGTACCTTCCGTGTGGCACGCCCCGCTGGCGCGGCGTGCGACGCCGTCCCCTGGTGAGGCCGGTGCGGATATCGGCCTGACCGTCGAGGACCTGGCGCAGGCCCACGGGCCGGCGATGCTCACCGTGCGCCGGACCGCCTCCGAAGACGTGCAGGACCGGCAGGTCTACCTGTCGCTCGACGGCGAGGACTGGGCCACCCTCTACTACGGCAAGGAAGTGACGCGGGAGATCGCACCCGGACGCCACGTCCTCAAGGCGAACAACACGCTGGTCCGCAAGTCCGTGACGTTCGACGTGACGCCTGGCGAACACGTCCGTTACCAGTGCACCAACAAGGCGCACTGGACCGCGATGATGTTCATGGCGTTTCTCGGCGCTGCCGTGTTGACGGTGCAGCTGGTGCGCGAGCCAGACGGCCGGGAGTGACCGCTCCGGCGCGGGTCGTTCGCGCCCGCGACGTCTCCGCGCGCCCTGTTCGGCCCGCGATCGCAGCTGGTGGCAACGGCGTGCAGTTTCGTGGCGTGCCGCCACGGCCCGCTGTCGAAAATCGTCATCGCATGGTCCATTTCTGGACGCCTGGCGCCCCGCCCCGATGCGCCATGGCGCGATTCTCCGGCGGAAACCGCCACTCTCGCGGGTCCGGCATGGCAGTTGCTGGGTCGGGTGGACATGGCAAGGCTTGGACGTGTCGGCAGGGACCAGCGAGGGTTCACGCTCGCTGAGCTCATCGTCGTCTCCGCCCTGATCATGGTCGGCATCGCCGTCGCGATCCCCGTGACGCAGGGCATGGTGGACCGCGCCAAGAACGACAGCGCGCTCTCGGTCACGGCGGCGTTCCTCCACGCCGCGCGCGATCGCGCCGTGGCCGAACGGCGCAACATCCAGATCTCCTACGTCCCGCCGGATCAGCTCTTCGCCCACCGCGTGGAGGTGCCCAGCGGCCTCATGACGCAGGTCGGCTTCATGAAGCTCGAGGGCGGGCAGGAGGTCCGCACCTTCTCCGGCGTGCCCGACACGCCCGACCTCTTCGGGAACGGCAGCCCGTTCCAGTTCACGGGCACCGGCCCCTGGTCGTTCACGAGCGACGGCTCCCTCATCGACTCGCAGGGCGACGTCTCCAATGGCACCGTGTTCTTCGGCGTGCCCAACAAGCCCGAGAGCGCGCGCGCGGTCAGCATCTTCGGCGTGACCGGGATGCTGCACTCGTGGAAGTGGAGGAACACCCAATGGTCGGAGTAACTCCGGACGCCGCCTCGCGGTCCGACGAGCGGGGCTTCTCGCTCATCGAGGTGCTGGCGGCGATGCTCGTGCTGACGGCCGGCCTGCTGCCGCTCGTCGCGCTGTTCACGACCAGCGTGCAGCGGATGACGGCGTCGACGCCCATGCTGATGGCCCGCGAGAAGGCGCGCGAGGCGATCGAGAGCGTCCACGCCGCCCGCGACACCGGCAAGTCGTCGTGGCCGACCATCCAGAACGTCTCGGCTGGCGGCGTCTTCCTCGACGGCGCGCAGCCGCTGCGTGCGCCCGGCGCCGACGGCCTCGTCAACACCTCCGACGACGGCGCGGTCGAGCTCCTCGCCACCGAGTTCACCCGCGAAATCCTCATCAGCCCGCTCCCGCTCGACGGCGTCGGCGGGATGAACCCGAACCTCCGCGAAGTGCAGGTCATCGTGCGCTACAAGGTCTACGGCTCCTGGCGCCAATACGTGATGACCACCTACGTGTCCGCCTACTCGTGAGCATCGACGTCATGACGCCATCCACTCCGGCACCACGGTCCGCTGAAGCCGGCTTCTCGCTGCTCGAGCTCCTCATCGCCATGACGCTCCTCACGGTGGTGATGGGCGCGACGCTCGGCGGGCTCTCGGACATCATGAAGGGCAACGAGACCGTGATGATGATCTCGAGCGCGAACAGCACGCTTCGCGGCGGGATGGACATCATGGTCCGCGACCTCCTGCAGGCCGGCTCGGGCCTGCCGGCCTCGCACGGCGTGTCGATCCCGAGCGGCGCTGGCTCCTCGGCCGTGCGCCTGCCCGGGCCGCCCGGGACCGCCTTCGTCACCGCGAACACCGATCTGATGCTGCCGGCGGTCATGCCGCACGCGCGGCAGGGCCCCACGGTGGACGGCGTGCAGACCGACGTGATCGGCATGCTGATGGCCGACAACGCGTTCCTGAACGTGGGCCTCTCCGGCGTCACCGATACCTCGGCCACGATCGCGGCCGGGCCGACGCTCGACACCGGGCCGGACCGGGTCACGGCCGGCCAGCTGATGATGATCCAGAAGGGGTCGTTCAGCACGCTGGTCCAGGTGACGTCGGTGGACTACAGCAGCCGGCTCCTGCGGTTCGACGACGGCGACTCGCTGAACCTGAACCAGTCCGGCGCCGCCGCCGGCTCGCTGGCGGCGCTCAACGGCGAAGCGCCCATCAACTCGGCCGCCGCCACGATGATCTCGCGCGTCCGCCTAATCACCTATTACATCGACAACACGCTGAACGCCGAGCGGCCGCGCCTGGTCCGGCGGGTGAACAACGGCGACCCGATGACCTTCGACAACACGCTCGGCACCGCCGTGGCGTTCGACGTGCCGGACCTCCAGCTCACCTACGACATCAACAACGGCGACACGAACCCCGCCGGCGTCGAGATGCTGCAGGCCGACCTCGACGGCTCCGGCGCCTGCTCGCCGGACCCGTGCGGACCGACGCTGGTCCGCAAGGTGAACGTGGAGGCCACGGCCCGGTCGATGAACCGGCTGCCGCCGTCGAACCACTTCTTCACCAACACGCTCAAGTCGCAGGTGAGCCTGCGGGGCATGACCTTCGTCGATCGCTATCGCTAGTTTCCCAGGCCGACTCCGATGACTGCCTCATCTTCGTCCCAGACGACCAGAAGTGCGCGCGCCCGGTGGTCCAGCGACCGCGGCATGGCCATGCTCACGGCCATCCTCGTCCTCATGCTGGCCAGCGGCCTCATGGCCGGCATGTTCGCCGCCGTCCTCGCCGACCAGCGCTCGCACCAGACCGACCGCGACCAGACGCAGGCCTACGCGGCCGCTCACGCGGGGCTCGAGAAGCTCACCTCGACGCTGGGCCTGCTGTTCGAGGGCGACTTCAGCCCGAGCGCGTCGCAGCTCAACGTGCTCGACAACTACCCGCCGGGCATTCCGGGCTTCGAGTACACGGCGCCCGGCGGCTCGCCGGGATCGGGCTACGAGATCACCTACATCCCGGATCCGGGACCAGGGCCGAACACGGGCAACCCGATGGCGAGCCCGAACAACGACATCACGACGGGGCCGTTCGAGGGACTGAAGGGCCTCATCACGCCCTACACGATCACGGTGACGGCGCGCTCCACGACCGGCGCCTCCGAGGTGCGCCTGCGCCGCGAGATCCAGACCGTGGCGGTCCCCGTCTTCCAGTTCGGCATCTTCGGCGAGAAGACCCTGGGCTTCCACGCCGGTCCCAACTTCGACTTCGGCGGTCGCGTCCACACCAACGAGAAGCTGTACCTGGCGTCGGGCAGCGGGTCCACGCTGACCTTCCGCGACAAGATCACGGCCTTCGACGAGGTGGTCCGCGACCGGCTGTCCAACGGCATCTCGATCACCCTGACGAACCACGGCGGCAACGTGTCGGTGCCGACCGTCATCGGCGCCTCGTACCGCAACCTGGGCTCCGGCGAGAGCAGCGGTACGACGGCGTCCCCGTGGCCCGGCTGGGCCAACCTGTCCACGAACACCTACCACGCCAACATCCGCACGGCGGCCACGGGCGCCAAGCGCCTGGACCTCCCGCTGGCCACGCAGGGCGCGACGCCGGTCGACCTCATCAAGCGGCCGGGCGTGAACTCCAACGAGAACATCGTCAACAAGGTCGTGTTCGACCAGCGGTACTTCTCGCAGGCCAGCGTCCGCATCCTGCTGTCGGACCGCGCCACCGACATCACCGACCTGCCGACGGTGACCTCGACGCCGCCAGTGGCCCTTGACGGCGACTGGAACGTGGCGCCTCCGGCGGGCTACGTGGTGGGCGCGGGGCGTCCCGCGCTCGCGCGGGCCATCGCCCCCGATCCGTCCTTGAACGTGGGCGCGCCGATCAACACCCGGGTGTCGTCCATCAGCGGCACGACCCTGACGATCCAGACCAACACGCCGCCTTCGGGCACGTGGTCCACCGGTTTGCCGGAATGGCTGCGCGTGGCCAACAACGGCTTCATCATCAACGGCACTCCCGTCACGTGCACGGGCATCAACAACTCACCGGCCACCCAGCTCTCGGGGTGCGGTGCGCACCCGGCATTCGCGTCGGGCGCCACGGTCTCCGTCACGTTCGAGGGGACCACCCGCACCACGACGCTGAGCGCCGCCGCATCGCTCAACTCGGCGACGATCAACATCAACTCGTTGACCACCGGCCAGCTCTTCCGCGCCGCCAAGACGTTCTACGTCGGCGAGGATCCCGTGAGCTGCACCTACTACGACACGACGAAGCTGTACGGCTGCCTGTGGGGCGCCGGCACCCTCTCGGCGAACGACCCCGCCTACAGCGGCTCGACCCTGGACGGCAACAACTCGCCGATCGGCGGCTTCCTGAAGATCGAGAAGCAGGACGCGGCCGGGACGTGGACCGACGTCACGATGGAGCTCCTGAATTTCGGGTTCGCGGGGCCGAACCTGGCCGGGAACGCCTGTGGCGACCCGACGCCCAACGCCGTCATCCGCCTCCAGCGCCTGCGCGACAGCGGGCTCGGCGCCGGCGGCTGCTCTGGCACGGCCTCGACCAACTACGCCAACTCGACCAACGGCCTCGACTACTACCCGAACATGATCTTCGACGCGCGTGAGGGCAACACGCGCCTCGTCGCGACCAACGCCGGCCTGAATCTGGCGGGGCTCTTCTCCTACGTGGCCCTCGACGTGAACAACTTCCGGCGCTGGGTCACCGGCGCGCTGGGCGGGTCCGGCTCCCAGGTGCTGAACAACAACGGCTACATCGTCTACTTCTCCGATCGCCGCGGGAACCACGATCCGTCGCTGACCAACTCGGCCGAGACCGGGGAGTTCGGCTTCGAGGACTCGATCAACCCGAGCGCCTCGGCCTGGGCGAAGAACAACACGCTGGACGGCGGCGAGGACTTCAACGAGAACGGGACGCTCGAGACCTACGGCGAGACGCCCGATCCGCTGGCCGTGCCGTTCGGCGCGAACCACCTGCCGCCGTTCGACAACTCGGCGCGGCCGTGGGACGTGCTGCCGCGCAACCTGTCGGGGCAGGGGCGCATGGCGCGTCAGGTGCTCTTCCGGCGCGCCCTGAAGATCGTCAATGGCGGCATGGTGGGAGCCTCCAACAGCCTGCCGAACGGCTTCACCGTCGCGAGCGAGAACCCGGTGTACATCCAGGGCGACTTCAACGCCACGAGCACGGACGTCACGGCCGAGCCGAACATGCCGGCCGCCGTCATCGCCGACGCGATCACGCTCTTGTCGAACGCCTGGAACGACGAGATCTCGTTCCGCTACGCCAACGACGAGACCAATCGCAACGCGACCAACACCGGGTACCGCTTCGCCATGATCACGGGCAAGGCCATCCCGTTCGCCAAGCCCGCGGGTTGGGGCGTGAACGAGCTGGGCTCGGACGGCGGCGTCCACAACTTCATGCGCATGCTGGAGGACTGGGGCGGCCGGACCCTGCGGTACCGCGGGTCGATGGTGAGCCTGTTCTTCAGCCGCCAGGCGATCGGGATCTACCGCGCCGACGCCAACACCTACGGCGCGCCGACCCGTGGCTACAACTTCGACAGCGACTTCCTGACACCGGCGCTGCTGCCGCCCGGCACGCCGATGTTCCGCGACGTCAACACCCTGAAGTTCCGGCAGATCCTCAGGCCGAATCAGTAGGCATCGGAGGGGCCCGGCCGTCGCGGGTCCTGGAGTAGCGCGCCTCTCGGGGCGTGCGACGCGGGCCGGGGTGCGTGGGGCGCCCCGGCCCGATGTTCGTACGGCGCCGCCCCGCTCCCCTCGCGTCGCGCGCTGAAACAATCCGGTGGTCGTTGGCGTCTCTGCCTGTGGCTCGCCGGCTCTCGGCGGCGGGCGGGAGGCGGCATGGCGGGCGATATCCTGGACGACCTCCGGACTTCGGTCCGGCACCTGGCGCGGACACCCGGCTTCACCCTGTCGGCGATTGCCGTGCTGGCGCTGGGCATCGGCCTGAACGCCGCGGTCTTCGGCTTCTTCCACGCACTCGCCTTCGCCGGTCGGCCCTTCGCGGCGCCCGAGGAGATCGTCCAGCTCTACTCCCGCCATCGACAGGAGACCGACTCCTACCGGCCCTTCTCCTACGGCGCGTTTGAGGTCATCCGCGGCCGGCAGGGCGTGTTCGCGGGCGTGGCCGCGCATACCCTGGACGTGGTCGGCGTGCGCGCGGGCGCCGCCGAGACGCCTCGCCGGACCTTCGCGGCGTTCGTCAGCGACAACTACTTCGACGTGCTCGGCGTGCCGGTGGTGCAGGGACGCGGGTTCACGGCCGGGGAGTCGCGACCCGGGAGCCGGGCGGACGTGGTCATCGCGTCGAACGTCCTATGGCGGCGTTTCGGGTCGCCGGCCGACTTCGTGGGACGCACCATCGTCGTCAACGAACGGCCCGTCACCGTCGTCGGCGTGACGCCGCCCGGTTTCACGGGGACGATGACGATGCTGGGCCCCGAGATCTTCCTGCCGCTCGGCATGTACGACGACCTGGCGAGCGCCCTCCTCTCGGGAGCCGGCCGCGCGCTCGCCGCGCCCGATGCCCTGAACTTCTTCCTGGTGGGCCGGCTCGCACCCGGACTCGGCCTCGACGCGGCCCGCGGCCGCCTGACGCCCCTCGCCACGGCCATGGCCGAGGCCTTCCCGGCGCAGTACCGGGACCGCGAGGTCACCATCGCCCCGCTGCCGCGGTTCGGCACGAGCACGAGCCCGTCCGACGAGTCCGAGCTGGCCGTCACGGCGGCGGTGTTCCTCGGGCTCACGGCCGCGGTGCTGCTCGTCGTGTGCCTGAACCTGGCCTCCGTGGTCGTGGCGCGCGGTCAGGCGCGCCGCCGCGAGTTCGCCATCCGCCTGGCGCTCGGCGGTGGCCGGTTCCGCATCGTTCGCCAGCTCCTGATCGAGGCGCTGCTCCTGGGCGTGGCCGGCGCGGCTGGTGGCGTCCTGCTGGGCCTGCCCGCGATCGATGCCTTTCTGTTCACGCTGCTGTCGCGCCTGCCCGTGTCGCTGGCGGTCGACGCCGGCGCCACCGGCGCAACTGTCGCCGGCGGGATGGCCTTCGGCGTCCTGTCCGCGCTGATGTTCGCCCTCGGCCCGGCGCTCAGGCACTCGAAGGCCGACGGCCTCGCCGGGCTGAAGCACCAGCTCGGCGACGAGGCGCCGACCCGGCGGCGATGGCTGCGCTACCCGCTCGTCACGACGCAAGTCGCGCTTTCGCTCGCGCTGCTCGTGGCGGCGGGTCTCCTCGTGCGCTTCGCGCGCGAGGGCACGGCGGTGGACGTGGGCGTCTCGGCCGACGACACGCTGCTCGTGGACGTGGATGCCGGTCTCGCCGGGTTCGACGAGGCCGCCGCGCTCGGCCAGTTCTCGGCGGTGCTGACCCGGCTGCAGGCGATGCCCGACACCGAGGCGGCAGCCGCCGGTGTGATCGTGCCGTTCGGGGGGGTGCACCTGGGCGAGCGCGTCCGCCGGGCCGGCACGAACCCGCCCCCGGGCGCGCGGCCCTCCACGCCCGGGGCCGGACAGTCGTTCAGCGCGGGGTCGAATGCCGTGACCGGCGGCTACTTCGCCGCCATGGGGCTGCCGTTGCTGCGCGGCCGCACGTTCGCGGACACCGAAGCGCTGGCCGCGGGAGCGCCCAAGGTGGCGGTCGTGGACGAGGCGCTGGCGCGCAAGCTCTGGCCCGACGGCGATGCGCTCGGGCAGTCGGTGCAGTTCGGCCGCGACGACGAGTCCGCCGAGCCCTCGGCCCCGATCCAGATCGTCGGGATCGTCGGGACGATGAACGACAATCTGTTCGCCCAGGAGCCTTCCGGCATGGTGTTCCTGCCGCTGGCGCAGCAGTACCGGGGCGGGGTCTACCTGCACGTGCGGCCCCGGCCCGGCGCCGCGGCCGGATTCGCCGAGCGCGTGCGTGGCGCCGTGGGCGAGGCGGCGCCGTCCCTGCCCGTCTACGCCTCGACGACGTTCAAGGCGCACATGGAGAGCTCCCTCGAGTTCTGGGGGCTCAAGGCGCTCGCGCTGGCGGCCACGGTCGTGGGCGCGTTCGCGGCCTGTATCGCGCTCGTCGGCGTGTATGGCGCCAAGGCCTACGCCGTGTCGCGGCGGGGGAAGGAGATTGGCGTCCGCCTGGCCGTGGGCGCGAGTCCCGGCGGCGTCCGCGCCATGATCCTGGGGGAGGCCCTGTCGGTGGGGGCCGTCGGCGTCGCCATCGGCTCGGTGCTGGGCCTCCTCGTCGGCCGGGTGCTGGCGTCGGTCTTCGTGGATCTCGCGGGATTCGACGGGTGGCTCTCCAGCCTGGCGGCCGTGCTGTTCCTGGCGGCCTGTGGTCTCGCGGCGCTGGTGCCGGCCGTCCGGGCGTCCCGCCTCGACCCGTCGGCCGTGCTCCGGGCCGAATGAGTGACGGGGACGCCCGCGGACCGCTCGCCGTCTCCCGGGTCCGTCCCACCGCCCGCCTCAGGAAATGTGCGTCTGCACCATTGATCTTTCGTCTTTTGTTCGCATAGTCTAGCGGCACCACTTCCCACCCGTGGGCGCCGCGCCGCGCCCGCACCTCTGGAGAGCGTCATGACACCCGAACACGCCCAGTTCCTGGCCCAGCAGTACTCACAGCTCATGCAGGGAGAGTTCGCCGCGACCAAGAAGGTCCTCTCGGCCGTGAAGGACGACACTCGCGACTACAAGCCCGACGCGAAATCGCGATCGGCCTGGGAACTCGCCACCCATCTCGCCACCGCCGACGTGTGGTTCCTCGACAGCATCCTCTCGGGGAAGTTCGAGTGGGACGCCGAGAAGGTGAAGGCGGCCGAGAGCTCGTTCGCGTCGGTGGCGGACGTGGTGGCCTTCTACGAGAAGACCTTCCCCGAGAAGCTGCAGGCGCTGGCCGCGATGGCGCCGGCGGACCTCGCCAAGCCGATCGACTTCTTCGGCATGATGCAGATGCCGGCGGCGTCGTTCCTCGGCATGGCGAACAACCACAGCATCCATCACCGAGGCCAGCTCGCGGCCTATCTGCGCGCGATGGGCTCGAAGGTGCCGGCCATCTACGGCGGCAGCGCCGACGAGCCGATGCAGGGCGCCTGACGGCCGGGCGTCAGCGCGACGACGGCGCCGGGGCGGCGCAGCGGAACCCGATGGTGGGTTGCGCCGTGTCCGGTGCCGTGAAGTTCCGGTAGTACACCGTGCCGAGGCGGGTCTCGCCGTCGGCCCAGCTGCCCCCGCGGATCACCTTGTAGCGCCCGTCCGCCGGTCCGGTGGGCGCGTCCACGGGGCTCTCCGCGTAGTAGTGGAGGTCGTACCAGTCGGCCGTCCACTCCCACACGTTCCCCGACACGTCGTACAGGCCGAGGGCGTTCGGCGCGAAGGAGCCGACCGCCACCGGGCCCGTGCTGGCGCCGCTGCGCGCGTGGCGCACGGCTGGCGTTCCCTGTGTGGCCGGGGCATCGAGATAGTCGTTCCCCCACGGGTAGTCGAGGTCCTCGACGCCGCCACGGGCCGCGCGCTCCCACTCCGCCTCGGTGGGCAGGCGTCCGCCCGCCCATCGGCAATACGCGTCCGCCTCGAACCACGTCACGTTGTAGACGGGCAGCCGGGCCTTCGCGGGCGGCGGCGTGGCGCCGCCCCAGTGGAAGGGCGCGCGGGCGCCGCCGCCGGCCGCCACGTACGCGGCGTAGTCGGCGTTGGTCACCTCGTACGCGTCGATGGCGAAGGCCTCGAGCCGCACGCGGTGCACCGGCCGGTCGTCGAACCGCTCGCGCAGCTGCCAGCCGATCTCGTCCATCATCCAGAGGCGCGTGCGGCCCATCCAGAACTCGCCGGCCGGTACGGTCACCCGTGCCGCGTCCGACGACTGCGGGGCGCCGGCCTGCCGGCCCTGCACGGGCGCGACGGCGCCCACCGCCGCGGCGACGGCCGCGAGGACGACGGCGATCGATGCGCGCGCGGCGGGCATGCCGTGGTCGCCCCGCCCGCGATCACGCGAAGAGGTCGCCGATCTCGTCGGCTTCCATCATCGCGCTGCCGCCCAGGCTCACCGTGTCCACGTAGTGATAGGCGCGGCCCGACGGCGTGTTCTCGACCACCTTGGTCCAGTCGATGCCGAGCGCCGAGTAGATCGTGGCCACCGTGTTGTCCATGAAGGGCTGCGTCTTGTGCCGCCAGCCCGGCTCGAGGCACGTGCTGCCGTCGGCGTCGGTCCGGCCGACGATCCGGCCGCCGGCCACGCCCCCGCCCACGTAGAGCCCGGCGTAGGCCCCCTTGTAGTGGTCGCGGCCGGCCACGGGGTTCATGCCGGGCGTGCGGCCGAACTCGCTCTGGCAGACGATGAGCGTCTCGTCGAGCAGCGTCCTGCCCGCCGCCGACCCGGGCGCGGCCGCCAGGTCGTGCATCAGGCTGACCAGGCCCTTGTCGAGGCGCGTGCACGTCCGGTAGTGGTTCCACTCGGCGCCGTGGTCGAAGATGCCCGAGTGGTGGTCCCAGCGGTCGCCGTCGTAGACGTAGACCACGCGCGTGCCGGCGTTCTGCCTGAGCAGGTTCCTGGCGAGGATGCACCCCAGCCCGAACTCGTCGTCGCCGTAGCGCTGCCGGTCGTCGGCCGACGCCTGGAACACCTGCGGCCACCGATTGTCGGTCAGCAGCTTGTGCGCGTCGTCGTAGAACGTCTGGTAGTCGGCGGCCCGCTGGCCCATCGCCTGCCGCTGGCCCTCGTTGATCTTCGAGAGCGCCGTCAGCAGCTCCCACCGCTCCGTCAGCACGGTATTGGCGCCGGTCATGTCGCCGCCGAAGGCCGCGAAGACCGTCGACGGGTCCAGGTCGAGCCCCGTCGTCCACGTGGGAAGGAAGCCCGAGCCGATGGAGCCGGCCCGCGCCTTCGTGAGGTTCGTGGAGACGTAGGTGGGGAAGGTGTCGCGCTCGCGGCGCTGGGACGCGAGCTCGAAGGCCGCCACCGATCCCCAGGCGGGAATCTCGCGGGCGATGGCCGGGTTCAGCGCGCGGCCCGCCTGCGTGTGGTACTGGCCGTTGAAGTGGATGAGCTCGGGCGCCTGCATCGAGCGGACCAGCGCCACCTTGTCCATCTCGCCGACGAGCTGCGGAAAGAGCGTCCGGGAGAGATACAGATCCTTCCGGACTTCCGTGACGTCGAGATCCTTCGGCGTCCAGCGCGTCTCCTTGAAGTCCCAGCAGTCCATCGGGCTGATGGCGCCGCCGAGCTCGATGAACACCACGTTCCTGGCCGTCCCGCGCGGCGTCACGGCCGCGCCGCTGGCGCGGATCTCGAGCGGCCACACGAGGCCGTCCACCCAGGTGGCCGCCAGCGCCAGGCCGCCCCACTTCAGGGCGTCGCGCCGGCTCGGGACGACGTCGGTGAGCCTGCGGGTCATGGACATCTCCTCAGCGGTTCACGAGGAACTCGGGGCTGTTGAGCAGGGCCCACAGGAGGTCCTCGGTGCCGCGCGTGCGATCGCCCGCGAGCGCGTGGCGCGCCACGGCCCGCTCGGCCGGCGACGGGCGCCGGGCCTCGGCCGCGAGATACAGCTCGTCGACGATTTCGTCGTCGGTCCTGGTCGAGCCCACGAGCTCGGCGACCCGGCCCTTGGCCGACGCCAGCACGCGGTCGTTCACGACGTTCGACTTCATCATCAGGAGCGCCTGCAGCGTGGACGGCCGGTTGCCCGTCTGCGGCGGCGTGCGCCGGTTGCTCTGGAAGAAGCTCTGCATCAGGGCGTCGATGGCCAGCGACTCGCCGCCGCGGCCGATGTCCTGCGGCGTGGACAGCTGCTTCACGCGCGTCATCGTCTCGCCGCCCACCGTGAAGGCCAGCGGGACGCCCGTCACGACCGACACCGCATCCACCACCTCCGGGCCCGTCAGCACGCGCGCGTAGTGGCGGGGGTAGTACGGGATGTAGTCGTCCTTCCACGTGCCCGGAAAGGCCGACGAGAGCTGGTAGGCGCTCGACTGCAGGATCGTCCGGATCGTGTGCTTGAGGTGGAAGCCCTGCGCGGCGAAGTCCTTCGCCAGCGCCTCGAGCAGCTCGGGATTCGTGGGCTGCGCGTCCTTCCCGGCGAGGCGGTTCATGTCGAACGCGTCGAAGGGCTCGACGAACCCGACGCTCATCAGCCGGGCCCAGATGACGTTGACGGTGGCGCGCGCGAACTGCGGATGCGCCACGATCATGCGGGCCAGCGCGGCGCGCGGATCCTCGCCGGGCTTCGGCCGCTCGCCCGTCAGGATGAAGGCGGGCTCGTGCGAGCCCTTCGGCCGCGGGAACTGGCTCTCGGCGAGCGTGAGGAACGGCGCGTCGTCCCCGCCGTCGTACCCCTTGCCCAGGTCGTCCACGTGCAGGTCGCGGTCCACGTTGCGCGACTTGTCGTTCCAGTTCCCGATGAGCCGCGTCCGGCCGAAGAAGGCGGCCATCGCGAAGAAGTCGTCGCGCTTCCGGTCCGTCAGGTACTTGTTGACGCTCTCGAGGTGGAACTCACCGTCGTGGCACGAGATGCACGAGGTGTTCAGGCCCAGGAACACGCGGCTCACGTCGATCGTGAGCGCGTCGATGTGATCCAGGCGGTTCGAGATGCGGTAGTCGTCCACGCTCTCCACGAACCGGCTCTTGAGCTGGTTGCTCCGCCCGACCATGGCGAGCGCGGGAATGGTCGCGTGGACCTTCGACGACGGCGTCAGGACGTCGTGCACGAAGCGGTCGTAGGGCCGATCGACCGCCAGCTGCTCCTTGAACCAGAAATGGAAGCTGTTGGCGCCAGGCCCCGCCTCGTTCGACAGACGCAGGAGGTCGCCCCAGTACCACGCCCACTGCTCGGCGTACTCGTCCGTGTCGAGCAGCCGGTCGATCAGGCGGTCCCGCTTGTCGGGCGTGCGATCGGCGACGAACGCCGTGACCTCGGCCGCCGAGGGCGGCAGGCCGGTCACGTCGAAGTACACGCGCCGCACGAACTCGTCGTCGCCCGACAGCGACGCGTGCGGCACGCCGTCGGCGTCCATCCGCGCGAAGAGGATCTGGTCGATGAGATTGCGGCGGGGGACCGTCGCCCCGGCCGTCGACGGGTCCGCCGGCCGCGCCACGGCCGACGTCAGACGCGCCGCGTCACGGGCCTTGTCGCTGCCGCTGGCGAGCCCTTCGTGCGCCGCCTCGATGCGGTCGTGCGATTCGGCCGGCGGCGGCGCCGGAGCTTGCGGGCGGGTCTGCGTCCACACGGTGGCCGTGTAGAGCGAGGACGCGGCGAGAATCAGCACCCAGGGGCGGCGCAGCCGTGACGCGACGGACATTCGAGCCTCCGGAATCAGGCGTCGGTCGAGACGGAACGCCGGCGGCGCGGGCGCCGTCGGTGACGGGATTGTAGCGGAAACCACGCCCGATCTGACGGCGAGTGACCGCCCGCCCTGCCGTGCCCTCGGCCGAGCTGCCGGGCCTCGCCAGGCGGCCCGGCACCACGGTGCCCTGGCCCCGGCGCCGGCGTGGCCGGTCCGGCTCCGCGTTGAGTTGCGCCGCTGCCGCTGCCGCTGACGCCAGGCGACGAGGCGCGGTCCCATGGGCGGCTCCGCTTCGCGCGCCGGTCACTCGCACCTCCCGGCGGCTTGCGCCTGTACGAGCCCTCAGGGGGCCCCCAGCCCCTGCTCAGATGACACCCGCACTCCCGGTGCGAGTGTCGGATCCGTTCGCGTCGCGCTCAGAGTCGCCGCCCATGGGACCGTGCCGCGCCGCCTGGCGCCGTGGCAGGTGGAGTCCCGAGCACGTGGTGCCACGTCGCGCCTCGGCTTCTGATGTCCGCTCGAGCCAAGGTCGGCCGGTGGCGCCCGCGCCGCCGGCCGCGTGAGCTCGTGCGGTTGCGTACACTGTTTCGCGGCAGGTCGTCGATTCGCAGCTCTTGCGGTACCGCCCCAAGTTACCGCGCCAGATCGATGGCATCACGATCGCTGGGAGTCAATGTCCAGTCTGAAGACCGGCAGCTGACCCGCCGGAAGTTGCCGGATACCAAGACCTTCGATGAACGTCGCCACGTCTGCGCGAATAGCTCGCGCCTCGGATCCGTCGGTCAACCGAATCTCAATGGCCATCGCTCGTCGGCCTTTCAGGGCGTCGGCGTCGCCAGTCGTAACGACGTCGTCTGACCTCGGTCGCTGCGCTGACAACGGGAGGACGGCCAGCAGCACCATCGCCGGCACAGATGCAGCCCGATGAACAATCCGCGTCATGCGTGCTCTCCGTTCTCGATGTTGTCGGCGGTCCCGGTGTGGCGACGAACGGTGTGTCTCCTTCATTCGCCTGACCAGGGTGTTGCGCACCGGCGATACATACCTCGAAGGGCGTAGGTCGTCCAGAAACCACTGTGAGGGCGAACGGTACCTCCAATGGAGGTCAGCCCGGCCTCGAGATGTCTCGGCCTCTTCGCGATACGGAGCCGACGAGTGGAGGGGGCCGGTCCGAACGGCGGCTGGCGCGCCGGTCGTTGCAGCGGTGCCGCGGAAGGGCTACGCGCCCTGGTTCGCCAGCCAGGCGGAGAACGGCCCGCTCTGCCTGGCGTCGATGGCGGCGCAGGCGTCGATGCGCTCGACGGCCTGTTGCAGGACGCGTGCGGCGGGAGGCACCGGGTGGGCGTCGAAGAAGGCCGCCACCTCCTTGGACTTGTCGGCGGAACAGAAGCCGCTCAGGGCGCCGACGATGTAGGGGACGCCCTGGAACACGCCGAGCTTGTCGCTGATGGCCGGCCATTCGCGCCGCATGTACGCCCAGGCTCGTTCGGCCTCGGGGCCGCTCAGCAGGGCGGCGATGAGCTGGGGCGTGTCCTGGCTGCGCGCCTCTTCCGACATGGCGAAGTCCAGCGTGCGCTGCACCAGTTCCGGGGCCGTGAAGGCAGGCAGCGCCGCGAAGAGGCGGTAGTAGACGTCGGGCGTCGCGGCCGACTCGTGCAGCCGCGCCATGATGCGGTCGTACAACGTCGCGTCGCCGGACCCGGCGGCGATGGCGAGGGCTGGCGCCACGAGCGACGGCGGCACCGCGTCGGGTTCCGCCAGGTATCTGTCGGCCAGGCCGCGGGCGAACGCGCGGACGTGCTCGTCGCCGGCGCCGCCCAGGAGGGCGACGAGCGTACCGCGGCGGGCCTGCACGGCCTCGCCGTCCCCGGGGCGCCCCTCGAGCCCGATCGCGTCGAGCGCCGGGCCGAACGAGGCGCGAATCCAGCGTGCGAAGGGCTCGCGCTGGGACGGGTCGGCGATGGCCGCGCGCACGAAGCCGACGCGCGCCGCGATGTCGCCGGCGATCTCGGGCGTGGGATCGGCGGCGAACGCGGCGGCCAAATCCAGGAACGTGCCCACGTCGTGGCGCCCGGCGCGCATCAGGCGCCACTCGTCGCCGAGCAGGCTCACCTTTTCGGCCGGGGTGAGGGGTGGCGTGCGCGCGGCCAGGGCCGCCACGGCGTCGGGCGCGTACTCCGTCACGTAGTAGCCGCGCGCGTCGGCGTTGACGAACGCCGGACCGCAGCCCTCCGCGTCGAACGTCGCCGAGGCCTGGTCCACCACATGGCACGCCGTGGCGCCGGTGCCCGTCTTCACGCACACCGGGAGGTTCCACGCCTGCGGGGCCAGGGGCACCTTGGTTCCGGCGGCCGCGATCGTGCCGTCGAACCGGAACTGGCGCACGGAGACCCGCGTCTTGCCGTCCACGCACGCCGTCCGCACCGTCACCATCGGCGCGCCCGGCTGGTCGACGAAGCTGCGCATGATCCGGTTGACCGGCTTCTCGGTGACGCGCGTCACCTCGTTCCAGAAGTCCTCGCCGGCCGCGTTCGAGGACGAGTAGCGGGTGAGGTACGCCGAGATGCCCTTGCGGAACGCCTCCGGCCCCACGAAGGCCTCGACCATGTTCAGGACGCCCGACGTCTTCTCGTAGGCGATCGGATCGAAGACCTCGTTGATCTCGTCCGGCGTCTCGACCTTCGTCCGGATGGCGCGCGTGGCGCGCAGCGCGTCGAGCCCGAGCGCCGTCTGCGTCTCCTCGGCCGCGTTCACGTCCATCTGCCATTCGGGCTTCCACGCGGCCAGCGGCTTGTTGGCGGCCCAGGTCGCGAAGCCCTCGTTCAGCCAGATGTCGTCCCACCACTTCATCGTCACGAGATCGCCGAACCACTGGTGCGCCAGCTCGTGGGCGATGACCGAGGCCACCGACTTCTTGAGACCGATCGACGCGGTGGCCTCGTCGGCGAGCAGCATCCGCTCCCGGAACGTGATCGCGCCCACGTTCTCCATGGCGCCGGCCGCGAAGTCGGGCACGCCGATGATGTCGAGCTTGCTGAACGGGTACTTGATGCCGAAGTACTCGTTGAAGTACTTCACCTCGAACTCGGCCGCCTCGAGCGCGAAGGCGGTGAGGTCTTTCTTGTCGGGCGTGGCGCAGACGCGGATCGGGATGCCGTCGGAGGCGCCGCCGCGGCACACGAAGTCGCCGACGAGCATCGCGACGAGGTAGGTGGACATCGTCGGCGTGGTGGCGAAGGTGACCGTGTGCGTGCCCGGCTCGGGGCCCGGCGTGTCCGACACCACCGCGCCGTTCGAGATCGCCGTGTCGCCGGCCGCGATCGTCAGCGAGATGTCAAAGGTGGCCTTCTTCGCGGGCTCGTCGAAGCACGGGAACGCGCGGCGCGCGTCGGTGGGCTCCATCTGGCTGACGGCGTAGTTCCGGGTCTCGCCCTTGCTCAAGTAGAAGCCGCGGAGCTTGTCGTTGAGGATGCCGCGGTACACCACGTGGATCGTGGCGGGCCCGGCGGGGAGCTCCGCCGGTGTGGTGAGGGTGACGGTCTCGCTGGCCGGGGCCGGCGTGACCGTCGCCGTGACGCGCCGTCCGCCGGCCTCGATCGACACCTCGTCGAAGGTGAGCTCGGCCGCGTGCAGCGTGATCGCGTCCGCGGGCCGCGCCAGGCGCACGCGGATGTCGGCGCGGCCGCGGAAGGTGGCCTGCTGGAGATCGGGTGCGAACCAGAGCGTGTAGTGCTCGGGCGTCACGCCCTCCGGCAGCCGCTGGGCGAGGGCCGGTGCGACGGCGAACGTGAGCGTGGCAAGAACGGCGAGGACGGCGGTCCGCATGAATCCACGGTAGCAGAGGCGCCGCGGCCGCGCGGGGCCTGCGCGGCCGTGGTCGGGACCTGGCGGTGACGAAGGCTGGGCCGGAACCTCAGGGCCGGCGTCGCGTGGGCTCCGGCTCCACGTCCGCGCGCTCCCCGTCGCCGAGGTAGAGGCGAGCCCGCCGGATCTTGCCGTCCGCCAGCTGCAGGAAGAGGGCGCCGGGCACGACGTGGCGGGTGCCGGTGGCGGCGTCGGTGTAGGCGCCGACGATCTGGACGGCGACCGCCACTCCGCCCCAGGGGCCGGGCGCCTCGTGGAACAGGGTCGCCGTGGTCTCCCGCGCCGTTTCGGTCTCCAGGCGGTAGACACGCTTGACCTCCCGGGCGGCCAGGCGCGCCGCCCACACGCGGATGCCGGACGGTCCGCGGTAGGTGGCCGTGCCGCGTTGGTCTGGCGTCGGGCCGGTCGTGAGGAGGGCGTCGTCGGCGTGGAGCGCCACGAACCGGTCGAGGGTCTCGGGCGCGTCGGACAGGGCGTTCAGCCGATCGATCCACTCCCGCACGACGGCGGCGGGTTGCGCGGCCTGCGCGGCGGGGGCCTGCGCGGCGCTGACGAAGGGGAGGGCGGCGAGGATGAGGGGCAGGGCGGCCGGTGGCATGGCAGGATTGTACGAGTCCGACGCCGTGACGTTCGGTGACGAGTGTCCGGGCCACGGTCCCGCTACAATTCGTCCACCATTCAGGAGGCTCCGTGCGCCATCTCATCACCGTCGTGCTCTCGTCGGTCCTCGCAGCCGGCGGCTTCGTCGCCGCACAGACGCCCAAGGCTCGTCACAACAAGGTGATCGCGCTGCTCGAGGCCGGGCAGCCCGTGTTCGGGCTCTACGCGCCGAGCAACCGTCGCTTCCCGGGGGGGCCTCCGGGGACGGGACGACCCGCCGGCGCGCCCGGGCAGCCGGTCCAGCCCGCGCGTCCGGAGGTTCCGGCCAAGACGCCGGCCGACCTGGCGCGTGAGGCCGTCGCCTACAAGCTGTCGGACTTCGTCTTCGACGGCAGCATGGAAGGCAACTTCGAGCGCGCGTATCCGGCGTTCGCCGAGTTCTCGAAGGCGCTGTCGGGCGCGGGCATCATCGCGCGCACGCCCGCTCTGCACCTCACGCACCCGATGATCGTGAAGTCGCCCGAGCTTCGGCCCGACCTGGCCGCCACGCAGGCCGCCATCGGCAAGCAGCTGAACCTCGGCGTGAGCGGCATCATGCTCGTCACGGTCGAGACCGCCGACGAGGCCCGGGCTGGGATCGCCGCGATGCGCTTCAGGTCCAAGGGCGGCGTCCGGCCAGACGACGTGGGCGGCGCGCCCGCCGTGTGGGGCATGAGCGAGGCCGAGTACCGACAGAAGGCCGACGTGTGGCCGCTCGACCCGCAGGGCGAACTCATCAACTGGACCATCGTCGAGAGCAAGAAGGGGCTCGCGAACCTCAAGGAGATCGCGGCCGTGCCGGGCATCGGCGTGCTGTGGCCGGGCGCGGGCACGCTGCGCGGCGTCTTCAGCACGACCGGCGCCGACGGCACGCGCGTCCTCGACGAGCCCGCGTGGGAGAACGCCATCCAGTCGGTCCTGGCCGCCTGCAAGGCCAACAAGCTGGCCTGCGGGTTCCCGGCCAACGCCTCGGACATCGAGACGCGGATGAAGCAGGGCTTCAACGTGTTCGTCATGAACTGGGGCGATCCCGGCTTCAAGACCGTGGAGATGGGCCGCAAGATCGCCGGCCGCACCGACACCACTCGGTAGGGCCCCGGCTGTCCGGACGTTGAGATCGCCCGGGGACTTTGGTATTTATGTACCAATGTCACCTCGTACACCGAAGGCCCCGCCTGCGGCCGTCGAGCGGGTGCAGACCGGCGTCCGCCTCGAGAAGCGGCTGCTGAAGGTCGCCAAGGCGCTGGCCGATTCGCTGGACCTCACGCTGGGCGATCTCCTGGAAGGCGTGCTGCTGCACGCGCTCGAGGGGCGCGCGCCGTTCAGCCCGGCCACGCTGGCCCGGGCCGGGCAGTTGAAGGACGTCTTCGGGCTGGACCTCACCGCGGCCGATGCGCATCGCCTCGTGGAGCGGCCCATGGCCGCGGATCGGCGGGCCCGATGACGCCCGAGGACGCGCGCCGCGTCAGCGCCTTCCAGGACGGCACGCTGCCCGACGACGCCTTCCACCATCGCGATCACGTCCGCATGGCCTGGGTGTACGTGCGGGAGCACGGCCCGCGCGAGGCCGGCTGGCGGTTCGACGCCGACCTGCGCCGGTTCGCCGCCGCCAAGGGGGTGCCCGGGCTGTACCACGCGACGATCACGGGCGCCTACCTCGCGCTCATCGCGGAGCGCGTCCTGGCGGCCCCCGGCGACGACTGGTCCGCCTTTGCCGCCGCGAACCCGGATCTCCTGACGTGGAAGCCGGGCGTGCTCGATCGCTACTACTCGACCGACCGCCTGTGGTCCGACCTGGCCCGCCGGCAGTTCGTGCTGCCCGACCTCGGGCCGCCCGCCCCCTGACATCGGTCCGCCGGACGCACGCGCTAGCGGCCGCCGCCCGCACGCATCAGATCGATGGCCGCGGCCGAGTAGCCGAGCGCGCCGAGGACCTCGGTCGTGTGTTCGCCCAGGAGCGGCGCGCGACGGCCGGGATCGAGCGGCGTCTCCGACAGCTTCAGCGGCGTGCCGATCGTCCGCAGCCGGCCCAGCGCGGGATGGTCCACCTCGAGGGACATCTCGCGCGCCCGCGCCTGCGGCGTGTCGAACGCCTCGGCATAGCTGAGGATCGGGCCCGAGGGGATGCCCGCGGCGTCCAGGCGCGCGAGCCACTCGGCCCGGCCGGCGGTGACGGTCACGGCCTCGATCCGGGAGGCGAGTTCCTCGCGGTGCGCCACGCGTGCCGTGTCGCTCGCGAAGCGGGGGTCGTCGAGCCACTCGGGGTGGCCGAGGAGCGCGGCCAGCTTCGTGAACGTCCGCTGGTTCGCGGCGCCGAGGGTCACGTAGCCGTCGGCGCACCGGACGGCCTGGTAGGGCGCGCTCATGCGGTGCGCCGAGCCGAGCGGACCGGGCACGCCACGCCCGCTGAAGTACTCGGTGGCCTCCCACACCGACAGGGCCAGGCCCGCATCGCCGAGTGACGTGTCCACGAGCTGGCCGCGGCCCGTGCGCTCCCGGTAGTGGAGGGCGGCGAGGATGCCGGCCAGCGCGAAGAGGCCAGCGCCGAGGTCCGTCACGGGGATCCCCGCCTTCGCCGGCGGCCGGTCAGCCTCGCCCGTCACGGACATGATGCCGGACACCCCCTGGGCGACCAGATCGAACCCGCCCTTCGCGGCCCACGGGCCGGTCTGGCCGTAGCCAGAAATCGAGGCGTAGATGAGGCGCGGATGCGCGGCCGAGAGCGCCGGGTAGTCGAGGCCGAGGCGCGCCATCACGCCCGGGCGGAAGTTCTCGACGAGGACGTCGGCCGACGACGCCAGGCGCCGCACGGCCTCGCGCGCGTCGTCCCGGCCGAGGTCGAGCACGACGCCCAGCTTTCCGCGGTTGACGGCGTTGAAGGCCGCGCTCTCGCCGCCGGTCGCGCCGGCCATGGCGCGCGTGGAGTCGCCGCCCGGAGGCTCCACTTTGATCACGCGGGCCCCCATGTCCGCCAGTAGCATGGCGCAGTAAGGCCCCGCCATCACCTGCGTGAGGTCGAGCACCACTATGCCGTCGAGCAACGTTCTCCTGGACATCGATGACTCGGTCGCCACGGTCACGCTGGCGCGGCCCGAGGCGCGGAATGCCCTCACCTGGGCGATGTACGACGCCCTCGTCGAAGCCTGTGACGCGGCCGTGGAGGCGCGCGCGCGCGTGCTCATCATACGAGGTTCCGGCGATGCCTTCTCCGCCGGCACCGACATCGCGCAGTTCGACCGCGTCCGGACGGGCGAGGACGGCGTGGCCTACGAGCGGCGCATCGGCGCGGTGGTCGACGCGGTGGAGGCCTTGAACGTGGTGACGATCGCGTCGGTGGAGGGGCCGGCCGTGGGCGGCGGGTGCGCGCTGGCCGTCGCATGCGACCTGCGCATCGCCGCCGACACGGCGCGCTTCGGCGTGCCCGTCGCGCGGACGCTCGGCAACTGCCTGTCGGTCGAGAACCTGGCGCGGCTCGTGGACCTGGTGGGCACGGGCCGCGCGACCGAGATGCTGCTCACGGGGCGGCTGGTGCCGGCCGAGCAGGCGCTCGACTGGGGCCTCGTGACGCGCGTCGTGTCGCCGGAGGACCTGGCCGCCGAGACCACGGCCCTCGCGCGCGACCTCGCCACGCGCGCGCCGAGCACGCTGGTGGCGACCAAGGCCATGATGCGCCGGCTCCGCGAGGTCCGCCGGCCGGCCCCCGGATCGTGCGACGACCTCGTCGCCGCCTGCTACGCCAGCCCCTGGTTCCGCGAGGGCGTGGCGGCCTTCGCCGAGCGGCGCGCGCCGTCCTTCCGCTGAGGCGCGGCCGGCGCCGCGACGCTCAGAAGAGCAGCCAGCACGCGGCCGTGCCGACGATGGTCATCGACAGGCCCCACGCCAGCAGCTGGTTGAACAGCTTGTCCGTGTCTTCCCGCCGCGCGTTGGGCAGCGCCGCGATGCACAGGGCGCCAATCGTCGACAGCGGCGAGAGATCCACCAGGTGTCCGCCGACGACCATCGACGAGGCGATGCCCATGGCGCTGCCGCCGCCCAGGCGCTCGACCAGTCCCGGCACCGTGGGCAGGAAGGCCGGCAGCACCACGCCGGACGTGCTGCTGTAGACCGAGACCAGGCCGGTGGCGAACGCCACGACGGCGTTCACGGTCGCGGGCGACGAGATGCTGGCCAGGAGGTCCGTGAACAGCGACATCCCCTGGGTCTTCTCCATGACGCCGATGAGCACCGTGACGCCGCACACCATCAGGACGACGCCCCACGGCATCTGGCGGATGGCTTCCTTCTCGTCGCTGGCCTTCAGGAGCGAGAGCGCCGTGGCGGCCGTCATGGCCGCCATGCCCACCTGCACCTCGAAGAGCACCACCGCGAGGACCACGGCCACCAGCGCGCCGAGCGTCAGCCAGTGCCGGCTCTCGAAGGGCTCGTGCGGGGCGAGGGTGGCGCCGTCGGCCCCGCGGTGGCTCGTGAAGAGCTTCCAGCCGCCGAAGAGGAAGTAGGCCGTGAAGGTGACGACGACGTGCGCCATGAGGTTGTTGGCGTAGGTCGTCCATTCCTGGCCCGTCAGGCCGATGTTGTTCAGGATGCCGTCCACGATGACGCCGGTCGGCGCGAACGGCGAGAGCGCCCCGGCCTGGGCGCCGTTGCCGAGCATCAGCGCGCTCAGGAACGGCGGCACGCCGGCCTGGGCGCCGACGGCCATGCCCATGGGCGCGAGGAGCGCGGCCGTGGCGATGTTGCCTGGACCGATGGACGACAGGAACAGGGCGACGACGAAGAACATCACCGGGATGACCCCGGCATTCCCCCGGCACAGCGACACCGCCCGTGCCGCCAGCCGCTTCAGGGTGCCGTTCACGCCGGCCATGCCGAAGAGCAGCGTGACGCCGACCAGCGTGATGAAGAGGGGAATCGGGAAGGCCCCGATCACCTCGTTGTAGCGCATGCCCCCCAGGTAGACGCCGACGATCCAGGCGAGCGCCATCGAGACGACGCCGACGTTCACCTTGCTGACCATGCTCAGGGTGACCGCCGTGGCCAGGGCCGCGAGTGAGATCCAGGCGATGTTCATCGATCCTCCGAAAGGTCCCGCAGGACCCGGGCCGGGTGCACGGCCGGCGTGGCCGCGAAGTCCGCGATCTGGTGCCGGCACGACGTGCCGGACGCGACGAGCACACCGCCCGGCGGCAGGCGCTTCGCCGCCGGCACGATCCCGCGCTCGGCGATGGCCCTCGACACGTCGTAGTGGGCGGCGGTGTAGCCGAACGAGCCGGCCATGCCGCAGCAGCCCGCCTCGAGGTCCTTCACGACGGATCCTGGAATGCGCGCGAGGAGCGCCACGGCCGGCGCGGCCAGGCCCATGGACCGCTGGTGGCAGTGCGGATGGAGCCACACCGCCGGCGGTCCCTGGCGGAGCCGGAGCGAGGCCCGGCCCGCTGCCAGCTCGTCCTCCAGGTACGCCTCGAAGAGCACGCTCCGGCGCGCCACGGTCTCGGCGCGGCGGCGGCGCAGCCCGGTGAGGAGCGCGGGGATGTCCTCGCGGACGGCCGAGAGGCAGCTCGGCTCGAGGAACACGATGGCGTCGTCGCGCTCGGCATGCGCGTGCAGGGCCTCGACCAGCGCCGCGCCCGCGACCCGCGCCTCGTCGAGAAGCCCCTGGGAGATGAACGGGCGGCCGCAGCAGCCGTGGGGCACGACGCGCGCGCCGATACCGGCCCGATCCAGCACCGCGACGGCGGCCTCGCCCGCCTCGGGCTCGGCGTGTTCGGTGAAGGTGTCGGCGAAGAGCACCGCCCGCACCGGCGATCGGGGCGCCGTGCCCGCCAGCCGCGCCGAGAGCGTCCGCGCCGTCCACGCGGGCAGGGACCGGCGGCGGTCCACGCCGAGCACCGCCTCGCCCAGGGCGCGACCCAGTCGCGATCCGGCGAGGCCGTTGACGAGCGGAGCGAAGCGGCTACCGGCGCGGGCGATGCCGCGGACGTCGCCGAACAGGCGCACGCCCAGCGGCGCGCCGCGTCGATCCCAGCGGGCCGCGAGCACCTCGCTCTTGATCCGGGCCATGTCCACGCCGGTGGGGCACTCCGCCTTGCACGCGCGACACTCCAGGCAGAGATCCAGGGCGTCGGCCACGCCCTCTGCGTCCAGGCCCGCGTCGCCGAGGCGGCCGGCGAGCGCCAGCCGGAGCACGTTGGCGCGCCCGCGCGTCGAGTCGATCTCGTCACGGGTCGCCATGTACGACGGACACATCGTGCCGGCGCGCGTCTTCCGGCAGAGGCCCACGCCGCTGCACTGCTCGACGGCGCGGCCCAGGCCGCCGTCGGCCGCGAAGTCGAAGCGGGTCGGCGGGTCCGGCGTGCGGTAGGCCGGCCCGAACCGGAGGTGCGCGGTGATGGGCGGCGTGTCCACGATGCGGCCGGGATTGAAGATCCCCTGGGGGTCGAACGTCTGCTTGATGCGGCGGAAGGCCTGGTAGAGGGCCGTGCCGAACATCCGCTCGTTGAACGCGCCGCGCACCAGGCCGTCGCCGTGTTCGCCCGACAGCGACCCGCCGAACTCGAGCACCAGATCGGCGACGTCGGCGGCGATCGCCTCGAATTGCGCGAGGCCCTCGGCCGTCTTCAGGTTGACGACGGGCCGCACGTGCAGGCACCCGACCGACGCGTGCGCGTAGACGCCCGCGTAGGTCCCGCGGCGGGCCACGATCTGGCGGAAGCGGGCGATGTAGTCGGCCAGCCGCTCGGGCGCGACGGCCGTGTCCTCGACGAACGAGATGGCCTTGGCGTCGCCCTTCATGCCCATCGACAGGCCCAGCGAGGACTCGCGCACGTACCACACGCGCGCCTGGTCGGCCGCGTCGGTGAGGGGCCGCGCCAGGCACCGTACGCCCGCGCCGCGCAGGTCGCGTTCGAGGGCCTGCATGCGGCCGGCGAGCTCGCCCGTGTCGTCGCCGTAGAACTCCACGCAGAGGAGCGACGGGCGGTCGCCGGCCACGATGCGCCGCAGCGCCGGCTCCAGCGTGGGATGGCCCTTCGCGTGGCCGAGGATGAAGTCGTCCATCACCTCGACCGCCGACGGCCCGTGCGCGAGGGCCAGCGGCGTGGCCGCCAGCGCGTCGTGCAGGTCGTCGAACTCCAGCGTCAGGAGCGACCGGGCCGCCGGCAACGGCACCAGGCCGATCGTGGCCTCGGTGACGAACCCGAGCGTGCCTTCCGAGCCGACCAGGATCTTCGTGAGATCGACCGGCGCCGTCGGATCGACGAAGTGCTCGAGCGCGTAGCCGCCCACGCGCCGCATCACCTTCGGCACGCGCGCGGCGATCTCGGCGGCCTGCGCGGCCGCCACCGCCGGCACCTCGCGACAGGCCCTGGCGTGGAGCGAGTCCCCGGCCGACGCCGCCGCCAGGGCGGCGCCCGAGAGCGGCGCCAGGCGCGCCGTGGACCCGTCGGCGAGCACCACCGACTGCTCGCGCACGTGGTCGCCGGTCTTGCCGTACAGCACCGACCGCGCGCCGCTCGAGTTGTTGGCCATCATCCCGCCGACGGTCGCACGGCTGGACGAGCTCACGTCGGGGGCGAAGCGCAGCTTGTGGGGCTGGAGGGCGGCGTTCAGGTCGTCGAGTACCAGGCCCGGCTCGACGCGCGCCGTCCGCCGGTCGGGGTCGACGGCCAGCAGGCGGTTCAGGTGCTTCGACGTGTCCAGCACGATGCCGGCGCCGATTGCCTGGCCGGCCTGCGACGTGCCACCGCCGCGCGGCGTGATCGGCACGCCGTGGCGGGCCGCCACGCGCACGGCGGCCTCGACGTCGGCGGCCGTTCGCGGCAGCACCACGCCGAGCGGCTCGATCTGGTAGACGCTGGCGTCGGTCGAATACAGCGCGCGCGTGGCGCGGTCGAAGCGCACCTCGCCGTCCACGGCCGTGCGCAGATCCTGCTCCAGTGCCGTGGACATCGGGCTACTGGCTCTTCCCGCGCGCCGCGATGGGCCACACGCCCTCGACGAGATCGCCCCTGAGGGCGTGGATGGCGTCGTAGAGGTTCACCGTGGGATCGCAGTGCGGGGCCCGGAACTCGACCCGATCGCCCACCGCCAGGCGGCGGGCCGCGCGGCGCATGTCGATCCGGCCGTGCTCGTCGCCGGCCCACGCGTAGGCGAGGTCGGGTCGATCCACGGGCACCGGCGTGAAGACGCGGTCGGTGGCGAACGACTTGTAGCCGCCGTCCACGATCGCCTCATCGCCGTGCACGCTGACGACGGTCGTCACGACCGACAGCGCGGGCGTGAAGTCGTCGTAGGCGTCGCCGCCGTCCTCGCCGCCGATGGCCAGGTAGTCCGTGTCCATGAAGATGAAGCTGCCCGGCTGCAGTTCCGTGAGGCCGTCCAGCTCGGCATCGAACCGGTAGCTGCCGGTCGAGCCCGCCGACACGAGCGGGCAGGCGATGCCGTCGGCTTCGAGCAGCCGCCGGGTGGCGACGGCCTCGGCCATCGT
Organism: Vicinamibacterales bacterium; assembly: GCA_041394705.1. Taxonomy (GTDB): domain Bacteria; phylum Acidobacteriota; class Vicinamibacteria; order Vicinamibacterales; family UBA2999; genus CADEFD01. The sequence continues at coordinate 89,558 of JAWKHS010000003.1, forward strand.
GCCTTCGGTGCGGGCCCGCCGCGCGGCGAATCCGCGCGTGTGCGACGCGGTGGCATCGTAGGCCTGCAGCCCCGCGAACACCAGGTACGGCGCCTCGTCGATGGCGCGAGCCACCTCGCGGGCGGGATCGCCGGGGGGCACGCCGGTGCGCCCGAAGTAGAGATCGACGGCCACGCGCAGCCTGACGCCGGCCGCGCCGGCGGCCGCGTCGAGGAGCCGCACCTGCCCCACGTCGTCGGCCACGACGATGGTGTCCGGCGCGCGCGCCGCGAGCCGGGCGGCGCGCCCGGCCTTGGCGGGGCCGACGACGGCCGTCGTAACGAGCAGTCCGCCGATGCCGTGATCGGCGAACACCTCGGCCTCGCCGAGCTTCGCCGTGCAGGCGCCCACGGCGCCGGCGGCCAGGAGGCGGCGGGCGATCTCGGGACACTTGTGGGTCTTGGCGTGCGGCCGCAGGGCCTTGCCGCGCGCGGCGACGAACCCGGCCATGGCGGCGACGTTGGACTCGAACGCGTCGAGATCGAGGAGGAGGGCTGGCGTGGGAATCTCGGCGCGGAGCATCGTTGGCGCGCATGCTAGCAGATGTCAGAGTCGCGGCCGGCGCCCGCGCGCCGCCGCCGGAAACCGCGGCGCCCGTCCCGACGTCTTTCCAGGTGGTTCCCTGTCACGATGGCGTTCCCCGACCGGCGTGTCGTCGCGCTCGCCGCCCTGAGCGCGTGCCTGGCGGTCGCGGCGCCGGCGGCGGAGCCGGTCGCTCACCTGCCGAGGCGCCTCGTCCTGGGGCTCGACGGCGTCGGCTACGCCGACATGCGCCGGGCGCAGGAGGCGGGGCGCTTCCAGGCCTTCCACCCCGTGAGCCGCCTCGTGTCGACGTTCCCGTCGATCAGCGACATCGCGTGGTCCGAGATCTTCGGGACCGCTCCGCCCCCGGGGTACCAGCGCATCTACTTCGACCTGGCGGCCGGCCAGTCCGTCGGCGGCGGCCTGGACCCCGTGCGGCCCATCGAGTTCGAGCGCCGCATGCATCTCGGGTTCGAGGCGATGGCCCACCACATGTCGTCGTACGTCGTGCCCGGCCGGGCGGCGCGGGGGGAACTGGCGCGCCTGTATCGCAGCGTCTTCGAGAGCCGCGACGTGGACACCTTCTACGCCTACCTGCCGGCGCCCGACGCCCTGCAGCACGTGCGGGGCGACCTGGCGGCCTACCTCGCCGACCTCGACGTCACGCTGATCCGCATCCTCCGCCGGTACCGGGCCGCGACAGGCCTGGACCTGGAGCTCGTCGTCCTCTCGGATCATGCGCACAACGGGATCTGGCCGGCGAAGACGCTCGATCTGAGCGGGTTCCTGCGGACGCGCGGCTTCACCGTGACGCGTCGCCTCGCGCGGCCCGGCGACGTCGTGTTCAGCACCGACGGCGTGTCGACGGGCGTCGGCGTGTTCGTCGCGCCGGCGGAAGCGGCGCGCGCCGCGGAGGTGCTCGCGACGCTGCCCGGCGTCGCGCTGGCCACCTGGCGGCCCGACGACCAGCCGGACGTGGTGGGCGTCAGGAACGGTGCGGGCGAGGTGGCGTGGATCGTCCGGCGCGACGATGGCCGCCTCGCCTATCGTCCCGACACGGGAGACCCCCTGCGCTACGTGTCCCTGGCGACGCGTCTCCTGGAGGCCGGCGAGGCCGACGCCGACGGCTTCGCCACGCCCCAGGCGTGGCTCCGGGTGTCGGTGGAGCACGACTACCCGGCGGCGCTTGCGCGCATCGTGCGCGGCCACCGCGACGTCACCAGGAACCCGGCCCCCGTGCTCCTGTCGATCGCCGATGGCTACCAGGTGGCGAACGGGACGGTCGCCTTCTTCAACCGGGTCCGGCCGCTCGGCGGCACCCACGGCAGCCTCAACGCCAGGAACTCGGTGGGCATCGTGATGGCCACGTTCCGGCCGACCGACGACGCCACCACGGCCGACGTCGGCCGGCAGTTCGACGGCTTCGCGGAACTGCCGCCGCCGCGGCCTCGAGCCGCGCGGCGCCCCCGCCCGTGATACACTGACTCGCCGGTCAGTCGAGTAGACCGGTCGTTCAGATGCCTGCTCCCGCCACGCGCCCCGGGCGCGAATCCAAAGAAGCCGTCGTCGCCGCGTTCCGCCGCCGGGCCCTGCTGGCCGCGGCGTCCCGCGTGTTCGGGCGGAAGGGCTTCGAGCCCGCCACGATGGACGAGATCGCCACCGAGGCCGGCGTCGCCAAGGGCACGATCTACCTGTACTACCCGTCGAAGCGCGCCATCTACGAGGCGACCTTCGCGAGCAGCCTGGCCGAGATCACGGCCGTCACCGACGCCGGAGTTCACGCGGCGCCGACGCCGCGCGCCGCCATCGCCGCCTTCGTCGAGGCGCGCGTGCGGTACTTCCAGGAGCATCCCGACGCCTTCCGCCTGTATGTGACCGAGGTCAGCCGCCTGGTGGCCGACCGCGGCCCGCGGCGGGGCGCGTGCCGGATGGCCCTCGACGGTCACACCCGCTCGCTCGAGGCGGTGTTCGCCGCCGCCGTCGGGCGGGGCGAGATGCGCGGCGTGGACCCGGCGGCCGCCGCCCACGCCGTCTTCGACATCACGCGCGGGCTCGTGGCCCGGCGCCTGCTGACGTGCGCGGAGTCGGACGCCGCCCGTGATGTCGCGTTCCTCGTGGAGCTCATCTGGACGGGCCTGGCGCCCGGACCGCATCGAGAAGGACCAACCGCATGACGAGAACCCGCGCCGTCGTCGCGCTGGCGACGCTCCTGGCCGCGCCGCCGCTCGCCGCCGCCCAGAGCCCCGGCGGGTCGGCGCCGCCCAGTCCCTTCCTCGGCAGCGCGCCGCGGGGCACGGCCACCGCCGAGCCGCTGGCGCTGTCGATGAAGGAGGCGCTCGATCGCGCGCTCGACGCCAACCTCGGGCTGCTCCTGCAGGAGGACGCGGCGCGGGGCGCGCGCGGCGCACGCTGGCGGGCCCTCGCCGATCTGCTCCCGCGCGTGTCGGGCACCGTCTCGGAGCGCCGGCAGGTGATCAACCTCGAGGCGTTCGGGTTCCCGGCGCCGGAGCCCATCGTGGGCCCCTTCAACGTGTTCGACATGCGCGTCGGCCTCTCGCAGCCGATCGTGGACCTCACGGCCCTCTACACGGCGCGCGCCGCCGCGTCGACCGCCCGCGCCGCCGACGCCGGTGTCCGGTCGGCCCGGGAACTCGTCGTGCTCGTCGCCGTGAACCTCTACCTGGAGGCCGTGACGGCCGCCAGCCGCGTGGACGTCGTGAAGGCGCAGCAGGAGACGGCCGCCGCGGTCAAACGGCAGGCGGAGGACCTCAAGACCTCCGGGCTCGTCGCGGGCATCGACGTCCTGCGCGCCGACGTCCAGGTGCAGCAGGAGCGCCAGAAGCGGATCCAGGCGGACAACGCCCTGGAGAAGGCGCTGCTGCGCCTCGGGCGCGCGATCGGCGTCCCGCCGGGGCAGGCGCTGACCCTGACCGACCCGATGCCGTACGCGCCGCTGGCCGCCGTGCCCGTCGCCCAGGCGCTGGCCGACGCGTACGCGCACCGGCCCGACTACGCCGCGGCGAAGAGCCGCCTCGAGAGTGCCGAGTCCCTGGCCCGGGCCGCCACGGCCGAGTACCTGCCGTCGCTGCGGCTCGACGCCGACTACGGGACCATCGGCCAGACGGTGGGCAGCACGCACCCGACGTATGCCGTCGCGGCGACGGTGCGCGTGCCGATCTTCGAGGGCGGTCGCACGCGCGCCCGCCGCATCGAGGCCGACGCCGTCGTGCGGCAGCGGCGCGACGAGCTCGACGACCTCACCGGCCGGATCGACATGGAGGTCCGCGAGGCGTTCCTCGACCTCACGGCCGCCACAGAGCGGCTGGCGACGGCCGAGACGACGGTCGCCCTGACGTCCGAGCAGCTGACCCAGGCGCGCGACCGCTTCGCGGCCGGCGTGACCGGCAGCCTCGAGGTGACGCAGGCCCAGGAGGCGGCGGCCGTCGCCGCCGACGGGCGGCTCGACGCGCTCTATCAGCACAACCTGGCCAAGGCCGCCCTGGCGCGCGCCGTGGGCACGGCGGAACAGGCGGTCACGGCATTTCTGGAAGGGGCGAAGTGATGGCGGGTGGAGTTCAATCGTCGCGGGGCATCGCCCGCTGGGTCGTGCTGGCGGCGGTGGTGGTCGTGCTCGTGGCGGGCGCCGTCGTCCTCGCGGGACGAGGGAAGGAATCCACCGACGACGCGCAGCTCGAGGGCCGCATCACCCAGATCGCCACGCGGGTGGGCGGGCCGATCGTCGCCCTCGAAGTGAGCGACAACCAGCACGTCGAGGCCGGCACGGTGCTCGCGCGCATCGACCCGCGCGAGTACGAGATCGCCGTGGCGCGCGCGAAGGCCGAGCTCGCCGACGCGAAGGCCACGGCGGCCGCCGCCGGGTCGAGCGTGCCGATCGCGGCCGTGTCCACGTCGAACGACGTCCGGACGGCCACGAGCGCCGTGGACGAGGCCGACGCCGGCGTGGCCGTGGCCGCCCGCCAGGTGGAGGCGGCGAAGGCGCAGCTGGTCGCCACGCAGGCCCGTACCCGCGAGCGGGAGGCCAATGCCGTCAAGGCCGAGCGTGACGTGGAGCGGCTGGGCCCGCTCGTGGCCAAGGAAGAGATCGCCCAGCAGCAGTTCGACGCCGCGAAGGCGACGGCCGACGCGGCCCGCGCCGCCGTCGAGGCCGCGCAGTCGGATGCGGCCGCGGCGGCCACCGCCGTGAGCGTCGCCGAGCAGCGCGCCCGGCAGGCCCGGGCGGCCGCGGTCAGGGCGCACGCGGGGCTGGAAGAGGCGCGCACCGCGCCCGAGCAGCTCCAGGCCACGCGCTCCCGCGCGGAAGCCGCGGAAGCCCGCGTCCAGCAGGCCGAGGCGGCCCTGGCCAACGCCGAGCTCAACCTCGAACGCACCGTGATCAAGGCGCCCACCGCCGGCATCGTGAGCCGCCGGTCGGTGGAGGTGGGGCAGACGGTGCAGGGCATGCAGCCGCTGATGGCGCTGGTCTCGCGCGACGAGGTGTGGGTCGTGGCGAACTTCAAGGAGACGCAGCTCGCCGACGTCAAGGCCGGGCAGCCCGCCACCATCTCGGTGGACGCGCTCGACGGGCGGACGTTCACGGGCACCGTGGACAGCCTCGGCGCGGCCACGGGCGCGAAGTTCAGCCTGCTGCCGCCCGAGAACGCCACCGGGAACTTCGTGAAGGTCGTGCAGCGGGTGCCGGTCAAGATCGTGCTCGCGCCGGGCCAGGATCCGGACCACCGCCTGCGGCCCGGCCTCTCGGTGACCGCGTCGGTCTCCACGCGATGAGCGACGCGCCCGACGCGGAACACCCGGCGGTCAATCCCTGGATCGTCGCGGTGGCGGTGATGTTCGCCACCTTCATGGAGGTGCTCGACACCACGGTCGTCAACGTGTCGCTGCCCCACATCGCCGGGAGTCTCTCCGCCACCATCGACGAGTCGACGTGGGTGCTCACGTCGTACCTCGTGGCCAACGCCATCGTCCTGCCGCTCACGGGCTGGCTGGCCACCTACTTCGGCCGGAAGCGCCTGCTCATGGCGTCGGTGACCGGCTTCACGCTGTCGTCGCTCCTGTGCGGCCTGGCCCCGAACCTGGCGTCCCTCGTGGCCTTCCGCCTGTTGCAGGGCATGACCGGCGGGTGCATGCAGCCGCTGTCGCAGGCCGTGCTGCTCGAGGCGTTCCCGCCGAAGGATCGCGGCAAGGCCATGGGGTTCTGGGGCCTCGGCATCGTCGTGGCGCCCATCCTCGGACCCGTGCTCGGCGGGTGGCTCACCGACACCTACAGCTGGCGGTGGGTGTTCTACATCAACCTGCCGGTGGGCATCGCGTCGCTCGTGATGACGACGCTCTACGTGTTCGACCCGCCCTATCTCCGGCGCACCACGACGCGCATCGACTACTGGGGCATCGGCCTCCTGGCGCTCTGGGTCGGCGCGCTGCAGCTCGCCCTGGATCTGGGCCAGGAGCACGACTGGTTCTCGTCGCCCCTCATCACGGCCCTCGTCGTGACGTCGGGCGCGGGCGTCGTGGCGTTCCTCGCCCGCGAGCTCATGGCGGCCGAGCCCGTGATCGACCTGCGCGTCTTCAAGATCCGCAGCTACGCGACGGGCGTGTTCCTCATGACGTCGCTCGGGTTCGTGCTGTACGGCAGCCTGGTGCTGCTGCCGATCATGCTGCAGACGCTGCTCGGGTATCCCTCGCTCCAGGCCGGCATCGCCATGGCGCCGCGCGGCATGGGCTCCCTCATCGGCATGCCGGTCGTCGGCAACCTCGTGGGCCGGTTCGACCCCCGCAAGCTCGTCGCCGGGGGGCTGACGCTGGGCGCGCTCACGCTCTTCTGGCTGAGCGAGCTCAACCTCCACGCCGGCTACTGGGACGTGTTCTTCCCGCAGTTCTTCCAGGGGATCGGGCTGTCGCTCATCTTCGTGCCGCTCACCACGATCGCGATGGACGCCATTCCGCGCGAGCGCATGGGCAACGCCACGAGCCTGTTCAGCCTGATGCGCAACCTCGGCGGCAGCATCGGCATCGCCACCACGGGCACGCTCCTCGCTCGCCAGACGCAGGTGTACGTGCACGTGCTCGGCGCGCGCGTGGACGGCTACTCGCAGGCCTCCCGCACGGCCATCGAATCGGCGCGACAGGGCTTCATCGCCTCCGGGTCCGATCCGGTGACGGCGCTGCAGCGCGCCTACGGGGCGACCTTCGGCCTCGTGCAGAAGCACGCGGCCATGCTGTCGTTCGTCGATCTCTTCCGGCTGCTCGGCATCGTGTTCCTCTGCCTGCTGCCGCTCATCCTGATCATGAAGCGGCCGCGGATGGCCGCGGCCGCGCCAGGCGCGCACTGACGCGCCGGCCTCCCGGCCGGCGCGCGCCGCGTCACTTCACCGTGAAGGGCCGCGGGAACCGCGTGAGGTCGAACGTCTGCTGCGGTCCCGCCAGCATCGGCACGTCCCAGCCCGTTCCGGCCGTGGCCATGCACGTCTGGGGCTGACCGAACGGCGACATGCTCTGGAACGCCTGCACGAGCGCCGGGTTGCCGGGGTAGTAGCCCACCGGATCGGCGGACGAGGTGAGTTGCAGCAGCCGGAAGAGCGGCGCCGGCGTCACCTCCAGCGGCACGAAGGGCTGCGTCGCGCAGGCCGTGTCCGCGTAGACCGAGAAGAAGCCCTGCGCCTGCAGCCCGTCGCCGCCGACCTGCGCCAGCAGCCACACGCCGGCGTCCTCGAAGACCACGCTCGTGGTGTTGCCCGGGGCGATCCCGACCACGGTGCCGAGCGCCAGGCCGTTCGCGGCGACCACCTGCAGGCCACCGCCCGCCGCGCCGGCCGGGCCTTGCGGTCCTTCGGGTCCCGCGGGTCCGGCGGGGCCTGCCGGTCCGGTCGCGCCCACGGGGCCCGCCGGTCCCATCGGGCCCATGGCGCCGGGCGCGCCGGCGGGACCCGCGGGGCCCGCTGGGCCTGCGGGACCGGGCTCGCCGCCGTCGCCGCCCACGGCGAGGACGAACGAGCGGAGCGTGTAGTACCGCCGGTCCACGAGCGCGAGCCGGTAGGTGCCGGGCGCCAGGGCCGGCATGGCGGCGCGTACCTCCGAGCCCGAGATCGACACGGTCGGCAGGACGGCGCCGTTCAGGACGACGTGCAGGTCCTGGCGGAAGCCGCGGCCGGTCACGACGACCTGGCCGTGTTCGACGTCGCGCCTGGCGCTGAGGACGGTGGGAGGTTGGGCGAGCGCCGAGGCGGCGCCGGCCAGGACGACCACGGCAGTGCAGACGACGAGACGGATCCGGGAAGACATGGGGTGGGTGCCTCCTAGGTCTTCCCGGGGCAGCAAGCCGGCTGCCAGACTGCGTCCGCCCGCGCAAGTCGCGCTGGCAGAATGCGTTCGCCGCGTGGGGCGAAACCGACACCCCTGCCCCTCGGGCGCCACGGTGCCCCGAAGTGTGACAGGCGGTACAGAAATCGTGGGGGTGGCGGGCGAGCGGCTACTTCGGGGCGGGCGCGCAGGCCGTCGACACCATTGTCACCGACGTGACATTTACGCGGCTGAGCGGGGTGGCCTTGATGAAGAGGCCCTTCACGAGCACCGTGTGCCCCTTGTGCGCGGGGAGGTCGAACTCCGACACGCCGATCAGCCGGTAGGCGTTCTTGCCGGACGTCGGGCCCTTCACCGCCTCGCCGGCCGGCGGGCCGTTGGCGATGCTCGGCGTCGGATCGGTGGCGGCCGTGAGCGTCCACGCTCCGCCCTGCTCGGCGAGGCAGCCCGTGACGGCCACGATCGGCACCTTGTTCGTCGACTGCGCGCCGCCGGGCAGCGCCGAGGCGGCGAGCAGGAGGAGCACGGCGGGCCAGAGACGCATCATCGGGAGACCTCCTTGCGCCACCACGGATTCCCGTAGTTCGTGAACGGCCCGTCGCCCACCGACACCGTGAACTGCGTCCGGTGGTTGTAGGGCGACAGGAGGCGCATGACGCTGTTCACGCGCAGGGTCTGTCCCTTGTAGGTGAAGGGCGCGCCGTCGAGGCGGATCGTGAACTGCCCGCCGAGGTCGCCGTTCACCGTGCCCTGCTGCGTGTAGGTGAACCCGCGGCTGTCGGTCACGGTGCGCGACAGGGCGTGGTCGTCGCGGCGGTACTCGAACACTTCCTTCACCGTGTACTTGCCGCCGGAGTTCTCGGCCTCGGTGGCCGCTTCGAAGGTGGACGGTCCGGTCTGGGTGTAGGTGGTGGTGCCGCTGGTCACGTCGGCCGGGCCGAGCGGGCTGTCGGGGTACTCCCACGTGAAGTCCCACGCGCCCTTGAAGTAGAGGCCGAAGTCGAGCAGCGGCGGCGGGTCGTCCGGCTTGGTGGGCCGGCCCAGCGTGGGCACCTGGCTCGTCGGGCGCTCCTGCGGGGCCTGGGCCCCTGCCCGTGCGGGCGGGAGCAGACCAAGGACGGCCAGGCTGACGAGCCCGGCCCGGACAACGGCGATCGTCGTGCGCGTGGCCATCGTGCGTGAGGTCCTCCGGCGCGGCGGCGGCTACTGCTGGCGCTGCCGCGGCTCGCTCGAGGACGGCCGGACGGTCTTCGTCAGGTCCTGGCTGTCCACCGAGAACTGCGTCGTGGGCTGGTACATCTCGTCCCAGCTCTGTTCCGACCAGTACACCTCTTTCTCTGGGGCCGGGTTCCAGCGGTTGCCGGGCGAATTGTCGTAGATGGCGACGTTGGTGATCTTGCTGCCGGCGGGCACCTTGAGCGGCGTGGCCAGCTCGTACTGCACCTGCCAGTTGAAGTCGAAGTTGGGCACGTCGAGGATCACGTCCTCGCGGCCGTCGGGATAGGTGACCCACCACTTCATGCTCTTCCCGCGCAGGTGCATGTGCGGCGTGAGGGCGTAGAGGGTGATGTCCTCGTTGACGGGGGTGATGCCCATCATCTTGAAGTTCGCCTCGTAGGGCGGAATCGTGGGCGTCTTGCCGCGTCGGCCGGTCGTGTCGTCCGACTCGTACAGCACTTCCTTGCCCTGGGCGAAGTAGAGCCCGCGGCCGCCGCTGCCGGGCACGGGATCGCCGGCCTGGAGGTTCAGCACCTCGCGGCGCACCGGGCCCTTCGCCCACCACAGCCCCAGCTTGCTCTGGTCGGTCTCGGCCTGGCCCGTCGGGTTGTAGTGCATCACCCAGCGGACGTACTTGCCGGCCGGAATCCGCTTCGCGAAGCCCTCCGGATGATGCTCGTACCCGCGGCCCGGCACGTAGGAGATGATCTTGTCGGCGCCGGCGAGCGGCGTGCCGTCGCCCGACGTGGCCTTCTTGCCCATCGGCACGCTGGGCGGCACCTGCTTGCCGTCGGGATCGTAGAGATAGCCGTCCTTCACCGTGTAGCCGTCGGGAATGTCGACGACGTAGACGCCCGAGTGGTGGACGACGGCGAAGTTGCTCGGCCGGATCTCGACGGCCGCCGCCCACTTGTCCTCACTGAAGGGGATCTTCTCGTAGAAGTAGAGGTACGGCTCCTGGGCGTCGGGCTTCACCGTCCAGGCGACGGGCTGCTCGAAGACGAAGTCCGGCTCGCCGAGCTGCCAGCCCGTGGGGAAGTCCGGCGCGGCCGGGAGATCCGCGTCGTTGCCGCGCGGCGCGCCGGCCGCCACCCACGCGACGATCGTGTCGACGTCGTGCTGCGACAGGCTGCGATCGTTGCCCATGGGCAGGCCGGCCGCGGCACCCCAGGGCGGCATCTCGCGCTTGACGACCTTGTCGCGGATGGAGCGGGCCCAGGGCCGCGTCTTCTCGTAGGTCTGGAACGACATCGGCCCGATCTCGCCGGGGCGATGGCAGCTCACGCAGTTCTTGTTGAGGATCGGGGCCACGTCCCTGGCGAACGTCGGCGCCTCGGCGGCCGCCGGGGTCTGGGCCGAGGCCCGGGGCCCCGCCCCGATGGTCAGCAGACACGCACCCGCCAGCACGAACAGCGTACGCTTCATGGAAAAGCCCTCCGTCCGAACACCGCCCGCCGGGCCGGACCCGACCTGTTGGTCATGCGCCGACCGCATAGGTTCCACATTTTTGGACGGGATCGCAAGGCGATTCGGGACGGCCCGGGCGGTGCCCGGCCCGGCCGACCCCGGTGAATCCTTTCGGGCCGCCGGCACTCTATCCAGACGACACACGGTTCCTGGAGGGACGTATGGCGAACTTCTTCCGCGTGAACGAGCACCCCATCGAGCGTCTGGCCCGCGTGGCCCTGGGCACGGTCCTCATCGGCCTGGCCGTGATGGGCACCATCGGCCCCTGGGGCTACATCGGCGCAGTGCCCATCCTGACCGGGGCCCTCGGGACCTGCCCCCTGTACAGTGTGGTCGGATTCTCCACGTGCCCGGTGAAGGCCAGGAGCTGACCGACGCGGACCTGCTCGCACGGGCCGCGGGCGGGAATCGGGAGGCGTTCGCCGTGCTGGTCGCACGGCACCAGGCGAGCGTGTACCGCTTCGCGAGAACGCTCGTGGCGCGCCCGGCGGACGCCGAGGACGTGCTCCAGCAGACGTTCCTCGCGGCCTGGACGTCGGCCGCCCGCTTCCGCGCGGAGGCGTCGGTCCGGACCTGGCTGTTCGTGATTGCCAGGAACGCGGCCTTCAGCCAGCGCGCCCGGGAGGCCCGCCGGCCCGAGACGGAGCTGCCGCTGGACGACCTGGGCATGGCCGCGGGGTGGGGAAGCGACGACCCGGAGACGGCGGCCCTCGCCGCGGAGCGCCGCGCGGCGCTCGCCTCGGCGTTCGAGGCGCTGCCGCCCGCGGATCGCGAGGTGTTGACGCTGCGCGACCTCGAGGGGCTGTCCGGCGACGAGACCGCGGCGGTACTCGGCGTGAGCCTGCCGGCCATGAAGAGCCGGCTGCACCGGGCCCGCCTGGGATTGGCGGCACGCGTGCGAGAGGAGGTGGGCCGTGCGACCCGATGAGCGAACCGTGGCGGGGCTGACGTGCTCGCAGGTCCTCGAGGTGCTCAGCGCCTACGCCGATGGCGAGGTGCCTGCCGCGCTGGCGGCGCGGATCGACGCCCACGTGGCGGAGTGCCGCGCGTGCGAGCGCTTCGGCCAGGGCTTCACCGCGATGCTCGCGGGCATGCGCCGGCACCTGGGGCCGCCCGACCCGGTGCCGGACGAGGTGGCAGCGCGCCTGCGGGCCGCGCTGACGGACTGACGGCCAGGGCGGGCGGCGCTATTGCGACGCCTTGCGGATGCCGGGGACGCCCATTCCGACCTCCACCCACGCGCCGTCCACCTTGATCATGGGGACCACGAGCAGGGACTCGCGGTTCCGGCCCCGGACCGCCAGGCCGATCTCGTCGCCCGAGAACACCTTCCCCATGAGCGCGCCCGCGTCCGGACCGGGCCCCGGCTGCGCACCCAGGCCCTGCGCGTCGAGCAGCGTCGAGGTCAGCAGCATGCCGAGGACGGCGCCGATCGCCATCCAGTACGCCGGTCGCATCGTGGTCGTCATGATGAGGTCTCCGTCACGGTAGGACGCCCGCGCCGCCGGGCCGGCCGGGCCGGCGGGGCCGCCCCGCGTTCGTTATGATGCCGCCGTGATGCCCGCCACCACGCCCCTGCGCTCCCTCGTCGCCGTCGCCCTGTTCGCCACGGCCTGCGGCGGCTCCCCGCCGCCCCCGCCGCCGGCCGAGTCGGCCCCGCCGCCGCCGGTGGCCCTGGCGTCGCTCGACCCGGCCGATCTCGAGGCGTTCGTGGCCGACGTCGCCGAGCGCCAGCACGCCGTGGGCGTCACCGTCGGCGTCATGCGGGACGGCCAGGTGATCTTCGCCAAGGGGTACGGGAAGGCGCGGCTGGACGGCGACATGCCGGTGGCCACCGACACGCTCTTCGCGGTGGGTTCGGTGACCAAGCAGTTCACGTGCGCCGTCGCGCTGCAGCTCGAGCAGGAGGGCCGGCTGTCGTTCGACGATCGCGTCGCGAAGTACGAGCCCACGCTCACCCGCGCGAAGGACATCACGGTGCGCGACATCGCCGGCATGGTCTCGGGCTACCACGACTACTACCCGCTCGACTTCGTCGACCGGCCCATGGCCGCGCCGCGCCCCAGCCTCGACATCGTGCGCGACTTCGCGTCGCGCCGCCTCGACTTCGAGCCCCGCTCGCGCTACTCGTACAGCAACACCGGCTACCTCCTGCTGGGACGCATCATCGAGATGGCCGGCCGCGAGCCGTACGCGGCGGCGCTCCAGCGGCGCCTGCTGACGCCGCTGGGGCTGGAGCACACGCGCTTCGAGCCGACACGCGGCGGGTCCGGCATGGCCGAGGGCTACACGCCGATGGCGCTCGGCGCCCCCGAGCCCGCCATCCCGGAAGGCGACGGCTGGATCGGCGCCGCCGGCGGCCTGTGGTCCACGCCGACGGACCTGCTCGCGTGGGACCTGGCGCTGATGGACGGCCGGGTGCTGTCGCCGGCCTCGTGGACGACCATGTCCCGGCCGCGCACCCTCACCGACGGACGCACCAGCGGCTACGGCTGCGGCCAGTCGATCCGCGATCGCGGACCCACGCTGGTCCTCGAGCACGGCGGGGCCGTGAGCGGCTTCGGCGCGAGGAACGCGCTCGTGCCCTCGTCGCGCTCCGCCGTCGTCGTGATGGCGAACGCGGACTGGGCCGGCGGCGTGCTCGACGCGATCGAGGGTGCCGTGCTCGCGAAGCTGATGCCGGCGGCCGACGCGCCCGTGGTCGCCGGCTCCACCGCCCGCGAGGCCGCCATCGAGATGCTGTCGCAGGTCCGGCGCGGCGATGTGGATCGCGCGCTCCTCGGCGAGGAGTACGACGCCTTCCTGACGCCGGCCCGGCTCAAGGCGATGTCGGCGTCGCTGGCCGCGGCGGGCGAAATCACGGATCTCCAGGCCGGGCCCATCCGCGAGCGCGGCGGCATGGAGGTGTCGACGCTCACCTTCCGCGCGGGCGACACCGCCGCGTCCGCGCTGATGTACCGCACGCCGGACGGCAAGATCCAGGAGTTCCTCGTCAGCCGGCGGTGAGCGCACGCCCGCGGCTGTTCGTGGCGATCGCGCTCGGGCCGGACGTCGTCCCGGGCGTCGCCCGCGCGGTGGCCCGCGGCCGCGCCGTCGCGCCGCGCGCCCGGTGGGCCGCCGAGGACGTCGCCCACCTGACGCTCGTCTTCCTCGGCGCGACAGACGCCGGCGCCGTGGACGGAATCACGGCGGCCGTGACCCGGGCTGCCGGTCCGCGTGCGCCGTTCGATCTCGTCGTGACGGGCGCCGGCACGTTCGGCCGGCCGTCGAGTCCCCGGGTGCTGTGGCTGGGGATCGGCGGCGACGTGGAGGCGCTCGCCGCGGTGCAGACGGCCGTGGCGCGCGCGCTGGTCCCGCTCGGCGTGCCGCTCGAGGATCGGCCCTTCCGGCCGCACGTCACGCTGGCCCGCGCCCGCGATGCCCGTGGCGATCGCGATCTCGCGCGGGCGCGCGAGGCGCTGGAGGGCTTCGAGGCGGGCGGCCTGCGGGTGCGCGAGCTTGGCCTCGTCGAGAGCCGGCTCGGCGCCGGCGGCCCGCGCTACACCGTGCGCGCCTCGATGCCGCTGGGGATGCCTGCCGCGTGACCCGCGGGCGCGTCAGGCCTGGGCCGCGGCCGGCGCGACGGTGGGCGCGGGCGGCCACCGGGCGAGCGTGATCCCCACCCCCTCCGCCAGGCTCAGCGTGCCGAGGAGGACGTCCTGCCGCGCGGCCCGGAAGACGTCGAAGTCCGTCGTCTCGAACCAGCAGACGATCTCGATGTCGATGGCCCCGGCGCCCACGTTGGCCAGGCGCGCGACGATGGTCTCGCGCCACACCAGCGGATGCGCGCGCAGGAGCGCGTCGATCCCGTCGACGAGCTGCCGGACCTGCGCCTCGGTGGCGCCGTAGGCGACGGGCACCACGGTGGCGAGCCGGAGCCGATCGCGCGCGGCGTACGACTCGATGCGCGAGTCGGCGAGCCGGCCGTTCGGAATCGTGACGAGCGTCCGGTCGAACGTGCGCAGGCGCGTCGAGCGGGCCCCGATGTACTCCACCTGCCCGACGATCTCGTCCACCTTCACCAGGTCGCCGACCCGGCAGGGCTGGTCGGCGGCGAGCGCGATCGATCCGAACAGGTGCTCGACCGTCTTCTGGGCGCCGAACGCGAAGGCGATGCCGCCGATGCCGAGGCCGGCCACCACCGTGGCCACCGGGTAGCCGAACGTCGCGGCCGTCGTGACGGCGCCCGTCACGGCGACGGCGGCTTTCAGCAGGTTGCCGACGACGATGATCGTGGAGCGCGCCGCCACGTCGTCGGACGCCCACGAGCGTTGGAGCACCAGGAACACGAGCGTGTCGATGGACCGCCACAGCAGCCAGAACACGGCCACGACCGCCGCCGCGCCGACGAGCGAGGCGATGACGCCGAGCTGCTCGGCGGGCGGATCCAGCCAGGGCAGGAGCAGCCGGAAGGCGGCGACCGCCCACAGCGCGGTCAGGGCGGGGGCGACGTCGTGGAGCCAGCGTTCGTCCGCCGTGCCAGGGGCGCCGCGCGACACGCGCTGGAGCAGCGAGCGCGTGACGGCGCCGAGCGCGCGGCCGGCCGCGATGGCGAGGATCGCGAGGACCGGCAGCGCCAGCCACTGCCACCAGGCCAGGCCCCACGGCCCCGCGGTCTGGAGGACGGCGGGCACGCGGCTGCCGATCCACGACGACCTCATGGTGGACTGCGCCCACACGGGCAGGCCGATCACCGCCAACACGCGCACGGGCCGTAGTCTACCCGCATCATCGACACCCCCGGTCGGTCGGGACGCGAGGCGGCCGCGACGCGAACGATGGCCGCGGACCGGCGTGCGCCGCGACCGCAGGCGCCTTGCGCCCGCCGTCGCGTCGGCTCGCCGCGCCACGAGTCAGCCGCGGGACGGGGAGCGCCAGAACGCGCCCCTGTCGAGCGGGAACTCGCGGCCGGGCGGCGCCTGCTCGGGCCCGACGCGGCCGGGCGCGATGTCGGCCTTGCGGTAGGCCTCGCCGAGCACGGGGGCGCCGGCCATGCGCCGCAGCAGCGCGATCTGGCCCACGTGCGTGAAGGCGTCGGCGATCGGGGCCTGGAACAGGCGGTCGAGCGGCGCGGCGATCGCGTCGGACGCGGCGACGCGGGCGTCGAGCGCGGCGAGCGCCGCGTAGAAGCGCGCCACCTCGGCGTCCCAGGCGCCGGGCTCGGTCGGCCGGAACGCCTCTTCGTCGCCGTCGCACCACCGGCGGGTCCACTCGACCAGGTCCGCGACGTGGGCCAGCACCGCCACCGGCGGGTTGAAGACGCCGGCCGGCGCGAAGGTGGCGAAGCCCGCGGGGGCGTCCCGCAGGACCTTGCCGCCGCGGTAGGCGAGCGTCGCAATCATGTGGCGGAGGAGCGCCCGCTCCGCGGGCGACAGGTCGCTGGACATGTGGGGCACTATACCGCGCGGTCCCGGGCCCGCCTGCGGCCTACAATGCAGCGGCCCGCGCCGTTCCGCCGCGGGCGCGGCGAGGGGGACACATGCGCAGATCGGGACTCATCGCGGCCATGGCCGCCGCCGCGGCGCTTGCGACGCTCCAGGGCCGGCAGGCACCGTCCCACGCCGTCCGGCTCTCGCTGTCCGAAGGCACCTCGATGGCGGCCGCGCTCTCCCCCGACGGGCGCACGATCGCCCTCGACCTCCTCGGCGCGCTCTGGACGCTGCCGGCCGACGGCGGCACCGCGAGGCGCCTGCTCGAGGACGGCTACGACGCCCACGCGCCGTCCTGGTCGCCCGACGGCACGCGGATCGCCTTCCAGGCCTACCTGCGCGATACGTGGCACCTCTGGACGATCGGCGCCGACGGCACGGACCTTCGGCAGATCACGGCCGGTCCGTACGACGATCGCGAGCCGCACTGGTCGCCCGACGGCACGCGGCTGGCGTTCTCGTCGGACCGCGGGGGCAGCTACGACGTGTGGGTGGTGACGCTGGCGAGCGGCGAGCTCCGGCGGATCACGGCGGCCGACACCAACGAGTCGATGCCGGCCTGGTCGCCGGACGGCCGCGAAATCGCGTTCGTGTCGGACCGCGACCAGCGCGGCATCTACGCCAGCAACGTCGCGACGGGCGCCGAGCGGCGGCTCGCCGCCGACACCGGCACGCTCTTCACGCCCTCGTGGGCCCCCGACGGACGGACCATCGCCTACACCGCCATCGAGGGCGCGACCGCGCGGCTCATGGCCGGCGGCGTGAACGTGGCCGACGCGTCGGAGGACGTGTTCCCGTTCCGCGCGAGCTGGACCGCCTCGGGCGATCTCCTCTACACGGCCGACGGGCACGTGAAACGGCGTCCGCGCGCGGGCGGGCCGGCGCGGACGGTGCCGTTCTCGGCCGAGGTCGCGTTCACACGCCCCGCCTTCACGCCCAGGCGCCACGACTTCGCGCCCGCCGGCACCCAGCCGGTGCGCGGACTGATGCACCCGGTGATCTCGCCCGACGGATCGGCCATCGCGTTCGCCGCGCTGGGAGACCTGTGGGTGGTGTCGACGGGCGCCGGGGGCGCCGTGCCGCGCCGCGTCACGAACGACGTGTTCGTGGAGACCAACCCCGTGTGGTCGCCCGACGGGAAGAGCCTGGCCTACTCGAGCGATCGCGACGGCGCGGTGGCGCTGTGGGTGCGGACGCTGGACACGGGCGCGGATCGCCGCATCGCGGCCGACGGCAACACGGCCGCCTGGTCACCCGACGGCACCCGCCTCGCCTATCTCGACTCCGACGCGGTGCTGCGGGTGGTGCAGGCCGCCAACCGCGAGCAGCGGCAGGTCCACCCGCGCGTCTTCGAGCCGGGCCGGCCCTCGTGGTCGCCCGACGGCAAGGCCGTGGTGATGTCGGCCCTGCGCCCGTACTCGACCCGGTTCCGCGAGGGCACGAACCAGGTGTTGTGGGTGGCGGTCGATCCGACGCCGACCCCCGACGGCAAGGCGGCGTTCGCGCCCGACCGCTGGATGGACCCGATTCCGCACGCCTCGGTCGGCATGCGCGAGAATTTCGGGCCGGTCTGGTCGCCCGACGGCCGGGAGATGGCCGCCATCGTCGGCGGCTACCTCACCACGTACCCGGTCGCACGCGACGGATCGGCGATCGGCCCGCCGCGTCGCGTCGCGAGCGACCTGGCCAGCTCGCCCTCGTGGACGGCCGACTCGCGCCATCTGTGCTACCAGACGGCCGATCGCTTCCGTATCGTGGACCTGGTGGACGGCGCGACGACCGACGTCGTGCCGCAGTGGTCGTGGTCGGCTGCGCCCGCCGCGCCGACCGTCACCGTGCATGCCGGCCGCCTCTTCGACGGCCGCGCCGGCAGCACCGTCCAGCGCGACGTGGACGTCGTCGTCGAGGGAGGCCGGATCGCGTCGGTCGCCCCGCACGGTGACGGGCCGCACCGGGGCACGGTCGTCGACGCCTCCTCCGGCACCGTGCTGCCCGGGCTCATCGAGAGTCACACCCACCTCTCCAAGGCGTACGGGGAGGCCCAGGGCCGGCTCTGGCTCGCCTTCGGCATCACCACCGTGCGCAACCCCGCGGCGAACGCGTACGAGGGCCAGGAGGAGCGCGAGGCGATCGAGTCGGGCGCGCGCGTCGGCCCCCGCGTCCTCACGACGGGCGAGCCGCTCGACGGATCCCGCATCTATTACCCGGGCGGCGTGGCCCTCGACGGCGGTGGGATGGTCGAGGCGGAGCTCGAGCGGGCCGCCCGCCTCGGCTTCGACTTCATCAAGACCTACGTCCGGCTGCCCGACCGGGTGCAGCGGCGCATCATCGAGATCGCCCACCGGCAGGGCATGCCGGTCACGTCCCACGAGATCTATCCCGCCGTGGCGTACGGCGCCGACGGCGTGGAGCACATCCGCGGCACGAGCCGCCGCGGGTACTCGCCGAAGATGAGCGAGCTCCGGCGGTCGTACGACGACGTCCTGCAGCTGCTCACCTCGTCGGGGATGACCCTGACGCCCACCATCACGATCCAGGGCGGCTTCCAGGTGCTGATGGCGCGCGATCCCTGGTGGGTCGACGACCCGCGCATCGCGCGCCTCTCTCCCGCGTCGGTCGCGGAGGGCGGGCGCCGGCAGCGGGCCCGGCCGCTCGGCGGGGCCGAGCTGGCCGGCCGCGAGGCGCTCGTGGCCCCGCAGGAGCGTCTCGTCGCGGCGGTGGTGAAGGGCGGCGGCCGGGTGATTGCCGGCACCGACTCGCCGATCAATCCCTACGGCGTGGCGCTGCTCTCCGAACTCGAACACTACGTGCGCGGCGGGCTCACGCCGGCCGATGCGATCCGCACCGCCACGGCCGTGCCGGCGGAGGCGATGGGCCTGGGCGCCGATCTCGGCACGATCGAAGTGGGCAAGCTCGGCGATCTCGTCGTCGTGGACGGCGACCCGCTCGCGACGATCACCGATCTGCGACGGACGCGCCGCGTGGTGAAGGGCGGGGCCGTGTACGACGTCGAGACGCTGCTGGGCGGCCCGATCGCGCGTCCGGCCGGCGCGGGAACGCCCGCCCTGGCACGCTGAGGGGCCCGGCGTCAGCCGCGCCAGCGGTACTTCTGCAGGAGCGCGCGGTACTCCTCGTCCCTGATGCGGAGGCCGGCGCCGCCGGCGAGCTGCCCGAGCAGCCGTCGCGCGCGGCTGCGCCCGGCCGACGGCGTGTCGGCGTTCGCCGCCTGCGACCACCCGGCGAGCATCGCGTTCAGCCGGGCGAGGCCGCCCGCCCGCGTGTCGGCATCGCGCAGGCGCGCCTCCAGCTCCAGCGCCTCGGCGAGCTCGCGGCTCTCGGCGCGCCGCTGGTCGCGATCGCGCGCGCGAGCCTTCTTCACCGCGGGGTCGCGCTCGAGCGCGTCGACACGGGCCCGCTCGGCGGCGACGTCCGCCAGCCGGTCGAAGTCGGCGACGATTGCGCCGAGCGCCCGCAGGCGGGCGAGGTCGTCGTCGGCCCTGTCCGCGCGCGTCCGCCGCGCGGCGAGCCAGGCCGCGACCATCGCCGGCTCCACGTCGCGACGCCGGTCGCGCATGGCCTGGAGCTCGAGCCACTCGACGGCCTCCAGGGCCACGTCCGGCGGCGGCAGCGCGTGCCCGCCGTCGAACACCGCGAGGCGATGGGGTGAACGGAGCGCCTCGTCGAGCGCCTGCATCTCGCCCAGGTTGAAGTCGTCGATGCCCGCGGTGGCGAAGACCGCGAAGCGGGCGCTGGACCGCGGCCGCGCGTCGGCGAAGCCCGCGCTCGACGCGATCACGCCGGCGACGTCGTTGGGCCCGAGCGCCACCTCCATGGCGACACGCGCGCCGCCCGACTGGCCGGTCAGGTACAGCCGGCGGGCGTCGATGGCGAAGCGCTGGCCCAGGTCTTTCGACACGGCCCGGACCGCCCGGATCGAGGCCTCCCACGGCCCGTTGCGCGAGGTGTTCGACCCGGCCACGATGTAGCCGTACCGCTCGGCGGCCTCACGGTAGGTCTCGACGATGGCGCGCCCTCGCGCGCCGGGGTGGAACCCCAGGAGCAGGCTCCAGGGCCGATCCGGCGTGTATCCGGACGGCAGGTAGAGGGCGTAGGTCTCGTCCGGGGCGTCGGCGCAGGCGACCGCGTCGATGATCGTCCCGCGCGGCAGGTCCTGCGCCAGCACGCCGGTGCAGGCGGCGAGCCAGGCGATGGCGACCTGGAGCCCACGACCCCACGGGGGCATCGGCGGAGGATACGTAATCGCCAGCCGTCGTGTCGAGAAGTGGCACGTCCGCCCGGGCGGCGCGCGCCGGGTGCCTGCCCTTGCACGGGCAGTCCGCCGATGGCACGTTGGCGCTCCGGTTGCACGAGCGTACGCGTGCGCCCGTCCCCTCCGAGCGCCGCCGGTGGCGTCGCGCCGGCCGCGCCACTCGCCACGCTGCTGGTCGTCGTCGTCGACGCCACCAATCGCGATCTCCTCAGCCGCCGGCTGCGCCAGCAGGGCTACGCCGTGTGCCTGGCCGCCGACGGCGCCGAAGCCCTGGGCGTGCTCGCGACCCAGCCCTGCGACGCGGTCCTGCTCGACGTGATGATGCCGGGGCAGAGCGGCCTGGACGTCCTGGCCGCGATTCGCCGCGACGCGAGCACGCGCCACCTGCCGGTCATCATGGTCACCTCGAAGTCCGAGACGCGGGACATCGTCGAGGCGCTCGACCTCGGGGCGAACGACTGCGTCACCACGCCGATCGACTTCCCGGTCACCCTGGCGCGCGTCCGCGCCCAGCTCGGGCGTGCCACGGCCGAGCGCGCGGCCCTGACCGACCAGCGGCACCAGGACCTGCAGCACGCGCAGAAGCTGAGCGCCGTGGGCCGCCTCACGACGGGCGCCGCCCACGACGTCAACAACCTGCTGACCACGATCCACGCCTACGGGGAGTTCCTCCGCGACGACCTGCCCGACGGCGACGAGCGCCGCACCTACGCCGGGCAGATCCTGCGGGCGGCCGATTCGGCGGCCGGCCTCTCGCGCCAGCTGCTGGCCTACTCGCGCCGCCCGTCGACGGGCCTGCCCAGCGTGGACCTCGGCGCGAGCACGCGCGCGATGGTGTGCCTGCTGGACCGCGTCCTCGGCGACGACATCGTCATCGCGGCCGACGTGGCCGGCGACGTCTGGCCCGTGATGGGCGACGCTGGCCAACTCGACCAGGTCCTCCTGAACCTGATCGTCAACGCCGCCGACGCCATGCCCGGCGGCGGGCGCATCGACGTCGCCGTCGCCAACGTGTGCGCGGCCGACGGCGGACGCCCGGGCGTCGAACTCACGGTGACCGACACGGGCTGCGGCATCGACGCCGACACGGTGCCCCGGATTTTCGAACCGTTCTTCACGACCAAGGTCGCCGGCCACGGCACCGGGCTGGGCCTCGCGATGGTCCGGGCCATCATCGAACACGCCGGCGGCACGGTCGCGGTCGAGAGCCGGCCGGGTCAGGGCACGACGTTCCGGGTGCGGCTGCCGCGGGCGGCCGCGCCGGTGACGACCGCGGCCGGCGATGGCGGAACCGCCGCGTCCCCGGCCGGGGCGCGGGTCCTGGTCGTGGAGGACGACGACGCCGTCCGCGACGTGACGCGGAGGACGCTGATGCGGCTGGGCCACGCCGTGGTCGCGGCGGCCTCGGGCGACGACGCGCTCGCGCTCATCCTCGAGCGCCCCGCGCCCTTCGACGTCCTCGTGACCGACGTCTCCATGCCGGGCATGGACGGGGTGGCGCTCTGGCGTGCGCTCCGGCGCATCTGTCCCGAGATGGCCGTCGTGTTCATGTCGGCCCACGGCGGCGACACCGTGGCCGATGCGCGCCAAACCGGGCAGCCGCTGCTGCAGAAGCCCTTCTCGTCGGAGGCGCTCCGCCGCGCGGTCGAGCGGGCGCTCGACGCCGAGCTGGCCCCGCCATCGCCTCCGGCCGCCCCGGGCCCGCCGGCGCGGCGCTGAGTCAAGGTTCCGGCCCGCGCTGCCGATTCCCAGAGGGCGCCGAGCCACGCGCGGCCGCCGCTGAGATCACGAGGAGGGAAGGTTGACCGTTGCACACGTGGGCACGAGCCGTCAGGTGGATTCGTCGTCGGCAGGCGCCGAAGCCGCCGCCGGCGCCCTTGGGAAACTCGACGGCCAGCGGCCCTCGATGGCCCTCGTCTTCGCCTCCGCCGATCACGATCACGAGGCGCTGCTCGAGGCCGTCCGCTCCCGGCTGCCGGGGGTGCCCGTCGTCGGCTGCTCCGGCGAAGGCATCATCGCCGACGACGACTCGAACGAGGTGTTCGCGGCCGCCGCGGTGATGGCCATCGCGTCCGACCTGGTCCGTTTCGAGACCTTCCTCGTCGAGGACTACGCCACGGACCCGGCGGGCGCCGGCCGGCGGCTCGCGGCGCTCGTGAACGGGCGCGACGACGAGGCGCGCTGCCTGTGCGTGATGCCGGACGGCCTGGCGGGCAACTGCACGGAGATGCTGCAGGCGCTCCACGCCGATCTCCGTCCGGGCGTGGCGGTCGTCGGCGGCGCCGCCGCCGACGCGATGTCGTTCGAGCGCACCTTCCAGTACGGCGACGGACGGGTCATCAGCGGCGGGATGGCGGCGTTCCTGATCTCGGGCCCCGTCGACGTCGCGGTGGCGGTGAGCCATGGCTGCACCCCGATCGGCGGCGAACGCGAGGTGACGCGCAGCGCCGACGGCTGGATCCACGAGATCGACGGCCGGCCGGCCTGGCAGCTGTTCAAGGAGTACCTGGACGACGACGCCGGCGACGACCTGAACGCCGAGGGCATCGTGCACCTCTGTGTCGGCGAACGGCTCGCCACGACGGCCGACGACTACGATCCCTTCGTCATCAGGACCCCGCTGCAGCTCGACAAGCCCAGCGGCGCCCTCTTCTTCCCCGGCGGCGGCCTGACCGAAGGCCGCGCCATCCAGTTGACCCGTCGCGATCCGGACCGGATCCGCGAGAGCGCCCGCGACTGCGCCGACCGCGTGCGTCGCTCGCACCCGGAGCGCGCCCCGGATCTCGTCCTCCAGTTCGACTGCGCCGGCCGCGGCCGCATCCTGTGGGGCGGCTGCGCCGCGGCCGAAATCGTCGCGCCGCTCAGGCGGGCCCTCGGGCCGGACACGCCGTGGATCGGCTTCCACACCTACGGCGAGATCGCGCCCATCGGCGGCCGCCCGTATTACCACAACTACACCGTGGCGCTCTGCGCGCTCTACGAACGCCAGGCCGCCTGAGATCCGATGCCCCCTCCCTCCGCGACGCTGCCGGCCGAGGCGCTCCACGAGCAGCTCACGCTGCTCGTCAAGACCGAGCACCGCCTCCACCGGTCGCAGAACGCGCTCGATCGGCAGCTGCTTCGCGTGGAGCTCCTCAGCCAGTTCACGCTGCGCTGGGACAGCCAGGCCGAGCCGGCCGCGATCCTGCTGGACGCGGCGTCGCTGCTCCTGCGCGTGTTCGCCGTGAATCAAGTGCGGGTCGTCGTGCCCGATGGGGCCGGTTTGCCGCGGACCGCCGGAGACGGCCGCGTGAAGCTCGTCACGATGCCGCGGGAGCATCTCGATGCCGGACTCGCGCACCTCGCCGGTCCCGTGGCCGGCCCGCTGGAGGCGCAGCCCGCGTCGTTGCGGGCGCTGCTCGACCCGTTGACGTCGGCGGGCGCGGCCGCGGGGACGCCATCCGGCCTCGTGGTGCTCCCGCTGCGCGTGACGCAGGACGACCCGCCCATGTGCTTCCTGGGGACCACCGACGAGAGGCACAAGACGTCGCACGCGCGCGAGATGCCCACCGACGCCGCGCTGCCGTTCCTCCGGCTGCTCGGCGGGCACGTCGAGCACATGCTGCGCAACTCGCGGCTGCTGGCGGAGGTGGCCGCGGCGCGCCAGCGCCTGCTGGCGATCCAGGAGGACCTGGAGGACCGCGTGGCGCTGCGCACGGCCGAGCTGACGCGCGAGATCGCGGAGCGGAAGCGCACCGAGGTGGAACTGCAGCGCGCCAAGATCGCGGCCGAGCAGGCGAGCGTGGCCAAGAGCGCGTTCCTGGCCAACATGAGCCACGAGCTCCGCACGCCGCTCAACGCCATCATCGGCTACAGCGAGATGCTGCAGGAAGACGCCGAGAGCTTCGGCCAGACCGCCTGCCTCGGCGACATCGGCAAGATCCTGGGCGCTGGCCGGCACCTGCTCGCCTTGATCAACGACGTCCTCGACCTGTCGAAGATCGAGGCCGGCTACATGCAGCTCGACGTCGAGGACTTCGAGCTCGCCGACGTCGTGCACTCCGCCGTCACGCATTCGCGGCCGCTCCTGGCGTCGCGCGACAACGTGCTCGCCGTCGATGGCCTGGACCGCGGCTGTCCCATGCACACCGATCGCCTGAAGGTGGAGCAGGTGCTCCTGAACCTGATCGGGAACGCGGCGAAGTTCACCGAGCGGGGACACATCCGCGTCTCCGTCGACCGGACCCCCGACGACTGGGTCGAGGTCCGCGTGGCCGACACGGGCATCGGGCTGAGCGACGAGCAGGTCGGCCGCCTGTTCAAGGAGTTCTCCCAGGCCGATGCCTCGACCACGCGGCGCTTCGGCGGCACCGGGCTGGGCCTGGCGATCAGCCAGCGGCTCTGCCATCTCATGGGCGGCCACATCACGGCCTCCGGGCAAATCGGCGTCGGTGCCACCTTCACCGTGCGGCTGCCGGCCGTCGCGGGAGGACCGTCGTGAGCGTGCGGGTGCTGCTCGTGGAGGACAACGAGGCCAACGCCGACATGCTGTCGCGCCGCCTGATCCGCCAGGGGTTCGAGGTGGCCGTCGCCGGGGACGGCCTCCAGGCGCTCGACGCGACCGCGCGCCAGCGGCCCGACCTCATCCTGATGGACATCAGCCTGCCCAGGATCGACGGGTGGGAGGCGACGCGGCGGCTGAAGGCCGACCCGGCGACCGCGTCGATTCCGATCGTGGCGCTGACCGCGCACGCCATGGTGGCCGACCGCCAGCGGTGCTTCGACGCCGGCTGCGACGAGTTCGAGACCAAGCCCGTGGATCTCAAGCGGCTGCTCGAGAAGATGCACGGGCTGCTGGCCGCGAAGGCGCAGGCATGACGCCGGTCCGTCTCCTCCTCGTGGACGACGAGGCGCCGAACCGCGACATGCTGTCGCGCCGGCTCGAACGGCGCGGGTTCGAGGTGGGCCAGGCCGCCTCCGGCGCCGAGGCGCTGGCCGCGCTCGACCGGGAGCGCTGGGCCGCCGTGCTGCTCGACGTGCAGATGCCGGCGATGAGCGGCCTGCAGGTGCTCGAGAAGATCCGCGAGCGGTGGACGCAGGCGGAGCTGCCGGTGCTGATGGTGACGGCCCGGGACGCGAGCGAGGACGTGGTCGCGGCGCTCGAGCTGGGGGCCAACGACTACATCACCAAGCCCGTGGATTTTCCCGTCGCGCTGGCGCGGCTGCGGACCCAGCTGGCCCGCCGCGACGCCGAGGAACGGCTGCGGGCCAGCGAGGAGCGCTACGCCCTGGCCGCCCGCGGCGCCAACGACGGCCTGTGGGACTGGGACCTGGGGACGGGCGAGTTCCACTACTCGGTGCGCTGGCTGACGATCGTGGGACGCGAGGGCGACGGCATCGGGCCCACCCTGCAGGCCTGGCTGGACCTCACGCACGAGGCCGATCGCGACCGCCTGCAGCAGGCCTTCGACGCCCACCTCGCGGGGCGCACCCCGCACTTCGAGAGCGAGCACCGGCTGCATCACGCGTCGGGTGCCTACCGCTGGGTGCTGGCGCGCGGGCTCGCGGTGCGCGGCGCCGACGGCACGACAGTCCGCATGGCCGGATCGCTGTCGGACGTCACGGCCGGAAAGGTCGTCGACCAGCTGACGGGCCTGCCCAACCGCATGCTGCTCCACGATCGGTTGGAGCGCGCCCTCGGCGAGGCCGGGGAGCCCGTGGCACCGTGTGCGGTCCTGCTGCTCGACATCGACGGGTTCAAGCTCGTGAACGACGGCCATGGCCGGACGCACGGCGACGACCTGCTCCGGGCCGTCGCCCGCCGGCTGGACCGCTCGCTCCGGCCGGGCGACTCGATCTCGCGGTCGAGCGAGCTGGCCGCCGACTCGATGGTCGCCCGCCTGGGCGGCGACGAGTTCGTGGTGGTCCTGCACGACATCGCCGATCCGCTGGACGCGACGAGCGTGGCCGAGCGTCTGCAGCGGGTCCTGGCACGGCCGTTCACCATCGGCGATCGCGAGATCTTCGTCTCGGCCAGCGTCGGCGTCGCGATGAGCGGGCCGGGCGCCACGCCCGACGACCTGCTGCGCAACGCCGACACGGCCATGCACCGCGCGCGGCTGCAGGGCCGCGGCCGCATCGAGGTGTTCGAGCTCGCGATGCGCGAGGAGATGGTGGAGCGCCTGCAGCTCGACACGGCGCTCCGGCAGGCGCTCGCGAACGACGAGTTCCTGCCGCACTACCAGCCGATCATCGACCTGCAGCACGGCCGGCTCGTCGGCTTCGAGGCGCTGATGCGGTGGCGCCGGCACGACGGCCGCCTCGTCCCGCCGGCGATGTTCATCCCCACGCTCGAGGCCAACGGCCTCATCGTGCCGGTGGGGCAGCGTTTCGCCGCGGCCGTGTGCCGGCAACTGCGGGCGTGGCGCGACACGGTGGCCGCCGGGCTGCCGCTGTGGGTCAACGTGAACTTCACGACCGGCCAGCTCGCCGAGCCGGACGTCCTCGACACGCTGCTGGGGGCGATTGCCGATGCCGGCATCCGGCCGGCGGACTTCGTGGTCGAGATCACCGAGTCGTCGGCGATCGGCGACGTCGCCCGGGCGGCCGAGACCCTGTCGCGCTTCCGCGACGCGGGCCTGCGCGTGGTCCTCGACGACTTCGGCACCGGCTTCTCGTCGCTGTCGTGCCTGGGCGAGCTGCCCATCGCGGGCATCAAGCTCGATCGGTCGTTCATCAGCAGCGACCGGCGCCACCCGGCCATCCTGCAGGCCGTCGTGCACCTGGCCGACGAGCTCGGCCTCACCGTCACGGCCGAGGGCATCGAGACCGACGCCCAGCACGCGCAGCTCCGGGGGCTCGGCTGCGGGTTCGCGCAGGGGTACCTCTTCGCGAGACCCCTCGACGCCGAGGCGGCGACGGACCTGATCCGCCGGGGTGTGCGCTGGCTGCCGGCCCACCCGGAGGACGCCGAACCCACCGCCGCCTGACCGCGTTCGCCGGTCGCGCCCTTGGCGCGACGGGGACGGGGCGCTATGCTGGCGCCATGCGTCACGTCGTGCTGGCCCTGGCCGTCTCGTTCGTCGGATTCCCCGCGGCCGTTCCGGTCCAGCAGGCCCCGAAGGCGGTCTCGGCGTGGGTGGCGGCCCCGGCGGCCGGCGCCGATGCCGCCGTCGCCTACGTCGCCATCGAGAACCCCACGATGTACGACATCTACATCACGGCGGCTACGACCGACGCGGCCAAGACGGTAGAACTCCGGGCCGGCGCCACCGGCGGCGGCGAGCCGGCGGTGGTCACCGAGTTCACCGTGCCCGCCTATGGCTCCACCGCCGCCGAGCAGGCCGCGCCGCACCTGCGCCTGGTCCAGTTGACGCGGCCGCTGGCGGCGGGCGACACCGTCCAGCTCACGCTGACCACCGACGGCGGCGTGGCGCTGAACGTCGCGGCGCCCGTCAAGTAGCCGTCCCCGCCGGCCGTCTCGCCGCCGCGGCCCGCGTCGTGCCGGCGCGCCACTTTGGCACAGAATAGGACGGCGCGAGCGGGTCCCGCCCGCCCGTCACGCGAGCGCCCGGGCGCCGGCCCGCGCCGGACGCTCCGTGCCGTCCGTTGCAGTTCGCACAGAGGAGTAGACGCATGAAGAAGGTGATGTTCGCTCTCGCGGCCGTGTGCCTGGTGGCCGGCGCCGTGTCCTTCGCCCAGCAGCGCGAGCGCCGTGCGCCGGACCCCCGGTCGATGGGCGGCGGTGACTGCCGCGACAACCCGTACAACTGCGCCGACGCCCCGAACCCGCTGCCCAAGGCGGACACGGTGTGGCTCGAAGAGATGACGTGGATGGACGTGCGCGACGCCATGAAGGCCGGCAAGACGACGGCCATCATCTCCACCGGCGGCATCGAGCCCAATGGCCCGTGGCTCGTGCTGGGCAAGCACAACTACGTGCTGCACGCCAACTGCGACGCCATCGCCCGGAAGCTCGGCAACGCGCTGTGCGCGCCGATCGTGAAGTACGTGCCCGAGGGGGACATCGAGCCCAAGACCGGGCACATGACGACGGCGGGCACCATCACGATGCGCGAGGACACGTTCCGCGCCGTGCTCACCGACACCGCCGAGAGCCTGCAGGCGCACGGCTTCAAGACCATCGTGTTCATCGGCGACAGCGGCGGCAACCAGGCGGGCCAGAAGGCGGTGGCCGAGGCGCTGACGAAGAAGTGGGCGGGCAAGGCCGTCGCCCTGCACATCCCCGAGTACTACACCTACGCCGTCGTGACGAAGCACTTCGAGGACCAGGGCGCGCTGCCCAAGGACCGCAAGAGCGACCACATGCACGACGACCCCGTCATCACCCTCAACATGTTCATCGACGATCCGGACTCGGTGCGCTACGACGCGCGCGTGAAGGCCGGCAAGGCCAGCATCGACGGCGTGTCGATCGCGGACAAGGCGAAGGCCACCGCCCTGGCGAAGCAGATCGTGGCCTTCCGCGCCGACTACACGGTGACGGCCATCAACAAGGCCCTCGCCGCCCCCGGCCGGACCTCGATGCCCTAGCCGCGTGCCACGCGGACGCCGGGCCGGCCCGGCGTCCGCGGATTTCACCTCTCCGGGTCCCTCTACCGTTCCGAGGTGTACGTGACCGCCACGATCGGCCCCTATCGGGTGCTGGGCGAGCTCGGCCAGGGTGGCATGGGGACCGTGGTCCTCGCCGAGGACACGCGTCTCGGGCGCCACGTCGCGCTCAAGATGGTGTCCGGCGCCCAGGCCGGCACCTCCGGCGGACGGGCGCAGCTCCTCGACGAAGCCCGGGCCGCGGCGGCCCTCGTGCACCCGGCCATCGCCACCGTCCACGACGTCATCGAGCACGACGGCGAGATTGCCATCGTCTTCGAGCTGGTCGAGGGCGAGACGCTCGCGGCACGTCTCAAGAAGGGCCCGCTCCCTCCGGACCAGGCCCTCCACGTCGCCGCCCAGATTGCCGAAGCCCTCAGCGTCGCCCACGCGCACGGGGTGCTCCACCGCGATCTCAAGCCATCGAACGTCATGCTGGCGCCGGGCGGCGTCGTGAAGATCCTCGACTTCGGCATCGCCCGGATGCGGCCCGCGGCCGGGAGCCCCGCCGACGAGGCCCCGGCCGACGGCGACGGCGGCTTCCAGGGCACCCCTGGCTACGTCGCCCCGGAGCAGTGGGCGGGCAAGACCGCCGACGAACGCGCGGACCTGTACGCGCTGGGCGTGGTCCTCTTCGAGATGCTGACGGGGAAGCGCCCGTTCCCCGAGCGCGATCCGTTCACGCTCGCCCACGCCTCGATCGACCGGATGGCGCGCCGCGTGTCCTCGCTCAAGGCCGACGTGCCGCCGGCCCTCGACCGCCTCGTGTCGCGGCTGCTGGCCACCGACCCCGGCCAGCGCCCGCCGAAGGCCCGCGTGGTGGCCGACGAGATCAGGGCGCTCCAGGCGCCGCCGGCGCCGGTCGCCCTGCCGTGGCGGCGCTGGGCCGCCGTGGCCGCGGCGCTCGTCGTGGCGCTGGCCGGCGCCGCGTGGTGGGTGACGCGCCCGGTCGTGCTCGACGTGACCGACCCGGTCATCGCGGTGCTGCCGTTCGCCAACGGCACCGGGGACGACGGCAACGACTACCTCGCCGCGGGCGTGGCCGACAGTCTCACCACGAGCCTCTCATCGCTCCCGACGCTCACGGTGGTGCCACGCGCCTCGGTCGCCGATGCACGGGCGAGACGGAGGACGCCAGGACAGGTCGCGGCGGATCTGGGCGCGACCTTCGTCGTGGACGGCACCGTCGACGGCACCGGCGACGCACTCCGAATCGCCGTGCGGCTCCTCAGGCCGGACGGCACGGCGGCGTGGACGGAGGACGTCGAGGGGCCCGCGGCCGGCGTGTTCGGCATGCAGGCGCGGCTGGCCACGGCGCTCGGCGCGGCGCTCCGGCTGCAGCTCTCGCCCGACGTCCGCACCCGCATCAGCACACCGCCGTCGTCGAACCCCGACGCCCTCGACGCCTACTGGCGCGGCCGCGCCCTGCTCGAGCGCCGCGACTCGCCCGGCAACCTGCCGCGCGCCATCCTGGCGTTCGGCGAGGCGCTGCGACTCGATCCGCGATTCGTCGACGCCCACGCCGCCCTGGCGGAGGCGTATGCCGCCGACTACGGATCGACCCGCGACGCGCAGGCCATCGAGCGGGCGGTGCAGGCCAACCGCGACGCCGTCACGCTGGCGCCGGACGATCCCGCCGTCCGATTGGCCCTCGGCACGACGCTCGTCGCCAGCGGCCGCCACGCCGAGGCGATCCAGGCACTGCAGCGCGCGCTGGCGATGCAGCCGAGCCTGGACGACGCGCGGCGCCAGCTGGGCAACGCGCTGGCGGGCCTGGGCCGCATCGACGAGGCCGTGGCCGAGTGGAAGAAGGCGCTCGAGCGGCGGCCCACCAACTGGCAGGTGTACAGCGACATGGGGCGCGCCCTGTTCCGGGCGGCGCGCTACGACGAGGCCGAGGCGGCATTGCAGCGGCTCACGACGCTGCAGCCCGACAACGCGTTCGGATTCCAGCAGCTCGGGACGCTGTACCAGATTCGCGGCCTGAACGACAAGGCGCTCGAGTACTACGCGAAGGCGAACGCCATCAGCCCGTCGGCGCGCATCTTCGCCAACGTCGGCGCGATCTACCACACCGAGGGCCGCTTCGAGGATGCGGTCGCGAGCTATCGGCGCGCCATCGCGCTGGCGCCGAACATCTCCTACGTCCATCGCAACCTCGGCGACGCCCTGCTCCGCATGGGCCGACGCAACGAGGCCCTGGCCGCCTACCGTGATGCCGTCGAGCGCGCCGAGGCCGAGCTCGCCGTGAGCCCGTCGGACCCGCGGCTCCTGGCCACCGTCGCCGTCTACGCGCAGAAAGCCGGCGACGGTGCGAGCGCGGCGGCGCGGATCGCCGAGGCCGTCGCGAAGGCGCCCGACGACGTCGAGGTGTGCTATCGTGCCGCCGTCGTCCACGCGCTGGCCGGCTCAGAGGCGCAGGCGCTCGACTGGCTGCGCCGGGCCCTGGCGCTCGGGTACAGCAAGTCCACCGCCGCGGCCGACGACGACTTTCACGACATCCGGAACGAACCACGGTTCGCCGCGCTCGTGGCCGACGGGCCCGGCGGCGGAAGGGGGCGATGATGAGTCTGCTACTCAGCGCGGTGCTCGGCGGCATCATCGCCGTCGTGCTGTCCAAACTCCTCGGCGGCCAGGGCAAGACCGGGACCCCGCCGCCGGCCCCGCCGTCGGCGCCGCTGCCGCAGACGCGCTACACCACGGTCTACCTGTTCCCGACCGGCGACGGCGGTGTGCGGGCCAACGCCGCCCCCGAGATCCTGTTCGTCCGGCCCGGCGATCAGGTGGAATGGACGGTCGTCGATGCCACGGGCGCGGGCACGCGCCAGGTGTCGTTCCAGATCAAGAAGGGGCGCGATCCGTTCGAGGGCAAGCTGCCGCCGTTCCCGCGCGAATTCCGGGCCCGGATCCGGCCGGACGCCGTCTTCACCGAGCCCGTGCGGTACAGCATCCTCGTGGACGGGGAGTCGGTGTTCGACCCCGAGATCCAGATGGAACAGTAGGGCCCCGCCCGCGGCCCGTGACAATTCATGAATTGACCGGCCGTCGCCCCGGCCGGTAACCTCGGGATTCCATGACATTCGTCAGGCGGCGTCTCCGGCGCGGCGTGGCACTGTGGCTGTGCTGCCACGTGCTGGCGCTGTCGGCGCTCGCCGCCCGCGATTGCTGCGCCGCCCACACCATGGCGGCCGGGTCGGAGGGGGCGCCGTGCCACGACGAGGCGCCGCCGCCGGACGACTCGTGCGAGCACATGATGGGCGAGGGCGCGGCCTGCCCCATGCACCATGCCGCGACGGAGGCGCCCGTCGACTGCGCGATGACGGGCGTCTGCGGCGTGCCGGACGCCATGCTCCAGGCCGTGCTGCTCCAGCCGGCCGTCCCGATCGCCCCCTTCGCGTTCACGCCGGCCCTCCAGCCGTCCGGCCGCGTCGCCACGGCGCCTGACGCGCCGCGCTCGCTGGCCGTCCCGCCCGACGCCCCTCCGCCCCGCGCCTAGTCCCTCGCTCCGGTTCACGAGTGGCGCGCGCGTCTGCGACCGGCGCGCGCACGTGCACGTTCGCGCGAGAGGTTCTCCATGGTTCGGATCCGGTTCGTGATGGCGTCTGCCATCGTCGGGCTGCTGGCGTCATGGCCGGCGGCCGCTCAGGAATCCATCAACAACGCCAGCATCAGCGGCAGGGTCACCGATGCCCAGGGCGGCGTCGTCCCCGGCGCGACCGTCAGCGCCCGCCAGGTCGAGACCGACGTGACCGCCACGGTCGCGACCGATGACCGGGGACGGTTCCGCCTGCCGTACCTGCGGGTCGGCGCCTACGAGCTGACCGTGCACCTGGACGGCTTCGCCGACGTCCATCGGCGGCTCACCCTGTCGGCCGGCTCGGCGTTCGAGCTGCCGATCGCGCTGGCCGTCGAAGGCGTGACCAGCCAGGTCACGGTCAGCGCCGACGCCCCGGTGCTCGAGTCGGCCCGCAGCCAGATCGCCACGACCGTGGCCGTGGCCGAGGTGCAGAGCCTGCCGCTCAACGGCCGCCAGTTCCTGGACATCGCGGTCGTGACGCCCGGGGTCGCGCCGCCCAACATCAACAGCACGCAGCTCTTCGCCGAGACGTCCGCCGTGCCGGGCGTCGGGCTCTCCATCGGCAGCCAGCGCAACCTCTCCAACAGCTTCATCGTCGACGGCCTGTCGGCCAACGACGATGCGGCCGGACTGAGCGGCATGCCCTACGGCGTGGACGCCGTCGAGCAGTTCCAGGTGGTCACCTCCGGCGGCCAGGCGGAACTTGGCCGCGCCCTGGGCGGCTACGTGAACGTCGTGACGCGCAGCGGCACCAACCAGGTCCGTGGCACGGCCTACGGGTTCTTCCGCGACGACGCGCTGAACGCGCCCAACGCGCTGTCGGGCACCACGCTGCCGATGTCGCAGCAGCAGTTCGGCGCCAGTCTCGGCGGCCCCATCCGGCGCGGGCGGTCGTTCTACTTCGCCAACGCGGAGCGGCGCGTCCTCGATCAGACCGGATTCGTCACCATCAGCGGCGCCAACCTGTCGGCCGTCAACGCGCGCCTCGCCGAGGTGGGGTATCCGGGGCAGCCCGTGACGAGCGGGATCTACGACAACCCGGTCCGGAGTCTCAACGTGCTCGGCAAGGTGGACCACGCGTTCACGGGCCGCGATCAGCTGAGCGCGCGCTACAGCCTGTACGACGTCACCTCCGCCAATTCCCGCGGAGCGGGCGGCCTCAGCGCGCCGTCGGCCTCCGCCGGACTCGACAACCGCGACCAGGCGCTCGCCGTGAGCAACACGCTGACGCTGGGCGATCGCACCGTGAACGAGACCCGGGCGCAGTTCACCCACGCGGATCTCCTCGCGCTGCCCTCGGATCAGGTCGGCCCGGCCGTGAGCATCGCCGGCGTGGCGTCGTTCGGCACCCTCACCAACAGCCCGCAGGGACGGCTCAACCGGGGCTACCAGTTCGTCGACACGATCGCGCAGCAGCGCGGCGCGCACGCACTGAAGGCGGGCCTCGACCTGGTCTACAACGACGACACGATCACGTTCCCGCGCGCGGTGCGCGGCGCCTACACGTTCTCGTCCCTGGTCAACTTCCTGGCGGGCCGCTACAACAACGCCGGCTTCACGCAGACCTTCGGCGACACCTCCGTCCGGCAGGGGAGCACGAACCTGGGCCTGTACGTGCAGGACGAGTGGGCGGCCACCTCGCGCCTCACGCTCAACCTCGGCATCCGCTACGACCTGCAGTGGCTGGAGACGATCGCGACCGACACGAACAACGTGTCGCCGCGTGCCGGCTTCGCGTGGACGCCCACCGGGGCCCGCGACCTGGTGGTGCGCGGCAGCGCCGGCCTCTTCTTCGACCGCGTGCCGCTCCGCGCGCTGGCCAACGCGCTGCTCTCGGCCGGCAACACGACCGACCTGGGGCAGCTCCGGCAGCAGAACGTCCAGCTCTCGCCGGGCCAGGCCGCCTCGCCGACGTTCCCGAACCTCCTGCCGGCGGCGCAGCCGTCGGTGACGCTCTTCAGCCTGTCGACCATGCAGCGCGATCTGCAGAACGCCTACTCCCGGCAGGCGAACCTGGAAGTGGAACGGCAGGTCGGCCGGGCCGGAACGGCGAGCGTCGGCTACGCCTACGTGCGCGGCGACGGCATCCTGATGTCGATCAACCAGAACGTCCCCACCTGCGTGGCCGCGGGCACCAACAACGGCTGCCGCCCGATCGCCGACTACGCCAACAACAGCCAGTACAGCTCGGCCGGCCGGTCCACCTCCCACGCCCTGCTCGTGTCCTTCGCCAGGCGCCCGGGACGCTGGGGCTACTACCGCGCCAGCTACACGCTGTCGAAGGCCATGAACAACGTGGGTGAGTTCTTCTTCAGCGGGCCCATCGATCCGTTCGACATCGACAAGGACTGGGGGCGCGCCGACAACGACCGGCGGCACATGTTCGTCGTCTCGGCGGGCTTCAACGCGCCGTCGGGCCCGGCGTCGACCGCCTGGGAACACCTGACGCACGGATTCCAGCTGAGCACGCTCGTCCAGGCCTACTCGGCGGCGCCGTTCAACATCACCTCCGGCGTGACGACCATCCAGGGCACGGCGGGACGCCCGATCGTCGACGGCGACGTCATTCCTCGCAACTCCGGCGTGGGCGACGCGTTCCTGTCGATCGGCCTGCGCCTGAGCCGGACGTTCCGCGTCGCCGACACGTGGCAGATCGAGGGGATGGCGGAGGTGTTCAACCTGACCGACACCGTCAACGAGACCGCGCGCAACGGCAACTTCGGGAGCGGGGCCTATCCGACGAGCCCGTCGGCCACGTTCAACCAGGTGACGGCCGTGGGGGATCCGCGGTCGTGGCAGCTGGGTCTACGGCTTCGCTTCTAGGGGCTAGGGGCTACGGCACACCAAACGCGGAACACGGAACACGAAACACGGAACACGGAACCAGGAGCACGGAGCACACGATGAGGACGAACAGCTGGTGTGCGGCGCTCGTGACCGCCGCGCTGATGACGACGACCGGGGGGCCGGGAGCGGCGGCGCCCGAGGTGGTGACGCTCGCGGTGGAGGGCCGGAGCAGCGCGACGCCGTGGGTGGCGTCGGCCGGGCGCTTCGTGGCGGTCGTGTGGGGCGCGACGGCGGAGGGCAAGGCCGACGTCTACGTGGCGACGAGCGACGACGAGGGCGCGACGTTCTCGGCGCCGGCGCGCGTGAACCGCGTGGCGGGTGAAGGGCGCCTGAGCGGGGAGATCCCGCCGCGCGTGGCCCTGCACCTGGCCGCGGGCGCGAGCCGGCCCGACGTCGTCGTGGCCTGGAACGCCAAGGACCGAGGCACCGAGATCAAGATCGCCCGCAGTCACGACTTCGGCCGGACGTTCGACGCGCCCCTGTCGCTGCAGGCGCCGGGCGCCGCGGGCGACCGCGGCTGGCATGCGCTGACGCTCGACGCCCAGGGCGCGGCGCACGTCGTGTGGCTGGACCATCGGGGCCTCGCCGCGGCGAAGGCCGAAGGCGAAGCTCAGGGCCATCACCAGCACATGGACGCGGCCGACGGGGTGGCGATGGCGCAGAAGTCGCGCCTCGTCTACGCGCGGGTCGGCGCCGCCGCCGCGCCCGAGCAACTCCTGGCGCCGGGCGTGTGCTACTGCTGCAAGACCGCGCTCGTCGCGACCGGCCGGGGGATCCTCGCGGCGTGGCGCCACGTCTACCCCGGCGACCTCCGGGACATCGCGTTCGCCTGGCTGACCGGTCCGCCGGCCGCCGGGGCGCCCGCCCGCGTGAGCGAGGACGGCTGGGCGATCAACGGCTGCCCCGACGACGGCCCGGCGATGGCGGCCGGCGCCGGTCGCATCCACATCGTCTGGCCGACGGTCAAGACGGGGCCCGAGCCGGTCGGCGCGATCTTCTACGCGGCCATGACCGACGGCGCGCGTTTCGGCCCACGGCAGCAGGTGCCGACGCTTGGAGCGCCGAAGCCGTCGCATCCGCAGGTCGCCGTGGACGGCACGGGACATCTTTTCATCGCGTGGGACGAGGTGCGGGCCGGCGTCCGGACCGCCGCGATCGTGGACGCCGCGATGGCCGGACGCGGCGCGCCCGCCTTCGCGGCGCCGGCGCCGCTCGCCGGGGCCGGTCCTACGCAGTACCCGGTGATGGCCCCGCTCGGGCGGGGCGTGGTGGTGGCCTGGACGGCTGGTGCGCCGGGCGCGAGCGCGATCCACGTGCAGCGGCGGACGTCCACCGCGGCGCCGACGACGGCACGACAGCAGGAGGAGCGACGATGAGACGCGTGGTGATGGCGACGGCGGCCGCGGCGGCCTTGAGCGGGGTGGCGATGGTGGCCCAGACGCACGATCAGACCCACGAGCAGATGCACGGGCAGACACCCGGCGCGCCCATGGGCCACATGGAGCACAAGTTCGACGACCCCGAGCGGTATGCCAAGTCGTTCGACGACCCGGCGCGCGACGCCTGGCAGATGCCCGACACAGTCATCGCGGCGCTGGGCCTGAAGCCGGGCCAGACGGTGGCGGACATCGGCGCCGGCACCGGCTACTTCAGCGTGCGGCTCGCCCGGAGCGCCGCCCGGCCCACGGTGTTCGCCGTGGACCTCGAACCGAAGATGGTCGAGCACCTGACGACGCGCGCCGCCGCCGAGGGGCTCACCAACATGCGGGCCGTGCAGGCGTCGGCGAACAGCCCGAACCTGCCCGCGCCGGCCGATGTCGTGCTCGTGGTGGACACCTACCACCACATCCCGGACAGGCCCGCGTACTTCTCTGCCCTGAAAGCGCGCCTCGCGCCCGGGGGGCGCGTGGCCATCGTGGACTTCCGCAAGGACGCGGGCGGCGAGGGGCCGCCGGCCGAGTTCCGCTTCACGCCCGATCAAATCAGCGGCGAGATGGCACAGGCCGGATTCGTCCTGGATGCGCAGCACGACATCCTGCCGCGCCAGCTCTTCCTGGTTTATCGCGTGAAGTAGGGGGACGGCGCCTGTCACCATTTGCGCCGGCGCCGCATCTCTATGAGTGGGTGGGGCGCTGATGGCTGCCGCTCCAGAGAGGAAGTACGCGTCATGACTCGCCGCCGAATGCTCCGGGCCGCCCTCGCGGCCGCTGTGTTGGCCGTGGCGTCCCCACCCGCCGGTGCCCAGCCCAGTCCCCGCCAGCAGGCGGCGGACCTGGCGCACGAGCTGATGAGTCCGTTCTGCCCCGGCAAGCTCCTGGCCGAGTGCACGTCGTCGTACGCGGGCGAGCTGCGCGACCAGATCGCCACCCGCATCGCGGCCGGCGAGACGGCCGACGCCGTACGCGCGGATCTCGTACAGCAATACGGCACCGAGATCCTGGGCGCGCCGCCGCCCGAGGGCGTGGGGCTCCTGGCGTGGCTCCTGCCGGCGGTCTTCGGCCTGGGAACGGCCGCCGCCATCGGCTGGAAGGTGGCCGCCGCGGCCCGGTCGGGCGCCGCGGCCCGGCCCGCGCTGGCCGGCGCTGTCGATGCCGACGCGCTGGCGCGGCTCGACGACGAACTCCGCGACCTCGACTGACACGGCGGCCCGCGGGCGCTGCCGCCCGACGACGGCTCCGCGCGTCACGCGGGCGCCGCCCCCGCCGAGTTCCGACCGCGACGATATGTCGCAGCGCCGGGCGGCACCCGGCGTACTATGCTGCCTGCTTCCGGAGGTTCCATGACGCGACGCACGCTTTCCACGATGGCCGTCCTCGCCGGCGTGGCCGCCCTGTCGGTGACGGTGCTGGCCCACATGAAGCTGGCCAAGACGATGCCCGAGGCCGACTCGACCGTCACCGCAGCGCCCGCGAAGATCCAGATGTGGTTCAGCGAAGCCCCCGACAAGGCCGTGAGCAAGGTCACGGTCACCGGGCCCTCCGGGGGCGTGACGATCGGCGCCCTGAACGTCGGCGACGACAAGTCGCTGTCCGCGGCGGTGGAAGGCGCGATGGGCGACGGCGCCTACAAGGTGGACTGGCAGTCCGCCGGGCACGACGGACACGTGCAGAAGGGGTCGTTCGCGTTCTCGGTGCGCCGCACCCACTAGCGCCATCCGGATCGGCAGGCCCGCTGCGTGGACGCGCCCCTCGTCGAGGTCCTGCCGAAGATCCTGCAGTACGCAGCGGCGTTGATCGCGGTCGGCGTCGTGGTGGCCACGCGCCTCGTGTCCGGCCCTGGCACGCCACCCATCGCCCCGCATCGCCTGCAGGCGATCGGCCGGGTGGCCGCCGCGCTGCTCGTGGTGGCCGCGCTGGGCCGCCTCCTCGGACACACGGTGTCCGCCTTCGGCGCCTCCGACGCCTTCTCGGCCGAGTCCCTGCGGACCATCGGATTCGAGAGCCGCTGGGGCTTCGGCTGGCGGTGGCAGGTGCTGGCGGCCGCCGCGCTCGCCGTGGCCGCGGCGGTGCCGGCGCGGCTCCCGGGCCGCGCCGTGTTCTTCGGCGCCGCCGTCCTGGCACAGGTCGCGGCGGTTCCGTTGCTGGGTCACGCGGCCGGGGAGCCGTCACGGGTCCTGTTGCACGCGGCCCACGTCGTCGCATCCGGCGCCTGGCTGGGCACGCTCGTGGTGTTCGTCGTCGCCGGCCTCGGACGACCGGGTGCCCCCGCGCACGCGGGTGACGCGGACCGGGCCCTGATCGCGCGCTTCTCGCCCGTCGCCTTGACGTGCGCCACCGCGGTCGGTGCGTCGGGCCTGATCGCCGCGTCGATCTACGTCGGCAGCCTGCCGGCCCTCGTCGGTTCCTCCTACGGGCGATGGCTGCTTGCGAAGATCACGGCCGTCGCCGCCGCGGGCGGGTGCGGCTTCATGAACTGGCGCCGGTCACGCGCCGGCCTCGCCCCGGCCCGAGGCTGGCTCGTGGCCGAGGCCCTGGCCGCGCTGTTCGTCGTCGCGGCCTCGGCCGTCGTCACCGAGACCGAGCATCCCTGACCTGAAGCGCCGCCACGGCCGCCCGCAGCTCCGCGATCGCCGTCGCCTGCGCGTCCACGGTGGCCGTGAGTGTCCGGCGCTCCTGCTCCAGGCGCTGCACCTCGGCCAGGAGCAGCGTCGGCAGCACGTGGTACTTGACGGTCTCGATCTCGCCCGACGGCCCGGTGGCCGCCAGTGACGGCAGCACGGCGGCGACGTCCTCCGCGATGAGGCCGTACTGCAGCGGGCGCGAACCGTCCGTGAACGCCTCCGTGTAGCGGAACTGCACGGGTTCCAGCCGCTGCAGCGCGCGGCCCACCGCCGGGTCCAGGGGCGCGATGTCGTCCTTCGTTCGCCGGCTGGACGAGATCGTCCCGAGCTGGCCCTGCGAGTCGATCACCACGGCCACGGCGTCGTTGGCGCCGGTGGCCACGCCCCGGATGCCGCCGACGAACGCGCGGGTGAGGCTCGAACCGAGGCGCAGCGTGTTGGATTCGGCGCCGCCGCCGGCGGAGGCCTGCACGTAGACGTTGTCGTGTCCCGTGAGGAGGCCGTTGCCCGCCCCGCTGCCGATGGCGATGTTGTTGCTGCCCGTCGTGTTGGCGATGAGGGCGTTCCGGCCGATGGCGGTGTTCGACGAACCCGTGGTGGTCAGGTCGAGCGCCGAGGCGCCGACGGCCGTGTTGTTCGAGGCCGACGTGGCGACGCGCATGGCCCAGCGGCCCACGGCGGTGTTCGTGCCGCCCGTGGCGTTGGCGTCGAGCGCCGAGACGCCCAGCGCCGTGTTGCCGGTCCCGGTGGTGTTCGACGACAGCGCCTGCGCGCCGACGGCCGTGTTCTCGTGGCCGCTCGTGTTGGAGGCCAGCGTCGCCCAGCCCACGCCGCTGTTGAGCGTGCCGGTCGTGGTGGCCTGCAGCGCCTGGCTGCCGAGGGCGGAGTTGCCGAAGCCGGTGGCGCCTGAGGACAGTGCCGAGTCGCCGACGGACGTGTTGTCGGTCCCGAACCCGTGCGTGTGGTCGCTTCGCGCGACGGAGGTGGCCGTGCCCGACCCGCCGAAGTCGGCCATGAGGCCCACCGCGCCGGCGAAGCCGCCGCCGACAAGGCCCGCTCCGGCTGACACCGAGGTGATGTCGCCTCCCGCCGCCGGCGCACAGAACACGGCGCCGGTGGAGGCAATGGCGCGCATGGCCTGACCGGCCGGGCAGCTGCCGCCGACACGCAGCTGGATCTGCGCGGGGTTGACCTGCACCTTGCCGATCGAGGTGGGCGGTGCGACGTTCAACGGGACCGCCAGCATGGGCCCCGCCGCGGCGCCGTTTGGGACCAGTGTGCCCGTGCGGCCCTGGCTGTCGCGCCAGGTGCCGTTGAGCCCGAAATCGAGGTCGGCCGTGATCTGCACGGGCACGCCGGCCGCGGGCACCGTGTGCAGACCCATCTGGTAGGTGAACAAGGTCTGCGCCGATGCGCCCGTGATCGGCAGCCGGTCGCCCGCCCCGCACTGGTCGTCGAAGCCCTCCACCGTCACGACGCCGCCCACCTTGGTGAGTGTCACGAAGATGCGGTTGCAATAGGGCTGGAGCTGCCAGTCGTAGGTGCCTGGCGGCTGCGCCTTCGCCGCCGCAGCGGTGCACAGCAGGCTCGCGACGATCAGGGTTCCAGTGCGCACGGTGCCCATGGGATCCACCTCCGCCCTCCAGAACGACGGCGGTGGCGGCGTTCCCTCACCCCGGGGCGGCCCGGGCGGCGCGCCGGCTACTGCCAGCTGCCGTACATCGGATTGGGCAGGACGAAGAAGCGCACGCCGAAGTCGGCGAATCCGGCCTCGCCGGTGCTCTTCACCTGCTGACCGAGGCCGGGAAAGTCCTGGATGTTGTCGCCCAGGAAGGCGACGACGTCCACTGGGGTTGCGATGCCGGGCGCCGCGCCAGCGCGCACCTGTTCGAAGCGCGGGTTCTTGTCCGACGGCGTGCCGTTGGGCCGGCACAGCATCGCGTCGTAGTCCAGACGCTCGCGCGTGAAGACCGCGATGGTGTCGTCGCACTCGGACCCGAGCCGGTTCGTGACGATGGCGATCTTGCCGCCGAGCGCGTGCACGCGGGCCAGGAACGCCGCGGCGCCGGGCAGTGGCGTGGCTTCCCGGCGTTTCACCCACGCCGCCCAGCTCTCGCCCGAGTAGCCGAGCCCGGCGCGCGCACGCTCCGCCTGGTAGGTGAGGTTGCTGATCACGGTCTCGTCGGCGTCGAGCACGACCGCCCACGATCCGGCGGCGCGCCCGGTGGCCGCGCGTTCGACCTGCGCCAGGGCGAGGCGATAGGTCTGGAGCACGGCCGCCCGGTACTCGGCGGCGTCGCGCACCCAGCGGATGCTGTCGGGTTCGGCCGCCACGGCCGCCTGAGGCAGCGCCGGCTGGGACTGCGCGCGCGGTGGCGGCGCCGCGGAGCGGCACCCGGCGAGGAGGAACAGGACCACGAGCGCAGACCGACGGCGAGGCATGGGCACGATTCTACCGGCGCGATACGATAGTGGTTTCCCATGATCTCCTTCAGCCGCATCGGGAAGCAGTACGGCCGCCAGGTCCTGTTCGTGGACGCCTCGTTCCAGCTCAATCCCGGCGAGAAAGTGGGCCTCGTCGGCCCCAACGGCGCAGGGAAGACCACGCTCTTCCGCATGATCGTGGGCGAGGAGGCGCCGGACGAGGGCGACGTCTCGGTGCCGAAGAAGCTGTCCATCGGCTACTTCCGGCAGGACGTGGGCGAGATGGCGGGCCGCTCGGTGCTCGACGAGGCCATCGCCGGCAGCGGCCGCGTGGGCGACCTGCACCACGAGCTGGAGGCCCTGAACCACGCGATGGCCGATCCGGACCAGGCCGACGCCATGGACCGGATCCTCACCCGCTTCGGCGAGGTGCAGGAGGAGTACGACCATCTGGGCGGCTACGCACTCGAGGCGCAGGCGCGCGAGATCCTGCACGGGCTCGGCTTCGACGACGAGCGGATCGACGGGGACGTCGGCGCGCTGTCCGGCGGCTGGAAGATGCGCGTGGCCATGGCACGGGTGCTCCTGGCACGGCCCGACGTCCTCCTGATGGACGAGCCCACCAACCACCTGGACATCGAGTCGATCATCTGGCTGGAGTCGTTCCTGAAGACCCTGCCGGGCGCCCTCCTCATGACTTCGCACGACCGCGAGTTCATGAACCGGCTGGTGACGAAGATCGCCGAGATCGACGGCGGCGAGATCACGGTCTATTCGGGCAACTACGACTTCTACGAGCGCGAGCGCGCCATCCGCGAGGCGAACCGGGAGGCGGCCTACGCGCGCCAGCAGGCCATGCTGGCCAAGGAGCAGCGCTTCATCGAACGCTTCGCCGCCCACGCCGCCAAGGCGGCCCAGGTCCAGAGCCGTGTGAAGGCGCTCGAGAAGATCGAGAAGATCGAGCTGCCGAAGAAGCGGGCGGTGGTGAAGTTCGACTTCCGGCAGCCGGCGCGCTCGGGCGACCAGGTCGCGGTGCTGGAAGGCGTCAGCAAGGCCTACGGCCGGCGCGTGGTGCACGACGGCGTGAGCTTCGTCATCCGCCGGGGCGAGCGCTGGGCGGTGATGGGGAAGAACGGCGCCGGCAAGTCCACGCTGCTGAAGATGATCGCGGGCCAGGTGGCGCCGGACGCGGGCGCCGTGACGCTGGGTGCCAGCCTGCAACTGGGCTACTTCGCGCAGCAGTCGCTGGACCTGCTCGATCCGGACCTGACCATCGAGGAGCAGCTCCAGAAGGACTTCCCCGACGAGTCCATCGGCCTCCTGCGCAACCTGGCCGGCGCGTTCCAGTTCTCGGGCGACGACGTGGACAAGAAGATCCGGGCCCTGTCGGGCGGCGAGAAGACGCGCCTCGTCATCGCGCGCATGCTGCTCCGCCCGCCCAACTTCCTCGTGCTGGACGAGCCGACGAACCACCTCGACCTGGCGACCAAGGAGATGCTGCTGGCCGCGCTCGCGGACTTCGAGGGCACGATGATCTTCGTGTCCCACGACCGCGCGTTCCTGAGGACGCTGAGCAACCGCGTCCTGGAACTGGGCGGCGAGAGCGGCACCGAGGCGCAGCCGCACCTGTACCCGGGCAGCTACGTCGAATACGTGGAACGCACCGGGCACGAGGCGCCCGGCGTGCACGCGTAGCACTCAGGTGACTGAGACACCTCGAAGACGGCGTTCGGGCGTCTCGAGCTCCCGCGGCGTCCATGGCCCGGCGTGGCCCGGCGTCCGGCGTCAGGCGCCGTCGTCGCGCCCCGGGCGCGATGCCGCCCCCCCGGCATCGCGTCTGCCCTTCGGGGACCGGGAAGCCCTTGATCAGGAAGCACTTCGCCTTCCGGCTTGCTGGCGCCCCAGGGCGTGCCTTCCGGCAGGGCGGGCGGCCCATGTTCGAGGGCGTGAGGTCGGCCGATAGGATCGGGCAGAGTTTGACGCATTGAGATCGTGCACACCGGTTCGTGCCGGGCACACCTCGGCCGTTGTGCGAAGATATCGGCGTCGATCGGTCCGGGTCAGTGGCAATCGCAGCGGAAAAAGGAGCAGAAATGTCTCTGTGGCGTAAACACGTGTCGGCTCATCCCCTGGCGGTGCTTGCGTGTGCCGCGGTCCTGGCGGCCCCGGCGGCGGCCTCCGCGCAATCGAAGGACAAGGACAAGGGCACGGGCGACGTCGAAACCTGCCAGATGCCCTACGGCACCATAGCGATCAACGAGCCGCACGAGCAGTCGATGATCTGGCTGCGCACCTACCAGCTCGGATCGCCCTCGTCGCTGCTGCGCACGTTTGCGCAGAAGTCGAACTGCTTCGTCGTGGTCGAGCGCGGCGTCGGCATGCAGAACATCCAGCAGGAGCGCCAGCTGGCCTCGTCTGGCGAACTGCAGAGCGGCCAGAACTTCGGCAAGGGCCAGATCGTGGCCGCCGACTACCTGATGACGCCCTCGATCCAGAGCTCCAACAACAACGCCGGCGGCATCGGCGGCGTGGGCGGCCTGCTGGGACGCCGCGCCGGCGCCATCGTCGGCGGCGGGCTGAAGTTCAAGGAAGCGACCACGAGCATCACCGTGGCGTCGGCCCGGACGAGCGTGCAGATCGCCGCCAACGAGGGCCAGGCACGGCAGCGCAACTTCGCGCTGGGCGGCATCTTCGGCGCCGGCGGGCTGCTGGGCGGTGCGGGCGCCTACTCGAACACGGCCGAGGGCAAGGTCATCGCGGCCAGCCTGCTCGACAACTTCAACGCCGTCGTGACCGACATGAAGGCCAACGCGAACCTCAAGCCGATGAGCGCCGACCGTCTCGCGAAGCTGCAGTCGGGCGAGTCGGAGGCCGAGGGCGGCAGCGGTTCGGCCGCCAACGCGGGCGATGTGATGGTGCCGAAGATCGGCGGCGTGAAGATC
The DNA here is from genome assembly GCA_041394705.1 of Vicinamibacterales bacterium. GTDB lineage: Bacteria > Acidobacteriota > Vicinamibacteria > Vicinamibacterales > UBA2999 > CADEFD01. The sequence continues at coordinate 134,295 of JAWKHS010000003.1, forward strand.
CTGAAGACCGCCGCGGACTCGGCGGCCGTGGTCGCCACGCTGCAGCGCGGCGAAGAAGTGGTCTTCATGGGCGAAGAGAGCAACGGCTTCTACAAGGTGCAGGGCGCCAACGGCGAAGGCTGGGTCAAGAAGGCGCTGATGAACGTAAACCGGCAGTAGCCGGTCGCGAGCGGATCGAGAACGGCGGCGCTCCCGCGGAAGGGCGCCGCCGTTCGTGTGTACGGGCGGTGGTACAGTCCGCACGTGCCGTCGCCCCTCGTCGCGGCGTCGTATCTCTGGAGCGCCTGGATATTCAGCTGGCTGGCCGCCGCCGTGTGGTCCGGCCGCACCGTGTCCCGGGAGTCCGTCGGCGATCGCCTGGGCTACGGCCTGTGGCTGTGGGTGGGCCTCTTCCTGATCTTCGTGCAGGCCCGCCGGATGCCGTCGTGGCTGTTCACGCCGATCGTGCCGCCGTGGGCGTGGCTGGCCTGGGCGGGCGTCGGCCTGGCCGGCGCGGGCGTCGCCTATGCGTGGTGGGCGCGCCTGCACCTGGGCCGGCTGTGGAGCGGCGCGGTCACGCTGAAGGACGGCCACCGCGTGGTGCGGACCGGCCCGTACGCCCTCACCCGTCACCCGATCTACACGGGACTGCTCCTGGCCCTGGCCGCCACCGTGCTGGTGCGCGGCGACCTCGCCGGCGTGCTCGGCCTGCCGTTCGTGCTGATGGGCGCCAGGGCGAAGGTCGCCCTGGAAGAGCGTCTCCTGATGCGCCATTTCGCCGACGACTACGCGCGCTACCGCCGCGAGGTGCCCGCGCTCGTGCCGCGGTTCTGGTGAGCCCGGCGGGCCGGCCCGCGGGAGCGTCGTGCGGTTCTCACCGGCACGGGCGCGGCCGGATCGGGCCACGGTTCGGGCCGATGTCTCGCGCTATAATTGCCCGTTTGCTCGCCAGCCCAAGGAGTCGCACGTGAAGAAGATCCAGGTGAAGAACCCCGTCGTGGAGATGGACGGGGACGAGATGACCCGCATCATCTGGCAGAAGATCCGCGAGACGCTGATCCTGCCGTATCTCGACATCGACCTGAAGTACTTCGACCTGGGCATCGAGGCGCGCGACAAGACGGACGACCAGATCACGATCGACTCGGCCAACGCCACCAAGCAGTACGGCGTGGCCGTGAAGTGCGCCACCATCACGCCGGACGAGGCGCGCGTCAAGGAGTTCGGGCTGAAGCAGATGTGGCGGTCGCCGAACGGCACCATCCGCAACATCCTCGACGGCACGATCTTCCGCGAGCCCATCGTCTGCCGGAACGTGCCGCGCCTCGTGTCGCACTGGGACACGCCCGTGGTGGTGGCCCGCCACGGCTTCGGCGATCAGTACCGCGCGCAGGACTTCCACTTCCCGGGCGCCGGCACCATCACCGTCAGCTGGACGCCCGAGGGCGGCGGCGAGGGCATCAGCCGCGAGGTGATCAAGACCAAGGGCGGCGGCATCGCGATGGGGATGTTCAACCTGGACGCCTCGATCGAAGGCTTCGCCCGCGCCTGCTTCACCTACGCGCTCGGCCGGAACTACCCGGTCTACCTCTCCACGAAGAACACGATCCTGAAGGTGTACGACGGGACGTTCAAGAACACGTTCCAGGCGGTGTTCGACGCCGAGTTCAAGGCGGCGTTCGAGGCGAAGGGGCTCACCTACGAGCATCGCCTCATCGACGACATGGTGGCGGCCAACCTGAAGTGGAGCGGCGGCTACCTCTGGGCCTGCAAGAACTACGACGGCGACGTGCAGAGCGACACGGTGGCCCAGGGCTACGGGTCGCTGGGCCTGATGACGTCGGTGCTGATGTCGCCGGACGGCAAGACCGTGGAAGCCGAGGCCGCGCACGGCACGGTGACCCGCCACTACCGGCTGCACCAGCAGGGCAAGCCCACCAGCACCAACCCCATCGCGTCGATCTTCGCGTGGACGCGCGGCCTGCAGTATCGCGGCACGTTCGACGACACGCCCGACGTCGTGCGATTCGCCGAGACGCTGGAGAAGGTGTGCGTGGACGTCGTCGAGTCCGGCCGGATGACGAAGGACCTGGCGATCCTGATCCGGGCCGATCATCCCTACCTGACCACCGAGGAGTTCCTGCAGGCCATCGACGCGGAACTCCGCGCGCGGATGGCGGCCTAGCAGCGCTCGGGCGTTCGGCCCCGGTGCCCTGGAAGGGTGTCGGGGCACGCACCTGCCGGAAACGGATACCCGTGTCTTCCTTTCGCATCGTCGATCTGTCGCCGGACGATCCGGCGCGGCTCATGTCCGTCGCCGACGTCCTGGTCGACGGCTTCACCGGCTCCGGCGCCGAGGTATGGCAGACGCCGGAAGAAGCGCTCGAGACCGTCGAGGAGTCGTTCGGCGAGGATCGCATCAGCCGGGTGGCCGTCGACGAGGACGGGCGCGTGCTCGGCTGGATCGGCGCGGTGGAGACCTACGGCGGCCACGTCTGGGAGATTCACCCGCTGGTCGTCCGGCGCGACTGCCAGGGCCTGGGCGTGGGCCGGGCGCTCGTGGAGGACCTGGAGCGGCAGGTGCGCGAACGCGGCGGCATGACGGTGTGCCTGGGAACCGACGACGAGAACGGCCGCACGTCGATCGGCGGCCTGGACCTGTATCCGGACCCGCTCGCCGCGGCGCAGCAGCTCGAGGACCTCGGCGGGCACCCGTTCGCGTTCTACCGGCGCCTCGGCTACGCGGTGGTGGGCGTGCTCCCTGACGCCAACGGCTACGGCAAGCCGGACATCCTCATGGCCAAACGCGTCGGCGAGGCGCCGGCGTCGACGGCCGCCCAGGCTCTGGAGCCGGCCGCCGTCGGCGAGTAGGGCGTCGCGCCCACCGAGGCGCTGGCCGGGCGTCGCGGCATGGTCAGGCAGGCGCGGCGACGGCCGCCGGCAGCGACGAACCGCTCCTGCGCCGGATGTCACCCAGCCCGGGTTCCGACGTGGGGTTTCCCTCACACGAGGCGCGCCGGAGGCCGCGTCTCGGGTCCCGCAGCCCGCCGCACCGCACGGCCACGACTCCCGTGGTTGGCAGGGCACTTGCTCGACGGTGCGAAGGGGAGGACATTCGAGCCCTTCGGGCCCGTTCCCCGAGTGACGGCCGGCGCGCTCCGTCGGTGCGGAAGCGCGCCCGGTCGGGGAGTCTCGCCATGCACGCCTCTCGACGCCACTCTCTGCACGCGCCACCGCCTCGGCGCGCTGCGACGCTCACCGCCGTGCTGGCGGTCCTCGCCTGGGCACCTGCGCTGGCCCAGGATGGCCCGCCGACGGCCGGCGACCTGTTCAATTCCCAGGTCGTGCACGAACTGCGGCTGTCCATGTTCAGCGGCGACTGGGAGCTGCTGCAGGCGCGGTTCATGGAGAACACCTATTACCCGGTGGACGTCGCGTGGAATGGAGTCGTCGTCCGCAACGCGGGCGTGCGGTCTCGGGGAACCGGCAGCCGCGATCCCAGGAAGCCCGCGCTCAAGATCGACTTCAACGAGTACGTCTCCGGCCAGACCTTCGTCGGACTGAAGTCGCTCGCGCTGGACAATTTCCGGCAGGACGCCGGCATGGTCAAGGAAGTGGTCACGAGCGAGCTCTTCCGGAGAGTCGGACAGGTCGCACCCCGGGCCGCCCACGCCCGCGTCTACGTGAACAACGAGTACATCGGGCTCTACGCGATGTTGGAGCCGATCGACAAGACGTTCCTCAAGACGTGGCTCGGTGAGAACGACGGCTACCTGTTCGAGTTCAATTGGTCGAACAACTGGTACTTCGAGTGGCTGGGAACGGACCTGTCCAGGTACGCAGCGATGTTCGAAGCCAAGACGCACGAGGACGATCCGCCAGAGCGGCTGCACGGACCGATCGAACGGCTGGTCGAGGCGGCCAATCACTCCTCGATGGCTGCGTGGGAGGCCGCCACGTCGCGGTATCTCGACCTCGAGGTCCTGCTGCGATACGTCGCCGTCGAGACGTTCCTGGCCGATCACGACGGGTTCGCGGGCGACTGGGGCCTCAACAACTTCTACCTGTACCGCTTTGCCGACAGCGAACGGTCGCAGGTGCTGCCCTGGGACAAGGACGTGAACTTTCGTGAGGTGGACCGGGGCATCTTCGAGGGCTTCGATCCCAACGTGCTGTTGACGACGGCCATGCGCGTTCCCCACCTGCGCGACGCGTACCTGGACGCCCTGAACCGCTGTGCCGCAAGTGCCGGCGAGCCGACCCCGGACGACCCGGGCCTCGGGTGGCTCCAGCGCGAGATCGGCCGCCAGATCGCCATGATCAGGACCGCCGCGTACGAGGACGTTCGCAAGGCCTACACGAACGAGCGGTTCGAGCAGGAAGCCGCCTGGATGATCGAGTTCGCGCGCCGCCGCGGTGGCGACGTGCTGGGCCAGATCGCCCGTGAGCGCGCCCGGCGCGGCCTGGCCCCATGACTCGCGTCCGCCGGCCCGTCGAGCTCGCAGGGAGAGCAGTCGGTGTGTGGTACGCTCGGGCGCCGCGCCGATCGACGGGATGTTCGCAGCATCCGGCGCTCCAGACGCTCGGTGAGGCACGTCGCGTGTCGACGACGGGCCGGGTGGGGATTCCGTGGTGAGGAGCGGCTTGCGTGTCCTGATGTGCCGGGCGCTGGCGTCGCTCGCGGTCCCATCGCTGATCGCGGTGGTCCCGGCCTGCACCGACTCCGCGCGCCAGGTGAACCCCTCCTCGCCCGTTGGCCCCGTGGCGGTGGGTCCGACCATCGTCACCTCGGTGCAGGGAGCCCCTTTGAAGGCCATCGCCACGGCCGCAGCGGCGAGTCCCGTGCGATATGAGCTGCTGACGACGGTGTCGTTCCGGGAAACCGCCGGTGTGTCGGCGCGCATCGCCCGACTCGTCCTGTCGGTGCAGGACGACTCCGGTCCGCTCAGCGCCGAGGCCCCCGTTAGCCTCGACCTGCCGGTTCCGGCGCTCGGTAACGCGGCGCACGAGGTGCGGCACGTGTTCTCGCTCCTGCGGCCCGCCACCCAGGGGCGATGGCGGCTGAAGGGCACCGGCGTGGACCAGGACGGGATGGAATTCGACCTCCCCCCGTTCGAGGCGGCCGTCGAGTTCGACGGGGCGGATGCGTCGGCGCCGCCGGGGGCGGGGCCGTCGGTCTCGTTCGTCGGCGCCGGCGATATCGCCCGGTGCGGTTCGCCGGAAGCCGAAGCCACCGCTCGCCTGCTCGATGGCCTGCCGGGCACGGTCTTCACGCTGGGTGACAACGTGTATCCGGAGGGCTCTCCGCAGACCTACCGCGACTGCTATGGTCCGACCTGGGGACGTCACCTCGCCCGAACACGGCCGGTGGCGGGCAACCACGACTGGACGGGCGACGCCGGCGTCGCCTACTTCGACTACTTCGGAACGGCCGCGGGTCCACGGGGGCTCGGCTTCTACTCCTACGACCTCGGTGCGTGGCACATCCTCGCGCTCAACAGCAATCTCCATGGCAACGCCGGATCGGCACAGCACGCCTGGGTGCGTGGCGACCTCGCCGCGAAGAAGTACCCGTGCATCCTGGCCTATTGGCATCACCCGCGTTTCAGCTCGGGGCCGAACGGGAGCGACGCCAACATGCGCGACATCTGGTATCTGCTGCAAGACGCGGGCGCCGAGCTGGTGCTGAGCGGACACGACCACGACTACGAGCGCTTCGCCCCCCAGGACGGCGACGGGAGACTGGACCTGGCCCGCGGGATCCGGCAGTTCGTCGTGGGCACGGGTGGCTACAGCCTCTACGATCTGCGGGGCAGCCGTTCGAACGTCGACGCCAGCAACGACCGCACCTGGGGCGTCCTCCGCCTGACGCTCCACCCGGGGCGCTACGACTGGGAGTTCGTGCCCATGGCTGGCCAGCCCTACCGCGATTCCGGCTCGGCGGCCTGCAGCTACTGAACACGGCCTCGCCGTGCGACAATCGCCGTCCTCGAGCTGACCGTTGCAGTCACGACCGTTCCTGGAGGATGCGCGCCATGACATCGACCGATCACGTGCGGCGGGGGCATCGGCTGCTGCAGCTCGGCGTCCTGCTGTTCCTGCTGGGCCTGCTCGTGGGCCTCGCCGTGCCGTCGCTCGCCAATCCCCGCATGGGGCTGGCCAGTCACATGGAAGGCGTGATGAACGGGTTGTTCCTGATCGGGCTCGGCCTGCTGTGGGAACGGCTCTCGCTGTCGGACCGCCTGCAGTCGATCGCGTTCTGGCTGGCCGTGTACGGCACGTTCGCCAACCTGGCGGCGACGTTCCTGGCGGCGGCGTGGGCCGCGGGCGGGATGATGCCCCTGGCCGGACAGGGACGCGTGGGCGGCGCCAGCCAGGAGGCCCTGATCAGCGGCCTGCTCGTGTCGCTGGCGCTCGCCGACATCGCGGTGTGCGTGCTCGTGCTGGCCGGCCTGCGCCGCGCGCCGGCATCCGCATGAGGACGATCGAGGTGCCGCCCTGCGAGGCGCGGCCGCACCGAGGGGCTTGAGAATGGCTGCACGACCACGTGCGGCGCGCGTGGCGCCTCTGTCGACCGTCGCCCGGACTCGTTTGGGGACGTTGGCCGGCCGGCGCCGCACCGGCCTGGGGCTGATCGTGGGGCCGGATCCGGCCAGCCGTCTTCAGGCCGCGGCCTGGCTGGCGTCCGAGCGCGGCGCCGCGCTGGACCGTGTGGACCTCTCGCGCGTCGTCAGCAGGTACATCGGCGAGACGGAGAAGAACCTTCGGCGCGTGTTCGATGCGGCCGCCCGCGGCGACGCGGTGCTGTTCTTCGACGAAGCGGACGCGCTCTTCGGGACGCGCACCGACGTGAAGGACGCGCACGACCGCTACGGGAACCTGGAGGTCGGCTACCTGCTGGCGCGGCAGCGGACCTTCACCGGCATCGTCCTGGTCGGCGTGACCGGATCGCGGGCATTCCGCCGGACGTCCTGCGGAAATGCGCGTCGGTCGTGCGGCTCCGGCGGCCCTCCGTCCGCTGACCGCGCCGGCCGCCTACCGCAGGAAGAGCCGGTAGGCGGGATTGTCCGTTTCCCGTTCCGCGGGGTAGCCGAGGTCCACGAGGAAGCGCTCGAACGCGGGCATGTCCTCCGGCGGCACCTCGAAGCCGGCCAGCACCCGGCCCGGGTCCGCGCCGTGGTTCCGGTAGTGGAACAGGCTGATGTTCCACCGGCCGCCCACCGCGTCCAGGAACCGCATGAGCGCCCCCGGCCGTTCGGGAAACGCGAAGCGTACCCGCTCGTGCGTCACCTGCGCGCTGCGCCCGCCCACCATGTGCCGCACGTGGAGCTTGGCCGCTTCGTTGTCGGTCAGTTCGTGCGTCTCGTAGCCGGCCGACGCGAGCGCCAGTTGGAGCGCGTCGCCGTCGGGACGCGAGTCCACGGCCACGCCCACGAAGATGTGCGCGGCGTCGCGTCCGCTCAGCCGGTAGTTGAACTCGGTGACCACGCGGCGGCCGATGTGCGTGCAGAACTCGCGGAAGGCCCCGGGCCGTTCGGGGATCGTCACGGCGAGCACCGTCTCCCTCGCCTCGCCGACCTCCGCGCGCTCGGCGACGAACCGCAGCCGGTCGAAGTTCATGTTGGCGCCGCTCAGCACCGCGACCAGCGTGTGGCCTGGCGCGCGACCGGCGCTCCAGCGCCGCAGACCGGCCACCGCGAGCGCGCCCGACGGCTCCAGGATCGATCGCGTGTCGTCGAAGACGTCCTTGATGGCCGCGCAGATCTCGTCGGTGGACACCGTCACCACCTCGTCCACGACGTGGCGGGCGACCGCGAAGGTGTGGACGCCGACCTGTCGCACGGCCACGCCGTCGGCGAAGAGCCCCACCTGATCGAGGACCACGCGCTCGCCGCCGGCCAGCGAGCGGGCCATCGCGTCGGCCTCCACGGGCTCGACGCCCACCACGGCGATCTCGGGGCGCAGCGCCTTCACGTAGGCGCCGATGCCGGCCACGAGTCCGCCGCCGCCGACCGGCACGAAGATCGCGTCGGCGCGGCCGCCGAGCCGGTGCCGGAGCACCTCGAGCGCCACCGTGCCCTGGCCCGCGATCACCAGCGGGTCGTCGAACGGGTGGATCACGACACGTCCGGACGCCTCTGCGAGGGCGCGGCACCGGCCCTCGGCGTCGGCATAGCTGTCGCCGTGCAGGACCACCTCGGCACCGAGGTCGCGCACCGCGCGCACCTTGATGGCGGGCGTCGTCACGGGCATCACGATCGCAGCCGACACGCCGAGATGGCGCGCGGCGTAGGCGACGCCCTGCGCGTGATTCCCGGCGCTCGCCGCAACCACGCCCCTGGCGCGTTCGCCGGCGTCCAGGTGCGCCATGCGGTTGTAGGCGCCGCGCAGCTTGAAGCTGAACACCGGCTGCATGTCCTCGCGCTTCAGCAGCACCTGGTGCCCGAGGCGCGCCGACAGGCGCGAGGCGGGCTCGAGCGGCGTCTCGACGGCGACGTCGTAGACGCGGCTGGTCAGGATCGCCCTGAGCAGCGGGGAGGCGGCGACGGGCGTGGGGGCCGGCGGGTCGCTCACGGTCCGCCCACGATAGCAGGAAGGGCCCGTCCGCCCGTTGCCGGACGGGCAGTGCGCGGCGGCCCCGTTCACGCGCTAGACTTCGCCGCATGTGCTCCCGCCGCGTCGCCCAGGCCCTCCTGTCGGCCGTCCTCCTCCTGGCTGCTGCCACGCCACGGGCCCAGCCGCGGCCGGCCGTCCCGGACTGGACCGCCATCGCCCCCGAGGCCCTGGCGCTCTACCAGTCGCTCATCCGGTTCGACTCGACGGCCGCCGAACGCCCCGAGGCGGAATGGCTGAAGGCCTTCTTCGACAAGGAGGGCATCCCGGCCGAGATTCACGCCCTCGATCCGCAGCGCCCCAACGTCGTCGCGCGCCTCAGGGGCAACGGCTCGAAGCGGCCACTGCTGCTGATGGGGCACCTGGACACCGTGACGGTGGATGCGTCCAAGTGGCGGTTCCCGCCCTTCAGCGCCACGCGCGACGGCGGCTTCGTCTACGGGCGCGGCGCCATCGACGACAAGGACAACCTGGCCGCGGCCGTGATGACGGTGGTGCTGCTGAAGCGGCTGCAGGTCCCGCTGGACCGGGACGTCATCCTGCTGGCCGAGTCCGGCGAGGAAGGGCAGTCGAACCTGGGGATCGGGCACATGATGGCCCAGCACTACGGCGCCATCGACGCCGAGTACTGCATCGCCGAGGGCGGCGACACCATCCGCGAGAAGGGCGAGGTCCGCTACGCGACGGTCCAGGTGATCGAGAAGATCTCGCGCGGTGTCGAGCTGACGGCGACCGGCACCTCGGGCCACGGCTCGGTGCCCCTCACGTCGAACGCGATCGCGCACCTCGGCAACGCCGTGGGCACGTTCATCACGTGGCAGCCCGACGTGAAGATCGACGAGACGACCGGCCGCTATTTCCGCCGACTCGCGGGACTGGCCGCCTCGCCCGAGCAGGCGCGCGCCTACCGCGACGTGGTGTCCTCCGATCCCAAGGTGGCGGGGGCGGCCGCCGACTGGCTGTGGCAGCACGAGCCGCGGCACGCGTCGATGGCCCGGACGTCCGTCTCGCCCAACATCTTCACCGGCGGCTACCGGTCGAACGTGATCCCGTCGTCCGCGACGGCGCGCCTCGACGTGCGGATGGTGCCCAGCGAGGATCCGCAGGCGCTCCTCGAGCAGATCCGCGCGGCCGTGAACGATCCCGGCGTGGAGGTGCGCTTCGCGGGCGGCGGCGGGACGCGGCCGGAGATCCCGCCCACGCGGCTCGACGGCGAACTCTTCACCGCGGCCGAGGCCGCGGTCGACGCGGCGTACCACGTGCCCACGCTGCCGTCGATGAGCACCTACGCCACCGACATGTGGCCGCTGAGGGCGCGGGGCGTCCAGTGCATCGGCATCGGGGCCGGCGTGGACCTCGAGGATCAGTCGGCCGGATATGGCATGCACGGCGACCAGGAGCGGCTGCTGGAAAGCGAGTTCCAGCGCTTCGTGCACTTCAACTGGGAACTGGTGACGCGGCTGGTCCGCACCCGATGACCGCGGCGTCGACCCGGCTGCGCTTCCGCGACGCGACGGCGGCCGACGTCGCCGCGATCGCGGCGCTCCAGAACCAGACCGCGGGCGCGCTCACGGCGCGCTTCGGCGAGGGGCACTGGTCCGGCGCCACGAGCGAGCGCGGCATCCTGGCCTCGCTCCGGCACGCGTGCGTGCGCGTGGGCCGCGACGGCCGGCGGATCGTGACCGTCGCGCGCCTGGCCACGAAGAAGCCCTGGGCCATCGACGTCGCGCACTTCACGCCGGTGGTGCGGCCGCTGTACCTCACCGGGCTGGCCGTCGCCGTCTCCCGACAGGGACAGGGCCTGGGACGCCAGGCCATCGAGGACGCCGCCGAGGTGGCCAGGGCCTGGCCCGCCGACGCAATCCGGCTCGACGCCTACGACGCCGAGGCCGGCGCGAGCGGGTTCTACACGCGCTGCGGCTTCGCGCCCCGCGGTCAGGTCGTCTACAAGGGCGTCGGCCTCCGCTACTTCGAGCGCGTGTTCGCGTGACGGCGCCGCCACGGCCGGCGCATCAGAGGCCCGCCGCGGGCTTTCGGCGCGTGCTCGGGCCGTTCGACGCCACGATGGTCGTCATCGGCGGCATCATCGGCGCCGGCATCTTCATCAATCCGTACCTGACGGCCCAGCGCCTCGACACCCCGGCGCAAGTCCTCCTCGTGTGGGTCGTGGGCGGGGCCGTGGCGCTCGCGGGCGCCTTCGCCTACGCCGAACTCGGCCAGCGCATGCCGCGGGCCGGCGGCCAGTACGTGTACCTGCGCGAGGCGTGGCATCCGCTTGCGGGCTTCCTCTACGGGTGGGCGCTGCTCCTGCTGATCGAAACGGGAGCCATCGCGGCGGTGGCGATCGTGTTCGCGGAGTACACGCTGCGGTTCGTCGGCGTCCCGGCCAGTCCCCAGCCGCTCGCCGTGGCCACCATCGTGGTGCTGTCGGCCATCAACTACGTGGGCGTGAAGCCGGGCAGCCGCGTCCTCAACGTGTGCGTGCTGCTGAAGGCCGCCGCGCTCGCGGCCCTGGTGCTCTTCGCGTGGCTGGCGCCCCCGGCCACGGGCTGGGCCACCCTCGGCCGCGTCGACGGCGACCCGTCGGGCCTGGTCGCCTTCGGCGGGGCGCTGATTCCCGTGCTCTTCGCCTATGGCGGCTGGCAGTCGGCCAACTACGTGGCCGAGGAGATGCGCGATCCGGAGCGGCACCTGCCGGGCGCGCTCGTGGCGGGCACGCTCGCGGTCGTCGTGATTTACGTGTCGGTGAACGTCGCCTACCTGCGGACGCTCGGCCTGGAAGGACTGGCCGGCACCACGACGCCCGCGGCGGCCACCGCGGCGGCGTATCTCGGCGCCTCGGGGGAGCGCTTCGTCGCCGCCGCAATCGCGATGTCCACCTTCGGCTTCCTCAATCTCTCGATCCTGGCGCCGACGAGGGTGTACTACGCCATGGCGGCCGACGGGGCCTTCGCGCCCGCGCTCGCGCGGCTGCACCCGCGCTTCGGGACGCCCGCGGTCGCCATCGTCGTGCAATCGTCGTGGTCGATCGCGCTGGCCATCACCGGCAACTACGCCGACCTCCTCGACACGGTGGTCTTCGCGGACTGGATCTTCTTCGGCTCGACGGTGGCGGGGCTCTTCGTCCTGCGCCGGCGGCTCGGCCCGCCCGCGGGCGTCCGGACGCCGGGCTATCCGTGGCTGCCGGCCGGCTTCGTCCTGGTGGCGGCCGTGGTCGTCGTCAGCACGATCCGCGCCGCCCCGCTGCGATCGGCCGTCGGCGCCGGGCTCCTGCTGCTCGGGATCCCCGTGTTTCTCGTCTTCACGCGCCGTTCCCGTCGCGCCGTCACCGCGTCGTCGTCCGTCTGACGCCTGGAAGGACCCCGCGCATGCTCACCGATCCCCTCGCCCCGTATCTGTTGTGGGCCAAGCGCCGGGCGCCGGCCGCCATCGACCTGGCGGGCAGCAACCTCGTTCCGTGCGAATGGACCGACGTGCCGGGCGCGCGCGAGGCCGTCGCGCTGACGGCACGGAACGACGACGGCTACGCGCCGCTCGTCGATCGCATCGCCGCCCACTACGGACGATCGGCCGATGCCGTCGCCACGGCCGGCGGCTGTTCCGGGGCGAACTTCCTCGCCGTGGCGGCCCTGGTCGGCGCCGGCGACCACGTGCTCGTGGAGCGGCCGATTTACGATCCCCTCGTCGGGATCTGCCGGCTCCTCGGCGCGGAAATCGGGCGCTTCCAGCGGACGTTCGACGAGGGGTTCCGCGTGGTGCCGGAGCGCGTGCGCGAGGCGCTCACGCCGCGGACGCGGCTCGTCGTGATCACGGCGCCCCACAACCCGAGCGGCGTCGACGTGGACGAGGACACGCTCGCGGCGGTTGCGCGGGAGGCTGACCGCGTCGGGGCCGTGGTGCTGGTGGACGAGGTGTACCTCGATCTGGCCAACGCCGTGGCCGGTCGCCCGCGCCTCGCCGCCGCGTCTCTCGACGGCCCCTTCGTGTCCACGAGCAGCCTCACGAAGTCCTACGGCCTGGCGGGCCTGCGCGCCGGTTGGGCCGTGGCCTCGCCCGCCGTCGCCGAGCGCATTCGCCGCACCCGGGACGTCGTGGACAACGCGGGGAGCGCGCCGGCCGACGCGCTGGCGGCGCACGCCTGGACCCTGCAGCCGGCGCTCCTCGCGCGCGGAAAGGCCGTGCTCGACGAGAACCTCGCCGCGTGCCGCCGCCTGCTCGCGGCGTGCCCGGCGCTGGAGGTCGCCGCGCCCCCGAGGGCGTCGGTCATCTTCCCGCGACTGGCCGGCCAGGCCGATGCCGGCCGCTTCGTCGCGCGCCTGCTCGCCGACCACGGCGTCGCTGTCGGCCCGGGGGCGTTCTTCGACGGGCCCGCACACTTTCGCGTCAGCCTGGCGAGCACGCCGGCCCGCGTCGCCGAGGGCCTCGACCGCCTCGCCGCCGCGTTGGCCCCCGGCGCCTGACCCCGTCACCCCTGGCGCGCCGGGCGCCCCCATGCGCGGGCGGCATGTGGACGCCCCCGGCCCGTAATACAATCCCGGCGTGTCGAATACCGCCGAAACGCCCGCAAAGCCGCGCATCTCCCCCACCACGCAGATCCTGATCGGCCTCGTCCTCGGGCTGATCGTCGGCTACCTGGTCAGTATCACGAACCCCGCGTGGGCCGACGTCATCCGGCCGTTCGCCCAGATCTTCATCCGGATGATCCGGATGATCATCGCGCCCCTGCTGTTCGGCACCCTCGTGGCCGGCATCGCCGGCGCCGGGCACTTCAAGGACGTGGGGCGCATGGGCCTCCGGGCCATCATCTACTTCGAGATCGTCACGACGCTGGCGCTCCTCATCGGCCTCTTCGCGGTCAACGTGATGAAGCCCGGCGTGGGGATGACGCTGCCGGCGCCCACCGGCACGCCGGCCGTGGCGGCGCAGGCGCAGACGTGGGACCAGATCCTGCTGCACATGGTGCCCACCTCCGTCATCGAGGCGATGGCCACGGGCGACGTGCTGCAGATCGTGGTCTTCAGCATCGTCTTCGCGATCGGCCTCGGCATGGTGGGCGAGAAGGCCAAGAAGCCCATGCTGGAGTGGTGCGAGTCGCTCACCGAGGCGATGTTCAAGGTGACGCACATCATCATGCTCTACGCGCCCATCGGCGTCGGCACCGCCATGGCCTACACGATCGGGCAGAGCGGCCTGGGTGTGCTCGTCAACCTCGGCTACCTGGTGTTCACGCTCTACGTGGCGCTCATCTTCTTCTTCGGCGCCGTGCTGGTGCCCGTGATGGTGCTCTTCAAGATCCCGATCGTGGGGTTCCTGAAGGCCATCAAGGAGCCGGCGCTCATCGCGTTCTCCACCACGTCGAGCGAGGCGGCGCTGCCGCGGGCCATGGAGTGCGTGGAGGCCTTCGGCGTGCCGCGCCGCATCGTGTCCTTCATCCTGCCGCTCGGCTACAGCTTCAACCTGGACGGCAGCACCCTGTATCTCTCGCTGGCCGCCGTGTTCGTGGCGCAGGCCGCCGGCGTCGACCTCACGGTGGGGCAGCAGGTGACGATGCTGCTCGCGCTGATGCTCACGAGCAAGGGCGTCGCGGGCGTCCCGCGGGCGTCGCTGGTCATCCTCGCGGCGACCCTCGCCAGCTACAACCTGCCGCTCGAGGGCGTCACGCTCATCCTGGGCGTGGACGCCATCATGGACATGGCGCGCACGATGACCAACGTCATCGGCAACTGCCTGGCGTCGGTGGTCGTGGCCAAGTGGGAAGGCGAGTTCCGCGAGCAGCCGGAACTGGCGGCCTGACCGCGGCGGTGGCCGAGGGCCCGGCCACGCCGAGTACGCGAGGGCCGGGCGCTGCCGCCGGCCCCCGCCGGCCGATCAGAAGTCGAACAGGCGCGTGTACTTGACGATGAACGACCGGCCCAGCAGGTTGCCGTCGAGGTTCAGGTTCCGCGCCGAGCGCGTGTCCGGCGACGTGTCGCGCTGGTCGTTGTAGACCACGAACAGCCCGGTGCCGCTCCGGTTCAGGAGCGCCAGGCGGATGTTCGAGTTCACCGTGCCATTCTGGGCGTTGTACTGGACCAGCGCGGCCAGCGTCGCCAGCGGCGTGAACGAGTAGCCGACGGTCACGGGCACCAGCGTGTTCACGAAGTTGCCGTAGCGGAGCTTGATGTCGGACCGCGTGATGCCGACGTTCGCCGTCAGCCGCGAGCCGACGCGCCCTTCGGCGTTCACCTGCCACTGCGTCCAGTCGCCGTCGTAGAACGTGCCCCAGGTGGGCACCACGGAGAAGTTCAGCGGCGCCGAGGGGTTGCTGAAGTACTCGAGCGACCAGTAGTGCCACTGGTAGAGTCCCGGCGGGATCACCACCCGCTTGCCGTCGGCGCCGTTGTAGATGGTGAAGGGCACCACCGGACGATCCTGCTCGCGGTCCACGCGCGCGCCCCACCGGCCGCCGGTGCGCGGCTGGATCTCCAGGAAGTGGTAGTGCCCGCGCATGGTCTGCACCTTGCCGTCCAGGCCCCAGTACCAGTTCTCGAAGATGTGGGGGGAGAAGCGCCGGACGTACGGGTACTTCTTCGGCTGGTAGTCCAGGAAGAAGCGATACGACCCGAAGTGGTAGCCCAGGTTGCGCGGCTGGTAGCCCACTTCCGGATTGAAGTTGTCGCCCACGCCCGCGTAGCCGATGTTGCCGTTGAACCAGCCCGGCTTGTTGTAGGTGTAGAAGATGCGGCCCGACTTGTCGGTGCCGCCCTTCCGCCGCGTGGCGGTCGCCTCGGGGCTCGTCGTGCCGGCCAGGAACATGAAGAGCTTGCCGTTGTCGCTGGTCTGCAGCGCGGTGTCGATGCCGTACGACCGGTTGTAGTTGTTGTCCCCGGCCGAGCTGCCCACGCCCTGGCGGTTCACGAAGATCGCGCCGACGTTGGACCGCCCGAATTCGCGCTGCACGCGCGACACGAAGAAGTTGTTGGCCGGCGCCACCAGCGCGTCCGTCCGCGCGTTCCGCGTCTCGCGCGTCTGCATGTTGAGGACGCCGACGTTGTAGCTGCCGATCTTGCCGCTCACGCGGCCGCCGCCCAGGATGGGCGCTTCCAGGCCCGACTCGAAGCCGATGCGCCTGGAGAAGAAGAGCTCGATCTGCTGCGACGCGCCGAACTGGAAGATCGAGGCGTTCTCCAGGAAGAACGGCCGCTTCTCCGGGAAGAAGAGCTCGAAGCGGGTCAGGTTCACCTGCTCGTTGTCGGCCTCCACCTGCGCGAAGTCGGTGTTGACGGTGACGTCGGCGGTGAGGTTCGGCGTGATCCCCCACTTCACGTCGAGCCCGACGTCGCCCGTGGTGTCGGTGGGATCGGAGGCGAAGCGGTTGTCGCGCAGGTAGCGGCCGGCGACGTACGGCGTCACCTTGAGGTCGCGCCGCTGCGGCAGATCCAGGCCGTCGAGCTGGGCCGCGAGCGACACGCGCGTCAGGTTGTAGCCGCGGGGCACCGGCTGCAGGTAGACCTGCTCGTTCTTGCGCCGGATGTTCCGCATCGCGTTGAAGCCCCACGTGCGGCCCTGGCCCGGGTTGTAGCGCAGGGTCTTCAGGGGAATGGCCAGCTCGGTCTCCCAGCCGCGGGCCGTCACCTGCGAGCGCACCGTCCAGTCCGCGTCCCAGTTGGCGTTGAAGGCGCCGAGGCCGCCGCGCGTCGAACCCCGGCCGCCCACGCCCGTGATCGCGGCCGAGCCCGTGGCGCCCTCGCCCGCCACCTGGCCGTCGTACTCGACGCCGGACGGGTTGGTGCCGAACACGAAGCCGTTCTGGTGGTCGTTGTAGGTGTCGAAGATGAACTGGATCGAGTCCGAGTCGGTGAGGTCCGCGTCGCGCTTGCTCTGCGTGTAGACGATGGCGCTCGGGTCCGAATCGTAGGCGATGACGCCGATGTAGAGGGTCTGCGAGTCGAAGGCGAGACGCACCTCGGTGCGCTCGGTGGCCGGCTCGCCCTGGCGGGGGTCCTGCTGCACGAAGTCGCCGTAGGGCTCGACCCCGTTCCAGGCGTCGTCGTCGACGACGCCGTCCACCCGCGGCGCCGGGCCGGTCAGACGGGTCGCGCGGAGCGCGCGGACCGCGCCCTGGCCCGGCTGGGCCTGGGCGGCGGTGACGGAAGCGGCGGCGAGGACGGAGGCGAGAACCAGCGCGCGGCGGCAGTCGGTCGAGTGCAACATCTTCGGTAGGGCCCGCAGGGAGAAGAGGGGAGAAATCGGACGCGTAGAGTGTAGCGCGTCGGGCCGCCCGGTGACCGTTCACGGCCCACCGGCGCCAGGCGAGCGGCAGAGCTTCAGCCGGGCCGGCCCGGGGCTCGCCGGGCCGTGGGTGCCCGGGAGGCGGGGGCGCCCGGGACGCCGTCTCAGCGTTCCAGGAAGCGCTGCAGGAACATCAGGTCGAGCCAGCGGCCGAACTTGAAGCCGACCTGGCGGAAGTGCGCCACCTTCTCGAAGCCGAGCCGCTCGTGGAAGCGTCGCGAGGCGTCGTTCTCGGCGTCGACACCCGCGATCATCACGTGCTTGCCCAGCGCGGCCGCGCGGGCGATCAGGGGCCGCATGAGCGCGCCGCCCACGCCCTGGCCGCGGCAATCCGCGCGCACGTGCACGCTG
Organism: Vicinamibacterales bacterium; assembly: GCA_041394705.1. Taxonomy (GTDB): domain Bacteria; phylum Acidobacteriota; class Vicinamibacteria; order Vicinamibacterales; family UBA2999; genus CADEFD01. The sequence goes on from JAWKHS010000003.1 coordinate 151,509, forward strand.
TGCTCCACGGTGAAGCGGTAGCCCGGCCACTGCCGGAAGTCACCGAAGCTGGCGAAGCCGGCGATGCCCCGGTCGTCCTCGGCGACGATCACGGGGTAGCCGAGCGCCTGGCGCTGGAGGAACCAGGCCGTGTGGGCCTCGAGCGTCGCCGGCTCCTCGCGGTAGATGGCGGTGGAGGTCGCCATCACGTCGTTGTAGATCGCGAGGATGCCCGGGACGTCGTCCTCGCCTGCATCACGGATGTCCATCGCCTCCGCCTCCGTCGCCAGGGAGACGGTACCACGGCCGGGCCGCCGCCGGCCGGACGCGCTAGAAGTCGAAGAGCCGCGTGTACTTCACGATGAACGACCGGCCCACCGTGTCGTAGGACGTCGTCGCGAGGTTGTCGCGCCGGTCGTTGTAGACGACGAAGAGCCCGGTCCCCGACCGGTTCAGGAGCGCCAGGCGCACGTTGGCCGAATACAGCCCGGACTGCCCGTTGTACTGCGCGAGGACCGACAGGCTGGCGAGCGGCGTGAACGCGTAGCTGGCCTTCACCGGGACCAGGTTCGTGACGAACGCGCCGCCGGGGAGCGAGACGTCCTGCCGCGTCCAGCCCACGCTGGTCGTGGTCCTGGCGTTCAGCCGGTAGTCGCTCGTGAACTCGACCGCGTTGTAATCGCCGTCGTAGTACTTGCCGACGCGCACCCGGAAGGTGGCCGTCACCGGCGCGCTCGGGTTGTGGTTGTACTCGAAGGCGTTCTGCCACCAGGTGTACGTGCCCGGCGGGATGGCCACGCGCTTGCCGTCCTTGTTGAAGACCACGAACGGCGCGAGCGGCACGTCCTGGTTGCGGTCGGTGAACCACCCGAATCGGCCGCCCTGCTGCGGCTGCACCTCGAGGGTGTGGATGTGCATCGCCGAGGTCTGCAGCTGGTTGTCCCGGCAGGTCGGGTCGTTCGAGTGGCCGCACCAGCTGTAGTAGGCGTTGTAGGAGTAGTGCGGAGCGAAGCGCCGGATGAACTTCAGGCGCGGCGGCAGGTTCTTCGGCTGGGGCTGGTAGAAGACGCGGAACTCGGGACGCCAGAACCCGGCCCGCGGCAGGAAGCCCACCTCGGGGTTGAAGTTCGCGTCCACCTGCGACATGCCGCCGGACACCTGCCACAGGTTGTTCGTGAAGTTGTAGAAGGCCCGGCTCGCGTAGCCGCTGCCCCGCACGCGGCGGTCCGGGGCGTCGGTGGGCGAGTCGGTGCGGGCCACGAAGGCGGCGAAGCGCTGGTTCCGCGACAACTGGATGTTCGCGTCGAGCCCGTAGGACCGGTTCCACCCGGCGAACTGCCCGCGCGTCGTGTCGGTCAGGCCGGAGACGTGCTTGCCGATGAAGACGGCGCCGTAGTTCGAGCGCCCCACTTCCTTCTGCAGGCGGACGACGCTGAAGTTCGCGTCGGGGGCCACGAGGCGTCCCGTGAAGTCGGCCTTGTCGCGCGTCTGGATGTCGAGGAGGCCGATGTTCCATCCGCCGCCGAGCTTGCCGCTCAGGCGGCCGCCGCCCAGGATGTCGATGGGCGCGCCGGTGGACGACAGGCCGATCCGGCGCGTGAAGAACATGTCGATGGCCTGTGGCGCGCCGAACTGGAAGGTCGAGGCGTTTTCGAGGAAGAACGGCCGCTTCTCCGGGAAGAACTGGTCGAAGCGGGTGAGGTTCACCTGCTCGTCGTCCGCTTCCACCTGCGCGAAGTCCGTGTTCACCGTGAGATCGAGCGTCAGGGACGGCCGCACCCCCCACTTCAGCTCCCCGCCGACGTCGGCCGTGGTGTCGACCTGGTTGGTCGTGCGCGTGAAGTCCTTGTTGCCCGAGCCCAGCACGTAGGGGATGACCTTGACGTCGCGGCGCGACGAGAGATGGAGGCCCGTGAGCTTCGCCGCCATGGAGACGCGGTAGATGTCGAAGCCGCGCGGGATCGGCGCCAGGAACGTCTGCTCGTTCTTGTGGCGGATGTTCCGCAGCACGTTGATGCCCCACGTGCGGTCGTCGCCGGTCGCATAGCGCAGGGTCTTCAGCGGGATCGCCATCTCGGCTTCCCAGCCCCGCTCGGTGACGCTGGCCTTCACCGTCCAGTCGCCGTCCCAGTTGGGGTTGAAGGCGCTGATGTTGCCGCGCTGCACGCCGCCGCCGCCCTGGCCCGGCGCGGCGATGCCGCTCGTCTGTCCCTCCTGCGCCACCTGGCCGTCGTACTCGATGCCGATCGGGTTGGTGCCGAAGACGAACGCGTTCTGGCTGTCGTTGAAGGTGTCGAGCACCATGATCACCGAGTCGGTATCGGTGAGCGACGAGTCGCGCTTCGCCTGCGACACGATGATCTTCGACGGATCGCGGTCGAAGCACACGAATCCGACGTACACGTGTGTCTTGCTGAACAGCACGCGCACCTCGGTGTCCTCGGTGGCGGGCTGCCCCTGGGCCGGGTCCTGCTGGATGAAAGACCTGAACGGGGTCACCGTCTGCCAGACGGCCTCGGTGACCTTGCCGTCGATCGTCGGGGGCGCGGCGTCGTCGGGGAGCACGCCGCCCCTCGCGGTCGGACGGCTCGCCTCCGGGCCTTGGGCGGAGAGCGCTGCCGTGGAGACGAGCGCGAGGAGGATCACGGCGAGGAGCGACGTGCCCGTGCGGACACGTCGCTCAGAACACGAATGCGTGCGGGACATGCAAACAACAAGGGTAGCGCACAAGCCCAGCCGTAACGCCGCCCCTGAGGCAATTTGTCGCAGGCAGTTCGTGACATCGCGAGACACGCTCGCGGTGTCACGCGAGTCGCGCGCTAGAACTTCCAGCTCGCGTTGAGGAACAGGTTGCGTCCCGGCTCGGCGACGCGGATGCCGGAGCGGAACGGATCGCGCTGGAACGACAGGTGCTCGACGTAGTAGGCGTCGAACAGGTTCGCCACGCCCGCGGCCACCGACACCCTGCCTCGGCGCAGGCCGGCCGTGAGGTTGGCCACCGCGTACGCCGGAGTCGGGGCTTCGCCCAGGCTGGCGTCCACGCGAGACTGGCGCGCGCTGCCCACGCCTTCCAGCTCCGCGAACAGCCGGCCGTCGTCGACCCGCGCCCGCAGCCGGACGCGCAGGGGAGGGGTCTCGGCCAGGTCGCGGCTGGTCACGCCGAGATCGGCGCGCGGGGTCATCGTGCCGCGCACGTACGACACGTCCCCGGAGAGCGAGAGCGGGCGCCGCACCGTGACCGAGCCGCTGGCCTCGAGTCCCCGCTGCCGGGCATCGACGTTGACGTACGACCGGGCCGCCGCGTTCATCACGCCGGGCACCATCGACAGGCGCCGTGCCATGGAGACGGCCACGTAGTCGTCGATGCGGTTCATGTAGGCGTTCGCCGTGACGGTGGCCCGCGGACGCTGCACCGTCATGGACAGGTCCACGCCGGTGTTCCTGGACGGCGCCAGATCGGGGTTGCCGACCCAGTCGCTGCCCGTCCGCCGCAGGGCGAAGTAGCGTTCGTTCGCCTCGGCCACCCGCGCGGTGTGACCGAGCGAGGCCGCCATCGTCACGGCGGCGCCGGCCTGCCAGGACAGCTTCACGCGCCCTGACGGCAGGATATCGGTGCGCGAGGTGGTGTCGGTCGCGTGATAGGCCGTGAAGAGCGCCAGGTTCGCCTTGGCGGCGTCGGCGGCCGAGACCACGCGGTCGAGACGGCCGCCCAGATCCAGCGACACGCGCGTGCCCAGCGGGCGGGCGTGTTCCACGAAGGCGCCCACGGCGTCGATGTTCACGTCCGGGATCGAGTACTGCGGCGCGTAGGCCGCCATGGCCATCGACGTCTCGGTGTTCCAGTTGCGCCGATAGGCCTCGCCGCCCACCGTGGTGCGTCCGACGACGGCCTCGACGCGCCCGCCCGCCGTGAGCGTCGTCGCGTCCGTGCCCATCGAGTAGCCGCGCGGCGCCGTCGCCGACGAGACGCGGTAGGCGTCGGTCATCCAGTGATCCACGACGGCCCAGCTGACTTGCGCCTTGAGGCCGGCCAGCGCACCGCCCGCCGGCGCCTGGTAGTTCACGGCCGCGCGGTCCGCGTTGTCGAAGACCGCGTCCATCTGCAGGTACGGGTAGAGCGTGTGGTCGGTCCGCTGCCGCGTGTAGGTGGCTTCCATCTGGTGCCCGTCCGCCGGCGTCCACGCCATCCGCCCCCACAGCGTGGCCGCGCGGAAGGCGTCGGAGTCCGCGGCGCCGGCGCGGTAGTTGACGCCCTCGGTGAACGCGTGGCCGCGGCCGTCGCGATAGGGGGCCGACTGCCGGTACGACGAGCCGGCCAGGGCCGACACGCGAGGCCCTCCGTACGACGCCGTGAGCGACGGGTTCACGAATCCGTAGGACCCGACGCCGAGCGAGGTCGTCGCGTGCCAGCCGGTGTCAGGCCGCCGCGTCACGACGTTCACCACGCCGCCAAGGCTGCCCTGGTGGCGCACGTCGAATGGCCCCTTGCCGACGTCCACCCGCTCCACTTCGGAGAAGTCGACGTGGAAGGCCGGCGGGTCCATGTGGTTCGGGCAGGCGCCGTACACCCGCTGGCCGTCGATGAGGACGTTCAGGTCGCGGCTCTGGAGGCCGCGCAGGACGACGTCACTGGCGATGCCGCCCTTGCGCAGCTTCCAGAGGCCCGACTCGTCGGCCAGCAGCTCGCCGACGTCGCGGGCCGGGCTCTCACGAACCTGGGTGGCCTCCACGCTCTCGCGCGGAATGGCGCCCGACACCGTGACCGTCTCGCGCACGGCCATTGGATCCAGCGTGACCGTCACGCGCGCGTCGTCGCCGGCGGCGAGCACGACGTCCTCGATCACACGCGGGGCCAGCCCCGGGAAGTCGACCCGCAGCGTGTACGCGCCCGGCGGCACGCGGTCGAGGACGAACGCCCCGAGCGAATCGCTGGTGCCGCGGATCTCGCGCGCCGACACCCGGTCGACGAGGACGAGCGTGGCATGGGGCAGCCGCGCACCGTCGCTCGTCGCAACGGTGCCGGCGAGCGTGCCGGTCGCCGGCTGTGCGCCGATCGGCGCGACGAATGACGACAGCGCGAACAGGGCCGCACCCGCGGACCTCAACAGGTTTCTCATGACGATCCCTTTCCGTTCCGGAGACGACGAGGCGGGACCCTCTCCACCCGGGACGGCCGAGCGGCTCGTGGGGTGGGCGGAGTCCAGGCGCTACGACGCCCGGGCGCCGGGGGGACGGTCGATGGGGAAGGGGAAGCCGACGGACGGGAGGGCCGATCCCATCGTCGCCGGCGCAGGCGCCGAGGTGGGGCAGGCGAACGGCGTGGCCGCGGGCACGGTCGCGGCCGCTGTCAGCGGCAGGGGCGCGACCGGGGTGCCGTGGTCGCACGGACACGGCGCCGTCAGGCACGGAAGATCGGAGGAGGGCGTGCCGGCCATGGGGCACGGCTCCGGCGGTTCGGCCAGACCGGCGGCCACGAGGCCGGGCGTGAGCCCGACCGCGAGCGCGAGGAGCAGCGACACGACCCGCATCACCGGGACCGTGTGCAGGCCGGGTGCCAGCCGTGCCTATCGGAATGGCGCGCCGATCGCGGGCGGCCGGTCCGGTGCCGGCGGAGAGGGACGCCGGGGGCGGGGATTTCTCCCCCGGGACGCGCCGGCGCGAGGAGGCGGGGCGGAGCTACTGCCTGGCGACGGCCGGGTTCACATAGGGCTTGAGGACGCGATCGGGATCGGGCCGCACGCTCAGGTAGTCCACGAACTCGGGGATGTCGGACCAGCCGTGGGGCACGCCGGCGGGGATGATGACGATGTCGCCGACCTTCACGTCGCGCTTCACCACGCCGGCGCCGCCGATTCGTCCGCTGCAGGAGGGGCCGTTCAGGGTGGTGGTCACGGCGCTGTCGGGCGCCGACATGCGGCCGTTGACGATCGTGCCGCCCGTGATCAGGGTGCCGCCGCCGCCCACGATGATGTAGGTCTCGGTCTGGTGGACGTGGGCGATCCCGGTGCCGGCCGTGTCGGTGGGGTTCGCGACCTGCTGGCCGCAGGCCGGCTGCTGCGCGGCGGCGGACGCGGCCGCTGGTCCGGCGGCGCCGGGTGCGCGGCGGGTGGTGCCGCGGTGCACGATGCCCACCTGCTCGTTCAGCTTGCCGACGTCCACGCTGACGATCTGGCGGTCCACGCCCGGGAGGGCGTTCACCTTCTTCACGTCGGCATCGGAGATGAAGGTCGCGGCCTTCGGGCCCATGTTCTCCACCTGGGCCCAGGCGGTGTGGCTGCCCGCGGCGAGCGCGAGCAGCACGGCAGGAAGCGTCGTGCGCATCGGGTGTCCCTCCGGCCCGGGATAGTAGCCCGTTCCGGCCCGGGCGGGGGACACGCGGCCGGCGCCCTCACATCGTCCGCGGGGGCACCGGCAGATCGAGCAGGAACGGCGTGGCGCGCAGCTCGCGGCTCAGACGGGCGTAGCGGCCCCGCCAGGGCTCGAACTCGCGGCTCATCGTGTTCAGGAGCATCGCGCGCTTCGTCGAGGGCTCGAGCCGGGCCGCCCGGTGGAAGAACCCCGCGCCCAGGCGCGCGTACCAGGCGACGTTGTACCGATGGCGCATCTGGTCCTCGAAGAAGCCGGCCATGAGCAGGCAGTGGGTGCCGGCCGTCTCCATCAGGCGGGGGTCGGCCGCGGAGGTGGTGTCGGCCACGAAGTGGTCGAACACGCTGCCGAGCGCGGCCGGCGTCGGGAACTCGGCGTCGGCCGCCGTGGACACCTGCGCGTAGTGCGCCAGGACGCTCGCGTTGTAGAGCAGTTCCTGTCGGTCCACCGACGCCTCCGACACGTCCTTCAGGCCGACGAAGAAGAACTCGAGCGTGCGGCGGTGATCAACGGCGAGCAGGTCGCTGAGCGGCCCCATGGCAACACCCTCCGGCGGTCGGCGTCAGATCCCCCTCTGGAGAAACCACCGGCCGTTGCCAACCCGGAGGGAGCAACGGGCGTGCCACGCGGCCTCGGTCGAAATCGCCGGATGCACCGGGCGCCGGCATCGGACCGGCGACGCGCGGTGTCACCGGGTGAGGCGCCGCTGACAGCCGCCGGCGACGGCCGGCCGTCGGGTGTAGGCTCTTAGGGCTCAGGAGGCCCCATGACGTTTCGTGCTCTCGTCCTCGTGCCCGCGGTGCTGCTGCTCGGGCTGACCGCGCTGGCGCAGCGTCCGGCCAACGCACCCGCGACCGCGCCCGGCGGCACGCCGCCCGATACCGTGTTCCTCGAAGAGCTCACCTGGGCCGAGACGCGCGACCTCATCAAGGGCGGCTGGACCAACGTCATCATCGGCACCGCGGGCACCGAGCAGAAGGGCCCGCACATGGTGGACGGCGAGCACAAGTTCGTCATGACCTATTCGGCCGAGCGCATCGCCCGTGCCATGGGCAAGACGCTCGTCGCGCCGATCGTCACCTACGTGCCCGAAGGCAGCTGGGAGACGCGCGGCGGCCACATGGGCAAGCCCGGCACGATCACGCTGCCGGAAGAGCGCTTCGTCGATCTGCTGGTGAACGCGGGCCGCAGCCTGAAGGCCGGCGGGTTCACCAACGTCTGGTTCATCGGCGAGTCGGGCGGCAACCGCACTGGCATGCGTTCGGCGGCGGAGAAGCTGAACGCGATGTGGGGCGGCAGCGCGAAGGCGTACTGGGTGGACGACTACTACACCAAGGCGCACCGCGATCAGGAGGTCTGGGCCGCCAGGTTCCTGGGCGTGCCCGAGAACCAGGTCGGCAACCACGCCAACATCCTGGACACGTCCGAACTGCTGTTCGTGGCGCCCCAGCACATCCGGACCGACCGTCTCACCGGCAACGACTACGAGAACAACGGCGTGAGCGGCAACAACCAGTCGAAGGCGTCACCCGAGGTGGGCAAGGCGCTCCTCCAGATCAAGTTCGACCTGGCGATGGCCCAGATCGGGCGGATGCAGAGCGGGGCCGAGGGGCCCGTGCCCGCCGCGCCTGGTGGGCCCGGCGGCAATGGCCCGCGCCCCGGAGCCGGACGGCCGGGCGCCGGCGGTCCGGGCCGGGCCGCCCAGGCCGCGGCCGCGGGACCGCGGCGTCCCACGATGGAGACCGCGCCGGCCTCGAAGACGCCGACCCATCCGCCCGACACCCTCTTCATCGACGAGCTCACGTGGGAAGAGACCCGCGACTTGATGAAGGCCGGGAAGACCACCGTGATCGTGCCCACAGGCGGGACGGAGAAGAACGGGTACCACATGGTGCTCGGCAAGCACAATTACGTCGTCACCTACGGGGCCAACCTGATGGCGCGCCGTCTGGGCAACGCCCTCATCGCGCCCACCCTCCAGTACGTGCCGGAAGGCGATCCCGACCGCCAGAACCAGGGCGCGATCTCGGTGCCGTCGCCCGCCTACGACGCCATCCTCGACGCCGCGGCCCGCAGCCTGCAGGCGCACGGGTTCAGCGAGATCCTGTTCATCGGCGACAGCGGGCCCAATCAGGCCGGCATGACCGCGGTGGCCAAGGCCCTGAACGAGGAGTGGAAGGACGCCGGCACCCGCGTCTTCGCGCTCACCGACTACTACGAGCGGTCGCGCGAGCACTACCGGGCCTGGCTCGAGGCCGCCTACGGATATCCGGACGCGACCGTCGGCGCCCACGCGGGCATCAGCGACACCTCGCAGATGCTGTTCATCCACCCCGACGGCATCCGGACGGACCGGATCCAGCCCTGGGGCGGCCCGGCGGACTCCGGCGTGTCCGGCGATCCGTCCCTGGCGACGGCCGAGATCGGCCGGATGGGCATCCTGTTCAAGGTGAACGCCGGCCTCAACCAGTACCGGCTGATCAAGAACCCGCCACGGCAGGGCGGGCGTCCGGGAGCGCGGTAGGGACCGCCCTGGGCCCCGCCGTCCCGTCCGCCCGGACGCCCCCGGGGTGTCGGGTGGGTTGTCTTCGAATGTCATTCCGGCGCCGGGGTCTTCGTCCGTGGACCGTCCCGGCGATATGATGTCGCCACCATCCGGGTGAGTCCCCCCGGATCGCTGACCACGTTCGTCTCATCCACCCTGGAGCACCTATGAAGCGTGTTGTTCTTCGCATCGCGCCCGCGGCCGTTCTCGTGGCCACGATCGCGGTGTTGATGCCGCGGGTCTCGGGCCAGTCCGCCGGCCAGCCGAGCACCAAGAACGGCGAGTGGCCGATGTACACCGCCGACCATCGCGGTACCAAGTACTCGCCCCTCGACCAGGTCAACGCCTCCAACTTCAGCAAGCTCGAAGTGGCGTGGCGGTTCAAGACCGACAACCTCGGGCCGCGTCCCGAGACCAAGCTCGAGTCCACGCCGATCATGGTCAAGGGCATGCTGTACGCCACGGCCGGCACCCGCCGCGCCGTCGTCGCCCTCGAGCCGCGCACCGGCGAGATGAAGTGGATGTACGCCCTCGACGAGGGCGAGCGCGCCACCCGTTGGGCGCCGCGCCAGCTCTCGGGCCGCGGCCTGGGCTACTGGACCGACGGCCGCGGTGACGACCGCGTGGTCTACGTGACCACCGGGTACCGCCTGGTCTCGCTGAACGCCAAGACCGGCGTGCCGGTGCCCTCGTTCGGCACTAACGGCATCGTCGACCTGAAGCAGGGCGTCGTCATCGGCAAGGACAAGCAGATCGACCTCGAGAAGGGCGAGATCGGCATCCACTCCACGCCGCTCATCATCGGCGACACGATCATCGTCGGCTCGGCGATGTTCGAAGGCCTCGGCTACACCTACGCCACCAACTCGAAGGGCGTCATCCGCGCCTACGACGCCCGCACGGGCAAGCAGATCTGGCGCTTCAACACGATCCCCTACCCCGGCGAGCCCGGAAACGAGACGTGGGAGAACGGATCGTGGGAGTGGTCGGGCAACGTCGGCGTGTGGACCGAGATGACGGTCGATCCCGAGCTCGGCACCGTGTACCTCCCCGTGGAGACGCCGACGATCGACGAGTACGGCGGCAACCGGCCCGGTGACAACCTCTACGCGGAAAGCCTCGTGGCCGTGGACCTCCGGACCGGCCGCAAGAAGTGGCACTTCCAGTTCGTGCACCACCCGCTGTGGGACCACGACCTGCCGTGCTGGCCGCTGCTCATGGACGTGACGATCGACGGCAAGCCCCGGAAGATCGTCGCGGTGCCGACCAAGCAGGGCTGGGTCTACACCTTCGACCGCATCACCGGACAGCCGATCTGGCCGATTCCCGAGCAGGCCGTGCCGCAGACCGACATGCCCGGCGAGAAGACGGCCAAGACGCAGCCGTTCCCGTCGAAGCCGCCGGCCTTCGCGCGCACCTACGTCTCCAAGGACGACATCATCGACTTCACGCCGCAGCTCCACGAGCAGGCGCTGAAGAACCTCGCGAAGTTCCGCTGGGAGCAGTCGCCGTTCGTGCCGCCCGTGGGCCCGAACTCGGACAAGCTGGGCAGCATCAACATCGCCAACACCACCGGTGGCGTGAACTGGCCGGGCTCCGGCTTCGATCCCGAGACGGGCATCATCTACACCCACGCCCACAACTCGGCGGTCACCGTCGGCAAGTACGAGGAAGAGGAGTTCGAGAAGATCAACCCCGAGAACTTCTCGGCGTCCAAGCCGCGCCAGCCGCGGTGGGAAGCCGACCCGAACTACGGCGCGCCGCGCCCGGCGGCCCGTCCGGGCGCCGGCCCCGCGATCGCGTTCCCCGGGAACAGCGGCCGCCGCGCGCTCGCCGAGGGCCTCGACGGCCTGCCGATCGTGAAGCCCCCATACGGCGTCATGGTCGCCATCGACATGAACAAGGGCGACATCAAGTGGCGCGTGCCGCACGGCGACACGCCCGACGCGGTGCGCAACCACCCGCAGCTCAAGGCCATGAACATCCCGAAGACGGGCCAGCCCGGCAACGTCGGCGTGCTCATCACCAAGACGCTGGTCATCGCCGGCGACCCGCAGTTCACGTCGCCTCCCGGCAAGGAGCGCGGCGCGTCGCTGCACGCCTACAACAAGGAAACGGGCGAGGAGGTCGGCGAGATCCGGCTGCCGGCGCCGATCCTCGGCCACCCGATGACCTACTCGATCGGCGGCAAGCAGTACATCGTCGTCGGCGTGAGCGGTGGCAACTACCGCGGCGAGTTCATCGCCCTGACCCTTCCCGAATAGGAAGGGCTGACGCTTCCCGACCGGGAAGCGGCGGCGCGGCCGGGCCGGATGGCCCGGCACGACGTCTCGACGTGAAGGGCGGGGCCAGCCGGCTCCGCCCTTCGTGTTTTCGGGGACGCGAGGCGCGCCCCACCGGAGTGGGACGGGCGGTGGGACTGGCGTGCTGGTTGCACGGCAGTCCGACGCCCACCCCCCGTGATGCCGTTCCCGTCCGCCCTCATGCGCGCCAGGCCGCGCAGCCAGATGCAGGCGCGCGCCAGCGCCGCGCCCGCGGCACGCCCGCGCGCCGGACAATTGGCGCGGCGCCCTGACCGTTCGTGTCAATGGATGGTCGTCGCGGGCCTGGCGCTGACCCTGGCGGTGCCCGCCGGAGCCCGGGCGGAGGACGCCGACCCCCGGCCGTCGGAGCGCGGGCTGCCGGCCGTCACGGTCGTGCCGCAGGCGTCCCTGGCCGCCTCGCAGCTCTTCGCGGCGTCGGTCTCCGGTGCGCGCCTGCACGTCGCCTCCCTGGCCGGCGTGAACGTCTTCGACGGCGCGCACTGGGAGCTCGCGCCCTCGCCCCGCGCCGTCTACGCCGTCGCCGCGTCGAAGCTGGGCCGCGTCGTCGCCGGCGGGCCGGACACCCTGATGGAACTGCGCCCGACCGCCGAGGGCCGCCGCGCGCTCGTCTCCCTCCTCGACGCGCTTCCTGAGTCCGATCGGGCCATCGGCGACGTCCGCTCGATCGTCGTCTTCGACGAGATGTTCCTGATCGTGACCGACCGCGTGCTGCTGCACCTGCACGGCGCGCGACTGAAGGTGGCGGCCCGGTGGTCGTCGGACCCGGCCCGCCGCGGCTTCGCCAGCCGGGGCACGCTGTACGTCACCGCCCACCGGCGTCTGGAGGCGTTTTCGCCCGACGGCGAGCCCAAGGACGACGACCTTCCGGCACGCGCCGCCGCGCTGGGGCCCGTGGCGGCGGTCGCCGACGGCCCGGCGGATGGTCAGCTCGTGGCCGTCCGCGGGCGCGGGCTGTTCGTGGTGGGCGCGGAGGCGCCGCGCGCCGTCGCCGGCGGCGCCACCGGTCCGCTCGGGACGGGGGTCGTCGACATCCGGACCCTCCAGGGTGGCGGCGTGGCCGTGGCGACCGAGGCGCACGGGGTGGTGCTGCTGAGCGCCGATCTCGACCTCGATCGTGTCCTCGGCCGCGCCGCAGGCCTGCCCATGGCCCAGGTCGAGGCGATGACGGAGGACGTCGAGGGCGGGCTGTGGGTCGTCGGCACGTCGCAGCTCGCCCGTATCGACCTGCGCGGGCCGCGCTCACTCATCGACACGCGCCTCGGGCTCGAGGGCACGGTCCACGGCGTCGTGCGCCACGACGGACGCCTGCACGTCCTGACGAGCGCCGGGCTCTTCGTCGCCGTCGACTCCGCGGGACCGCTCCGGATGGCGCCGGTGCCGGGCGTGCCAGGCCGGGCCTGGGACGCCGTCGACGTGGACGGGACGCTCGTCGTCGCGACCTCGGCGGGAGTCTTCGAGGTCGTGAAGCCGGGCGCGCGCCTCGTGCCGGGCACCGCCCGCCTCTCGGCATACATGCTGGCGCGGCGCGCCGACCGCCCGGACGAACTCCTGGTCGGCACGCGGGCCGGGCTCTCCGTGCTCAGGCGTGACGGCCGCCGCGGGTGGCGCTTCGCCCGGCACGTGCCCGGAGCGCCCCGCTACACGCGGTCGATCGTGCAACGCGCAGGAGGGTTCGTCTACGTCGGCAGCGTGTTCGACGGCGTGGTCCGCCTGTCGCTGGAGGACCCGACGGGCGCGCCCACGCGGTTCGGCGGGGGAGAGGTCCACGTCCAGGACGTGCAGGGCGACCTGCTGGTGCTGCATGCCGAGCCCGCCGCCGTCTCGGTGCTCGACGAGGCGCAGGGGCGGCTCAGGCCGGCGCCGGGCGGCCGCAGGGTGACCGACGGCGCCGTGGCCTTCGCGGTCGACCGGCACGGGGCCCTCTGGACGGCCGGCCGCGGCGCGGCGCGGTTCCCGCGTGGCGAGTCCGCGCCGCGCGTCATGCTGGGCCCGAGCTCCAGCGTCCAGCGGGTGGACATCGAGCCGGACGGGGTCGTCTGGCTGGGCGGCAGCAGCGGCCTGTGGCGGTTCACGGACGAGGCCGCCGCCGGCGCGCTGGAGCGCCGCCCGCCGACGATCGAGCGCGTGTACGTGAACGGACAGACGACGCCCCCGGCCAGGCCCGACGGCAGTCCGCTGGCCTTGCCCTTCGGCATCGAGCGGCTGCGGCTGGAGTTCTCGCCGAACACGTTCTCGGCCGACGCTGGACTGGAGTTCCGGCTGGCGCCCATCGACGCCGGGTGGAGTTCCGATCGCCGCGGGCCCAGCGCCGAGTACACGTCGCTGCCGGAAGGCGAGTACCAACTGCACGTCCGGCCCGCCGAGAACGCGGGCGACGCCGGCACGACCTGGCGCTTCACGGTGCAGCCGCCCTGGTATCGCTCGCCCCTCGTCCGGGCGCTCCAGCTCGCCGTGGTGGTGGTGGGCGTGCTGGTCGTGGGCCACCTGCGCACCGACCGGCTCCGCCGCCGCTCGCGCGAGCTCGAGCACGCCGTCGCGGTGCAGACGGCGGCCCTGCAGGAGGCCAACCGCCGGCTGGCCGAGATCGCCAGCAGGGACGAGCTGACCGGCCTCTTCAACCGCCGCCACTTCGAGGCCGCGCTGGGACAGGAATGGGCGCGCGCGCACCGCCTGCGCCGGCCCATCGCGCTCGTGATGGCCGACCTTGATCACTTCAAGGGGCTCAACGACACGCAGGGACACGTCGCCGGCGACGGGGCGCTCCGGGCGGTCGGCGCCGTGATCGCCAGCTGCGCCAGGCGGCCCGGCGACGTGGCCGCCCGCTTCGGCGGCGAGGAGTTCGTCGTCCTCCTGCCCGGCGCGACCGACGACTACGTCCACGCGCTGGCCGAGGAGATCCGGGCGGCCGTGGAGGCGCTCAACCTCCCGCACCCGGCCGCGCCCGCGCAACGGGTGACCGTCAGCGTGGGCGTGGCGTCGGCGGACGCGCCGACTTCGCTGGCGCCCGACCTGGTGGCGGCCGCGGACCGGGCGCTCTACCGCGCGAAGGCCGGCGGCCGCAACGCCGTGGCCGCCTGACGGCCGCCGCGCACGCGACGCTAGGTGGAGCCGCGCCGGATCAGGCATCATTGCGCGGCATCGATCCGCTCATGACACGCCTGACCCACCATCTCTACTTCTGGGTGCTCGTCGCCATCCTGATCGGCGGCACCATCGGCGCGGTCTCGCCCTCGACCGGCGTGGCCCTCAAGCCCCTCGGCGACGGCTTCATCGCCCTCGTCAAGATGCTCATCAGCCCGATCATCTTCTGCACGGTCGTCCTCGGCATCGCCGGGGCGGGCGACATGAAGAAGGTGGGCCGCGTCGGCGGCAAGGCCCTGCTGTACTTCGAGGTCGTGTCCACCTTCGCCCTGATCATCGGCGTCGCCATCGCCAACATCGTGCGGCCTGGGGCGGGCTTCAACGCCGATCCGGCGTCGCTGAACGCGGCGGAGGTCGCCGCCTACGCCAAGACCGCCGCGGCGCAGAGCACCACCGAGTTCCTGCTGCACGTGATCCCGCGGACGTTCTTCGACGCCTTCGCCGGGTCCGGCGACCTCCTCCAGGTGCTGCTCGTCGCCGTGCTGTTCGGCTACGCCATGACGCACATGGGGCGGGAGGGCAACATCGTCCACCAGGTGATCGAGACCAGCTCCCACGTGTTCTTCCGGATGATGAACACGATCATGAAGGCGGCGCCGATCGGCGCCGGCGGCGCGATGGCCTTCACGATCGGGCGCTACGGCGTGGACGCGCTGAAGCCGCTGGCGACGCTGATGGGCAGCTTCTATCTGACGTGCCTGCTGTTCGTCTTCATCGTGCTCGGCACGATCGCCCGCTGGACGGGATTCAGCATCCTGCGCTTCATCGGCTACATCAAGGACGAGCTTCTGACCGTGCTCGGCACCTCGTCGTCGGAGTCGGCGCTGGTGCCGCTCATGGAGAAGCTCGAACGGCTGGGCTGCCCGAAGGCGGTCGTGGGACTCGTCGTGCCGTCCGGCTACTCGTTCAACCTGGACGGCACCAACATCTACCTGACGATGGCCTCGCTCTTCGTGGCGCAGGCGCTCAACATCGACCTCACGATCCGCCAGCAGCTCACGATCCTGGCCGTGGCGATGCTGACCTCGAAGGGCGCCTCCGGCGTGACCGGCGCCGGCTTCATCACGCTGGCCGCGACGCTCGCCGTCGTGCCGACGATTCCCGTCGCCGGCCTGGCGCTCATTCTCGGGATCGACCGCTTCATGTCGGAGGCGCGGTCGCTGACGAACTTCGTCGGGAACGGCGTGGCCGCGATCGTGGTGGCGCGCTGGGAGAACGAACTGGACATGGTCGCGCTGAAGCGCGAACTCGGCGGGTAGGGGGGCGGAGCGACCCGGACGGAAGGCGACCGACGGCCGGAGGGCGGGACCAGGGCGAGCGCTGGCGCGGACCAGGTCCGCGCCAGCACCGCGCGACGACTAGGAGCCCGGGATCATCAGGTGCGCGCCCTGCGTGCCCGCGCCCATGATCCACACGCCGCCCATCTTGTTGTTGTCGGGAATCCCCGTCGACGCCGTCGTGGCGCCCGGCACGGCCACCGTCATGTGGGCGCGCGCCGTCGCCTGGTCCTTGCCGGCGAAGTTCCACCACACCGACCCGTACTCGGCCTTCTCGCGCGTGCCGTTCTTCTCGGCCTCGGCCACCATCGCCTGGCGCTTCGCGCGATCCGGCTCCATCTCGAACTTGTGGTTCTGGGCGACGCGCTTGAGGTTGTCGATGCTCGTGCACTGCACCGAGAACGGCTGCTCGCTGGGCATGCCCGACTGGTCGTAGCACACGATCCGGTTCGTGCCCTGCTTCAGCGTGTCGTAGGTGCCGTCGTCCTTCCACTTGATGACGGTGGCGCCTTCCTTGGCGGGGCGCGGCGCCGCCAGCAGCGCCTTCTCGATCTCGGCGGACTGGGCGAAGGCGCTCGACGCGACCGCGAGGGCGCCGAGTGCGGCGAGGATGTGACGTGTCATGTGGGGTGACCTCCGATTCCCGTGGTGAACGGCGCCCGCGGCGCGCGCGGGCATCCCGCAGCATACCCCCAACGGCCGCCCCGATTGGCCTCGCCGTGGGTCGCCCGGGCGGGGACGCCCATCAGGGCGCCAGGGCCAGGGCCCGGGCCAGCCCTTCCCGCGCCACCTCCGACCTGCCGTCCAGCCAGAGGGCCTCGGCGAACCGCGATGCGGCCTCGCCCGGCCGGCCGCCGGCGAGGGCCAGCAGGCCGAGGTTCGCATAGGCGCTGCTGTCGTGGGCGTCGAAGGCCAGGGAGCGCTCGAAGAACTCCCGCGCGTCGCCGGGCCGGTCGAGCCTGGTCGCGGCCGCGCCTGCCAGGTCGTACACGGGCGCGAACGCCGGATCGAGCCCGATGGCGCGGCGGGCGTGGGCGAGCGCCCCCGCCGCGTCGTCGGCGAGGAACGCCGCCACCGCCTGGTAGTACGCCGTGCCCGGCCGGTCCGGGAACGCCCGCACCAGCCCGGCCACCGCGTCGCCGAGCGCGGCCGTATCGCCCCGGTCGGCGGCGAGCGCCGCCACCTGCTCGTGCCCCTCCGGCCGGGCCGGATCGAGGGCGACGGCGTCCCGGGCCGCCGTCAGCGCGTCGCCGGCGGCGCCGGCCGCCGCGTACAGCTTCGACCAGGCCACGAGCCGCGGCACGGTGGCGGCGTGATCGGCCGGGGCGTCCAGTGCCGCGCGCGCCTCGTCGGCGCGCTTGAGCAGGATCGCCGAGCGGACCAGGCCGTCCAGCGCCGGCTCGTCGTCCGGGTCCAGCCTCAGGGCCCGTACGAAGTCGTCGATCGCGCGGTTGTGGGCGTCCACCCGCGCGAACATCGCGCCGCGACCGCGCCAGTCGGCCGCGCCCGCCGCCGCGATCCGGGCCCGCACCGTCGGCAGGCTCACGCCGTCGCCGGCCAGCGCCCGGAGGGTCGCGCCGTTGGTGGCACCGGTCTGTCGGTGGATCTCGCGAGGCGCCGAGAACTCGAGCGCCATCCGGTCGTCGTCGAGTGGCGCGTGGCCGGCGGCATAGGCGGCGAGCTCGGCTGGCCCGGCCACGGCCAGGGACAGGACCGCGAACGGCGTCTCGGCGCCGTAGCGCGCGAGGTCCTCGGCCACACCCGGGCGCGTCCACGACGTCGCGATCCGCGCCAGTCCGTCGCCGTCGGCCGGCGGCCCGCCGGCCGCGGTGCCCACGAAGAGCACGTCGTGTTCGCCGACGAGCCAGGCGGTCGCGTCGGGGAACGCCGCCAGGAACGTGGCCGCGATCGCCCGGAGATCCCCGTCCGCGATGTTGTAGGCGTTGGCCCACTGGCAGAAGACGCCGCCCGGCGTCAGCCGCGCCCGCGCTTCCTCGAAGTACTCGCGCGTGAAGAGCGCCGCCACGCCGGCGATCCAGGGGTTCGACGGTTCCGACACGATGACGTCGTACTGCCGGCGCGCCAGCCGCAGGTGCGTCCGGCCGTCGCCGACGACGAGGCGGGTGCGCGGGTCGGCCAGCGCACGCCGGTTCTCGGCCTCGAAGAAGCGGGACGCCTCCACGACCTCCGGCGACAACTCGACCACGTCGACGCGCGCCACCGGATGCGCGAGTGCCGCGCCCACCGTGACGCCGCTGCCGAGGCCGATGACGGCCACGTCGCGGGGCGACGGATGGAGCAGGAGCGGCAGGTGGGCCACGAGCGCCTGGGTCAGCATGTCGCCGCGGTTCGAGGCGTCGGTCTTGCCGTCCACGGTGAGCGTGGTCGTGCCCGTGAGCGTCTTCACCGCGACCGTCGCGGCCGCGCCATCGGCGTAGTAGCGCAGCGTGCCGGCCTCCAGCATGGCGCCCACGTCCACACCGGCCGGGATGAACGGCGCGTAGAGGTAGGCCCCGCTGGCCATGAGCGCGCGGTCCCACGGCGGCGTGAGAACGACGACGGCCACCGCGGCCGCCGCGGCGGTACCCACCAGCGTGCGCCAGGTGGACGACAGCCCGCCGGCCGCGGCCACCGCCAGGGCCGCCAGGAGCAGGCACCCGCTGGCGACCTGCAGCGTGACCTGGAGCCCGGCCAGCGGGATGACGAGGAAGCCCGCCGCGAGGGACCCGGCGACGGCCCCGGCCGTGTTGGCGGCGTAGACGAGGCCGAAGCGCCCCGAGGCGTCGTCCCGCGAGGCGCCCGCGACCGCAAAGGCGAGCGGGAAGGCCATGCCGAGGCAGAGCGCGGTGGGAACCACGAGCGCGGCCGAGATCCAGGCACCGCGCGCGATCCAGTCCGCGCCTCCGGCGCCAGCCGCCAGCTGGCTGGCGACGAAGAGCGGCACCTGGCGTCCCGCCAGCGCGTAGGTGACGGCGGCCAGGACGGCGGCACCGGTGAGCGCCAGTGCCAGCGCGCCGGCCGGAACGCGCGCGCGGCCGACGAGCCACGTGCCGAGCCAGGCGCCGATGGCCGACCCCGCGATCACGGCGGCGAGCGCGGCCGCGAACGCATAGGTGGTCGGGCCGATGGCCAGCGCGAGGATGCGCGTCCAGGCCAGCTCATGGAGCAGCGCGGCGAAGCCGGAGAGTCCGAGCACGCCGGCCGCCAGGCCGAGGCGTCGCGGCGAGGGCGTCTCGTGGGCCTGGACGGCCGCCGGGCGGCCGCGCGCCGCCTGCGCGGGGACGGGGACGTCGTGCCGGCGCTGCCGGCCGGCCAGCAGGGCGAGGCCTGCCGAGGCTGCGCCGGCGGCGACGCCGCACAGGATCGTGCGCTGCACGCCGAAGGCAGGCACCAGGACGAACCCGGCCAGGAGCGCGCCCGCGGCCGCGCCGAGCGTGTTGGCCGCGTACAGCATCGCCGTGAGCCGCGTGCGGCCTGTCGAGTCGCTGGCGAACCACCGGATGGCCAGGGGGAAGGTCGCGCCGAGCGCGATGGCCGGCGTCATCACGAGGACCACGGCCACGAGCACCCGGGCCAGGCCGAAGACCAGGCCCGGCGCCCCGTCCTGGTAGGCCCACCGGAGCATCGGCGTCAGCGTGTCGACGAGCGGCGACAGCGCGAGCGCGACGACGCCGACACCCACCTCGAGCGACGCGTAGGTCCGGAGCGCCGTGCGCGGCGTGAACCGTGCCGCGGGCCGGCCCATGAGTGCGGCGCCCAGCGCCAGGCCCAGCAGGAAGGCGCCGACCACGGCGCTGCCGGCGGCGGTCGTGTGGCCCAGGTGGAGCGTGAGCAGCCGCGTCCACGTGACCTCGTAGACGAGCCCGGCGAGGCCCGAACACGTGTAGGCGGCGAGGAACAGCGCGGCGCTACTGGAGGGCGTCGTACGTCGGGTCGCCAATCGCGTCTCGTGTCGGGATGGAGCGCAGCACCAGGCCAACGAGCTGGAGCGTCGTGCCCACGGCGGACTTCACGTGCGTCGGCGGTAGCGCGATCGGAGGCGACGTGAGCGGCACCACGCGTATGTTAGCGCCCGCGCGCGGGTATACTGGCGCTCACTACGTGACCGGTGCCCCTCCCCCGGCAGGTCGCCGTAGACGAGCTACCGCGGCCGTCATCCTGGAGTGAGACGACGTGCGGTCAGAGTTCGTCATCGTCGGAGGCGGAATCTACGGTCTGGCGACGGCGTGGAGCCTGGCCACGCGAGGCGCCGGCGTCACGGTGCTCGAAGGGCGCGCGGTCGCTGCGGGGGCGTCCGGTGGTCTCGGCAAGCGCGGGGTTCGCGCCAACGGCCGGGACCTGCGGGAACTGCCGCTGATGCGCGAGGCCTACGCGCGCTGGCCGCGCCTGCACGAGGCGCTGGGCGCAGCGACCGGGTACGAGCGGACCGGCCACCTGCAGCTCTACGAGCGGCACCACGACGAGGGCCAGGCGGCGGCGCGTGCGCGGGTGCAGTCGGCGCTGGGTGTCCCGACGACGCACCTCGACTTACCGCGTCTGCGCGATCTCGAGCCCGGCGTCTCGGCGCGCGTGCTCGGTGCCCTGCACGCGCCGCTCGACGGCGTCGCCGACCACGAGGCCACGACGCGCGCCTATGCCAACGCCGCGGTGGCGGCGGGCGCCACCGTCGTCACCGGCGTCCAGGTGATGGGCGTGGAGCGCGACGGGTCGCGCGTGGCGGCCGTCCGCCTCGCCAACGGCGGCCTGGTGGCCGTCGACCGCGGCGTCGCCCTGCTGGCCAATGCCGGCACGGCCGACCTGCTCGCGCGGGCCTTCGGACTGGCGCTGCCGATCTGGACGGTCCATCCCCAGGTCGTCGTCTCGACGCCCGCGGCGGCGCCCCCGTTTCGCTGCTACGTCGGCCACGCGCATCGTCCCGTGGCGCTCAAGATGGTGCCGGGCGGGGCCGTGATGCTGTCGGGCGGATGGCGCGGTCGGGTCAACCCCGACACCGGCGAGGGCGAGCCCACGCCGGCCTCGATCGAGGGCAACTGGGCCGAGGCGGTGGCGGTGTTCCCGGCGATCGGGGCCTTGTCGGTCGCCGAGGCGCGCGCGGATCGCGGCGAGACCAACGCGCTGGACCACGTGCCCGTGATCGACAGGGTGCCCGGCACCTCCAACGCGATCGTCGGCTGCGGCTGGACCGGACACGGCTGGGCGCTCGCGCCCGCCGTCGCGCCGCTCCTGGCCTCGTGGCTCCTCGACGGCGAGACGCCGCCGCTTCTCGCGCCCTTCTCGCTGTCCCGGTTCCCGGCCCTCACGCCGTGATCCGCGGCGACGGCCACAGCCAGCACGCGAGCACGACGGCCGTCGTGGCCGCCAGCACCGGCCACACGCCCGCGCCAGCGACGAGCGGCGGCATGGCCGCCGTGACGAAGCCGCCGCCGACGAGCGGGGAGGTGACGATCGACCGCGCCGCGAACGCGCGGGCCGCCGGGGTCCTGCCGTCGGGATCGACCACCCGCAGGAGCAGCAGCCCCACGGCCGCGACGCCGGTCTGCGTCCCGTAGACCACGATCGCCTGCTCGAACCAGGCGCGCGGCAGCATCCGCGGCGCCAGCCACAGGAACGTCGCGATCACCCAGGCCACCGCGGCGGCCATGAGGATGGCGAAGGGCAGCAGGTACTGCGCCACCAGATCGAGGCGCATCGAGGCCACCGCGGCGGTGACGAGGAGATCGAGCGACAGGCCCATCAGGCGCTCGAACGATCCGCGGTCCAGCCACGCGGCCAGGCCCGTGCGATCCGCGGCGGCCTGCACGAACATGCCGCCGATCATGGCCATGGGGAACAGCGGGAACCCGTCGAAGGCCGGGCCCATCGCGCGGAGTCCCGACCACAAGGCCCACCCGGCCAGGACGGCGAGCGACAGCACCGCGAGGTGGAGGGCCAGGGGTTCGATCATGGCCGCCGGCACGGTGCCCAGGGCCACGGGCCGCCGTGCCTCGGGCGGCACCGGACGCCGCGCGGCGTCCGGCAGGGACACCGACGCGTCGCCGATCGCGGACGCGTGCCCGCGGGCCACGCCCCACTGGATGAGGGCGAGGCCGCCCAGCACGCCGGCGATGAGCCCGATCGTGGCCGACATCTGGCCGAGCGGACCGCCGGCGGGGAAGCCCAGCCCGTCGAACACCGCCGTCATCGCGCTGGCGGTGCCGTGCCCGCCCGAGAAGCCCACCTCGATCAGGCAGCCGAAGAGCGGCGACACGCCGAACACCGGCGTGAGGACCAGCGCGGTCACGAGGAAGCCGACGACGTACTGTCCCAGCGCCGTCACCATCGAGAAGCGGGCCAGCGGCAGCGCGTCCCCTGCCACGGCGCGGAAGGACGGCACGGGCGCGCCGAGATAGAGCGCCGCGAAGACCAGGGTGATGAGGGCGGCCGGCGCGGCCGACCACACGGCGAGGACGTCCGCCGGCACGAGACCCAGCCCATGCGGTCCGGCGGCCAGGCCGAGGAGACCGGCCAGCAGCGGGACCGGCAACAGCAGGCGCCCGAGTGCCGGGACCGCGAGCCGCAGCGCGAAGCCGCCGGCCAGGAGCAGGCCCAGCCCGCTCAGGGCGAGCACGAACGTCATGGGCCGTCAGCATACGTCCGATGCAGGCGGCGACGGCCGGCGGCGGCGCGGACCCGGGGTATCATCGGCCCGCCGTCACGCGCGCGTCGCCGGAGTGCCGCGCCCGCGTCTTCCCGACGGCGAGGAAACCCAGATGTCCAAGCGATTCCTTCCGGTCGTCGTCCTGACCCTGGCGGCGCTGGCGCCGCTCGGCGCCCAGCAGGCGCCTCCCGCGCGCACCGGTCCCCCGCCCACTGTCGAAGACCGGACCGCCAACCTCCGCAAGATCGACGGCTTCGTGCCCCTGTACTGGGACGAGCGTGCCGGCACGATGCTGATGGAGATCCCCTGGCTCGACCGTGAGTTCCTGCTCTCCACCGGCCTGTCGGCCGGCCTGGGCTCGAACGACCTCGGGCTGGACCGCGGCCAGGGCGGCCAGGGCCGCATCGTGACCTTCCAGCGCGTCGGTCCCCGCGTGCTGCTCGTGCAGGGGAACCAGGCGTTCCGCTCGACGGCGACCAATCCCCTGGAGCGGCGGTCGGTGGCCGACTCCTTCGCCCGATCGATCCTGTGGGGCTTCACCGTGGCGGCCGAGTCGAACGGCCGCCTGCTGGTGGACGCCACCGACTTCTTCCTGCGCGACGTCCACGGCGCCGTGCGCGGCCTCAGGCCCGGCACCTACCGCGTGGACCGCTCGCGGACCGCGTTCTTCCTGCCGAACACGAAGGGCTTCCCGAAGAACACCGAAGTGGACATGACCCTCACCTTCGTGAACGAGGCGGCGGGCGGCGGCCGCGGGGGTGGCGGCGGCCCGACCCAGGGCCCGGCGCCGATCGGCATGGCGGGCGGCGGGGGCGGCGGCGGCTTCGGCGGCGGCCTCTTCAGCGGCACGGTGGCCAGCGTCACGCCCACCGCCGACGCGGTCACGCTGCGCGAGCACATGTCCTTCGTCGAACTGCCCGACGCCAACTTCCGCCCGAGGAACGACGATCCCCGCGCCGGCTACGGCGGCACGACGTTCGTGGACTTCAGCCAGCCGATCGGCGACTCGATCCAGTTCCGCTACATCCGCCGCCACCGCCTGGTGAAGAAGGATCCGAACGCCGCCATCAGCGAGCCGGTCGAGCCGATCCGCTACTGGGTGGATCCCGGCGCGCCCGCCGACGTGCAGCAGGCCCTCATCGAGGGCGCGATGTGGTGGAACCAGGCGTTCGAGGCGGCCGGCTTCAGGAACGCCTTCGTGGTGGCGCCGCTGCCCGGCGACGCCGATCCGATGGACATCCGCTACAACATGATCAACTGGGTGCACCGCTCGACCCGCGGCTGGAGTTCCGGCGGCTCGGTGAGCGATCCGCGCACGGGCGAGATCATCAAGGCCACCGTCACGCTGGGCTCGCTGCGCGACCGGCAGGACTACATGATCTTCGAGGGCCTGCTCTCGCCCTACGAGACCGGCACCGAGCGCCCCTCGATCCTGTACGAGACGGCGCTGAAGCGCATCCGCCAGCTCTCGGCCCACGAGGTGGGCCACACGCTGGGCCTCGGCCACAACTACTACGACAGCACGAAGGGCTGGATCTCGGTGATGGACTATCCGCACCCGCTCGAGGAGCTGAAGGCCGACGGCACCATCGACATCTCGAACGCCTACCCGGCGCGCATCGGCGACTGGGACAAGGTGGCCATCAACTTCGGCTACCGGCAGTTCCCGGCGGGCGCCGACGAGAACGCCGCCCTCGACAAGATCATCGACGACGCGTGGGGGCAGGACCTGCGCTACTTCACCAACCAGGACACCGACATCCACCCGCGGACCGAACAGTGGTCCAACGGCGTCAACCAGGCCGACGAGCTCACGCGCCTGATGAAGGTGCGCCGGGCGGCGCTGAACCGGATCGGCGAGAAGACGATCCGCAAGGGCGTCGCCATGACCATGATCGAGGAGCCGCTGGTCCCGATCTACATGTACCACCGCTACGCGGTGGAGAGCGCCTCGTCGATGCTCGGCGGCCAGGACTTCGTGTACGCCATGCGCGGCGACGGCCGGACGCCCGTGAAATGGGAGACCGCCGCGAACCAGCGCAAGGCGCTCGAGGCGCTCGCCGCCACGCTGGCGCCCTCGGAGCTCACGCTGTCGAAGCAGATCCTCGAGGCGATTCCGCCGCGGCCGCCCGGCTACGGGCTGCACCGCGAGCTCTTCCCGCGCACGACGGGCGAGGCGTTCGATCCGGTGAACCCGGCGTCGATCGCGGCCGAAGTCACCATCGGGTTCGTGCTGCAGCCGGACCGCTCGGCCAGAATGGTCGCCCAGCACGCCGTGGATCCGTCGCTGCCCGGCCTGGAAGAGGTGGTCGACCGCTTCGTGAAGGCGACCTTCGACGCCGCGACGGCCACGCCGTACGAGGCGGAGGTGCGGCGCGCCACCGAGCGGGTGCTCGTGGACCGGCTGACGTGGCTCGCGATGGCCAGCCAGAACGGCCAGGTCCGCGCCGTCGCGTCCTTCAAGCTGCAGCAGCTGGGCGACCGCATGCGCACGGGCCTCGCCGGCAAGCCCGAGCCGGATCAGGCGCAGCAGACCCTGCTCGCCGCCGACATCAAGCGCTTCCTCGAGCGCCCGAGCGGCGACCCGGCGAAGATCATCAACCCGTCGCCCGCGCCTCCCGGCGCGCCGATCGGCGACATCGGCCAGAACTGGCTCTTCTCGCCCATGCGCTGCCAGTGGGACGACGCGAATCCGGCGGCGTGGATGTACTACGAGCCGCCGTACTGACGCTGGAGCGGCTCGAGCCGCGGGTCCCGGGTCCCGGGGCCCGGGGCAGGGCCTCCGAATAGACGACGAGGGCGCGCCGTGAGGCGCGCCCTCGGTTGATGTGCGGCGTGACGCCGTTCTCCGACAACCGAATCCCGGGCCACGGGCCCCGAGCCGCGCTACTGACTCCCCCCCGCCATGATCCGCTGAATCTGCGCGACGGTGTTCTTCACGCCGAACTCCTGGAAGATCTTGCCGAGCTCTTTCGTGGAGGGGTGCGGGTCGCCGGTGAGACCGTTGTTCACGCGCGGCGGGGCGTTGGGATTCGGGGCGCGACGCTGGCCGCCCTGGCGGGCGGGCGGCGTCTGGCCGGCGGCAATGGCGGCCTCGCGCGCCATCCGCGCGTCGCGGGCGGCCTTCCACTCCTCCGGCGTCTGGCCGGTGGGATCGAAGGGCACCGTCTTGTAGATGGGCCGGACGTAGGCGCCTGGCGAGGGCTCCAGGTACAGCATCTTCGAGGTGTCCATCACGGCGCCGTGCCCGCCCACGGGCAGCTTGTGCTCGTAGAGGTACATCTGCACGTCGTCCTGGTACTTCGTGTAGAAGTCCGGTACGTAGTGGACGCGGATGCCCTTGGGCGCCCACTTCGCGTCCATCTCCTCGGCCGCTTCCTTCATCTGGCGCTGCCCGCCGCCGTGGTCGCCCATCACGAAGATGTGCGTGAAGCCGCTCCAGGCCATGCTCTCGATCTCGGCGATCTTGAGCTGCTTGAAGACCTCGGGCGGCAGGGTGATGCCGCCGGGCGTGTTCGTGCCCTCCTGCACGCCGGTGGCGCCCACGTCGATGGGCATCACCGGGGCCACCAGGGCGTTGCCGAGACGCTTCGCGACGTCGATGGCCGTGGCGCGCGACATGATCGTGTGCCCGCCGAGGATGTTCTGCGGTCCGCGCTCCTCGGTGCCGCCGTTCACGATGAGCACCGACGTCATGCCCGCGGCCATCTTGGCCGCGACCTCGCTGTGCGTCAGATACTCCAGTTCCACCGTCTCGCCCACGGGCTTGCCGACCTGCGCGATGGCCGGCCCGGCCGACAGGGCCAGGCACACCGCCAGGCTCGCGATCCTCGTCATACCGACGTCCTCCCAGTTCCCCGTCGCGATGCGGCGGGGCTTGCATTCTACGCCCGCGCCCGGCTCGCGCGATGTCGCGCCGTGTCTCCGGGCCGCCGGAGGGCGGCGGTCCGGCGCCGGCGCCGTCAGGTCGCGGCCGGGGCATCCGCCGCGTGCAGCAGCGGCGCCGTCTCGACGGGTCCGGTCACGGGGATGCCGAGGTCCGTGATGAGGCCGTCCGACAGGCGGTAGACCCATCCGTGGATACGGACCGGCCGGCCCGCCGCCCAGGCCTGCCGCAACACGACGGTCCGGCTCAGGTCGTAGACCTGCTCGACCACGTTCAGCTCCACGAGGCGCTCGAAGCGCTTCTCCGGCTCGGGGATCGCCTCGAGCTCCGCCTTCCGCAGGCGGATGACGTCGCGGATGTGGCGGACCCACGTGCCGGCCAGGCCGCCCAGTTCCGGCCCCATCGCCGCCTTCACGCCGCCGCACCCGTAGTGGCCGCACACGATGATGTCGTTGATGCCCAGCACCGACACCCCGTAGTCCACGACGCTCATCAGGTTCATGTCCGTGTGCACCACCATGTTGGCGACGTTGCGGTGGATGAACATGTCGCCGGGCGTCGTGCCGGTGATGACGTCGGGCGGCACGCGCGAGTCGCTGCAGCCGATCCACAGGCAGAAAGGCTGCTGGTGCCTCGCCAGCTCGGCGAAGAGGTCCGGGTTGTCGCGCTGCATCCGGGCGCTCCACTCGCGATTGCGCGCCAGGAGCGTCTGCTCGAGGTCGGCGTTCTGGGGGATCGACGTGCGGGCCTGGGGAGCCGGCCTGAACGGCGGCGCCGCGGCGCCCTTGCGCAGCCGGTGAATCACGGACACGACGTCGGCGACGTCGGACAGGACGTGGGTTCCCGGCACCACGCCCGGGGCCAGTCCCGCGTCCCGCAGCATCCGCGACGGCTGGCTCCACATCTCGGTGAAGAACACCTCGGTGCCCCGTGACTGCAGGTCGGCGACGATGTCGAACAGCGCGTTCAGGCCGCTCTGGTCGATGAACGGCACGTCGGCCATGCGGATGACCACGTACGGCGACGAGGGCAGCGACGCCGCGAGCTCCTGGAGGGCGGAGGTGAAGCCGAAGTGCAGCGGGCCGTGCAGGTGCTTCACCGTGACCATACCCGCGATCTCGCCGAACTGGGCCGCCTCGTCCGGGTGATCCGGCTCACGGACGAAGGCCTCGAGCCCCGCGATGCGCGACCGCTCCGACGACTCCTCGCCCATGCGCTTCAGGAAGAGCAGCGACGCCACGGCCACGCCGAGCGCCACCGCCTGGATGAGATCGAAGAACACCGTGAACACGAGCACCAGCACCAGGACCGCCGCGTCCGCGCGCGGCACGTGGCGGAGCTGCTGAATGCCGCGCCGGTCCATGATGCTCAGGCCGACCGACACCAGGATGCCGGCCAGCACCGCCAGCGGCACGTAGGCGGCGAAGCGCCCGAGGCCCAGGAGCACGGCCAGGAGCAGCAGCCCGTGCACCATGCCGCTGATGCGCGTCTTGCCGCCGCTGCCGATGTTGACCACCGTGCGCATCGTCGCGCCCGCGCCGGGCAGGCCCCCGATGAGGGCCGCCGCCATGTTGCCCAGGCCCTGCCCGAGGAGCTCCTGCTCGCTGTCGTGGCGGGTGCGCGTCATGCTGTCGGCCACGAGCGACGTCAGCAGCGAGTCGATCGCGCCGAGCGCCGCAAGCGCGATGCCGTCGCTCACGATCGTGCTCCACAGGTGGGCCTCGATACCGAAGAAGCCCGCCAGCTGCAGCGCCGGCAGGCCGCCGGGAATCGTGCCGATGCGGGGCACGTCCCAGCCGAGCACCACCGAGAGGCCCGTCACGCCCAGCAGGGCCACGAGCGTCGCGGGAATGGCCTTCGTCACGCGCGGCAGCGCCACGATCACGCCGTAGGTGAGGGCCGCCAGCGCCACGGTGAGCGGGTTGATGGCCGACAGGGGCTGGCCGATCCGGAGGAGGACGTCGATGACGGCGCCGGGCGAGGCGTGCCCGAGGATGGGGAAGACCTGCAGGAGGATGATGATCGTGCCGATGCCGGACATGAAGCCCGACACCACCGGGTACGGCACGTAGCGGATGTACTTGCCGACCCGCATCAGGCCCAGCCCCACCTGGAACACGCCAGCCACGAAGAAGGTCAGGAACACGGCGCCCAGCGCCTGCTCCGGGGTCTCGGCCCGCGACGCCACGTTGGCGGCGACGGCAGAGCTCACGACCGTCATCGGGCCGGTGGGCCCGCTCACCTGGGCCGGCGTGCCGCCGAGCCAGGCCGCCACGAGGCCGAGCGCCATGGCGCCATAGATGCCGGCCGCGGCGCCAAGGCCGCTCTGGACGCCGAACGCCAGCGCCAGCGGCAGGGCGACGATGCCGGCGGTCACGCCGCCGAAGAGGTCGCCGCGCAGGTTGGACAGATCGAACCGAAACAGACGCGAGAACATGGATGAGAGCCTCCCGGCGGAACCCTGGCGTGCACCGGAGGGCGCACGCCGCCTGACGTCGAACCACGAGCGGCTCCTCGACCCTCGGGCACACGAGGTGCGCCAGGGCGGGGCCGCCCGACGAACGGCTGGCCGTCAGGCGCGCTCGGGTGGGTTCTCGGGGACGTCGAGGACGGGGGCGGGCAGGGCGGCGGCGTCCGGGCCGTGCGGGCCGAGATCGCGCGCCGCCATCGCAGGCACGGCGTCGACGGACCCGGAGGCCGGCGCCACGAAATCGCGTTCGCTTTCGGCGGACTGCGTTTCCTCGTACTCGGCCGGGCTCGCGAGGGCCGGCGCGACCGACATCCCCGCCGCCAGGGTGGCCACGACGAGCGCTCCCACGACGAGCGCCGGCCGCCAGCCCGCGCGAAGGGCCCGGCGCATCGACCACCGGCGGGACGGCTGAGTGTCGCTCACGAGGCGCCCTACTCTACACCGGCGCCCCGGCGGATGGCGGACGGAAAGTGTCCGGCCCGTCAGCGGAGGGCATCCAGCTCCTCCCAGCGGGCGTACGCGGCCAGGATCTCGCCGGGCAGCGCCTCCAGGCGGGCCATGACCGCGTGAATCTCGGCCGCCGGCTTCTTGTAGAAGTCCGGCGCGTGGATATCAGCGGTGAGGCGGCGCTGCTCGCTCTCGAGCGCGTCGATTCTGGCCGGCAGGGCCTCGCGCTCCAGCCGCTCCTTGTTCGTGGCCTTGCGTGGTGCCGCCGACGCGGGCGCCGGCGCGTCCGGACCTGCCGCCGGGGCCGGCGGCAGGTCCCTGCGCGCGGGGGACGCCGCCGGGGGCGGGTCCACGACCGCGGCCGGGCGCTGGCGCAGCCAGTCCTCGTAGCCGCCCACGTACTCGACGATCGTCCCGTGCCCCTCGAAGGCGAGCGTGCTCGTCACCACGTGGTCCAGGAACCGCCGATCGTGGCTGACCAGCAGGAGCGTGCCCGGCCACTCGACCAGTTGCGCCTCGAGCAGTTCGAGCGTCTCGAGATCGAGGTCGTTCGTGGGCTCGTCCAGCACCAGCACGTTGGCGGGCCGCGTCAGGAGGCGCGCCAGGAGCAGGCGGTTCCGCTCGCCTCCGGACAGCGCCTTCACCGGCGATCGCGCCCGCTCGCGCGAGAACAGGAAGTCCTCCAGGTAGCCGTGGACGTGCCGGACACGCCCCCCGACGGTCACCCGGTCGTTGCCGTCGCCCACCGTGTCCACGACCGTGCGCTCGGGATCGAGCTGCTCGCGCTGCTGGTCGTAGTAGGCGATCTGCACGTTGGCGCCGCGCTCCACCGTGCCGGCGTCCGGCGCCAGGTCGCCCAGGAGCAGGCGGAGCAGCGTGGTCTTGCCGGCGCCGTTCGGGCCGATGAGGCCGATCCGGTCTCCGCGCATCACGCGCGTGGAGAAGCCCGCGACGACCGGCGTTCCGTCGAAGGCTTTCGAGAGGCCTTCCACGGCGAACACGAGACGGCCCGACGTCTCCGCCTGCTCGATCGAGAGGGCCACCGTGCCCATCTGCGCCCGCCGGGCCGCGCGCTCCTTGCGCATCTCCAGCAGGCGCAGCTTCCGGCCCTCATCGCGCGTGCGGCGCGCCTTGATCCCACGGCGCAGCCAGGCTTCCTCCTCGGCGAGCTTCTTGTCGAACTTCTGCTCGGCGATGGCCTGGTTGGCGAGCCACTCCTCCTTCTTCCTGAGGAACGTGGCGTAGTCGCCGGGCCAGGAGGTGAGGCGCCCGCGATCCAGCTCGATGACCCGCGTGGCGAGCCGCTCCAGGAACGCGCGGTCGTGCGTGACGAAGAGCACCGCGCCCGCGTAGGAGGCCAGGAACGTCTCGAGCCACTCGATGGCCTCGATGTCCAGGTGGTTCGTGGGCTCGTCCAGGAGCAGCACGTCCGGCGAGGCCACGAGCGCCTGTGCGAGGAGCACGCGCCGACGCCAGCCGCCCGAGAGTGTGTCCACGGGGGCGTCGGCGGGCAGGTCCAGCCGCGTGAGGACGAGTTCGACGCGCTGCTCCAGCGTCCAGCCGTCCTTCTCTTCGAGCTCGTGCTGGAGCCGGCCCATGCGCTCCAGCGCGCCGTCCACGCCGTGGGCCACGTCCACGGCGGCGTGATGATAGGCCGCGACGAGCGTGCTCAGATCCCCGAGGCCCTGGGCGACGACATCGAAGACGCTGTCGTGCGTGTCCAGCGGCACGTCCTGTTCGAGCCGCGCCACCCGCGTCGCCGGCCCGCGCCACACGACGCCCTTGTCGGGCGCGATCTCGCCGCTCACGATCTTCAGCAGCGTGGACTTGCCGGTGCCGTTCCGGCCGATGAGGGCCGTCCGCTCGCCGGGCTCGATGGCCAGCGACACGTCGTCGAGCAGGGGCAGGTGGCCGTAGGCGTGGTGGAGATGGTCGAACGTCAGGAGGGGCACGTCGCTCTTAGGGTACGTCAGCCTGACGAGAGGCCGGCGCGGACCGCCCCGATAACGGATGGCGACCGCTGTCACGCCGCGGTCGCGCAGGCGGGGAACCCGGCCGTCGGCTCCGATGAGTCGCGTCGGTCACCCGCACCTCCCGGCGAGGTGTCCTGCCGTCCAAAGCGCTTCTGGGGGCCCCCATCCCCTGCAGCGCGTGTCGCCCGCCTCCCGGTGCGAGTGTCGGAACTCCGCTCGACGACGACTCATAGTCGCCGCCGTCCGGGATCCCCGCCTGCGCACCAGGTGTCGCCGAGGGCTGTGCCGATCTCGCCACGGTCCGGCGTCCCGGCATGAGCGTGCTCTCACGCGCCTCGTAATCGCGCCGACGTGCGACGAAAGCGCATCGTTCACGCCCCGCGCCTGTGCTTGGCCTGCGCAGCGCGCACCAGCGCCAGGCGCGTCACTGCAGCGGCTACTCCGAACGAGCGAGCCAGCGCTCGGTCTCCGAGATCCCTGGATGTTCGATGCGACGGCGCACCTCGAGGGGCGCGGGTGAACGCGCGCCGGGCGAGGGGAAACTCACCGTTGGCGAAGAACGCCTCGCCCCAGGCCTGCGCCGCGTCGGCCTCGCCCCAGGCAAAGCCGCAGTCGGAATGGCTGGCGAGGTCGAGTGCCTCCCTGGCCGCGTGGATCGCTCCGGCCCCGCGCGAGGAGTCGAGTCGGCCAGTCACGACTCGCGGCGAGACGTCCTCAGGTCCAGTGGGCGCGCCCCGCCGTACGGCGCAGGCCCCGACGCCTACGTCCGATCGGTGAGCCAGTAGTTCCGGAGCGCCTCGGCGATCTTCGGCCGGTCGAGCCCGAGCTCGTCGTGGTCGGCCTTGAAGCGCAGGTACGCGACGATGGCTGCCGCCTCGGCCGGCGTGAAGGCGCGGAAGCGGTCGGAGATGGCCTCGAACCACGTCCAGCTCCCGTAGCGGCGTTCGTTCACGGGTGTGTGGCGCTGGGCATCGAGCAGTCCGTGCCACAGGTAGAAGAGCGGTTCGGCCTGACGCAACCGGCCCCGCAGGTCCGCCACCAGGTACGCCGGCAGGTAGTAGCGGAACGCGGCGCTCGAGAAGAACGCCAGTGCCGAGCCGAAGCCATCCGGTGCCCGGTCGATGAAGGCGGCGTCCACCTCCTGCCAGGCCGGGACGTGCCGGAACTCCGCCTCGAGCAGGAACGGCTCGTCGCCCTCGTTCCCGCTGCGCAGATCCGCGGGGTCAGGGGCAGGCGTGTCCCGAAAGGCCTCGCGGATGTGGGCTTCGAGCCGGTCCAGGTGGTCGTTCACGAGGCGAATCCGGGGAGGATCCGAGCCAACGGCGTCGCGCTCCGCTCGCTGGCGGCCACGCCCGCACGCGTCAGGGCTTCTTCGGCGGCGCGTGCGTGTGCGCGACGGGTTCGCCGGGACCCACCTGCACGGTGCCCATCAGCCCGCCTTCGGCGTGGTCCAGGATGTGGCAGTGAATCATCCACGTGCCCGGGCGCTCGTCGAACGTCACCAGGATGCGCGCCGTGGTCTTCATCGGGATGTTGACCGTGTCCTTCCACACCATGGGCCGGAGCGGCTCGCCCTTCTCGTCCACCACCATGAAGAAGTAGCCGTGCAGGTGGAACGGGTGGTCCCAGTCCGTGTCGTTCTGCACCGTCCACAGCTGCGTCTCGCCCAGCTTGGCCTGGAACGGCTTGGCCTTCCAGTAGGGCACGCCGTTGATCCTGAACTCGGACTTGCCGGCTTCCTGCGGCGGCAGCGTGAACACCATCGGCACCGGCGTGGCGCCCGCGGTGGGCGGCGGGACGAGCGTGCGGTGGATCTCGGGGAGCTTCACGTCCGTGACGGTCGGCTCCGGCGAGAGGGCCACCGTCATGATGTCCTCGACGCTGCGGTACTCGATCGAGCCGTAGCCGCGGTTGTAGAGCATGGCCCGCAGCGTGAGCTCCGAGCCGGGCTTGCCGGTGGGGCGGACGATCACGTCCTTGCGCTCGCCCGAGGTCACGAGCAGGATGCCCGTCTTCGTGGGGGATTCCTGCAGGCCGCCGTCCTCGCCAATCACCGTGAACTCCTGGCCGTCCAGGTCCAGGTAGAAGAAGCGGCTCTTCGCCATGTTCGCGATCCGCCACCGCTGCGGGGCGCCGGAGCGGGCGCGGATCGTGGGCCGCGTGCGGCCGTTCACCAGCACGTAGGCGCCCTCGCGCCCGAACACCATGCCAGCCGACCCGCCGCTGTCGGCGGGCTCCAGCGTCCCGCTGCTGTCGAACCCGATGTCGCTCAGCACGATCGTCACCGTGTCGGGCACGCCGACGCCGTCGTTCGGGTCCTCCACGAGCAACGGCCCGTACAGCCCGTAGCCGACTTGCGCGGCCGACTCGTAGTGCGGGTGGTACCAGTACAAGGAGGCGTCGCGCAGGATGAAGTCGTAGGTGAACGTCTCGCCCTTCTTGACGGCAGGCTGCGTGATGTCGGGGACGCCGTCCATCTCGATCGGCAGCCGGATGCCGTGCCAGTGGATGGTGGTGGGCTGATCCAGCTCGTTCTTCAGGTGGACGATGAGGCGGTCGCCCACCTTCCCCTTGATGAGGGGGCCCGGCAGGACGCCGTTGTAGGTCCAGGCCTTGACCGTCTTGCCGGGCGACACCTCCACCTCGGCGATCTTGGCGGTGAGCGTGACCTCGACGATGTTCGGGTCGGGATTGGTGTCTTCGGCCTCGGGAAGCTTCACGCCGTCGGTCCAACCCGCGGGGGCATACGACGGCACCTGGGCGTTGGCCGGCGCGACCCCCAGGGCGGCGAAGCTCAGCGCGGCGAGGGCGGCCGACGCGAGCAGGGAACGGGTCAGGGTGTCGTGGCGCATGCAGGTACCCAGCGGATCGCCATAAGAGTAGCAATCCGGGTGCCGCCGGACATCCGGAGACAGGCCTTTCGAGCGCGGTCCCCGGTCGGCGGAAACGCGCGGATCCCCGAGGGAGACGCCGGTTGCCCTCCCGTCCGCAGGCGGAGACATCGGGTGACGTCGCGCGTCTCTCGGGATTTTCCCCCGCGGGGCCTGCGGAATCCTGGCCCACCCCGCGGCAGGCGCCGCCGGCCAGGGGCCGGTCAGGAGTGCGATGCCGCCAGTGGAGCGCGCCGATGACCTCGACGTCAACGCCTCGGCTTCTGTCCCGCCCGTTCCGCGCCGCGGGTCGTGCGGTGCGTGGGCGTGGCCGTCCACGGATCCTCCGGCCACGGGTGCTTCGGATAGCGGCCGCGCAACTCCCCGCGAATCTCCTGGTAGGCGCCGTGCCAGAAGCTGCGGAGGTCGCGCGTCATCTGCACCGGCCGGCCGTTCGGCGCGAGGAGCGCGAAGGTCACGGGCACGCGGCGCGGCCCGAGCGTGGGCGTGTCGGCCAGGCCGAAGAGCTCCTGCAGCTTCACGGACGCGACCACCGTGCCGTCGTCACGGTACTCGACCGGCGCGCGCCGGCCGCTCGGCACCGGGATCGACTCGGGCGCCAGCTCCGCCAGCCGCCGCGCGATCTCGCGCGGCAGGTGCGCGGCCGGGTCGATGGCGTCCACGCGATCGGCCGCGTGGGCCGCGAGCCGCACGATCGAGGGCAGGTCGACGTCGAGCGCCGCGAAGGCGAGCCGGCGGGTGAGGGCCGTCGCGGCGGGATCGCGCGGGCGCGCCAGCCACGCGTCGGCCAGGAGCGCGGCCGCCGCCGCGGGATCGACGGGCACCGGGCGCTCGCGCACCACCAGGGCGTCCACGGTGGCGATCTCCAGGGCCTTCACGCGGCCCGTCGCGTCGTCCAGGCGGTGCGCGACCGTGACGCCGGTGGGGACGATCCACTCGGGTTCCACCCGCGACGCCAGGCGCACGCGCGCCTCGGCCACGCCGGCCCGGGCGGCGGCGCTCACGTCCAAGGCCACCAGGAACTCCCCGTCGCGGACGCCCGACTCGCCGCCCATCACCGCGCCGTGGCCCGACGCCAGCACCACCTTGTCCGGGCTGCCGGGACGGCGCCGGGCCAGCCGATCGCCGTAGCCGGCGTAGATCGCGCGGCGGAGGACCGCCTCCCCGACGGGCCGTGCGTCGGAGGCCGCTCCGGCCGCGTGGGCCAGGGCCCGGGCCAGCTGCCGCCGCTCCTGCGGCTCGCGGTCGAAGCGATCCAGCGCCGGGAGGAGATCGCACGACGTCGTGGCCGCGCCGCCGGGCGCGTCGCCGCGGCGGTCGGAGAGGAGCGCGCACGCCGCCGCGACGTTCGGCGCCCCGCCGCCCTCGACGAGGATCCGCGCCAGCCGCGGGTGCGCCGGCAGCCGGTGCAGACGGCGGCCCAGATCGGTGAGCACGGGCCGCCGGTCGTCTCCGCTCGTGGCGCCGAGCCTCGCCAGGAGGCGCACCGCGGCGGCCAGCGCGTGCTCCGGCGGCGCCTCGAACCACTCGAAGGTCCACGGGTCGGCGCCCCACGCCAGGAGATCCAGCACGGGGCCGGCGAGATCGATGCGTGCGATGTCGGGCTCTCGCGACGGGCGCAGGCGATCGCACCTGTCCCACAGGCGCCGCACCAGCCCGGGGCCGAGGCGCGCCGCCCGGCCCGCCCGCTGATCCGCGCTGTCGGCCGTGACCCGCTCCGTCACGAGCGCGTCGATGCCGCGACCGGCGTCGTAGCGCGCGACCTTCACCAGGCCGGCGTCCACCACCGTGGCGACGCCGGGCACCGTCAGCGACGTCTCGGCGATGTTCGTGGCCAGGATCACGCGCCGCCGGGACCCCGGCGTCAGGGCGTCGTCCTGGGCCGCCGCGTCGAGCGAGCCGTGGAGCCGCACCACGTCCCGATCCCCGGAGTCGGCGGCGAGGGCCTCGGCCGCGCGATCGATCTCGCGCCGTCCGGGCAGGAAGCAGAGCACTTGGCCCGTGGAGCGCGGCCACACCTGCCGGACCGCGGCGGGCACGTCCTCGCCGGGCGCGTACTCGATGGCCAGGGGATGCCGCGCGGCGCCCACGGTGAGGACGGGGCAGTCGCCGAGGAACCGCGCGACGGGCACCGGATCGATCGTGGCCGACATCACCAGGATCCGCAGGTCGTCCCGCGCCAGCCAGGCCTGCCGGACGAGCGCCAGGCCCAGGTCGGCGTGGATGCTGCGCTCGTGGAACTCGTCGAGGACGACGGTCGTGACGTCGGACAGCAGCGGGTCCTGCTGGAGGCGCGCCGTGAGGATGCCTTCGGTCACCACCACGAGGGGCGTGTCGGCGGCCAGCCGCCGGTCGAATCGCATCTGCCAGCCGATCTCACGGCCGACCGTCCAGCCGCGCTCGGCGGCGATGCGCGCCGTCACCGCGCGCACGGCCACGCGGCGGGGCTGCAGCACCAGCACGCGGCCGGCCGCGAGGATCGCGGGCGGCACCCGCGTGGTCTTGCCCGCGCCCGGATCGGCGACGAGCACCAGGGCGCGCTGCTGGCCCAGGGCGGCCGTCACGGCCGGCAGGTGCGGATCGATCGGAAGGGGCGTCAGGGGCGTCCGCTCCAGCGCCACGCCAGCATCACCAGTCCCACGGCGGCGGCCGTGAGGAGCTGCCGCATCAGCGGCGGCCGGATCGGATCGCCCGCCACCTTGAGCGCGAGCCGGCGCCGGGTCCAGCCGCCCTCGGCGTAGCGGGCGTCGTACTCGCGGACCATGGCGTCCCGGAGCTCCACGGCCGCCGGGTCGTCACCGAGACCGAGCGGCAGCTGCGAGGGCAGGACGGGCAGGCGTCCGCCGGGATCGACGGCCCAGTTGACGAACGTGATCGCCAGGCTCTTCCCGCCCTCGGGCGGCCACCACGCCACGATGACGAGCGCGGCGATGAGGATGAGCCACCAGCGGCGGGGCGGCGGCGGAGGCGGGACGACCGGCGCGGACATCGGCATCGGCGGAGGCGGCGCGCTCAGGCCGGCTCGAAGCGATCCATCGCCCGGTAGGGAATCTCGCGAAACGGCGGCAGGCCCGCGGCCTGGATCACGTGCAGCAGGCCGGCGCGTTCGTGGAACTCGCGGTGGTCGCGATCGACGACGACGGTGTTGGGGGAGTGCGGGGCGAGCCGCCGGAACTCGGCGTCGATCAGGCGGAAGCGCCGCACCATCTCCTCGGCCTTCTCGTGCGGCCGCGCGCGCAGGCGGATGTGCTTCTCGATCGTGTCCGTGCTGGACGTGAGGACGATCACCTTGTCCGGATTCCAGTGGTCGCCGATGGCGAGCACCTTGCGGAGTTCGTCGTGGCATGCCTCCGGATACTCCGGGATGTGCGCCTCGAGCGTGATCCGCGCGCCCTCGAAGAAGATCACCTTGTCCGGGCGGTCGTGCGCGGCGGCGTCGCGGTAGTTGGCGTCGTAGAGCCAGGCGAAGTACGCCGTGACGCCCACGGGATTCCGTCCGGCCTCGATGTCGGCGAGCACGCGCGGATCCCACACGCCCTGCTCGCCCTCGCCGTAGGACCCGTGATGGTACAGGTCCCCGAGCTGGCGCACGAGCGTGCTCTTGCCGATGCCCGGGCCGCCGACGATCGCGACCTTCATCGGGGGCCCGGCGGCAGGTGATCGACGAAGTACTTCGCGATCTTCCGGTAGACGTGCACGGTCGTGCCGGGCCCCTCGGCGATCGCGTGCGTGCGATTCGGGTAGATCATCAGGTCGAACGGCTTGCCGAGCTCCACGAGCCGGTTCACCAGCCGCTCGGTGCCCTGCACGTGCACGTTGTCGTCGCCGGAGCCGTGGATCACGAGCAGATCGCCCCGCAGGCCTTCCGCGAAGTGGATGGGCGAGCCCAGGCGGTAGCCGGCGGCGTTCGCGTCCGGCAGGCCCATGTAGCGTTCCTGGTAGATGGTGTCGTAGAGCGTCTGGTCCGGTACCGGCGCCACCGACACGCCCACCGAGAAGACGTCGGGGAAGCGGAACATGGCATTCAGCGTGTTCGATCCGCCACCGCTCCAGCCCCACACGCCGACGCGCGCCGGATCGAGGAACGGGTGCCGCGCCAGGAGCGCCCGGACCCCGGCGGCCTGGTCCTTCGACGACAGATCGCCCACCGCGCCGTAGACCGACTGCCGCCAGGCGGCGCCCTTGGGTGCCGGCGTGCCGCGGT
This sequence comes from Vicinamibacterales bacterium, assembly GCA_041394705.1. Taxonomy (GTDB): domain Bacteria; phylum Acidobacteriota; class Vicinamibacteria; order Vicinamibacterales; family UBA2999; genus CADEFD01. The sequence goes on from JAWKHS010000003.1 coordinate 189,649, forward strand.
TGTCCATGCTCACCACCACGTAGCCGGCCTCGGCCAGCGCGCGGTGGAAGAGGCCCGTGTTGCCCTGCCATCGGTCCACCACGGTCTGGCTCGCCGGTTCGCCGTACACGTAGACGAGCAGCGGGTAGCGCTTCGCGGGATCGAACGTGGACGGCTTCAGCATCCAGCCGTCCATCGAGAGTCCCTCGCCGATCTCCACGGTGAAGAACTCGACCGGCGGCTGGACGATCGGAGCGAGGGCCGCCCTGAGGGCCGACGGATCGGTGAGCGTGCGCAGCACGCGGTGGGACGGCAGCTCGATCACGTCCACGACGGGCGGCACGTCGAAGCGCGAGTAGGTGTGGAACGCCAGCCGTCCGCCCGGTGCCAGCCGGTAGGTGTGCGAGCCGGGCTGGTCCGCCGGCGTCAGGCGCTCGGGGGCGCCGCGCCCGTCGAGTCGGGCGCGGTAGAGATAGCTGGCCTTGGGGTCGTCGGGCGAGGCCGTGAAGTAGGTCCACCCGTCGGTGGCGTCCGGCCCGAGCAGCTGAAGAACGTCGCCCTCGAAGCGCGTGACCGGCGCCGTCGCGCCGCCGTCCGCCGCGGCGAGGTAGACGTGCCGCCAGCCGTCGCGCTCGCTCGTCCACAGGAACTTCCGGCCCTGGTCCACCCAGTGGACGCGGTCCACGACGTTCACCCAGGCCTCGCTGCGATCGCGGAACACGCGGGTGACCGCGCCGGTCGTGGCGTCGGCCGTCAGGAGATCCTGCTGGTTCTGCAGGCGGTTGAGCTGCTGGATGGCGAGCGTGGACGCGTCGTGCCACTCGAGCCGCGCCAGGTAGCTGTTGCGCGGGTCGTCCGGCGTCGCCATCCACGTGGTGGTGCCGCCGTCGGCGGCCACGACGCCGATGCGCGCTGCGGAATTGGTCGATCCGGGTTTCGGGTAGGGGATGCGGGTGACGACCGGATACAGCGTGTCGGTGTTGTTCAGGAGCGTGAAGATGCCAACGCCCGACGTGTCGAACTGCCAGTACGCGATGCGCCGGCCGTCGGGGCTCCAGCGGAACCCGTCGCGGACGCCCAGCTCCTCCTCGTAGACCCAGTCCGACGTCCCGTTCACGATCGTCTCGCTGCCCGTGGTGGTCAGCCGCGTGATCCGCCCGCCGTCCACGCGCTCGACGTAGAGGTCGTTCGCGCGCACGTAGGCCACGCGCGTGCCGTCGGGCGAGAACTTGGCGAACATCAGCGTGGAGGCCGGGGCGTCGCCGCCGAGCTGCCGGAGGCGGCCGCCGTCGAGATCCAGCACCCAGTAGTCGCCGCGCGTGTGCTGCCGCCACACGCGTTGGGTGTTCGTGAAGACGAGCAGGCGGCGGCCGTCGTCCGACCAGGCGTAGTCGGCGAGGTCGAGCGGCGCGGTGCGTCCGGCGGGCACGAACCGGGCGGCCGCGACCAGCACCGTCCGCGCGCCGCTGGCCGCGTCGTAGCGAACCAGGTCGGAGCCGCCGCCGCTCGCGGCCGGTTCCACCGTGGTGTAGGCGGTGCCGTCGGCCATCCAGCGCGCGGGGCCGAACGACGGCGGCGCGAAGGCGCCGTCCTGGAAGATCCGGCCGAGCTGCCGGTCGAGGGCCGTCCGGTCGGGGGCCTGGGCGGCGGCCGGCAGGGCCGCCAGGACCAGCGCGGCCGCGGCCGCGCCGAGGGCGGCCGTCCGCCCTCGGCGGATCGGTGGAGCGATGGGCGTCATGCTGCTGTCTCCGTGCGGGGAGGGGCGCGGCGGACCCGCCGCGGCGCGGGCCGCGGGCCGCTCACGCGCGCTGCTTGCGATACGAGTTCTTCAGCGCGATCTTCCCGTCTTTCAGGGTGAAGACGTCGCAGCCGTTCACTTCCACGCGCCGCCCCGCTTTCGTGGTGCCCGTGAACGTCCACTCGCTGACGGCGCGGTGGCCGGCCACGAAATGGCGCGGGTGGTTCCACTGCGCGTCCGGATAGGTCTCGAAGACGTCCGCGAACGCCGCGCGCACCGCGGCCGGGCCGACGTGCCGCGAGCCCGTGACGTCGGGACCGGACGAGGTCTCGAACGCGCAGTCGGCGGCCATGCAGGCCATCAGCGCGTCCACGTCGTGGCGGTTCCAGGCGGCGGCGAAATCGTCGAGCATCCTGATCACGGCCTGGTCGTCGGCCGCGGCGGGGGCGGCGGCGCCCGTGATCGCGAGTGCGGTGGTGGCCGAGAGCGCCTGTCGTCGGGTCATGGCGAAGCCTCCGGAGCCCCGGCGGGACCCCGGGGGGCGACCATCATCGCACGCCGGCCGGGGGCCCTCAGCCGAGCTCGACCGGCGTCCCGGCGAGATGGCGATCGGGGTTGGCGCGCGGAACCCGACGCTCGATCGGCCGGTCGATCAGAGCGTCGGTGAGCAGCCGGAACGGGGCGGCGTCGTTCGACCTGAGGTCTCGCGCGATCGCTACAGCGCCACCCAGCCGGCGCGAATGGCCCGGCGCACGGCCTCGGTCCGGGTCGTCGCGCCAAGCTTCCCGAAGATCGCGCCCAGGTGGAACTTCACCGTGTGTTCGGTCACGCCCAGGCGGCTCGCGATCTCGCGATTGCCCGCGCCCTCGGCCAGGAGCGCCAGCACGTCCTGCTCACGCGGGGTGAGCGCCTCGTGGGGGCGGACCGCGTCGTCCTCGCCGGCGTCCGGTGCCGCGACGTTCGAGGGCGTGGCGGCCGGCGCGGTCAGCACGGCCTCCGCGTCGTCCGGCCGAGACACCACCCGCCACCCGGCGCGCTCCGCCTCGAGGACGAGCCGCCGCCGCGTCTCGGGCGACGCGGCGTCCACGAACACGCGAAGCGCGGTCGCCACGAGCTCAGCTTATCCGGGGCGCCGCTCGGCGACCGCCACCTGCAGCGCCAGGCGCTGCCCGCCGCGCAGCACCTCGAGCGGGGTCGGCGCGTCCACCGCGGCGCCGCGCAGGCGCGTCACGAGGTCGTCCGCGTCGCTCACGGCCGCGCCGTCGAAGGCCACGACGATGTCGCCGACGAGCACGCCCGCGGTCTCGGCGGGCGCGCCGTCGACCAGGCCGGTCACGAGCAGGCCGTGGGTCCGGCCCCCGGCACGCTGCGCCCGTGCGAGCGCCACCGGCACCGACGACAGGCCCAGGTAGCCCTGCCGCGCTCCGCCGCGCGCGGCGAGGTCCCGGGCGGCGTCCAGCGCGAGGCCCGCCGGGACCACGACGGTCGTACCCCGAATCGCCATCGACGTGACGATGCCGAGCAGATGGCCCGCGCCGTCCACCAGCGCGCCGCCGGTCATGGCGTCGTGCGGCGCGAGGCCGATGCGGACGACCCGCGCGATCTCGGTCGTGCGGCCCGTCCGGAGCGGCCCTCCGACGACCGCCACGGGGGCGAGCGCCGAGAAGACGCCGCCGCTCCACGTCCGGCCGACGGCGAGCGCGAGATGGCCCGGTGCGGGCTCGTCGGCGCCCCGGGCGGGCGGGGCGCCGAGTCCCGGCACCTTGACCGCCGTCAGCCCGGTGGCGGCGCTCCGGCCCAGGACCGCGCCGTCGAAGGTCTGCCCGTCGCCGCGGCGCACGGGCACGGCGCCCTCGAGGACGCCGATGCCCGGTGTCAGCACGAGATCCGGTTCGACGACCACGCCGGCCACGAGCCGGCGATGGCCCTGGAGCTGGACGACGGAGGCGGCCGCGGTCGATGCCGCCGCCGCGAGCTGGTTGGAGAGCTGCGAGAGGATGTCGGTCATGTCCCTACGCTAGGGCGAGCCGGGACGCCGGCGCGCCGGCCGATCGGGTAGCTGTCCGATCGGCCAGGAGGCGGACCGCCTGCGCGTCGAAGCGCTACCATGGGCGTCCATGACCGGACGACGGCGAGTCCTGGCGGTGAGCGGAGTGGCGGGCGCGATGGCCGTGGCGCTCACGGCCGGCGTGCTCGCGGCCGATCGGGCTCTCGGCTGGGTCCGGTCCGGCGCCGGGCGCTTCGAGCAGGAGCTGAACCAGCAGGCGCGGCGCGGCCTGCGCCTGGCCGCCGTCAGCGACGGCCTGCCGTGTTCGGTCGCGGTGCTGCAGGCGCCGGCGTCGCCCTCGCCGGCCGCGGAGTACCGCGTCGTGCGCGACAAGGACCTGGCGGCCTCGCTCGACGGCCTCGTCGCGGACGGCTTCGTGCCGCGCGCCGCCACGCGTGTCGTCGGGACGATGCACGAGGTGGCGTTCGAGCGGCTGGCGGGGGCGACGTCGCCCGGCCGCTGGCGCGTGGTCGAGTTCGAGAAGCTGGAGACCCTGGCCGACGCCGTCGCGGCGGCCGGCGCCGACGGCTTCGCGCCGCGGCTGCTCGTGCGGGCGCCGTTTCGGAGCTGGCCGGGACTGTCGGCGCGCGGGCTGATCCTGGCCGAGGCGGCCGCCGGGGCAGGCCCGGTGGAGACCCGCACGCTCGTCGCCACGAAACGCAACGTGGACGACCTGTCGCGGGACGTGGCCGCGGCCACGCGCGCCGGCTGGCACTTCGACCTCCTGTACACGCAGAGCCGCGACGGCGGTCCCGAAGGACGGCGCGAGCGCGCCGTCGTGATCCTCAGCAGGGGCCGCGGTACCGCGGCCACCGGCGTCGAGGTGACGCTGGATCGCCGATCGTCGTTCGGCACGGTGGGGAAGCAGATCGCGGGGGCGGCCGCCTTCTGGGACGAGTACTTGTTCGCGTCGGCGGCCGTGGACCGCCACCAGGCCTGGGCCAGCCCGATCCAGGTGGACGAGCGCGACGCGGACTGCGGACCGCTCGGGCTCACCTTCCGCTTCTCGGCTCCGAAGGACATGGCCTGGCCCGTGATCGGCCTGCTCGCCAAGCCGGCCGTCAACCGGAAGGACTACGAGCTGGTCGTCGTGACCGATCAGGGCATCGGGGTGCCCTGACCCGTCCCGGTCGAGCCGGCCCGGCCGGCTCGGCCGTCGTCGCCCGCGTCCGCCCGCGCGCGGCGTTCCCGTATCATCCGCCGATGCCCGTGACGCGCACGCTCGCCGGCGCGGCCCTCGCCGCGCTGGGGCTTCTCACGGCGGCGCCGTCCGCCCGCGTGGCCGCGCGCGATCTCCGCTGGGCACCCGCGGTCGACGGCCGACTCGCGCGCGAGCTGAACGGGTACGCGCGGCGCGGATTCCGGCTGGCCGCGATCAGCGATGGCCTGCCGTGCGAGATCGCCGCCGTCCAGGCGCAGGACGGCCCACCGCGCGCGTTCGAGTACCGTCTCGTCCCGGCCCGTGGCATTCCGGCCGACCTGGCGGCGCTCGTCGCCGACGGCTGGGTGCCGCGCGGCACGACCCACGGCGCGGTGCCCGACGCCGTCGTCCTCGAGCGGGCGACGCCCCGCGAGACGTCCGGTGCGTGGAGGGTCGTGGAGTTCGAGTCGTATTCGACGCTGGCGCGGGCCCTCGCGCCCGCAGCCGCCGAGGGCTTCCGGCCGCGCCTGGTGCTGCGCCAGCCGTTCGGCGGCCTGTTCGGCCGGGGACGGACCACGGGCGTCGTCGCGGCGGCGCGTGCCGAGGGCGCCGATCCGCGCGAGGTGACGGTGCTCTCGGGCGCGAAGGGCGATCTCGAGGATCTCGGGGCGCCGGTCGCCGAGGCCACGCGCGCGGGCTGGCAGTTCGATCTGGTCCAGACGCCGCGGACCACGCCCGATCGACGGACCGTCGCCCACGTGGTGCTGTCGCGGACCCGCGCCGGCGCGGCCGCGGCCAGGGCCGGGGATGTCGTCACCGTGTCCACGCCGTCGATCGCCCTGGGCGTTGGCCGTGTGCTGGGAATCGCCCCGTACCAGGACCGCTACGTCACCGCGACCGTGCCCGTGGACCTGGCCAGCGGCGTGACGACCACCGAGCGCGCCTGGCTCGGGCCCTCGGACGCGACGTGCCCGCCCGTCGGCGGCTTCCGCGACTTCCACCCGCCGCGGCGCGCCGGGGACGACGTCGTGGCGGTCGTCGCGCGGCCCAGCGACCGCCAGGGCGGCGGCTACGACGTGCTGGTCGTGATGCAGGCGCCGGGCGCGCGCCCCTGAGCCCTACGAGGCGGGCTTCTCCGACAGCGCCTTGAACGGCGTGCGCAGCGTGCCGATGCCCTCGACCTCCACTTCCACCACGTCCCCGGGCTTCAGGAACATCTGGCGCTCCATCCCGGTCCCGGACGGCGTCCCCGTGCTGATGACGTCGCCGGGGTACAGCGTCATGCGCGAGGTGACGTAGGCCACGAGGTGCGGCTCGCTCCAGATGAGCTGACTGGTGCGCGCGTCCTGCCGGACCTCGCCGTTGACGCGGGTGACGAGCCGCAGATCGCTCGGGCCCTTCGGCAGGAACTCCTTGGGCAGGATGACGGGACCGAACGGCGCCGCCCGGTCGATGCTCTTCCCGTCGAACCAGTTGGTGCCCGGGAACATCGTGACCTCGCGCAGGCGCTCGCTGCCGCGGTCGCTCAGGTCCTCCATGATGCTGTAGCCGAAGACGTAGTCGAGTGCCTGCTCGCGCGGCACGCGGTAGGCCGGGCGCGGCCCCATGATGATGGCGAGTTCGCCCTCGTAGTCGGTGCGCCCGCGCCCGTCCACGATGTAGAAGGGCTCGTTCGGGTCGATGATGCACGACCGCGGCGACTTGGCGAACATGATCGGCGCGTCGCGGTCGGGCACGATGCGATCCGCCGCCGAGGCGTCGAAGCCGCCGGGGGCCGGCGGACGCGCGCCGGCGCTGCCGGCCCTGGCCTGGGGCGGCGGCGCGCCCCCCGCGCCGGCCTCGCCCATGCCCTCGGCGTGCGCCTTGTAGTTGGCCGACGCGGCGACGATGTTCCACGGGTACTTGATCGGCGCCAGCACCGTCACCGCCGACACGTCGTGCGCGAAGGGCTGTCCTGCCGGGGGATTCGCTCCGAAGTAGTTCGCGATCTGATAGAGGCGCGGCGCCACGGTCGCGTACTGCTCGATGAGGGCCTTCATGTCGCCGGGCATGGCCAGCGGCGGCAGGCCGGCCGCGCCAGCGACGTGGCGGTTCGCCTCGGCGATGTCGAGGACGCTGGCGCCGAGCACCATGCCGAGATGCGCCGTCCCGCCCGTCTCGAAGGTCATCAGCGTGAACCGCGTGTCGGGCGTGGCCTTCGGCGCGTCCTGCGCCGCCGGCGTGGCCGCGCACGCCGCCAGCGCGAGTGTCAGTGCCGTGCCCACCGTGGCCGTGATCGATCGCCTCATCGTCCTCGCCTCCGCGGGGCAGTGTAGTCCGTCCGCCCCTGTCACGCCCTCACGATCGACCGGCTCGAACGTCGAGCACGGGCCGGCCCAGCACCTTCGGCCGCGGTCGGATGCCGAGGCCCGGTGCCTCCGGCGCCCGCAGCCGGCCGCGCCGCCGCTGCGGCGCCCCCTCGGCGATGGACACGGTGACGTACGAGTTGAAGTCGGTGGTGGAGAAGAGCCACCGGGGCGGCGTGCTCTGGGCCAGGTGGGCGATGGCCGCCGTGACGATGTCGCCGCCCCAGGTGTCCTCGATCGTCAGCGCGATGCCCAGCGAGACGCACAGGTCGCGCACCCGCCGCGCCTTGGTGAGGCCGCCCACCTTGGAGATCTTGAGGTTCACGACGTCGGCGGCACCGTCGGCGGCCGCGCGGACCACCACGTCCACGCCGTCCACGACCTCGTCCAGCACGAACGGCCGGGCGGTGCGGCGCCTGACCGCCAGGCACTCCTCGTAGGTGCGGCACGGCTGCTCGATGTAGACGTCCACGTCCCGCACCGCGTCGGCCACGCGCACGGCCTGGTGCTGCGTCCAGCCCGTGTTGGCGTCCGCGATGAGCACCTCGCCCCGGCGGAGGTCCGCCGCGGCCCGGCGGATGCGCTCGACGTCCACGTCGGGATCGCCGCCGACCTTGAGCTGGAAGGTCGTGTAGCCGTCCTTGCGGTGGCGCGCGATCGACTTCGCCATGGCGGCCGGCGTGTCCTGCGAGATGGCGCGGTAGAGGGGCACGTCGGGGGCGTGCCGTCCGCCGAGCAGCGTCACCACCGGCAGGCCCGCCGCCTGGCCCAGGACGTCCCAGCACGCCATGTCGAGCGCCGACTTCACGTACGGATGGCCGCGCATCGCCGCGTCCATGCGATCGGTCACGACGTCCACGGCGCACGCGTCGAGCCCGAGGAGCGCCGGCGCCAGCTCCGCGATGCCGGTGCGCGCGCCGTTGGCATAGGCCGGCAGGTAGGCAGGGCCCAGCGGGCAGATCTCGCCCCAGCCCGTGAGCCCCCCCGCCGTGTCGATGGCCACCACGGTGGAGTCGAACACCTCCACCGCGTTGCCGCCGGACCAGGCGTAGCGGCCCTCGTGGAGCGGCAGCGCCACCTGGTAGGCGCGCACGCGGACGATCGTCGTGTCGGTCGGCATCGCGGCAGAGTATCGCACGCGCTCCCCCGCGCCGCGGCGCGCCGACCCGACGCGCCGGCGCTAAGATCCCGGCATGACGCCTCGTGGTCCGATCGTGCTCGTGCTCGCGGCGGCGGTCGCCGGCTGTACCGCCTCCGCCCCCCCGCCCCCGTCGCCGGCCGTGACGCTGGCCATCGTCAACGCGGTGGTGTGGACGGGCGATCCGGCACGCCCCGAGGCCGAGGCCGTGGCCATCGCGGGCGATCGCATCGCCGCCGTCGGCACCTCGGCCGAGATCCGCGCGCTGGCGGGGAGCGCCGAGGTGATAGACGCGCAGGGCCAGTTCGCGACGCCGGGCTTCATCGACAGCCACGTCCACTTCATCGACGGCGGCCGGCGCCTGGCCTCGGTGCAGCTGCGCGACGCGGCGACGCCGGAGGAGTTCACGCGGCGGATCGCCGCATTCGCGAAGACGGTGCCGGCGGGCACGTGGATCACGGGCGGAGATTGGGATCACCAGTTGTGGGGGGGCGCCCTGCCCGAGCGGGCGTGGATCGACGCGGTCACCCCGGATCATCCCGTGTGGGTGAACCGCCTCGATGGCCACATGGCCCTGGCGAACACGGCGGCGCTGCGCGCGGCCGGCCTCGCCGGCGCCGTGATGGACGTGGCGGGCGGGGAGGTGGTGCGCGATCGACGCGGCGCGCCGACCGGCCTCCTGAAGGACAACGCGATGGCGCTCGTGGAGGCGAAGATGCCGCCGCCGGACGCGGCGGCGCTCGACCGGGCCCTCGAGGCCGCCATGGACTACGTCGGCCGCCAGGGCGTCACGAGCGTGCACCACATGGGCACGTGGGACGATCTCGACGTCTTCGAGCGCGGGCACCGCGCGGGCACGCTCACGACCCGGATCTACGCCGCCGTGCCGCTCGAGTCGTGGGAGAGGCTCGAGGCGGCCATCCGGGCCGGCACCTACGGCGGGTCCGACGGACGTGGCGACACCTGGCTCCACATCGGCAACCTGAAGGGCTTCGTGGACGGATCGCTCGGCTCGCACACGGCCGCGATGCAGGAGCCCTTCACCGACGCACCGACCGACCGCGGCCTCTTCGTCACACCGCCCGAGCGGCTCTACGCCTGGGTGTCTGGCGCCGACGCAGCGGGGCTGCAGGTGTCCGTCCACGCGATTGGCGACCGCGCCATCGCCACCCAGCTCGACATCTTCGATCGCGTGATGAAGGAGCACGGCGCGCGCGACCGCCGCTTCCGCATCGAACACGCCCAGCACCCGGCGGCGCCCGACATCCCGCGCTTCGCCAGGCTCGGCGTCATCGCCAGCATGCAGCCCTACCACGCCATCGACGACGGCCGCTGGGCCGAGCGCGTGATCGGGCCGCGCATCGCGACCACCTACGCCTTCCGGTCGATGCTCGACGCGAAGGTTCCGCTGGCGTTCGGCAGCGACTGGTTCGTCGCGCCGCCGACGCCGCTGGAGGGCATCTACGCCGCCGTCACCCGACGCACCCTCGACGGCGCGCATCCGGACGGCTGGGTGCCCGCGCAGAAGATCTCGGTCGAGGAGGCGCTCGCCGCCTACACGCGCACGGCCGCGTATGCCGAGTTCGCCGACGAGCAGAAGGGCACCCTCGCGCCGGGCCGCCTCGCCGATCTGGTGCTGATCGATCGCGACCTGCGCCGGATTCCCCCGCCCGAGATCCGGGACGCCGTGGTGACGCGGACGATCGTCGGCGGACGGACTGTGTATTCGCGGTGAGCCGCGCGCATCGCGCCTCGATGGGACGCCGTGCGCGCCCGATCGGCCGCGATCCGCGTGCTATAGTCGGAACGTGCCGGCGCGCGGTGTGATCCCTGCGAACGTGCGTGGCTGGCGGACTCCATGAGCGGCACGCGCACCGCCGACCTGTACGACCCGACCACCGCGGTCGCCTACTACGAACAACGCTACGCCTCGGGCTACATGGACGAGTGGCCGCTCGCCAAGAAGGCGCGCGTGTTCGAGTTCGTCCGCGGCCTGGGCCTGCCCGCCTCGGGACGCGCGCTGGATTTCGGCTGCGGCAACGGGGTGTTCACCGAGGTCGTCCGCCAGGCCCTCGGGCCCGGCTGGACCATCACCGGCTCCGAGATCAGCACCGTGGCGCTCGAGAACGCGCGCCGCCGGTTCCCGGAGTGCCGCTTCCTCCACGGCGAGGACCCGGCGCTGGCCGCCGAGCCGTTCGACTTCTTCTTCACCCATCACGTCCTCGAGCACGTCTACGACCTGCCCGAAGTGCTGGGCCTCCTCGATCGTCTGATGGCGCCGGCCGCGCGCGGGGTCCACATCCTGCCGTGCGGCAACGAGGGGTCGTACCAGCACGAGCTCACGCGCCTGCGCCGGGATGGGATCGACCCTGCCATGGGCCACCGGTTCTTCCTCGACGAGGAAGGGCACGTCCGCCGGCTGCGCACGCGCGACCTGGCCGGCCACTACGAGGCGCTGGGCTATCGCCTCGCGGCCGAGCGCTACTGCGTGTTCGACACGGGCTTCGCCGACTGGATCACGGGCCTGGGCCCCGAGCGCGTCACCGAGACGCTGGACCCGTCGAAGGCGGTCGACGAAGCGGCGCGCACGCGCCTGACGAGCCTCCGCCGCAAGTACCTGGCGCTGTGGTTCCTGCGCCACCAGGCGCCGATGGTCGAAGAGAAGCTGGCCAAGCGCGGCCGCACGCTCCGCGATTACGCGCTCCTGGCCCTCGGCCTGCCGCTCTACGTGCTGTCGAAGCCCGTGGACGCGTGGCTCACCCGCGCGCCCGAGCGGGAGTGGGCCAGCCGGAGCGCCGACCCGAAGGCAGGCGAGATGTACCTCGCCTTCGCGCGAGACGCGCGCTGAGGCCCCGTTCGGCCGGCCCCGCCGCCGCGCGCCCGATCAGAGCTGGTGGGTGTCGGCCCGCCAGCTCTTGACCATCTTCTTCACGTCGTCGCGCTTCTGGACGTTGTCGCGCAGGACGGCGGCGGCCAGGTCCGGCAGTTCGGCGTCGCTGGCGAAGCGCAGGCCGATGATCTGCTCGCGCGTGAAGTCCATGATGCGCGGCTGGAGCGCCGCGGGCAGGACCTCGCGCATCCGCAACCGCTCCTCCAGCCGGATCACCCGGTCCTGGGCGGCCAGGGCGAAGACCCGCGCGAACAGGGCGCCGAAGAAGAGCGCGACGGCCACGAGCAGCTGCCACACCGCGGCGCCGCCCGGCGCCAGGTAGACGCCGTAGCCGGCCACGAGGACGTTGCCGATGAGAATCGGCAGCGTGAAGTAGTGGAAGAGCGGGACGAACTTCCTGTGCGTCGCGAAGGTCTGGGTCTCGGCCATGCTGGGAGCCTCCTGCCTCAGTAGTCGCTGCGCGATCGACGAATCGACAACGGCCCGGCCGGCCTACGGCCGGTAGAGCGTCGGGCCCGGCGGGGCCGTCCGCTTGCTGCCCGCCTTCTTCCAGGCGTCGTAGCGCATCCGGAGGGTCTTCACCGGGTTGGCGCTCTCGCCCTTCGTGATGTCCGCGTCGGTGGCCGAGAGGTAGGCGAAGTACTGGCCGTCGTTGTGCGTGACGCCGACCTGGTCGTCCTTGTTCGCGATCGTGATGTAGGCGACGTGCGCCGTCTTGGCGTCGCAGGGCACGAAGTCCAGCGGGTTGTTGCCGCAGTTGCAGCGCTTGTCGCCGCCGAACCGGTCGGCGGCCTCCATCGCGGCCATCACGTGGTCGGCCATGGTGCCCGTCGCCCGGGTGAAGGCCAGGGCCGCCTGGTGCATCACGGCGTCGCCGAGGAGCGTGTTGCCCTGCACCTGGAAGTAGTAGTCGCCGTACTGGCCGGCGAAATACAGCGACGACACCGAGTTGCCGGATCCGTTGAACCCGGCGGTGTTGTTGCGCGCGGTGATGGTGGTGCCGTTGGGCATCATGACGATGCCGAACTGGCGCCGCTGCACGTCGGGATCCTGCATCAGGAGCTCGATGATTTTCGCCGGCGGCGTGCCCTTCTTGATCTCGTCGTAGACGAGCATCTGGTTGCGCCGCGTGTTGTCCACGCCCGCCTGGCAGGCGGCCACGCCCAGCCCGGGGACGATCACGGCCTGCACGTCCATCAGGTCGCGCGCGCCGTTCGGCTTGCGCTCGGGGAACCCCGCCTGCCGGACGCACGTAGCCGAGGCGATGATGACCTGGCCCGTCTTCGCGTCCAGCGCGATGACCGACCACGTGGCGAAGGCGCCGGCCGGGAGTGCCAGCAGGAGCGCGAGGACGAGCGAGAGGCGCACGAGCGTCCGCATGGGTCGAACCTCCAGGGTCACAGGCCGTAGACCCGCTTGGTGTTGCCGCCGAAGATGAGGGCCTTCTGGTCGTCGGGCAACGGCAGGCTGGCGAGCGCCGCCTTCATCTTCTGGATGCTGCCGATCTGGTGGGGATAGTCGCTGCCGGCGAGGATGCGATCCGCGCCGGCGAAGTTCACGGCGCACATCAGGGCGTTCGGATCGAAGTTCACCGTGTCGTAGTAGAAGTGCGACTTCAGGTACTCGGTGGGCGGCTTCGAGATGTTGGCCCGGCACTCGCTGAAGGCCTCGTAGCCGCGATCGAGCCGCTCCGCCAGGTACGGGATGGCGCCGCCGAGATGTCCCAGCACCCACTTGATGCGCGGGAAGCGGTCCGGAATCCCCGCGAACACGAGGTGCGCCGTGGCGAGCGTGGTGTCCATCAGGAAGCCGACGAGCGGCATCAGCCAGTACTTCTGCATGGCCTCGACGCCCAGCGGATACTCCGGATGGATCTGCAGCACGGCGCCGAGCTCGTCGGCCTTCGCCCAGAGCGGGAGGAACCGGTCGTCGGCGAGCGGAACGCCGTTGGCGTTGCTGAACAGCATCGCGCCCGGGAGGCCGTGTTCCTTCATGGCCCGCTCCAGTTCCACGACCGACGCCGCCGGGTCGTTCAAGGGCAGCGTGGCCAGGGCCGAGAAGTGCTTCGACCGCTCCTTCGCGATCTTCCCCATGCAGTCGTTGACGAGGCGGGCCCACTCCGCCGCGATCGCGGGCTTCTCCACGTGGACGCCGGGCGTGGTGAACGTGATCACCTGTTTCGTGACGCCGAGCTGGTCGAGAACGTCCTGGCGATAGTCGATGTCGCGATGCCCGCGCACGACGATGTTGTAGTCGCCGGGGTAGTGGACGCGCGGGTTGCCGTCGGCGTCGTCGTCGACCGTGATCGAACTCCGCCCCAGCCTGAGCTCGGCGAGGTACTCGGGCGGGTAATAGTGATTGTGGACGTCGAGGATTTCCATGTCGCGCGGAAGGCTATCACAGCGACTCCCTGTCGGTCGGGTGGCCCGGGAGCGGCAGGTCGGCACTTTTTTCGTCGGGGACGATTCGAATTGCGACGCGCCGATCGACGGCGCCGCCGGGCACAGACGACGACAGGACCTGGCGTCGTTCTTGCTGTCGGCCGCGCATGCGCCGTGCCCGTTCGCTCGCCCTGATCGTCTTCGCATCGGGCGCCGCCGCCGCTGTCCGGCCCGGCGGCCCCATCGTGCCGGCGGCGGCACAGGCGGCCTGGGCGTTCGAGGAGACCTTCGACGGCCGTCCCGGCGCGCCCTCCCAGGCGCTCCTGCCGTCCACGTTCGATTACGTCGTCACGCATCGCACGCATCCGTCGACGCCCGATGGACTCGACCCGGCCGGCAGCTATGGCACCTTCCTGGCCGATCACGGCGCCGACTGCGCGCCGCCCGCGGCCCAGCACCTCGTGCCGTCCACCTCGCACCGGTCGAACGGACGTGCCCCGGACCACAGCTTCTTCGTGTGCGCCGCCCACATGATGTCGTCGCTCGGCGACGTCGAGGGCTACTCGGTGTCGGCGTTCTATCCGCGCCAGGAGTTCGACTTCGCGGGCGGCGGCGTGCTCGAGTGGGACGTCAACCTGAACGCCCCGCACGCGCGGAGCTGGTGGGAGGTCGTGATCATGCCGCGCGACCAGCTCCAGCTCGCGGCCGCGAAGCCGTGGCTGCCGGTGGACGAGACGTACCCGGCCGATCGCATCGTGCTCGGCTTCTCGGAACGTTCGGCGCGTGAGATGGAAGTGGGACACGGCGCCACGCCCCCGAACGGCGTGGTGGCCGCCACGTCGGACTGGGCCGGGTGGGACGTCCGACAGCCCGGCGATCCGGCCCTCACCGATCGCGCCATCCGCCGCCCGATGCGCGTGGAGCTCTTGCCCACGATGGTGAAGTGGTCCATCACCCGGGCCGACGGCAGCCTGGACGTGCTCACCCTGCCCGTGCCCGGCGGCCTCCCGTTCACGCGCGGGATCGTCCTGTTCAAGACGCACGCCTACACGCCGAGGAAAGACGGCAACACGCATCTCTACAGGTACCACTGGGACAACATCCGCTTCTCGGGTCCCGCGCTGCCGCCGTTCCACGCCGCCGAAGTGGACGGCGTCCTGGATCTCGAGGCGAACGGGTCGAGGCCCATCGGCTCGACGGCGGTGCAGCCCCTCACGATCGCGGCGGTCGACCCGAATCCCGTGCTCGTGGGGCAGACCCACGGCGGCCTCGCCGGCCAGATCCTGTTGAGCGTCAACTCCGGCCCGGCCATCGCCGTGAACCCCCTCTCGGCGGCCGGCGGCCAGGATCCCTGCTGGCACGGCGGCTGGCGCACGTTTCGCGTGCCGCTCGATCCCCACGCCCTGCACGTGGGGCAGAACACCCTGCGATGGACCGTGGGTCCGCGCCCCGCCTGCGCGGCCGGGCAATGGTATTGGGACGGCTTCTCTGTGAAGGCCGTGGAACTGCAAATGGACGGTCCCGGCGCGCCCCAGGGGCCCGATGGACCGACGGCGCTGGTCGTGGATTCGGTGGTCGGGGCGCGCGTGGCCCTGCGCTGGACGCCTCCGGCCTTCGTCACGCCCGTCGGCTACGTGGTGGAGGGCGGCGTGGCCCCGGGGCAGACGCTCGGCAGCCTGCCGATTGCGACGACCGGCAGCAGCGGGGCGGTGGACCTGCCGCCCGGCGACTTCTACCTGCGCCTGCGCGCCATGACGGCGTCCGGGCTCACGCCGTCGTCGAACGAGGTGCAGGTGCACGTGGGCGCACCGGCGGCCCCTCCGCCGCCTGCGGCGCTGCTCGGTCTGGTCGACGGGTCCCGCATCGCGCTGAGCTGGACGCTGGCCGGCGGCACGGCGACGTCCGTCCTCCTCGACGTGACGGGCGGTGCGACGGTGTCATTGCCCCTCGGGCTCACCGAGGCGTTCTCGGCAGGGCCCGTCCCTCCCGGCGCCTACACGCTGGCCGTGCGCGCGGTGAACGCGGCCGGCGTCAGCGCGCCCTCGGCGCCGGTCACCCTCACCGTGCCGGGCGGGTGCAGTGGCGCCCCGCAGCCGCCGACCGCCCTCGCGGCGGCGTGGACCCCGGCGGGCGCCCTCGTGTCGTGGCGGCCGCCGGCCGCCGGCGCCGCCGTGACCGGGTATGCGCTCGACGTCTCCGGCGCGCTCGTGGCCACGGTGCCGCTCGTCCAGCGCAGCGTGAGCGGCGCGCTGCCGCCGGGCAGCTACGTGTTCCGCGCGCGTGCGACGAACCCGTGCGGGCAGAGCGCGCTCACCGCGCCCGTGCCGCTCGTCGTACCGTGAGCGCCAGATCGCCCGAAACGCCCAGGCTGAACGCCACGCCACGCTGGACCGTCGAACATGGCCAGTCTCGGAGGTGCCGTCGGCGACGGATGATCCGGACGGTCTGGTCCCGGCGCGTGTCAGAATTCGCGGCGGACAGACGATGGGAGGCACGATGACGGACGCAACCGGGAACGGGGTGCTGGCCCTTCGGGCCTGTGTGGTGCTGTCGGCCGCGCTGGGCGCGCTCACACCTGGCGCACTCCGGGCCCAGGAGACACTGCACGAGCAGTGGCGCGTCGAAACGCCGGGCGATCTGCCCCAGGCCATCGCCGTGGACCCGGCTGTGCCCGGCCTCTTCTACGTGGCGCTCAAGACCGGCGGCGTGGCGGTGTACGACGAGACGGGACGGGCGCCGCGCCGCATCGGCACGGTGGAGCGCCGGGCGCTGGGCAACCTCGATGCCATGCATCTCGTCCTGCGCGGCGGCCGTCTCTACGTGGCGCTGGGCGACTTCTTCGCCGCGCGCTCGCGTGCGGGACTGGCCGTACTCGACCTCGGGGACCCCCGCGCGCCACGCGTCGTGGACGTGTGGCTGACACCCGACGAAGTGAAGGGGGCCGCCGCCGTCGCCAGCGACGGCCGACATGCGTATCTCGCGACCATGCACCACGGCGTCATGACGTTCGACGTGGGTGCGGCCTCGATTCGCCACGTGACCACGGTGGTGCCGGATCCCGGGTTCCCGCGGAAGAACCCGACGGCAGTACAGCGTCCCAATGCCCGCGGCCTGGCACTTGCGGGCGACCTGCTGTTCGTGGCCTACGACGCTGGCGGACTCCGCGTCCTGGATGTGGCTGCGCCCGATGCGCCCCGCGAGATCGGCCGCTACGTGAACGCGGGGATGAGGAACAAGCAGCAGGCGTACAACGACGTCGTCGTCGATGGCACACGGGCCTACGTCTCGGTGGACTACGCCGGGCTGGAGATCCTCGATCTGGCCGACCCCGAGCATCCCCGGCAACTGGGCTGGTGGAATCCCTGGCATGCCGAGCGATTCTCCAATCTCTGGTTGAACAGCCCCGGCCACGCCAACCAGATCGGGCTGGATCCGGGCGCTGGGCTCGTGTACCTCTCGGCCGGGGACAGCGAGCTCCAGGTGGTGGACGTCCGCAACCCCGCGACGCCAACCCTGCGGGCGCGCGTCGGCACGGCGAAGGACGGGCGCGGCACCTGGGGCATGATGCTCGGCGCCGATCGCGTGTACCTGAGCTACATCCGCGCGCTGGTGCCGTTCCGTGGCACGTGGGCGGGCATCGTCGCCGTGGACCGCGCACCCTGACGGCGCGCCGCCGCTAACGGCCGCGGCGCCGCGTGACCCAGAGCGCCACGGGCCAGCCGCTGGCGACCACCGCCGCGCCGAACAGCGCCTCGGCCGGCTGGGCGCGCAGCTGGTTCACGACGATGGCGGCCGACGTCAGGATGAAGACGACGGGCGTCGCCGGATAGCCCCACATCCAGTACGCCGGGCGGTAGGTCGCGCGTCCGCGCAGCACCACGAGGCCGGCCGTCATCAACGCGAAGAAGAACCACTCCATGTAGATGACGCGCCCGAAGAGCGTGGGGTAGCTGCCCGTCAGCACGAGGACCGTGGCCCACAGCCCCTGGAGCACGATGGCGCGGTGGGGCGTCCGGTAGACCGGGTGCACGGCGTCCACCCACGGCAGCATGACGCCGTCGCGGGCCATCGCGAGGTACATGCGCGGTCCCGCCAGCACGATGCCCGTGACGGCGCCGACCGCCGACACGACGACGAGCGCCGAGACCGCCGAGGCCGCCGTCCCGCCGACCAGCGTCTCGGCGACGTCCGCCGCGATGCGCGGTGACTGGCGCACCGCGTCGAGCGGCAGGACCCAGAGGTAGAGGGCGTTCAGGCCGATGTAGCACGCGGTCACGACGAGCGTGCCGACGGTGAGCGCCTTGGGGAGCGTCCGCACGGGATCGGTCGTCTCGCCGGCCGCGTAGGTCACCATGTGCCACCCGCCGAAGGCGAACAGGCCGGCGCCGACGCCCAGGAGCAGGCGATCGACGGGCACCGCGGCGACGTCGGACCAGCCGAGCGACCACGCATCGCCCGTTCCGGCGCCCGAGAAGGCCACGCCGCCGGCCAGGAGCAGCGCGATCGCGGCCAGCTTGGCGACGGTGATCGCCGTCTGCACGGTGGTGCCCGTCTTCACGCCGAGGTAGTTGATGGCGGAGATGACGACGATGATGGCGGCCGCCAGCAGCTGCTGTTCGAACGGCGACGCCGGCACGAAGTAGGCGACGTAGCGCGCGGCCACCATCGAGATGGCCGCGATGATGCCCGAGTGGATGCTCCAGAAGTTCGCCCAGCCCCACATGAAGGCCACGCGCCGCGAGAAGGCCTCCCGCAGGAAGACGTACACGCCGCCGGTCTCGGGGTAGGCCGACGCGAGTTCCGCGCACACGAGCGCGCCCAGGAAGGTGAGCAGGCCCGCGAGCGACCAGGCGACCAGGATGCCGGCGATCGTCGGCACCTCGCGCGTGATCTCCGAGGGCTGCACGAAGATCGACGACCCGATGATGGTGCCGACGACCATCGCCGCCGCCTGCGGGAGCCCGATCGCCCGCCGGAGTTCCGGCGCCGGTCGGCTGGTCGGCGGAGAAGACATGGCCGGGAGTGTATGCGAAGGCGGGGGCCCGAGCGCCCCCGCGGCCCCGCCGGCGGTGGTACGATCGGCCGAGGCCGGGACCGCGCGCCCGGCGTCCTCGGCATGCCTTCCCTCGGAGCGAGCGTGGCGGCGATGCTGGCCGGCTGGGTGCTCGACGACGTCCTGGCGCCCTACGTCGGCTTCGGCACGCGGCTCGTCGTCGGCCTGGTGGCGACGTCGATCCTCTGGGTCCTCGTGTTCCAGTGGCTGCGGCGGCTGAGGGACGGATGACCGCCATCGACCGTCCGGCCGCGGGCGGGAGCCGCGGGGCCGCGTGGGGGCGGGGCGTCGCCACCCTGGTGCTGTGGGGCCCGCTCCTCGCCGCCTGCGCCTGGCCGGCGTCGAAGATCCCTGGCGTGGGCCTCTACTTCGAGCCGGTGTCCTTCAGCGCCGCGGCGCTCGGCGGGCCGCTCGGGCCGGACGACCTGGCCGCGATTCGGGCCGTCGCCCTCGACGAGCTGCGGCGGGCGTTCGCCGGCTACCGCGTCGCGATCTCCGACCGCCGGGATGCCCGCTTCACCGTCGGCGTCGTGCAGGACGTGCGGGACCTGCGGGTGGCGCGCCGCATGTCGGTCGCCGGGGCGTCACGGGCCATCTCCGGCTTCGGTGGCAGCGGCACCGTCAACTTCGCGCTGCTGGCGGGGGCCGCCGTCAGCTGCGCGCCCGCCGGCGCCGACCGGCGGACCCTGCTGGACGCCATCGGCCGCGGCGTGGGCCGTGCCGCCGCGCACGAAGCCGCGCACCAGCTCCTGCCGACCGCGCCCCTGCACGACAGCCGCGATCTCGAGAGCTACGAGTACCACGCGGCCAGCCGGTGCCAGCAGTACTTCGGCCCCATGCACTGGGACCTGGCCGGCCCGCTGCTGGCGGCGCGCCTGGGCCGCTGACCGCAGGCGCGCTCCCGGCCTGCCGCCTACTTCGGGCTGATTGGCTGCTTCCGCTCCCGGGTGAGCATCCGGTTCAGCGTCACGAGGTCCGACGCGAGCACCTTGTCCAGGCGATCCTGTTCGGCTTTCAGCTCGGCCGCGAGCTCGTCGAAGATCGGTTCGACGTTGCCGGTCGGCCGGCCCTCGCCCGTGATCGCCACGCGCAGCAGCGAGGCCAGGCGGTTGTTGGTGCGGATCGGGAAGTTCAGCGGGTCCTGGCCGCTCTGGTTCTTCACCTGGTAGAGGTCCACCTCCACCGCGGTGAGGTTCGTGGCGAGCGTCTCGGCCGCGGCCACCACTTCCTTCGGCGTGCCCTTGGACTTCTCCTCCGCCTCCTTCTTGATGCGGCGGATGTTGATCACGGCCAGGTTCGCCTCGTTGACCTTGTCGCGGATCCGCGTGGCGAGATCCCACTGGAACTGCAGGTCGGCGTCGCTGACGTCGCGCAGGGGGTGCTTGGTGATCGTGAACGGCTGCGTCTTGGTCACGCCGTCGGCCGTGAGGCGGGCCTCGTAGCGGCCGGGCAGCACCGTGGGCCCGTTCTGCGTCGCGCCCCAGAGGATCATCCCCTCGAAGCTCACGATCGGCTGCGCGCTGAGGTCCCACGACGCTCGGTTCATGCCGGCCGCCATCGGGACGGTGGTCTGCGGGCCGCGCGGGCCGCCCTCGTTCTCCCCGCCCTCGTCGCCGGGCTTGCGCGGCGGCGTGCCCGTGAAGGAGCGGACCACGGTCCCGCCCGCGTCGAGGATGTCGAGCGTCAGCACCTTCGGCTGCGCCTTCAGGTAGTAGTCGATGAGCACCCGATCGAGCCCGCGAATCGTGTCCGGCGGCGCGAACAGCGTGACGTCCGCCAGGCTGCCCGCGAACTGCCGCAGCGTGGAGAGGTTGTCCATCACGTAGAAGCTGCGGCCGTGCGTGCCGATGGCCAGCGAGGTGCCGTCGACCCAGAGGTCGGTGATGGGCACGTCGGGCAGGCCGTTGTTGAACTTCTGCCAGTGATCGCCGTCGTCGAACGACACGTACGCGCCGTGCTGCGTGCCCGCGTAGAGGAGGCCGCGGCGCGCCGGATCCTCGCGGACGGTGTGCACGTAGTCGTTGGCCGGAATGCCGGTGACGACCCGCGTCCACGTCTGGCCGAAGTCACGGGTCCGGAAGATGTACGGCGACTGGTCGCCGAGCAGCATCTTCTTCACCGCCATGTAGGCGGTGCCGTCGTCGAACGACGAGCCGTCGAGCTGACTGACGCGGCCCAGGTCGGGCATCTCCCGCGGCGTCACGTTGGTCCAGCTCGTGCCGCCGTTGCGCGTGACGTGGACGAGCCCGTCGTCGGAGCCGGCCCAGATCAGGTTCACGTTCTTCTTGCCGGGGGCCAGCGAGAAGATGGTCGCGTAGATCTCGGGGCTGTTCATGTCGTGGGTGATCGGGCCGCCCGAGTCCTGCATCGTCTTGGGATCGTGCCGCGTCAGGTCTCCGCTGATGGCCGTCCACGTGTCGCCTCCGTTCGTCGTCTTCCACACGCGCTGGGAGGTCGTGTACATCACGGTCGGATCGGCGTAGGCGAAGAGGATCGGGTAGGTCCACTGCCAGCGCTCCTTCACGTCCTTCGACGCCTCGCCCGAGAAGAAGCGGGGATAGGCACCCACCTCCTTCAGCTCGCCCGTGCGGGCGTTGTAGCGCGTGAGGAAGCCGCCGTTGTTCGTGCCGGCGAAGAAGACGTCGGAGTTGCTCGGGTGCGGCGCGATGTAGCCGGGCTCGCCGCCGCCCACCTGGTACGGCGCCACGGGCGGGACGCGGCCGAAGCCGCCCAGGTTCGTGTTGCTGGGCACGCAGAGCGTCGAGTTGTCCTGCTGCGACCCGCAGACGTGGAACGGCACGTGGGACGTCGTGACCACGTGGTAGAACTGCGCCGTCGGGAAGTCCTGGTCCGTCCACTTCACCTGGCGTGCCTGCGCGGAGGCGTTGAACGAGATGGCGCCGCCGCCGTCGTTCCCGTCCATCACGTGCTCCGAGTTGTCGGGGTCGATCCAGAAGTCGTGGTGGTCGCCGTGGGTGCCGTTCCCCATCGACACGAGCGTCTTGCCGGCGTCGGTGGATCGGAAGAGCGCCGTGTTCTGCATGTACACGACGTCCTTGTTGTTCGGGTCGGCGTGCACGTGCGTGTAGTAGAAGGCGCGCTGGCGGATGCTGCGGGCGTCGTTCATGAGCCTCCAGGTGGCGCCCGCGTCGTCCGAGACGAAGAGCCCGCCGTTCTCGTTCTCGACGAGCGCGTAGACCCGGGAGCCGTCGGCGCCAGACACGGCCACGCCGATCCGCCCGACCATGCCGGCGGGCATGCCGGGATTGCGCGTGATCTCGGTCCAGGTCTCGCCGCCGTCGGTGGACTTGAAGAGGCCGCTGCCGGGGCCGCCGCTCGACATCTGGTACTCGATCCTGTACGCCTCCCAGAGCGAGGCGAAGATCACGTTGGGGTTCTTCCGGTCGATCGACAGGTCCACGGCGCCCGTCTTGCCGTCACGGAACAGCACCCGCTTCCAGGTCTTCCCGCCGTCGCTCGACTTGAACACGCCGCGTTCGTCGCTCGGACCGTGGTAGTCGCCGAAGGCGGCCACGAAGACGACGTCGGGGTTGGTGGGGTGGACGCGGATCTTCGAGATCGCCTCCACGTTCCGGAATCCGACGTGCGTCCAGGTCTTGCCGGCGTCGGCCGACTTGTACACGCCGTCGCCGGGCATGATGTTGCCGCGGATGCAGGACTCGCCCGTGCCGATGAAGACGACGTCCGGGTTCGACTCCGACACCGCCACGGCGCCCACCGACGAGCTCGTGATCTGGCCGTCGGTCATGGGCGTCCAGTTGCTGCCGGCGTCGATGGTCTTCCAGAGGCCGCCGCCCACCGCGCCGAAGTACGCCTCCATCGGACGGCCCTTCACGCCGGACACCGCGATCGAGCGGCCGCCGCGGTCCGGTCCGATGCTCCGCCACTTGTAGGTGGCCAGCACGGCGTCCGCCGGACTGGCCGGCGCCTGGGCGGCCTGGGCACCAGCCGCCTGGCCCTGGGCGCGGGCGGGCGCGCCCTGCACGGCGGCGACCCCCAGGGCGAGGGCGAGCGGACCGAGGAGCGGAGAGAGCAGGCGGGAGCGCGTGGCGCGTGACATCGGCGGAACCTCCGTAACCGCCCGAGTGTAGCAAAGCGATCCGCCGCGCCGGGAACGCGCGCCGCTGAGGCGGGTGGTGTCTCGGACGCCGCGAGGCCCTGGCCGCGGTGGCCCCGAATCACGCCAGGCCTCTCCGGCTCGCGCTGGTCTGGCGCCCGTCCGCCGGCAGGAGATCGTCCGCGGCGGTCGGGCATCGGCGCGGCGCCCCGGGCGTTGACGCCAGCGGGCCCGGCGCGTAGGCTCCGTCCTCAACGGCCGGGTCTCGGCCCGATGTCCCGGATCGCCCGTGCGCGTCATGCTCCCGCGGGCAGGACGAACGGCGGTCCGGCGATCGAAGGGAGCTCGTGATGCAGCGCACCGTCTGGTCGGCGTCGAGCGTGGCAATCGCGGCGGTCGTGGCGTGCGCCCTGGCGCCGGCGCGTCCGGCCGCCCAGGCGGCGAGCGCCGCGGCCGAGGTGGACCGCGTCTTCGCGCGCTTCACCGCGGCCACGCCGGGATGCGCCGTCGGCGTCGGTCTGGACGGCGCGCCGGTGCTGGCCCGCGGCTACGGGACCGCCGACCTCGAGCACGACGTGCCGATCGGGCCCGACACGATCTTCGAGGCCGGGTCGGTGTCCAAGCAGTTCACGGCGGCCGCCGTGATGGCGCTGGTCCAGGACGGCGCGTTGTCGCTCGACGATCCCGTCCGGAAGTACATCCCCGAGCTGCCCGACTACGGCACGCCGCTCACCATCCGCCACATGCTCACCCACACGAGCGGCCTCAGGGACTGGGGCAGCCTCGCCGGCATCGCCGGGTGGCCCCGCACGACCCGGGTCCACACGCACGCGCACGTGCTCGAGATCGTGGGACGACAGAAGGCGACCAACTTCGTGCCCGGCACGCACTGGTCCTACAGCAACACGGGCTACAACCTGGCCGCCATCCTCGTGGGCCGCGTGTCCGGGCAGTCGTTCGCGGACTTCACCAAGGCGCGCCTGTTCGACCCGCTGGGCATGACGAAGACCTCGTGGCGCGACGATCACACGCGCATCGTCAAGGGCCGCGCCATCGGCTACGACGAGACCGACGGGGTCTTCCACACCGACATGCCGTTCGAGACCGTCCACGGCAACGGCGGCCTGCTCACGACGGTGGGCGATCTCCTGCGCTGGACGGAGCACCTCCAGCATCCGGCGTCGGGCGACGCGGCGGCCGTGGCCGCCATGCAGACGCCCACGGCGTTCAGCGACGGGACCGGACACGGCTACGGTCTGGGCCTCATGCTCGACACGCGGCGGGGCGTGCGGCAGATCGACCACAGCGGCTCGACGGCCGGCTATCTCGCGCACCTGGTCCGCTATCCGGACCAGGGCGTGGCCGTGGCCGTCCTCTGCAACGTGGACTCGGCGGCGGCCACCCAGAAGGCGTACGAGGTCGCGGATGTGTACCTGGCGCGGAAGACCACGCTCGCGCCGCCGATCACCGCGCGCTACACGCTGACCGCGCAGGACGTCGGGACGATCGAGGGGCTGTACCGTTCGCGTCTCGACGGCCGGCCGGTGGCGATCGTCAGGGACGGCGCCTCGGTGCGCATCGAACGCGGCCCGGTCCTGCACGCGCAGTCGGCCACGCGGTTCCAGACGGCATCGGGGCAGACGTGGACGTTCGACGGCCACGGCCACGTCCGGTCGAGCGACCGGTACGACGTGGTGGACTACGACCGGGTCCCGCCCGCCGCGCCGTCGGCCGCGGCGCTCGCGGCGTTGGCCGGACGATACACGAGCGACGAGATCGAGACGACCCTCGGCGTGGTGGTCGAGGGCGGGACGCTCGTCGTGACCCGTCGCCCCGACACCCGTCTGCCGCTGACGCCGGCGTACGCCGATGCCTTCACGGCGCCAGGGCTCGGCCTCGTGATCGTCCGGCGAGACGCCGCGGGTGCGGTCACGGCGCTGAGCGTGGTCCAGGACCGCGTCTGGGACCTGCGCTTCGAGCGCCAGCCGGCCGGCGCGGACCCGTCACGCTGATCGCCGTCGCCAGAGTGCGGCCGCGGCCGCGAGCACGCCGGTGAGTCCGACCGCCACGAAGAGCCATCCGGCCCCGTCCCGCCACCGGAGCGCCGGCGGGGCCGGGCCGGCGGGCCCGGTGAGGACGAACGCCGCCCAATAGTGCGGGTGCGTCAGCGCCGGCTGGCTGGCGATCTGGCGCTTGGCGTCCGCCAGGGCCCGATCGATGGGCTGCCCGGCGTGCACGCCGCGGTAGAAGGCGCGCATCACCGCGGCCGTGGGCTGGTCGGGTACCCGCCACAACGTGGTGATCGCGCGCCGCGCGCCGGCCGCGAGCAGGGCGCGCGAGAACCCCTGGACGCCCTCGCCGCGGACCTCGGGCCCCCGTTCGGTGTCGCACGCGCTGAGGACGGCCAGATCGACGCCTTCGAGCGGCAGCCCGTACACCTCGCGCAGGAACAGGGAGTCCGCCGGGCCGCCGGCGGTGGCGGGCGAGAAGACGAGGCGCGATCGTTCCCCGACGGCGAGATCCGCCACGGCGTGCGTCGCCAGGTGCAGCACGCGCGGCCGCTCCTCGAGCGCCGCCGTCAATGCGGCCTTGCGGTTGGCCTCGCCCAGGAACACGCGGTGGGCCCCGCCGAGCGCGGCGTCGAGGCTGCGCACCTCGTCGGCGCTGCCCGCCAGCCGGGGCGCCTCGGCCGCGGCCCAGGCATCGGCGCCCGGCAGCGGGTCGCCGAACGCGGCAAGGTACGGGGTCCACGGCAGCGCCGGGCCGGCGGGCGCGGGTGCCGCCGCGAGCAGGACGCCGGCCGTCGGCACGGTGCTGACGGCGACACGTTCCACCAGGGGACGGCCGTCCACGAGGAGGGCGTCGAACGGCACGATGCCGAGCGCGCCGTCCGGCACCACCACGACCCGCTCGGCGCCGTCGATGGCGCCCGCCGGCAGCAGGGCGTGGCCCAGCGCCGCGGCCGGCGCCCGCCATCGGTCGTCGCCCGGTCGCCGCACCGCCGCGTCCAGCGCGCGGACGTCGTCGGCGGGGAGGTCGAGGCGCGTCACGGCGGCGCCGGTCGCGGTCACCCGCACGACGGCGCTGCCGAGGGGGCTCGTCCAGTACGCGAGCACGACGGTGCCGTCCGCGAGCCGCGCCTGGACCGCCGCCAGCGTCACGGCGGGCAGCGCCAGGCGTTCGCGCCACGCGCGCGCCCGGCTGCGCTCCACGAGCGCGAAAGTCGCGGCGGCGCCGTCGGTCGCCAGGCCCGCCGCGATGCGCGCGTCGAACACCTCGCGTTTGTCCTGGAAGAACTCCGCGCGCGTCGACGGCACGGCCAGCCGTTCGCGGATGCCGTCGACGACGTCCATCGCGTCGTCGAAGGCCGCGACGGCCTCGGCCTGTCGCCCCTGGGCGAGGAGGACCCGCCCGCGGCCGTAGCCGGCCTTCCAGATCTCCTCGCGCGCGTCGAGGGCCGCCGCCAGGGCCGCCGCGTCGTCGAAGTCGCCGGCGGCGTCGTCGAGCCGTCCCGCTCGCCGATGGGCCTCGCCCCGGTAAAGGCGCGCCAGGAGCGCCTCGCGGCGGTTGCCGGCCGCGGTGGCCACGGCGAGCGCCTCGCCGAATGCGTCCGCGGCCTCGTCGAGCCGCCCGAGGTCGAGCGCGAGGGCGATGCCGCGATTGGTGAGCACGGCCGCCTCGCTCCCGGCGTCGTGACCGGCCGCGAAGCGCGCGCGGGCGGCGGCGTACGCGTCGAGCGCCTTGTAGGGATCCCCCAGCCGCCGGAAGAGCGCGCCTTCGTTCACCAGCACCTGCCCGTACTGCGCAGGCCCGAGCGCCAGCCCCGGCCCCACCATCGCGCGGTAGATCGCGAGCGCGTCGGTGTAGCGGCCCAGGCGCTGGAGGAGCGCGGCCTGGTTCGCGCGGACGACCGCCGTGCGTCCGGCGGCCCAGGGCTCGCCGACGTGCTCGACGGCCAGGGCGCCGGCCCGCTCGAAGGCGCGCGCGGCCTCGTCATAGCGTCCCGTCAGGAAGTGCACGGTGCCGAGGTTGCCGATCTGTTCGGCGTGGCGGGCCCAGGCGCCCGACGCGGCCGACCGCGCGATCGCGGCGTCGAAGCGCGCGGCCGCGGCCTGGTAGCGTCCCGCATCGGTGGCCGCCATGCCGGCCAGGTTGAGGGCCTCGGACGCGTTGGACGGGTCGTTGCGCCTGTCGAGCAGGCCGGCCGCCTCGACGGCCGCCGTCTCGGCCGCGTCGGGACGCCCGAGGCGTCGCTCGAGGCCGGCCAGCCGGTACAGCACCCGTGCGCGATCGGCCGCGGGATCGTCGAGGAGGCGCCGGTACGCCTCGGCCGCGCCCCGCAGATCGCCCGTCGCCGCCAGCGCCTCTGCCGCGTCGAATACCGCGGTGGGCGGCTCGGCCGCCGGGGCTTGCGTGATGAAGGCCGCGAGTACGACCGCGGTGAGCGCCGACGACATCGCTGCAGCTTAGCAGCCGGGTCCGGACCGCGCCGGACCGCGATGGCCGCCGCACGCGGCCAGGATGCCGGAACGAGAAGGGCGTGAGAAACCTGTTCCCGCCGCGTCCGCGCGCTCGTCCTAGTCCACGAGCGCCATGAGCGGGCCGCTATACTCGACCGGATGGGGCACGAGGCCAGCACCGACGAGGAGATCCTCGCCGCGATTGCCCGTGCGGCCCCCGAGGGCCGGCGGGCGCTGGCCGACGAGCTCTTCGGACGCCACTACGAGCGCGTCGGCCGCTGGTGCTTCCGGCTCACCGGCAACCGCGAACGGGCGGCCGACGTGGCCCAGAACGTCTTCATCAAGGCGTACCGCCACCTCGACGACTTCCGCGGCACGGCCCGCTTCACGACCTGGCTCTACGCGATCGCGCGCCACGAGTGCTTCGCCGAACTGCGGCGGCACGGGCGCCAGGCGGCGGACAGCGATGACGAGGTGCTGGCCGACGTGCCGACGCCCGAGCCCGATCCCGAAGCCCGCGCCCTGTCGGCGAGCGCCGGACACTTCGCCCACCGCGTCCTGCTCGAGACCCTCGACGAGACCGAGCGGGCCGCCTTCGTCCTGCACTACGGCGACGATCTCCCGCTCGACGCCGTCACGCGCGCGCTGGGCCTGTCCAACGCCAGCGGCGCCAAGGCCTACATCGTGAGCGCCAAGCGCAAGCTCGCGCGCGCGGTCACCCGGATCACCGCACGTGGAGGACGACTGTGACCACTCCCACCTCCCCCGGGGGCGAGCCGGTCGAGCGGCGCTGGCAGCAGGTGCTGACGCCCGGGCCCGACTGCCTCCCCATCGAGCGTCTCGCCGGGCCGCTCACCGACGGCGAGGCCGCGCACCTGGCCGCCTGCGCCCGCTGCCAGACCGAGCGCGACCTGCTCGCCGCGTTCGAGCGGGACGAGCCGCTCGAGGGCGAGGGCCTGTCGGTGGCCTGGATCGCCGCGCAGGCGAAGCGCCGGACGGCCGAGGCGCTCGACGGTGCCGCCGCGCCGGTGGCGCCCGCGGCCGCCCCCCGGCGTCTGCCCGCGTGGGCGCTCATGGCGGCATCGCTCGCGCTCGTCGTCGGCGGCGCGGCACTCCTGTATCAGCCGGGACGCGACGCCGCCGGCCCGACCGGCCCCGGCGGCGTCTACCGCGGCGGCGTGGTCGAGCTCACCACGGCGATGGGCGACGTGGAGGCTCCGCCGGCCCGGATCGAGTGGACGGCGGTACCTGCGGCGATGGAATATGACGTGCGCCTCAACGAAGTCGACGGCACCGAGCTGTGGCGTCTCACCACGCCCACCCCGGCAGTCGAGGTGCCGTCCATGACGCAGGCCGCGTTCCTGCCGGGCAAGACCCTTGTCTGGCGCGTGGACGCGAAGGACGCGACCGGTCGGGTCGTCGCCACCTCCGGCGACACCCGGATGCGAGTGCGGGTCGCGGCGCCGGCGTCGGAAAGATAGGCACGGTCATGCAGCACTGGTGGACGGTGGGGCGCGTCGGGCGCCGTGTGTTGGCGGGGGTGTCGTGCTGGCTGTGGGCGGCGTCCGCCGCCTCCGCCCAGCCCGTCGAGCTGCGTATTCCGGACGAAGTGGTGTCGCCGGGCGGCGTGCTGCAGGCCAAGCTCGAAGTGACCGAGCCCCGGCCGATTCAGACCGGCGGCGGCGGGATGTCGTTCGACGGCTACGCCGACTTCCTCGGGCTGGCCGTCCAGAGCGCGTCGGGCGACGCGGCCGCCGTCGGCGTGATGCGCGGGTCCACGCTCCGTCTCCGCATCCTGTCACCCACGAGCGGGCTGGGCAGCCTGCCCGACTATCCGATCCTGGCGACCACGCTGCGCGTGCCCCAGGCGCCCAAGGCGACCGCCGTCCTCGACATGAGCAACGCCACGCTGACGGGGCCCGGCGGCGTGGCGCTGGCCACGCTGGTCAAGCCTGGCATCGTCACCGTCGCCCCCGGCGCGTTCATCGAGAACGTCTCGCCCGGGAGCGCGACGGTGCCCGCGGGCGGCGCCATCCACATCACCGGCAGCGGCTTCGACAGCGCGAACACGAAGGTGAAGTTCAAGAGCGCCGCGGTCACGATCGACAGCATCACCTCGACCGTCATCGTCGTCCGGCCCGACCGCGCCGTGAACATGCACGGCGAGGAAATCCAGGTGGAGATCCCCGCCACGGGCCAGAAGCTGAGCTACTACGCGTACCAGCGCACCGTGCCGTACTACCAGAGCCGGCACCCGCTCATCGGCGCCGTGGAACCGGCCTTCCCCCGGCGGGTCTGGACGGCCGCGCGCGTGAGCTTCGCCGCGCCCACGCCGAACGACGCCTACGGCGTGACGCTGCAGAACGAGAACGACACGCCGAGTCAGGTGTCCCTCAGCCTCGTGACGCCCACCTCGGCCATCGGGCCGCTGCCCTTCCTGCTGCCGTCCAACGCGCGCGTCGTGGTCAGCCTGTCCGAGATCTTCGGCGGCGCCTGCGGCGGCGGCTGCGCGGTGCGCGTGTCGGCCAGCGTTCCCATCCACGTGCTGGGACTCGCCGGCGACCTCGCCGGCGACGCCGTGCAGCCGGTGCTGCCGGGGCCCGACGTCGTCACGGTACTGGACCTCACGCCCGCGCTCAACGCGGCGACGTTCCGGACCGGAGAGCTCCTGCACCTGACGGGCCAGCTCACGCCGGGCGTGGCGCCGGCGGCCGCGGACGCCTACGTCGTCCTGCAGACGCCGACGGGCGAGCTCTGGTCGCTGACGCCGTCGGGCCTCGTGCGCGGCATCGCGCCGCGCTACGCGGGCCTCGTCGTCGCGGCCTCGTCGGTCCTGGATCTCGTGCAGACCCCGCTGCCGCCGGGCGTCGCGCCCGGCCGCTACCAGTGGCTCACGGCGCTGACCGCGCCCGGGACGCTGTCGTTGCTGTCCCCGATCCGCGCCGTCGCCTTCGACGTCCTGCCCTGAGCCTTTCGTCCGCCCGCGTCCGAGACGGCCGCCCGCGCGGCCGTCGAGGCCACCGGCCCGGTCCGGCCGGCGGATTCAGTCCTGACGGCGCCGCCGTAGGCGTCCACCAGCCGGGCGATCGCCCCGCCACGACCGTCCGGCGCCGTCCCACGAGCCATCCCTGCCGGGTGTCGGGCTGCTGGCGAACTGTGTATCCTACGCAGGGATTCCTATGACTCGTGTCGTGACGTTGCTGCTCCTCGGCCTGGCGGCCGCCGCCTGCCGGTCGGCCGGCCCCGCCGGCGCCCCGATCGTCCAGCCGGGCGCGCCCGGTCAGGCCAACCGCGTCATCACCGAGCGGGCGGCCACGGACCTCTCCAAGGTGCAGGCCACCGAGGCCGACATCAAGTTCATGCAGGGCATGATCGGGCACCACGCGCAGGCCCTCGAGATGACAGCGCTCATCCCCGATCGCACGGCGCGGCCGGAGATGAAGCTGCTCGGCCAGCGCATCTCCATCTCGCAGGCCGACGAGATCGAGATGATGAAGACGTGGCTGCGCCGGCGCGGACAGGAGATCCCGTCCGAGCACGCCCATCACATGCCGGGCGGCATGATGCCGGGCATGCTGACCGACGAGCAGATGGCCGAGCTCGCCGCCGCGAAGGGCGAGAAGTTCGACGAGCTCTTCCTCACCGGCATGATCCAGCACCACGAAGGCGCGCTCACCATGGTGGACGAGCTCTTCAAGACGCCCGGCGCCGGCCAGGAGGGCGACATCAACGCCTTCGCCGCCGACGTGGATTCCGACCAGCGCATGGAGATCAACCGCATGCGCGCCCTGCTCGGCCGGCCCTCCGGTCCGGGCGCTCTGTGATGAATCGAGGACCGTCCATGAGTGTCGCCGTCACGTCGTCCCGCGCGCCCCGCCGCGCGGTGTGGGCGCTCGCCGCCGTAGCCGCCTGCTCCGCCGGGGCGGCCCTGATCCAGGCCCAGGACCAGCCGGCCGGACCGCGGCCGAGCACCACCGACCCGCGCGTGGGGCTGAAGCCCGGCTTCAAGGACGCGGGGCAGGCCGCGAAGAACATGACGCTGGTGGCGAGCCTCGGCAAGCCGTCGGGCTTCTTCGATCCGGACGCGCCCGCCGGCGACGCGATGCCGGCCGAGCGGCCCCAGGGCGCCCGCCCCGGCGCCCGCCGCCGAGGCCGCGGCCCCGGCCGGCAGCGGCACGGCGGCCGCGGCGCCCGTGCGCCGCGCGGGCAGCGGCCTGGACTTCGCCAACTCCGACCTGGCGTTCAAGGGCGTCAACGTCGTCATGGGCAACTTCCACGGGTTCAACACCTACAACGTCGAGGACGCGCGCAAGCCCAAGCTCGTGGCCTCGATCGCCTGCCCTGGCGGCCAGGGCGACGTGTCGATCTACGGGAACCTGCTGTTCATGTCGGTGGAGCAGACGCGGGGTCGCGTGGACTGCGGCACCCAGGGCGTGACGGCCACCGTCAGCGCCGAGCGTTTCCGCGGCGTGCGCATCTTCGACATCTCCGACCTGAAGAACCCCAAGCAGGTGGCGGCCGTCCAGACGTGCCGCGGGTCGCACACCCACACGCTGGTGCCGACCAAGAGCGATCCCACCAGCATCTACGTGTACGGGTCGGGCACCGGCCAGGTGCGCTCGGGTGAGGAACTCGACGGCTGCTCGGGGCTCGATCCCAAGGAGGACCCGAACACCGCGCTCTTCAGCATCGACGTCATCAAGGTGCCGCTGAAGAACCCGGAGAAGGCCGCCGTCGTCGCGCGTCCGCGCATCTTCGCCGACGAGACGACCGGCGCCATCGCCGGCCTGTGGGCGGGCGGCGACCACGGCCCCGGCACCCAGCGGACCAGCACCACCAACCAGTGCCACGACATCACGGTGATGCCGGAGGTGGGCCTGGCCGCCGGCGCCTGCTCGGGCAACGGCATCCTGATGGACATCTCGAACCCGGAGAAGCCCACGCGCCTCGACTACGTGGCGGACAACAACTTCGCCTACTGGCACTCGGCGACGTTCAACAACACCGGCACGAAGGTCCTCTTCACCGACGAGTGGGGCGGCGGCACGCGCCCGCGCTGCCGGGCGACGGACTCGCTCACGTGGGGCGCCGACGCGATCTTCGACATCGTCGACAAGAAGCTCGTCTTCAAGGGCTACTACAAGCTGCCGGCCGCGCAGAGCGACCAGGAGAACTGCGTCGCGCACAACGGGTCGCTCGTGCCGGTGCCCGGCCGCGACATCATGGTGCAGGGCTGGTACCAGGGCGGCATCTCGGTGTTCGACTTCACCGACTCGGCCCACCCGGTGGAGATCGCCTACTTCGACCGCGGTCCGCTCGACGCGAAGAACCTGATCATCGGCGGCTACTGGTCGGCGTACTGGTACAACGGCAGCATCTACGGCGCCGAGATCGCCCGCGGCATCGACGTCTTCAAGCTCACGCCGAGCGAGTACCTCACGGAGAACGAGCTGGCGGCCGCCAACCTGGTCCGCTTCGACGAGTTCAACTCCCAGAACCAGCCGAAGGTGTCCTGGCCGCCCAGCTTCGTCGTGGCGAAGGCATACCTGGACCAGCTCGATCGGAACAAGACGATCGACCCGGCGCGGTCGAAGACCATTCGCGCGGCCCTCGACCGAGGCGACACGCGCGCCGGACGCAGCCAGGCGTCGCTCGACGAGCTGAACGCGATCGCGGCCGAGCTCCAGCGCGACGCGGCGGCGCCGGGCGCGAAGGACGCGGCCCGGTACACGGCCATGGCCGAGACGATCACGGCGCGAACGGCGCGGCTCCGGTAGAAGAGCGGGGGGCTCGGGGCCCGGGGCCCGGGGCTTGGGCGGCAGCGGGGTTCCGGCATGCAGGGAAGGGTGGGAACACGATGACGTGGATGCGAATCGTGCTCGTCGGCGGAGCGTTGGCGGTCGGGGGCACGGTGGTCGCGGCGCAGCAGGCGCCGCCCGATCCGAACGACCCGCGCATCGGCTTGAAGGCCGGGCTCCACGACGCGGGCGTCGCGGCCCGCAACATGGAGCTCGTGGCGAACCTGCCCAAGCCCAAGGGCTTCTTCGATCCCGAGGCGCCGGCCGGCTCGCCGTCCACGCCCGAGCCGCCGCCCGGCACGCCGCCCACGCCGCCGACGCCTCCCGCGCCCGGCACGCCGCCGCCTCGCGGCTCCGGCTTCACCAACTCCGATCTCGCCTTCAAGGGCATCAACGTCGTCGTCGGGAACTACAACGGCTTCAACACCTACGACATCGAGAACGCGCGACGGCCGAAGCTCGTCGCGTCGATCGTGTGCCCGGGCGGCCAGGGCGACGTCTCGATCTGGGGCAACCTGCTCTTCATGTCCGTGGAGCAGACGCGGGGCCGCCTCGACTGCGGCACCCAGGGCGTCGAGGCCACGGTGAGCGCCGAGCGGTTCCGCGGCATCCGCATCTTCGACATCACGAACCTCAAGAATCCGAAGCAGGTCGCGGCCATCCAGACCTGCCGCGGGTCGCACACGCACACGCTCGTGCCCGACAGGAAGGACCCGAACACCCTCTACGTGTACGGGTCCGGCACCGGCAACGTCCGATCCGGTGAGGAGCTGGCCGGCTGCTCGGGCCTGAAGCCCGAGGAGGATCCGAACACGGCGCTCTTCAGCATCGACGTCATCAAGGTGCCGCTGAAGAACCCGGAGAAGGCCGCCATCGTGGCGCGGCCGCGGATCTTCGCCGACGAGAAGACCGGCGCCCTCGCCGGGCTCTGGAGCGGCGGGGACCACGGCCCGGGCACGCAGCGGACCAGCCAGACCAACCAGTGCCACGACATCACGGTGTACTCGGAGATGGGCCTGGCGGCCGGGGCCTGCTCGGGCAACGGCATCCTGATGGACATCTCGGACCCCGTGAATCCGAAGCGTCTCGACTTCGTGAGCGACACGGGCTTCGCGTACTGGCACTCGGCCACCTTCAACAACGACGGCACCAAGGTGGTCTTCACCGACGAGTGGGGCGGCGGCGGCCGGCCGCGCTGCCGCGCGACCGATCCCCTGACCTGGGGCGCCGACGCCATCTACGACATCGTGGACGGCAAGCTCGTGCACCGGGGCTACTACAAGATGCCCGCGCCGCAGAGCGACCAGGAGAACTGCGTGGCGCACAACGGGTCGCTCATCCCGGTACCCGGGCGCGACATCATGGTGCAGTCGTGGTACCAGGGCGGCGTCTCGGTGTTCGACTTCACCGATTCCACCAAGCCGGTCGAGATCGCGTTCTTCGACCGCGGACCCATCGACGCGAAGGACATGTACTCCGGCGGCTACTGGTCGTCCTACTGGTACAACGGCAACATCTACGGCGCCGAGATCGCCCGCGGCATCGACGTGTTCCAGCTGCTGCCCAGCGAGTACCTGACCCAGAACGAGATCGACGCCGCGAAGCTCGTGCGGCTGCCGGACTTCAATTCCCAGAACCAGCCGAAGATCGTCTGGCCGCCGAGCTTCGTCGTGGCCAAGGCGTACCTGGATCAGCTCGACCGCCACAAGGCCATCGACCAGGCGCGGTCCACGGCGCTCAGGGCCGCGCTCGATGCGGGGGACTCCAGGCAGAAGGCCACGCTCGACGAGCTCGACCGGATGGCGGGTGAACTCGAGAGGGACGCGGCCGGCTCGGCCGATCCGACGCGCTTCAAGGCCCTGGCGGCGGCCATCACCGCCCGCACCGCCCGCCTCCGCTGACCGCTCGCCCGGTCTGCGACACGTCCTTCGCGCGCGGCTCCGGTGGTCCGGAGTCGCGCGCGTCGTCCGTACGGGCGGGGGCGACACGAGACGTCGCCCGTTCCCGCCTCCAGCGTGGCCCGGCGGCGGCCCCGCCACTGTTGCGATCGTCGTCGCGACGGCGAGACGGTCCCGTCATGCCCGGAGGCTACCGTGCCTGGAGACGCGCGCCGTGCCGGCGCGCCGCCGACAGACGGGAGCCGCACATGACGTCAGTGTCACGGATTGCGTTCGGGTTGTGCCTCGGAATGGCGCTCGGGTTCCACGCCTTCGCGACGGGCGCGCCGCCGGACGCCGCCGCCCAGGTCCGCGAGTCGGACGGGCGTGAACACGGGCAGGGGTGGGGCCCCTTCGACTTCGCCTTCATCGGCGACATGCCGTACGGCCCCGCCGCCGAAACCCAGCTCGATCGCGTCATCGCCCAGATCAACGCGGACCCCTCCGTGCGGTTCGTGGTCCACGCCGGCGACATCAAGGCCGGCAGCGAGCGCTGCGACGACGCCCTGATCCTGCGCCGGTTCGCGCAGTACGAGACCCTCCGGCGGCCGTTCGTCTACACGCCCGGCGACAACGAGTGGACCGACTGCCACCGGACGAACAACGGCGCCTACCTGCCGACCGAGCGCCTGGCCTTTCTCCGATCCGTCTTCTTCCCGCGGCCCGGTCGGACCACCGGCGGCCGGCCGATGCGGGTCCGGACGCAGGCCGACGATCCGCCGTTCGCGGAGTTCGTCGAGAACGTACTGTTCCAATGGAATCGCGTCACGTTCGCGACCGTGCACGTCGTCGGCAGCAACAACGACCTCGACCCGTGGTCGGGCATCGACGCGGGCGACACTTACGCCACGCCGCGGCCCGACCGACTCGCCGAGTTCGCGAGCCGGCAGGCGGCGGCGCTGGCCTGGCTCGACGCGACCTTCGACGCGGCCCGGTCGGCGGGGGCGTCGGCCGTGTTCCTCACCATCCAGGCGAACCCCAACTTCGAACTGGCGGCCGCCGACCAGCAGCGCCTCGGCTTCAACGCCGTCCTCGACCGCCTCGCCGCGCGCGCGGCCGCCTTCGGGAAGCCGGTCGTGCTCGCGCACGGCGACAACCATGTGTTCTTCGTCGACAAGCCGCTCCCGAACCTGCTGTTCTCGCGGATGCAGACCTTCGGCAGCGGCCAGGTGCACTGGGTGAAGGTGCACGTCGACCCGTCCTCGGCGGGCGTCTTCAGCGCCGAGGAGCAGGTCGTGCGGGCCAATCTGCCCTGAGCGACGGCTCAGGCCTCGCCGGCCACGCGCGCGGCCCCGTCGGGCCAGGCGCCGTCGAGGAAGCGGCCCAGCGCTGGCAGCACCAGGTCCGGGGCCTCGAGCCAGGGCGCGTGCGCCGTGCCGGCCACCGTCAGGAGCCGCGCGTCCGGGAGACGCGCCGCCCAGGTTCGGCCAGCGGCGTACGGCGCGGACCGGTCGCGGTCGCCGTGGACGACGAGGACCGGGCAGCGCACACGGGCGAGATCCTCGGGCGTGGCGGCCAGGCGGGTGAGCGACGGCTCGACGTGAGCCGTCCAGTAGGCCGGGAACACGCGCTCGTTGGGCAGGTCGCATCGGCCCCAGGACGCCACCCTCGGCGCGTGCACCGGCTCGACGACGTAGAGCGGCGCCAGCACCTCCCAGAACGCCCGGCACCGCGCCTCGGCGTCGGAGAGTGCCGTCGCCTGGAGGGCACCCAGGCGCTGGAAGACCTGCACCGCCGTCGCGTCGGGCGGGGGCGGCGTCGCGTGACCCACGCCGTAGCCCGACGGACCGAGCATGACGAGGCGCGTGACGCGCGACGGATGGGCCATCGCGTAGCGGACGGCCACCTCCGCCACGTATGAGTGCGCGACGAGCGCCATGGCATCGACCTGGAGGGTCGTACGCACGCGCTCGAGATCGTCGACGTCGGCCAGCACGCCCCGGTCGAGGCGGTCGGGCGCCGTCACCGTCTCGGAGGCGCCGCGATTGCGCAGGTCGTAGGCGACCGCCGGCCGGCTGATCCACAGCGGCGCGAGGTCGTCGAGATAGTACGTGCCGTTGGGCAGCACCACCTGGGCCGCGCCGTCACCGGCGCGCCGCGCGTACAGGCGCAGGCCGTCGGCAGTGGCCAGTGCAGGAAGCTCGGACATGTCAGCACCTCGGGTGTGGACGTGCGCGCGTGGGCGACGGCACGCGCGTGAGACGGCGAGAACACGAAGAGCCGCGACGGGCGCGGCTCCGGGGCGCATCCTAGCGGCGCGCGCGCGGGCCCGTCAAACGCCGCGCCGGACGCGCTTTGCACACAGAATGTTGTTGGTGGCGGCAGGGAGACCGCCCTAAGATCCTGAGCACCGGTTCGGCCGCCTTCCGTCCGGCTTCTCCGATGACCTGCCCCCGGTGCGGCCGCGCCGCCGACGAGTCCGCCACCACCTGTCCGGCCTGCCAGGCGCCGCTCGTCTCCCCCCGGTCCACCGACCACGAGCGGACCGACGCCGGGCTCGCCGCGGTCTTCGAGCCCGAGACGACGATCGGGGCCGGCCGCCGCGCCCGGAGTGCGCCGCCGCCCGCCACCGACGACGAAGAGACGCGCGCCAGCGGCGGCACCGGCCCGCGCCCGGGCGTGACGACCGCCACCCAGGCGTCGGGCGTCCTGGTCGGACAGAACCTCGGCTCGCGCTACCGCATCCTGGCGCTGCTCGGCGCCGGCGGGATGGGCGCCGTATACAAGGCCTGGGACGAGGAACTGGGCGTCGCCGTCGCGCTCAAGACCGTGCGTCCGGAACTGGCGGCCGACCCCGAGTCGGCGCGCATGCTGGAGCGGCGGTTCAAGCAGGAACTGCTCCTGGCCCGCCAGGTCACGCACAAGCACATCGTCCGGGTGCATGACATCGGCGAAGTGGACGGCGTGAAGTACATCACGATGTCCTTCGTCGAGGGCGAGGACCTCGCGTCGATCCTCAAGCGCGAGGGCCGCCTGCCGGTGCCGCGCGTGATGCGCGTGGCGCGCAGCGTCCTCTCGGGCCTGGCCGCCGCGCACGAGGCCGGCGTCGTGCACCGCGACCTGAAGCCCGCCAACATCATGGTGGACGCCGAGGGCGACGGGCTCGTGATGGACTTCGGCGTCGCGCGGTCCGTGCTCGGCCCGTCCGGTGCGAGCCCCGAAGGCGGCGGCGTGACCGCGCTCTCGGCCGCCACCGCGCACACGATGGCGCAGACCATGGCGGGGTCGGTGGTCGGCACGGTCGAGTACATGGCGCCGGAACAGGCGCGCGCCGAGGCCGTGGACCAGCGCGCCGACATCTACGCGTTCGGTCTCATCCTGTACGACCTCCTCCTGGGTCGGACCCGCGCCAGGCACCTCGACAGCGCCTTCGCCGAGCTCCAGCAGCGGATGCGGGAGGCACCGGCCGCCCTGCGCACCAGCGACGCCTCGATTCCCGTCGCGCTCGAGCGGCTCGTGAT
Organism: Vicinamibacterales bacterium; assembly: GCA_041394705.1. Lineage (GTDB taxonomy): Bacteria > Acidobacteriota > Vicinamibacteria > Vicinamibacterales > UBA2999 > CADEFD01. The sequence goes on from JAWKHS010000003.1 coordinate 228,095, forward strand.
GCGGTGCGTCGAGCCGGATGCCGCCCGGCGCTTCGCGACGTCCCGCGAGCTGGAGTCCGCGCTCGCCGCGCTCGACGACAACGGCGTGCCGCTGCCGCTCGTGCGCCGCATCACCTGGAAGGTGGGCGTGGCGGCCGCCCTCGGCGTGGTGGCCCTCGTCGGGGCTACGGCCTGGCTGGCCCGCGGGCCCGCCCCTCCGGTCGAACACGAGCCGGTGTCCATCCTGATTGCCGACATCGCCAACCAGACCGGCGACGCGGCCTTCGACGGCACCCTCGAGCCGATGTTGAAGCTGGCGCTCGAGGGCGCGAGCTTCATCAGCGCGTACGACCGGAACGGCATCCGGCGCAGCCTGGGCGTGGTGCCGCCCGAACGGATCGACCTGACGGCCGGTCGCGAGATCGCGGTGAAGGAAGGGGTGGGCGTCGTGCTCGCGGGCACCCTCGCCCGGGCCGGGTCCGGCTACACCGTGACGCTCGACGCCATCGAGAGCGTGACCGGCAAGGTGCTCGCCACGTCCACGGCGAGCCCGTCGGCCAGGGACGGGGTCGTGTCGGCCGCCACGGCGGCGGCCAACGAGGTCCGGGCCGCCCTGGGAGACGACACGTCGGACTCGGCACAGCGCTTCGCCACCGACACCCTGTCGGCCACGTCGCTCGACGTCGTCCGGGAGTACGCCGACGCGATGGAGTCGCTCTCGAACAGCCAGTTCGACGACGCCCGCGCGGCGTTCGAGCGCGCGACCTCGCTCGACCCGAACTTCGGCCTCGCCTACGCCGGCATGGCCATCGCGTCGGCCAACATGGGCCAGCCGCAGGAGGCGGGGGCCTACGTGAAGGAGGCCATGCGGCACGTGGACCGCATGACCGAGCGTGAACGCTTCCGCACGCGGGGCCTCTTCTACTACCTGACGAACGACTACGAGAACTGCGTCAAGGAGTACGGCGACCTGCTGGCCCGGTACGAGGCCGACGCCGCGGCCCGCAACAACCTCGCGCTGTGCTCCACGAAGCTCCGCAACATGACCCGCGCCCGCGACGAGATGCAGCGCGTCGTCGAGATCCTGCCCAAGCGCTCCCTCTACCGGGTGAACGCCGCGCTGTACTCGATTTACGCGAGCGACTTCGCGGCGGGCGAACAGGCCGCGCTGAGGGCCCGCGAGCTGAACGATCCGTGGGCCGAGCAGGCGCTGGCGCTGGCGAAGCTCGGGCAGGGCGACCTGGACGCGGCCGCCGCGGCCTACCAGCGGCTGGCCTCGGTGGCCGGCGCCGGGCCGTCGTACACGGCCTCGGGGCTGGCGGACATCGATCTGTATCGTGGGCGCTTCGCCGACGCGGCCCGGCGCTTCGCCGAGGGCGCCGCCGCCGACAGGCAGGCGGGGGATGGCGATCGGGCGGCCGCGAAGCTGGCGGGGCTCGCCGCCACCGAGCTGGCGCGGGGGCAACGGCGCGCCGCGAAGGCGGCGGCCGACCGTGCCCTGGCGGCGGCCGCGAGCGTCCAGATCCGGTTCCTGGTGGGCCGCGTGTACGCCGAGGTCGGCGCCACGGCCGAGGCGGCCGCCCTCGCCAAGGCGCTCCGCAACGAGCTGCAGGCCGAGCCGCACGCCTACGGCCTCATCCTCGATGGCATGATCGCGCGCGGCGCCGGCGAGACCCGCGAGGCCGTCCAGCGGCTCACGGAGGCCACGGCCGCGCTCGACACGTGGATCGGGCGCTTCGAACTGGGCCGCGCCTACCTCGACGCGGGCGCGTTCGCGCAGGCCGACTCGGAATTCGATCGCTGCCTGAAGCGCAGCGGGGAAGCGCTGTCGCTGTTCCTGGACGAGGAGCCGACGGCGGGCGTGCTGCCGCCGGTCTTCTACTACATCGGCCGCGCACGCGAGGGTGTCGGCACGGCCGGCTTCGCCGACTCCTACCGGCGCTACCTGGCCATTCGGGCCGATGCCGTCGACGATCCCCTCGCCGCCGACATCAAGGCCCGGCTGTCCGGCGATTCGCGCTAGCCGCTCCTGCGTCCTACTTCCCGCTGAGCGTGACCTGGAAGGTCGTGCTCGGCATGTACCGGGGATCGGACGGCGTGATCGCGATCTCGTAGTCACCGGCCGGATACGGCGTCCCGTCGGCTTCCTTGGTCTGCAGGTTGAACGTCCAGGTCTTCTGCGACTCGTTGTAGCGGAACGAGCTGCTGCCCGGATCGGTGTTCGTGATGGTGCGGATCGGCCCGTTCGGCAGCGGACCGCGGACCGTGACCAGGTGCGAGAGCTGGCCGCTGGCCACGAAGGTCGTGCCGCTCGCGAAGGCCCACTTCATCGGGATCGCGCTGCCCGCCTTGTAGCTGGGGGCGCCGGACGCGGGGGCGTTCTGCACGTTCACGAACGTGTAGCGCCGCTCCTGCACGGTGAGCGTGAAGGTGTCCGACGTGGCGTTGCCGCCGGCGTCGGTGGCGGTGACGGTGATGACGGCCGTGCCGATGCGGTTGGCGGCCGGCGTGACCGTGACCGTCCTGGACGCGCCGCTCCCGCCGAACACGACCGCGGACACGGGCGCCAGCGCCGGATTGCTCGACGAGGCGCTCAGTGCGACGGTGGCGGGGTCCTCGTCCACGATCGTGAATGGGATCGGCCCGGTCGTCCCGTTCAGGCCGATCGTCACGTCCGGGATGTCGAAGGCGGCCGGCGGATCGTTCACGCCCGTCAGCGTGACGAGGTTCGACGGATCGCTCTGGACGCCGTCGGCATAGGTGGCGACCACGAAGTAGGTGTAGGCGGCGCCGTCGACGAGGTCCGTCGCGTCGACCGCGTCGTAGGAGGTCTGGCCGCTCACGGCCGGGACCTGCGCCACCGTCGTCCAGGCCTGGCCCGCCACGAGGGCCGCGCCGTCCACGCGGTAGACCGCGTAGGTCGCCACCGCGCCGATGTTGGGCATCGCCCAGCGCGTGACCACGTCGTGCAGCCCGGCCGAGGGCGCCGAGCAGCCGCCGACCCCGGCCACGCAGGCCATGAACTGATTGGGCGGCGTGCGCGCCAGGTTGCCGGCCGTCTCCGCGTCGAGCTCGCCGCCGGGATTGTTCGGATCGGCCAGGAAGAGATCGCCGCCGCCGAGGTCGCCCTTGCCCAGGTCGCCCTTGCCCAGGTCGCCCTTGCCGAGATCGCCCTTGCCGAGGTCGCCCTTGCCCAGGTCGCCTTTGCCGAGATCGCCCTTCCCGAGGTCGCCCTTGCCCAGATCGCCCTTCCCGAGATCGCCCTTGCCGACCGAGAGCGAGAGCGGCCCGACGACGAAGCGCCCGGTGGCCGGGTCGACGTACAGGCCCCCGACGTTCCTGCGCGCGCCGATCTGGTCGTAGCGGAGCGCCGACCAGTCGTCCGAGCCCGCCAGCGGCGCGAACGGCGGGTTGCCCGTGCCGTCCAGCCGCCCGTTGAAGTTGGCGTCCTGGGCGAACGGCGCCGTGTCGTTCGTGTCGCCGTCCGCGTTCCAGTCGGCGCCGTCGGCGGCGCGCCGGGCGTCCACGCGGACCATCGCCGGCTCGGTCGGGTTCCCCGACGGGTCGGTGAGGAGCGGCGATCCGTCGCAGTGATTCAGCGCGCCGGGCGCGTGGCCGGCCAGGTAGCTGCCCGCGAGCGGCGCGTAAAAGCCCAGCCGGTAGGGCATGAAGGCGTGCGATCCGTCGGCCAGTCCGGTCTCGTCGACGGCCTGGCCGTTGATGCCGCCGGAGAAGTCCAGGTGCGGCGTGCCGCCGTCGTCGAGCAACCCGCGCAGCTGGTAGAGGTAGTTCATCACGCTGAAGTACGTGGGCTTGCAGTTCGGCTCGAACGCCTCGCCGCCGTGCCGGCGATCGGCCGTGTGGCCGAACTCGTGCGCCAGCGTGCCGGCCTGCATGAAGGGCGTGCCCACGGGCAGGCCCGACGCGTCGGCGAAGCCGCCCAGCGTCACGAGCACGTCGGCGCCGGGGAAGTCGCCGACGCCCGTGTTGGTGCGCGGCACGTGGAAGGCCGGGTTCGACGCCACCGCGCAGACACCGTTCACGTCGTCCGCCGGCTGCCCCGCGGCGTCGAGGCACGCCAGCTCCGATTTCGGCAGCCCCAGCGCGTGCGCGAAGAGCGCGTAGCGGAACATGTCCCGCCGGGTCTCGTCGAAGCGGCGCTCGCAGGTACTTCCCGGGACCTCGCAGGCGTCGTCCCCGCCCGGCGGCGGATTCAGGACTTCGTCGCGCAGCAGGCGGTAGCCGGTCTTCCAGCCCACCGTGCCCGGGTACGCCGAGAACTGGCACTCCCACACCGGCGCGCCCGGACCGGGCGTGCACACCGTGACGGACTCGTCGATGGCCTCGCCCCCGCGTGCCAGGCCCTGGCCGCGAATGATGTAGGGGTCGGCGGGACCCGATGGGTACTGGTCGCCCACGTCGAAGTGCACGTGCACCCCTCCGGTGGGCGCGTTGGCGAACATGTCGCCCACGAGCTTCAAGGCCTCGTGGGACGGCAGGTGGCTGTGGGCGGGCTTCACCACGCCGCCGTAGGCCGTCGGCTGGTCCGTCTTCAGGTAGCCGATCTCGACGAAGACGTCCTTCTCGAACGGCGACGCGCCCATGGCCGCGAGGTTCGGGAGCGGCCGGCCGAAGGGATCGACGATCGTCGTGGTCGACGACTCCCAACGGTCGAGCAGGCCGTCGCCGTCTCCGTCCTTCACCGCCGTGCGGTAGACCACGGCCGACCAGGTGAGGCAATCGGCCGCGTCCACGCTCGTGGTCACCTGCGTGAGCGACGGGTCGGCGGTGAGGAAGGCCCCCGGGTTGTCCCACCCCGGTCCCGTCGTGGACGCGAAGGCGTTGGTGGCGACGGGCACGCCGTTGTAGCGCAGCGTCTCGGCCCGGCTGCCGCGGCCGTTGCCGGCGATGTGCGAGATCCGGGCCGTCGTGGCGGCGTCGTAGAAGCCGTCGATGGTGAGGTCCAGGCCGCCCGCGTCCGACGCGTATGCGCCGTCGTAGATCACGACCGCGTTGAACGGACGCGTCTGGTCGCGGTAGACGAGCACCAGGCTGGCGCCGAGCGGCTCCAGGCCGGGTCCGGCGGGCAGCGACACGGGATGGTGGCCGTTGCCCGCCAGCTTGCCGGTGGCGGCGTCCACGTCCAGGAACCGGAGCACGTCGGCGCGGTACGAGAAGGTGCGGAGCTCCGAGCCGCTTCCGCCGGTCGTGCACGTGGCCGACATCGCGCCCAAGGTCTTGGCGAACGGGCCTTCGGGGCCGCTGAGTACGTGTCCCCGGAACGTGGCGCCCGTCGCGCCGGCATCGGGCGCGCCGGCCGGCGCCACGACCTGCCAGTAGAGGAAGGCCGCCACCACTTCCGCGCCGGGCGGCACCGCCTCGAACACAATCGTCCCGGAGGCCTGGCCCCCCGCGCCGAGGCCCCGGAGCCCCACGCCGTTGACGGCGTAGTCGCCCGTCAGGAAGTAGTTCTTGAAGAAGCTCAACGGCTGGGTCTGCGCCTGCAGGGCCGTGGAGGCAGGCTGCAGCACGGCAACGGCGGCGGCGAGCGCCAGGACGACGCGTCTCATCGAAGCTCCATTCCAGGTTGGGGGGGCGGTCCGTGGGAACTGGCCGCGACCCGAACGAAGTGCCGCTCGATTATCGCCGACTGTCGCGTGCACCGCCGGGCACCTCGGAAGTCAGGCCGGGCCAAGACAAAGCCCGGCTCTGCGGTACCACGCGTGCTATCGTTTCGGCCGGACCGACGAGAACGACGGTCCTGAAGGAGTTGTGTGTATGCGTGTCCGCCGTCCCCTCGCCGCCGTCGCCGCCACCGTCGCCGCCCTCGCGGCCGCCGCCGTCGCGACGCTCCCCGTGGCCGCCCGCCAGGCGGTGCCGACCTTCACCGTCGACGCCACGTGGCCGCAGGAGTTCCCCAACCACTGGGTCATGGGATCGGTCACGGGCGTCTTCGTCGACGCGAAGGACCACGTCTGGATCACGAGCCTGCCCGAGACGCTCACCGAAGAAGAGCTGTACGAGGAGCAGACGCCGCCGATGGGGACGTGCTGCAAGGCCGCGCCGCCGGTGATCGAACTGGATCAGAACGGCAAGGTGGTCCAGGGCTGGGGCGAGGGCGCCAAGGAGCACCCGGAGAGCCTGCCGCGCAACCCCCACGGCATCTTCGTCGACCACAACGACTTCGTGTGGATCGGCACCTACATGCACCACCGCGTGCAGAAGTTCACGCGTGACGGCAAGCTCGTGATGACGATCGGGCAGTACGACAAGAACGCCGGCAGCAACGACACGACCCTGCTCGGCGGGCCGTCCGGCATCTGGGTCGACCCGAAGACGAACGAGGTCTTCATCTCCGACGGCTACCGCAACCGACGCGTGATCGTCTTCGACGGCGCCACCGGCGCCTACAAGCGGCACTGGGGCGCCTACGGCAAGCCGCCGGACGACACCGTCAAGTTCGACCCGAAGACGATGGTCACCGGCGCGCTGCCGACGCAGTTCTCGACGCCGCACGGCATCACCGGCTCGAGCGACGGCAAGATCTACGTCGCGGACCGGCGCGGCAACCGCGTCCAGGTGTTCGAGCAGTCGGGCAAGTACGTGACCGAGAAGATCGTCGCCCCGGCCACGCTCTCGTCAGGGTCGTCGTTCGTGCCGGTGCTGTCGCGGGATCCGCAGCAGACGTGGCTCTACCTGGCCGACGGCACCAACCACAAGGTGTGGATCCTGCGCCGCAGCACGATGGAGATCGTGGGTGAGTTCGGCCGCGGCGGCCGCCAGCTGGGACAGTTCCTGCGCCCGCACGGGATGAGCATCGACTCGAAGGGCAACCTGATCGTCGGCGAGGCCTCGACCGGCCGCCGCGTGCAGCGCTTCCTCGTCAAGGGCGGGCGCTAGGCATGGACGCCGAGCCGGATCCGTCGCGGCGGGCCCTGCTCGGCGCGCTCCTGGCCGGGATGGCTGTGACGCCGGCGGCCGCCGCCGGCGACGCGCAGGCAGACGCGGCCGATCCGTCCGTGTACGTGCCGAAAGCGCACGTGGTGCAGGACCTCGCCTTCCTGCACGGCTTCATGGACGAGTTCAGCTTCGTGGACCTCGTCACGGCGGCGCCGACGCTGCGGATCACGCACATTCCCTCGGTGCTCGACCGCCGGACGGGCCGCTACGGCACGATCTTCGGGCACATCTCGGGCCAGAACGACCAGGTCCGGGCGATCCGCGGCGGCGAGCGCGGCGTCGTCGTGTTCCGCGGACCGCAGGGGTACGTGTCGCCGGGGTGGCTGGTGACCGACGCCGGCCGGCAGGGGGTGCCCACGTGGAACTTCGCCGTCGTGCACGCCAGCGGGCGCCTGCGCGCGGTGGACGATCCCGACAGGAAGTACGAACTGCTCGCCACGCTCATCGCGAAGTACGAGGCGGGCATCGGCGGGACCGCGTACGACTTCCGGGCGCTGCCGCGGGCCGACGTGATCGCGCGCGCCAAGGGCATCCAGCCGTTCGAGCTCGAGATAGAGCTGCTCGAAGGCAAGTTCAAGCTGTTCCAGGAGCGCCCGGCCGCGGACAAGGCCGCCGCGGTGCCCAGGCTCGACACCTACAGGGAGCGCTCGCTGCGCGCCTACACCGAGTACTTCTACGAGGCCGCGCCGAAGTAGCGCCTAGCGGCCGAGCACACCCCGCACCTTCTCGGTGAGCGCGCGCAGCGTGTACGGCTTGGCCAGGAACTCGATGCCGCCGGCGAACACGCCGCGCTTGGCCAGGACGCTCTCGGCGTAGCCCGACGTGAACAGCATGCGGACCGCCGGGAACTCGTCCTTGACGCGGGCCGCCAGGTCGGCGCCGTCCATGCCGGGCATCATCACGTCGGTGAGCACCAGGTCCACCCGGCCGGCCTGGGCCGTGAGCACCTCGAGGGCTTCCAGGCCGTTGCCGGCGGCGAGCACGTCGTAGCCCGCGTGGCCAAGGGCGCGGCCGATGACGGACCGGATGTCGGCGTCGTCGTCCACGACGAGCACGCGGCCCCGTCCCGGTGACAGCGACCGGCCGGTCTCGGGAGCCGTCACGGGCGCCGGCGTCTGGGCGGCCGGCAGGTAGATGGCGAAGGTCGCGCCCGCGCCCGGCGCGCTGTCCACCAGGATGGCGCCGCCGCTCTGCGCGACCACGCCGTGCGCCACCGACAGCCCGAGTCCCGTGCCCTTGCCCACCTCCTTGGTGGTGAAGAAGGGCTCGAACACCCGCCGCTTCGTGGCCTCGGACATGCCGTGGCCCGTGTCGCGGATCGTGAGCGTCACGTACGGGCCGGGCGGGAGCGCCGTGGGATGCGTATGGCCGGGCTCGATGGTCTCGGCGCCGGTGGCGATCGTCAGCGTGCCGCCGTCCGGCATCGCGTCGCGGGCGTTGATGGCGAGGTTCAGGACGACCTGGTCCAGGCTCCCGCGGTCGGCCACCACGATGGCCGGGCCCGGGCCGGGTCTGAGCTCCACCGCGACGGCCTCGCCGACGGCGCGCCGGACGATGGGCGCGAGGGCGGCGACGGTCTCGTTGAGGTCGACGGGCGTGGGCCGCAGGACCTGCCGCCGGGAGAAGGCGAGCAGCTGTCGCGTGAGGCCGGCGGCGCGGAGGCTCGCCTGCCGGATCGTCTCCAGCGAGTCGCGGGTGGGGCTGCCCGGCGGCGCGTCCTCGATGCCGAGCTCCGCCGTGCTCGTGATCACGGTCAGCACGTTGTTGAAGTCGTGGGCGACGCCGCCCGCGAGGTGGCCGACGACCTCCATCTTCTGCGATTGGAGCACGCGCGCTTCCAGCTCGCGCCGCTCGGTGACGTCCTGGAGCGTGGTGAGCGCGTAGGGGTGGCCCTCCAGCATCACGATGGTGCTGCTCAGCAGCGCCCAGAACGTCTCGCCGTCCTTGCGGCGCAGCTGCAGCTCGACGCCCGACAGGTGCTGGTCGGCCATCAGCTGCCGCACTGCCCGGCGGCGCGCGCCCTCGTCCGCCCACAAGCCGAGTTCCATCGTGGTCCGGCCCAGCACGTCGTCCTTCGCGTAGCCGAACATCCGGAGGCCCAGCTCGTTCATCTCCGCCACGCGGCTCTCGGCCATGTCGACCAGCGCGACGATGAGCGGGCTCTTGTCGAACAGCGCGCGGAAGCGCGACTCGCTCTCGTGCAGGGCCGCGACGGCACGGTGGCGATCGGTGATGTCGCCGATGGTGCCCAGCAGCCGACGGGGCGTGCCGTCCGCCGCGCGCTCGACGACCTGCCCGTGGTCGCGGAACCACCGGTACTCGCCGGTGGCCGTCCTCAGGCGCACCTCGACGTCGATCGACGGCCGCTGTCCCGCCAGGTGCTCGTCGAGCGCCGCCCGCGCGGCCGCCACGTCTTCGGGGTGCATGAGCGCCCAGATCTCGTCGAACCGCGCGGGCAGGTCGGCCGGGGGGTAGCCGAGCAGCCGGGCCAGCACCGGACTCCCGTAGACGGCGCCGCTGGCGAGATCCACGTCCCAGAGCCCGTCGTTGGCCACCTCGAAGGCCTGCGCCAGCCGCGCCTCGCTGGCGGCGAGCGCGCTCGTGCGTTCCGCCACGCGCCGTTCCAGATCCTGGTTCAGCTCGCGCAGGGCGCGCTCCGCCTGCCGGCGCCGTTCCTCCTCGGTGGCCGCGCGCAGTGTGGCGGCCGTGGCCGTGAGGAACGCGACCTCGTCGTCGGTCCAGGCGCGCTCGCCGGCCCGCTCGCAGCAGAAGGCGCCTTCCACGAGGCCGCCGATCCGGAGCGGCACGTCGAGCCGGATCGTGCCCGGCGTGGGCGCCACCGGACAGTCGGACAGGCCCTTGAAGGCATCGGCCGCCGCCGGAACGCCGATGTCGAGGTGGACCGCGGCGGCCAGCGCCGCCTCGTAGCCGGGGAGCGCCGCGAGCGGTGTGGGGGGAAGGGTCGCGACGGCACCGGCACCGGGCCCCGCCGCGGCCACCACGCGCGCCGTGTCGTCGGACCGATCGAACAGACAGACCATCGCGCGATACAGGCGCAAGGCGGTCGCCGCTTCCTGCGCGGCCACGCGCATCAGCTCCAGCGGCGCTCCCGCCTCCACCGACCACATGCGTCCCAGCGCCGTCTGGAGGGCGGTGAGGGCATCGGCGCGCCGGGCCGCCGACCGCCGCAGGCGGAACGTCTCGACGTAGCGGCGGTGCAGCCGGAGGCTGTTGGCCGTCATGTACGCCAGGTAGAGCAGCAGCATCGTGCCCATCGACGCCGCGACAGCCCCGCCCTCGGTCAGCATCCGCAGGCTGAGCGGCACGACCGACATCGCCAGGAACAGCCAGCCCGCAACCAGATCGAACGCCGCCGCCGTAATGGAGCTGGCCGTGACGCCGCCGATGACGAACGCCAGGAGGGACTGCCGCGCGATGTCGGCCGCCGGGAACATCAGGACGCTGGCGAGGCCCCAGACCGCGCCGTGCACGGCGAAGGTGGCCCTGAACCGGCCGAGCGCCAGCCGCGGCGTGAGCGTGGAATCCTTGGCACGCAGGCGGCGGACGAGCAGGAAGCGCCACGTGAACGGGACGAGCAGCAGCGCCATCCACGTGCCCATCCGGAGCGGAGAGACGGCGCCGGCGAGGGCCGCGCCCAGCAGCACGGCGACCGCGGCGGTGCCGGCCGCCGCGAGCGGGAAGTAGTCCACGTGCGCGGCGACCTGCTCGATGGCGAGGTCGTCGGCATCGGCTGGCGGTGGTAGGCGCACGGCGTCAAAACAATCGCATGCCTGCCCTCGGAGGGTCATCTGAATTCTGACGCGATGCGTCGTTGCGCCGCCCTCCACTACAATCGCCCATCCGTCCGCGGAGGCCGCCCATGTCCCGACGTCTGTCCCTGGCCGCGCTCGTCCTCGTCGTGCCCCTGGCCGTGCTCGACGCCCGCCAGCGGGCGCCCGGCCTCGACTCGATCCGCCAGGACGACCTGCGCGCCGACCTCTTCTTCCTGGCCGGCGATGCCATGCGCGGCCGGCTGACGGACACGGTCGAGAACCTGGCGGCCGGTGACTACATCCGCTCGCGGTTCGAGCGCGCGGGCCTCAAGCCCGCCGCGCCGGGCGGGTCGTACTTCCAGACCTACCTGCTGATGACGGCCACGCTCGGCGAGGGCAACACGCTCGACGTCACCGGCCCGGACGGCCGCGTCCAGCGCATGACCGCCGGGCACGACTTCTATCCGCAGCGCTTCAGCGCCAGCGGCACGGCGAGCGGCGAGGTCGTGTTCGCGGGGTTCGGCACCAGCGCGCCCCGCTACGGCTACGACGACTACGGCACGGACGTGCGCGGCAAGGTCGTCCTGGTGCTCGACCACGAGCCCGGCGAGCGCGACCCGGCCAGCCCGTTCGAGGGCGTCGTGACGAGCGAGCCGTCCGCCCTGTGGCGCAAGATCCTGGCCGCGCAGGAGCACGGCGCGGTCGGCCTGCTGGTCGTGTCCGACGTCCACAACCACCCGGCGCCCGCCAACTTCGACCAGGCCGCGCGCGCCGCGTGGCCCGAACGGCCGCCGCACCTCAAGGCCTACACGCTGGCCGCGTGGACCGATCGCCTCCACCTCCCGGTGCTGCAGGTGTCGCCCGCCGTGGCGGCCGCGCTCGTCGCCGGCACGGGCCAATCGCTCGAGGCGCTCGCGCGGTCGGCCGAGAGCACGACGGGCATCGCCGCGGTGCCGCTCCCGGGCGCGCGCGTCTCCCTCCAGGCGTCGGTCGTGCGGCACGCCGTGACCGATCGCAACGTCGTCGGGCTCATCGAAGGCGGCGACGCCGCGCTCAAGGACCAGTGGGTGCTCGTCACCGCGCACTTCGATCACAACGGCGCCGACGGCGGCCAGATCTTCAACGGCGCCGACGACAACGGATCGGGCACCGTGGCGCTGCTCGAGATCGCCGACGCCTACGCCGAGGCGCTCAAGGCCGGTCGCCGGCCGCGCCGCAGCGTGCTTTTCGCGGCCTGGAACTCCGAGGAGCGCGGGCTGCTCGGCGCCTGGGCGTACACCGAGGCGCCGCTGGCGCCACTGGCCGACATCGCCGCCGTGCTCAACATGGACATGGTCGGCCGGAACGAGGAAGTTCCGGTGGGCGGCGGCACCCGCTTCTCGGGCCTGGAGGTGCAGACGGCCGACGCGAACGCCAACGCCGTGAACGTGATGGGCTTCAGCCGCGCGCCGGAGGTGGCCGCCGCCATCGACGCCGCCAACGCCGGCGTCGGGCTGCAGCTGCTCAAGCGCTACGACAACAACGCGTCGAACCTGGTGCGGCGCAGCGACCAGTGGCCGTTCCTGCAGCGCGGCGTGCCGGCGCTCGGGTTCATGACCGGTCTGCACCCCGACTACCACACCGTCTTCGACCGGCCCGAGAAGATCAACTACGCGAAGCTCGAGAAGGTCGCGCGTCTCATCCACCAGGCGAGCTGGGACCTCGCCAACGCGGCGACGCGCCCCAAGGGGCCGCCACCCACGGTGCGTTGATCGGCCCCGGGCCCCGCCCGCGCTAGTCGGTGCGCAAGGCGCGCGCCGGATCGACCCGCGCCGCCCGCCACGCCGGCGCGGCCGAGGCCGCCACCGCGGTGAGGGCGAGAAGGCCGGTCGTGGCCAGGAACGCGGCCGGATCGAGCGGACTCACGCCCAGGAGCTGGCCCTGGAGGAGCCGCGTGAGCGCGCCGGCCGCCACGAGCCCGATGCCGATGCCCGCGCCGGCCAGCGTCAGCCCCTGGCCGACCACCAGCCGTCCCACCGCGCCCCGCGTCGCGCCGAGCGACATCCTGACGCCGATTTCGCGCGTGCGGGCGGCCACGGCCTGCGCGATCACGCCGTAGAGCCCGAGCGCCGCCAGGAGCGCCGCGATCCCCCCGAAGATCGTCAGGAGCGTGGCGGCCATCTCGAACAGGAAGAAGGCGAACGCCCGGTGCTGCTCCAGCGTCTGCACGTCGAAGAGCGGCACGCCCGGGGCCACGCGCGCGATCGTCTCGCGCAGGGCCGGCACGATGGCGTCCGGCGGCCCGGCCGTCCGGACGACCAGGCGCATCGACGACCGGTAGACCTGGTCCACCGGGAAGTACATGAACGCCAGCGGCCGCTCGCCGACGCTGCGGTACTTCGCGTCGCGCGCGATGCCGACGACCTCCACCGCCCGGTCGCCGACCTTCACCGTGCCGCCGATGGCCGAGCGGCCCTGCCAGTAGCGGCGGGCCATCGTCTCGTTCACGATCGCCACCAGTGGCGCGTCGGCCGTGTCGCGGTCGGTGAAGTCGCGGCCGTCGACGAGCCCCATCTGCAGGGTCTCGAAGTAGCGCGGCCCGATGGACGCGTAGTAGGCCGTCATCTCCTCGCCGTCGGCCGGCGTGTAGCCCTCGACGCCCACGGTGCGGTCGCTGCTGTCGGTCGACGTGAGCGGCAGGCGCTGGCCCACGGCGGCGGCCTCGACGCCGGGCAGGGTCCGCACCGCCTCCGCCAGGCGCCGGTAGGTGTCGAGCGCGCGCGGCTGATCGAGGCCCACGCTGCCCACGTCGAGCATGCCGACGATGCCGGACCGCGCCGCGAAGCCGACGTCGAGGCGGCGCGCGGCGCCCAGCGTGCGGACGAAGAGCCCCGCGCTCACGAGGAGCACGAGGGCGACCGCCACCTGCGCCACGATCAGGCCCTGCCGCAGGCGTCCGCCTCGCGTCGTGCCGCCCGTGCTCGAGCCGTCCTTGAGCGGCGTCAGGAGGTCGCCGCGCGAGATCTGCAGGCCGGGGAGGAGCCCGACGGCCAGCCCGGCCACGAGCGACAGGGCGGAGGCGAACGCCAGCACGCGCGGGTTCAGGCCGGCGTCGATGGCGACCGGGATCGGCAGCGGCGGGATGAAGGCGAAGAGCAGCGGCCGGCTCCACATCGTGACGACGGCCGCGGCGAGGCCGGCCACGACGGCCAGGAGCGTGGTCTCGGCGAGGAGGAGGCGGATGAGCTGTCCGCGGCTCGCGCCGAGCGAGACGCGCACGGCCAGCTCGCGGCGTCGCCCGGTGGCCCGCGCCAGGAGCAGGCCCGCCATGTTCGCGCACACCAGGGCCAGCAGCACCCCGACGACGCCGGCCAGGACCGCCATGACCGGGAGCAGCATGGCCGTGCCGCCGTTGGGCTGGCGCCACAGCGGGAACACCCGGAGGCCGCGGCCCTCGTTGATGTCCGGATGATCGGCCGCCAGGCGGCGGGCCACCACGTCGATGCCGGCCTGCGCCGTCGCGACGCTCGCGCCGGGCGCCAGCCGCGCCAGCCCCGTCAGCCACCCGGACCCGCGCTGCTCCAGGCGATCGGCGGGCACGAGACCCGGCTGCGCCGTGACCGGCAGGAACGCGTCGAGGGCGACGAGGGGCTGCGGACCGATGAAGCGTTCGGCCGCGACGCCGACGACCGTGAACGCGCGCTCGTTCAGCACCAGGGTCGACCCGACGATGTCGGGTCGGCCGCCGAACCGCCGCTGCCACGCGCGGTGGCTCAGGACCACGACCGGCTGGCCGCCGCCCGACAGCTCGTCGTCCGGCGTCAGCACGCGCCCCAGGGTCGCGCCCACGCCGAGGACGTCGAAGAGGTTGCCCGAGACCACCGCCGCCCACATCCGCTCGGCGCCGTCGGGTCCGCGCAGGCTGAGCGCTCCGGCGGAGAAGACGGCGACGCCGGCGGTGCCGGCCGGCGCGGCGTCGCGGATGTCGCGGTAGTTGAGATACGAGAGGCTGATGTCGTTGCGGGTGGCCGTCGACACCGTGAGGGCGACGACCTCGCGCGGACGCGCGATGCCGGGCATCGGGTCGAGGAGCGTCGCCTCGATCCAGCTGAAGATCACGGCGTTGGCGCCGATGCCCAGCGCGAGCGTGGCGACCGCGATGGCGGTGAACAGGGGGCGCGCGGCCAGCGCGCGGGCCGCGTGGCGGACGTCGTGGCGGATCATGTCTCCTCCGTGCCGGGTGAGGCGCAGCCAGGCGGCGTGCCACAGGGCGCCGGCCGTGCGGGCCGTGAGCTCGCGGCCCGTGCGGGCGTTCAAGAGGCCGGCCCGCTCGAGCGCGTCCAGCCGGTGCCAGAGATCGGCCCGCCACTGGGCGTGCCAGCGATCGCGCGCGATCGGCGGCGCCAGGCGCGCGCCGCAGCGCAGGGCCAGGTCGAGCAGGCGGCCCAGCCGGTGCGACGTCACGGGCGGCGCCTCGCCGGGTGCAGCCCGCGGAGCCCGAAGGCCTCCAGCGAGACGGGCTGGAACGTCCGGTGCTTCGCCAGCGCCTCGGCGAGCGCGTGCGCGCCCTCGGCCGTGAGCTGGAAGTAGCGCCGGGCCGGCCGGCCTTCGACCTGGGCGGCGGCCGGGCTTTCCCAGGACGACCGGAGGAGCCCGAGGTCCTCCAGCCGATCGAGGGCGGGGTAGACCGTGCCGGCCGTGAGTCCCGTCGCGTCGAGGACGTCGAAGCCGAAGCGGTGTCCGGCGGCCACCGCGTGCAGCACCGCGACGGTGCCGAAGCTCAAGGTCCCGCTGCCCATGGCGGAGAAGACGGTGCCGAGCTATATCGGGTTCCAATATAGGGTCGGGATTCCCGGCCCGGCGGCGGACCCCGGGGACGGCCGGTCCGTGGCGGCCCGTCCGGCCCGTTGCCTGTAGACTCTGCGGACGCGCCCGCCGCTGCCCGCCCACCTGCCGATGGCCACTTCCTCCGCCCCTGGCTCCGCCCCCGCCGCCGTCACCTCCGCCGCCGACGCCCAGCTCGTCAAGGGCATCGGCATGTGGGGCGCCACCCTGCTCGTCATCGGGAGCGTCATCGGCAGCGGCATCTTCCTGACGACGGGCGGCATGATCGCCGAGCTGCCCTCCACCTCCCTGATGCTCGCCGCCTGGGTGGCGGGCGGCCTGCTGGCCATGGCCGGCGGCCTGACCTACGCCGAGATGGGGTCGATGTATCCGCGCTCCGGCGGGCTCTACGTCTTCCTCACGGAAGCGTACGGGCCGGTGTGGGGCTTCCTGTTCGGCTGGGCCTGCATGCTCGTGATCCTCACCGGGTCGATCGCGGCCGTCGCCGTCGGGTTCGCGGAGTACTTCAGCTACTTCTTCCCGGCGCTCGGCACCGATCGCGTGCTCCTGACCCTGGCGATGCCGTGGGGGGCGTGGAGCATCAGCGCCGGACAGCTCGTGGCCGCCGCGTCGATCGCCGTCATCTCGGCCATCAACTACGTCGGCGTCAACAGCGGCAACCTCGTGAACTCGGTGTTCACGGTCGCGAAGGTCGGGCTGCTCGTGGTGCTGCCGATCGCGGCCGTGATCACGCTCAGGGCGGACCCGGCCTTCCTCCCCGTGGTGCCGCCCACGGCCGCCCGTCCCCTGGCGTCCTTCGGCGTGATCATGATCGCGGTCATGTGGACCTACGAGGGCTGGTACTACGTGGCCTTCGCCGCCGGCGAGATCAAGGACGCCGCCACGAACGTGCCGCGGGCGCTCATCCTCGGCACGCTGGCCCTCATGACCATCTACGTGGCCGTGAACCTGGCCTACGTGTTCACGCTGTCGGTGGACGAGATGTCCGGCGTCATCCGCATCGCGGAGAAGGCGGTCACGGTGCTCGTCGGCCCGGCGGGCGCCGCGCTGGTCGCGGCCTCGGTCGTCATCTCGACGTTCGGCTGCAACGTGGCCGCCGTGATCACGTGCTCGCGCACGTGCTTCGCGATGGCGTCCGACGGCCGGTTCTTCCGCGCGGCCGCCACCGTCCACCCGGAGTACCGCACGCCGCACGTCGCCATCGTCCTCACGAGCACCTGGGCGGCGCTCCTCACGCTGACGGGCGGCTACGAGACGCTCTTCACCTACGTCACCTTCGCGTCCGTCCTCTTCGGGACCTTCGGCGGCGTCGCCATCTTCGTGCTGCGCGCCAGGCACCCCGAGGTGCACCGCCCCTACCGCGCCTGGGGCTATCCCGTCGTGCCCGCGCTCTACGTCCTCGGCTCCCTCGCTCTCGTGTGGAACACCCTCATGGAACGCCCCGGCGCCTCGATCGCGGGCCTGGGCCTGGTCGCGCTGGGACTGCCTTTCTACGTCTACTGGTCGAGAGTCCGATAGTGGCCCCGGGCCCCGCCTATTCGATCGGCCGGAGCCACTCCCGCACCACGCCCCCGACCTCCACACCCGTGGCCTCGCGGATGAGGGCCGGGAGCTCGTCCACCTCGAAGGCGCGGTGTTCGCGCGCGGTCCAGGCGACCAGGTGGCGCAGCGCGTCCTGGAGGCTCTTCGCGCCGCGGGTGTCGCGCTGGATGGCGTCGTCGATGGCGGCCGCCATGAGGCCGCCGCGCGAGAAGACGAGGCGTCCGGTGCGGAAGTCCTCGGCGTAGCGGGTCGAGGCCACGCGGCTGAGGTCGACGAGCGACAGCCGCTTCAGGAAGGGCGGTGCCGAGGCGACGTTGGCCCGGAAGCGGCGCTGGAGCATCCCCTCACGGAAGGCGGCCGGGTCCGGTGTGCCGGCGGCGACGGCCTGGATGGCCGCGTACTGGCCGAAGCCCTCCGCGAACCAGATCGAGTCGATGACGGGCGCCAGCTCCCACTGGAAGGGGAAGTAGCCGGGCCCGTAGGCCCGCTTGGGCACCCACGCGTGGGCGATGTGGTGCGCGAAGTTGTAGAGGACCCGCGCGTCGTCGTCCGCCGTCGACGCCGACGTGATGCCGGCGGACGCGGCAAGGTAGTAGGTGCTGGAGCCCAGGTGTTCCATGCTCATCCCGTACTCGTGCTCCGGCGAGATCGGCGTCAGCAGCTCCTGGTGCAGCGTGTAGTGCGGGAAGGGCACCGAGCCGAAATAGGCGGCCACGCGTTCGAAGGCCGTCAGCGCGAGCCGTCCCACCCGGTCGAGATCGACGGGCCCTTCGGCGTAGCACGCCAGGTAGACGGGCACGGGCGCCGCGACGAGGCGCCGCACGTCGAGCCGCGGGCCCATCGCAATCTGGCCGTCGGCCAGGGCGTAGTAGTCGTCGGCCGCCGCGTCCACCACGCCCGGTGCAAGCGGCCAGCGCGGCGCGAGGGTGGCGAAGACGGGCCAGCCGGCCGGGCCTTCCACGTGCAGGCGGACGGGACGCGTCTCCTGGCCGTCGACGAACGCGAAGACCGCGTAGCCCAGCAGGCCGAGATAGCCTTCGCGCACCCGCGACTGGTCCGACGCGGCGAGGACGGCCCGCTCGAGGCCCCGCAGATCGACGCGGTAGGTCACCGTCGTCGTCCCGGCCTCGAGCCGCCACCGCGGGCCTTCCTCGCGCGCGGCGGTCAGCGCGCGTCCCTCCGCCGTGTGCGCGGTCACGTCGAGGACGAAGCGGTCGTAGCGCTGCTCGCCGTAGCCCATCGGGATCGCGCGCGGCATCACGAGGGCACCGCGATCCGCCAGCGGCGGCGTCCAGGCGATCTCGACGGCCACGTGCGCGTCGCCCGCGGCGGCGTAGCGAAGGGTGTAGGCGATCGGCGCGGCGCCTTGTGCCGCGCTCGTGCGGTCGAGGAAGGTGGCCGCGGCGACGGCCGCGATCGCGAGCGCGAGGATCGGTCGGGACATGCCATGCAGTCTAGAGCAGGCGGCCGCCGCGGCCGCGCCGGCGTCTGCACCCACCTGATAACATTCCGCGCGAGATGTCCGCCGCCACCGGCCGCCGAGCCGAGCTCTCCTGGGTGTGGCCGGCGGTGGGCGCGAGCCTGCTCGTGCTGCTCGCGACGGCGGCGCTCGCGCGCGCCCCCCTTCTCACGCTCGTCACCGTCGTGCCCGACGACGCGTACTTCTACCTGAAGACGGCGTGGCACGTGGCCCTCGGCCACGGCTCGACCTTCGACGGCGTCAACACCACCAACGGCTACCATCCGCTCTACCTCGGGCTGCTCGCCCTGCTGTCCCGCGGCGTGCCGCTCGCGGGGGAACAGGGGCTGCACGCGGTCGTGTGGCTCGACACGGCACTCACGCTGATCTGGTTCGTCGTGATGGCGTTCCTGGCGCGCCGCCTCGGCTGGAGCCGTCTCGAGGCGTGGACGCTGCTGGCGCTCTTCATGCCGATCGCCGCCGTGGGCGACTTCGGCATGGAAGTGAACCTGCTCCTGCCGCTCGCCTGGGGGGGCGTGGCCGCCGCGGTCTCCGCCGACGGCCGTCCCGGGCGGGAATGGCTCGCGGGCGCGCTCCTCGGGCTCGCCTGTCTGGCGCGTCTCGACTCGCTGCTCTTCGCGGCCGCGGCCACGCTCGGCACGCTCGCCGCCTGGCCCGAGCCGGCGTGGCGGAGGCCGGCGCGCGCGCTGCGCACCGCCGGGCGCCTCCTCGCACCGCCGGCGATCGCGCTCGGGCTCGCGGCGTCGTGGAACCTCGTGCGCTACGGCCACGCCGCGACGGTGTCGAGCTGGCTGAAGGCCGGGCAGCAGCCCGCGCTCTCGGCGCTCGGCGGCGCCGTGGACGTCAGCCCGCAGACGCTCGCCCTGCTCATGGCCGTGGCCGTCTCCGCGGCCGGCGCCGTGCGCGCCCTGGTCACGCGGCGCCCCGGCGATCTGCGCGTGGGGGCCCTCGGCGCCTGGGCCGTCGCCTACGTCGTCGCCATGACGATTCTCCTGCGCGGCGGGATGGAGGTCTGGTACTTTCCCCTGCCGATGTCGGTTGGCGCCGTCGTGGGCATCGCCCTCGCGCACGACTGGCTGGCACCGCGGTGGCCGCGCTTCCACGTGGCGGCGCTCGCGGTGCTGGCGGCCGGCAGCGTCCTCGCCGGCGCGCTGGCGCTGACGCTCCAGACGGGCCGCGAGTGGTTCTACGCCGACGGCATGGCGATGGGGCAGTGGATCGACGGCCACCTGCCCGCCGACGCCCGCGTCTACCAGGTGGACAACGCGGGCATCGTCGCCTACTTCGCCGGGCGCCCGGTCATCAACGGCGACGGACTCATCAACGGCTGGGACTACCAGCGCGAACTCCGCGCGGGCCGCCTGCCCGAGTACCTGCAGGCCAACCGCGTGGGCTACGTGGTCTTCGACGAGTTCGACGGACAGACCGATCCCGCCCTGCTCGTGCCGCTGTGGAACGCGCCCGCGGTCACCTTGTACTTCGCGCACCCGCCCGTCGAGGTGCAGCGGTTCGGCCGCTTCGTGCTCTGGAAGATCGACCCGCGCGATGCGCGCGTCACGCCCCCCGGGCAGTCCCGCCCCCAGCCGGCCCCGTGAGCCATCCGCGCGCCCTCCACCCGTCCGTCCTCGTGCCGCTCCTGGGCATCAGCGCGGCCGGGGCGGTGGTGGGCGTGCAGCTGCTGACCTCGCTCGGCGTCACGCCCAACACGTCGCTGGTCGGCGCGGTGCTGGCGATGGTGCTCGGGCGGATCCCGCTGGTGGGCCTCGGCGTGTTCCGATCGATGCACGCCCAGAACCTCGCGCAGAGCGCCATGTCCGCCGCGACCTTCGGCGCCGCCAACTCGCTGCTCCTGCCGATTGGCGTCCCCTATCTCTTCGGGCGGCCCGACCTCGTCGCGCCCATGCTGGCGGGCGTGGCCGGGGCGATGTTCCTCGACGCCTACGTGCTCTATCGCCTCTTCGGCAGCCGGGTGTTCCCGGCCGACGGCGCCTGGCCCCACGGCGTGGCCGCCGCCGAGGCGATTCGCGCGGGCGACGCCGGTGGCGCCGCGGCGCGGCGGCTGCTCGCGAGCCTCGCGGCCGGGGCTGGCGGCGCGTGGCTCGGCCTGCCCGCCTCCGCCTTCGGCATCGCCTGCATCGGCAATCCGTGGGCGCTGGCGATGTTCGGCCTCGGGCTGCTCGCCAGCGGCTACGCCTCCCGCCTGGCCGGCGTCGACCTGGCCGGGCAGTACGTGCCGCACGGCATGATGATCGGCGCGGGACTCGTGGCGCTCGTTCAGGTGGTCGCGCAGCTGGCCTCGCGCCGGCACGGCGGACGCGCCGGGGACCGCGCCGTCCCGGATCGCCACCTGCGGACGGCCCTGGTCCTCGGGGCGTGGGGCTTCGTCGGCCTCGCCGCGGCGCTGGCGCTCGCGACGGGGCTGGCGGCGGCGATGCCGGTCTGGCAGGTCGCGGCCTTCGTGCTCTACGCGGCCGCGGCGGCGTTCCTGCACGAGCTGATCGTGGGCCTGGCGGCCATGCACTCCGGCTGGTTCCCGGCGTTCGCCGTGGCGCTCATCACCCTGCTCGTGGGGGTGCTCGCCGGCTTTCCGCCCGTCGCGCTGGCCGTGCTCACGGGCTTCTCGGTGGCGACGGGCCCGGCCTTCGCCGACATGGGCTACGACCTGAAGACCGGCTACCTGCTGCGCGGCCGCGGCGACGATCCCGCCTTCGAGGCCGAGGGCCGCCGCCAGCAGTTCGTGGCCGCCACGCTCGCCTTCGCCGTGGCGCTCGCGGTGGTGGCCCTGACCTGGCCGGCGTACTTCGCGCGGGACCTGGTGCCGCCGGTCGCGCGCGTCTACGTGGCCACCATCAGCGCCGGGGTGGCGCCGGGCGTGGCGCAGTCGCTGATACTCTGGGCGGTGCCGGGCGGGCTCCTCCAACTGGCCGGCGGCTCGGCCAGGCAGCTCGGCGTGCTGCTGTCGACGGGGCTGCTCATCGCAAACCCCGTCGCCGGCTGGGGCGTCCTGGCCGGCCTGGCCACGCGGTTCGTGTGGACGCGGCTGCTGTCCCGGCCGTCCGCGTCGCTGGAAGTGGTGGCCGCCGGCGTCATCGCGGGGGACGCCGTGTGGTCGTTCGGCGATGCGATCGTCCGGACTCCGCGCGGTTCCGCGTAGGCGCGCGGGACGCCGGGCCCCCATGGGGGGCGACTGGAGGACGTTCGATGAGCTTGGGTCACACCCTCGCGGTGTTCGAGGCGCTCGACTCGCCGCGCGCGTGCGGGGCGACGGTGGAGGCGCTGGTGGAGGCCGGCGAGGGCGTGTCGATCGACGTGGAGCGCGTGTCGGGGCCGAAGGGCGCCACCGACTTCGTGCGTGTCGTCGTCGCCGGCCGTCACGGCCGGCGCGCGGGCGGCGAGGCGCCCACGCTGGGCGTCGTCGGACGGCTGGGCGGTGTCGGCGCCCGCCCGTCGAGGATCGGCCTCGTCTCGGACGCGGACGGCGCCGTGGCGGCCGTGGCCATCGCCCGGAAGCTGGCGTTCATGCGCCGCGAGGGCGACGTGCTCGACGGCGACGTCGTCGTGGCCACGCACATCTGCCCCGACGCGCCGACCAGGCCGCACCAGCCCGTGGACTTCATGGACTCGCCGGTGTCGATCGAGGAGATGAACCACCGCGAGGTCTCGCCCGAGATGGCGGCCGTCCTGTCCATCGACACGACGAAGGGCAACCGCGTCCTCAACACGCGCGGCTTCGCCCTCTCGCCGACCGTCAAGGAAGGCTGGATCCTGCGCGTGGCGCCGGACCTCCTGCGCCTGGCCGAGATCACGACCGGCCGTGCGCCCGTGACCTTTCCCATCACCATGCAGGACATCACGCCCTACGGCAACGGCGTGGATCACCTCAACAGCATCCTGCAGCCCGCCACGGCCACCGACGCCCCGGTCGTGGGCCTGGCCATCGCCGCCGAGACGGCCGTCCCGGGCTGCGCGACGGGCGCCAGCCACGAGGTGGACATCGCCGAGGCCGTGCGCTTCGCGATCGAGGTGGCGAAGGAGGTGGGGCGGGGCGCCTGTCGCTTCCACGACGAGGCGGAGTTCGCCCGGCTGGTCGCCCTCTACGGCGACATGCGCCGCCTGCAGGGCGGAGGCGCGCGATGACGGCGCCGTCGCTCGGCACCGTCACGATCGGCCAGGCGCCGCGGCCCGACGTCGTGCCCGTGCTCGAGGCGCACCTGCCGCCGGGCGTGTCCGCCGTGCACGTCGGCGTGCTCGATCGGCTCGGTCCCGAGGAGATCGCGGCCGGTTTCGCGCCGCGTCCGAACCAGCCGCGCATGGTCACGCGCCTCGCCGACGGGCGGCCGGTGGAGCTCGACGCCGGCGCGGCCGAGGCCGGCGTGCAGCGGAAGCTCCACGAGCTCGAGGATGCCGGCTGCTCGGTGGTCCTGGTCCTCTGCACGGGCGTCTTCCGCGGGCTGCGGACCCGGCGGTCGTGGCTCATCGAGCCCGATCGCATCCTGCCGGCGCTCGTCGGCGGGCTCGTCGGTCCACGGAAGGTCGGCATCGTCTCGCCGCTCGGCATGCCCCTCGACGCGGCGCGCCGCAAGTGGGCGGCGCTCCAGGTGCCCCCGCGGGTCGCCGTGGCGCTGCCGTACGTGTCCGGCGAGGACGCCGTCTCGGCCGCGGCGCTTGAGCTGAAGCGCGCCGGCGCCGACCTGCTGCTCATGGACTGCGTCGGCTACACGGACCGCCACCGGCGCGCGGCCGCGCGGGCCGCGGACCTGCCCGTGCTGCTCTCGAACGAGCTCATCGCGCGCGTCACGGGCGCCTGCTTCCTCGGAGACGCGTCGTGAACCTCCTGCTGCTCAGCAACTCGCGCAACACCGGCGGCGAGTACCTCGTCCACGCGCTCGACGCGTTCAAGGCGCTGGCCGGGGACCGGCGCACGGCGTGGTTCGTGCCGTTCGCCGGCGTGACCGTCTCCTGGGACGACTACACCGGCATGGTGCGGGCGGCGCTCGCCCCGGTCGGCCTGACCGTGACGGGCGCGCACGAGCGCCCGCGGCCGGAGGCCGGCGACGTGCTCCTCGTCGGTGGCGGCAACACGTTCCATCTGCTGGCGGAGTGCCGCAGGCGCGGCCTCCTGCCGCTCCTCCGGGATCTCGCCCGCCAGGGCCGGCCCTACGCGGGCTGGAGCGCGGGCGCGAACCTGGCGTGTCCCACGATCCGCACGACCAACGACATGCCGATCGTGGACCCCGGCGGCTTCGACGCGCTGGGGCTGGTGCCGTTCCAGATCAACCCGCACTTCACCAACGTCCTGCCGCCGGGGCACCAGGGCGAGACGCGGGAGCAGCGCCTGGCCGAATTCGTCACCGCGAACCCGGCCGTCCACGTCCTGGGCGTGCCCGAGGGCGACTGGATCACCGTGCGCGGCGGCGAGACGCGGCTCGCGGGCCCGAAGGACGCCGTGTGGATCCGCCACGGGCACGCGCCGGCTGCCGTGGCGCCGGGCCCGCTGCCCGCCGCGATGCTCGGCTGAGCCCGCGCCGCTTGAACTGGCGGCGGTGTCGCGCGGAGAATCCTGGGCGGAGCCCATGCCGATGCCGCCATTCGTCCGGTCCCTTGCCCTTGGCGCCAGCCTCTGCGCGCTGGCCGTCTCCGCCACGTCCCTCCTCGCCCAGCAGCCGGCGCCGGCGCGGCCGCGCGGCGCCTCGGCGCCGCCCGAGCACGCGGCGGTCACCCCGATCAACCACCTGCCGAATCCCTACGAGACCGTGCGGAACTTCGGCGCGCTGCCGGACGGCCGCCGCTGGGGATCGGTGAGCGCGGTCGCGGTGGACGTGGACGGGCGCCACGTCTGGGCCGGCGATCGGTGCGGCGCCAATTCGTGCGCCGGATCGGCCGTGAATCCGATCGTGAAGCTGGACCCGTCGGGCAAGGTCGTGGCGCAGTTCGGCGCCGGCCAGATCCTGTGGCCCCACGGCATCGACGTCGATCGGCAGGGCAACGTGTGGGTGGCCGACGCGCGCGCCGCCACGCCCGACGAACTGAAGACGTTCCCGAACGCCGCCGGCAAGGGCCACACGGTGATGAAGTTCAGCCCGCAGGGCCGGCTGCTGATGACGCTCGGCACGCCCGGCGAGGCCGGCAGCCCGCCGTCGAAGTTCACCGAGCCGAACGACGTCGCCATCGCGCCCGACGGCAGCATCTTCGTGGCCGAGGCGCACAACGATCAGTTCATGGACGAGAACGCGCCGGCCGGCGTCGGCCGCATCTCGAAGTTCGCGCCCGATGGGCGCTTCATCAAGAGCTTCGGGTCCTACGGCTACGGGCCCGGCCAGTTCCGCGGGGCGCACGCGCTCGCGTTCGACTCGCAGGGCCGGCTCTTCGTGGCCGACCGCGGCAACCGCCGGCTGCAGATCTTCGATCAGGACGGGACGCATCTGGCGACGTGGTATCAGTTCAGCCGCATCAGCGGGCTGGCCATCGCCGCCGACGACACGCTCTACGCCATCGACTCCGAGTCGGACGACAACTACAACCCCGGATGGCGCAAGGGCCTCCGCGTCGGCAGCGCGAAGACGGGCGAGGTCTGGTACTTCGTCCCCGAGCACGTGTCCAGGCAGGCCTCGGGCATGGGTGGCTACGGATCGATGGGCGAGGGCGTGACGGTGGACGCCCAGGGCGTCGTCTACGCCGGCGAGGTGGGGCCGATCCAGGGCCTGACGAAGTTCATCCCGCGCCTTCGGCGCTGACCGCCCCGGGGGCGGGGCCCGCGGACCGTGACGGCGGCGCGTGAACATCGCGCCGCCGGGCGGTCCCGGCCCGCCGCCAAATGGCTGACGCCCCGGCACTTCCCACCCAACCCGCCCGGGAAACGGCCCGGAATATTTCCCGAGCGCCTGCCCGCCACCGCGCGGATTCCCGCTCCCCTCCCAACTCTCCTCGGATTCCCGCGGCCTGGGCCGGGCTGGCCCGGTCCCTGCCCCGCGGCACCTGCCTTGCAGCGCCCGGGGCGGGCCGGCCGTAGTCGGTACGCATTGACGAGGGCCGGCAGGAGCGAGTCATGAGGCGTTTTGGCAACTGGCTGATCGCACTATCCACCCTTCTGATGGTGGCAAGCGTCGGCATCGCGGCGCGGTCGGCGGCGCCCGGCACGGGCCCGGCGGCAAAGGCGGCCACCGAGACCGGGCCGGCGGCGTCCGCCGCACCCGGCACGACCCAGCAGCAGGCGCCGGCCTCCGGCTACGTGGGCACCGAGACCTGCGCGGGCTGCCACACGGGCTACGAGGCCACCGTCACTGCCACCAAGCACGGGTTCACCGGGAACGCCCGGACCCCGATGGCCAACCAGGGCTGCGAGTCGTGTCACGGGCCCGGCGAGGCCCACGCGAACGACCCGGAGAACGTGAAGCCGATCCAGTTCGACAAGGTGGCGGCGACCGTGGCCAACGGCCGGTGCCAGACCTGCCACAACCGCGGCGAGCACGCCCTCTGGGACGGCAGCCAGCACGAGAACCGCAACGTGAAGTGCGCCGACTGCCACAGCGTCCACTCGAGCGAGGGGCCCACGCTGATGCGCGCGAAGACGCAGCAGCTCACGTGCGCGCGGTGCCACCAGACCATCACCAACCGGCAGCAGCGCTTCAACCACATGCCCGTGCGCGAAGGCAAGATGCAGTGCTCGTCCTGCCACAACGTCCACGGCTCGGTGAACGTCAAGCTGCTGCGGGCCGGCACCACCGTGGACCAGAGCTGCACGAGCTGCCACACCGAGAAGCGCGGGCCGTTCCTGTGGGAGCACGCGCCTGTCGTCGACAGCTGCACGACCTGCCACGACTCGCACGGCAGCAACAACGACCGCATGCTCCAGGCCAAGCTGCCGTTCCTCTGCCAGCGCTGCCACGTCACGTCGCGCCATCCTCCCACCGTCTACGAGGGGTTCACGCTGCAGAACTCGCAGAACGCGAACAAGATGTTCGGGAAGTCCTGTGCCAACTGCCACCAGCAGATCCACGGGTCGAATCACCCGAACGGCAAGTACTTCTTGCGGTGAGTGGGAGGCTGCGATGCGCACCAGATTTGTAGTGTCACTTGCGGCGCTGCTGCTGGCCTCCGCCACCGTGGCGAGGGCCCAGACGCCGCCGACCAAACCCGAGCCGCCGAACGTGCCCTCGCTGGGCACGGTGGACGTCGGCTTCCGGGGCGGCTCCGTGGACGGCGACGAGGCGCGCTTCGAGCGCTATCGCGATCTGCGGGAGGGCGCCCGGTCGTTCTTCCAGCTGAAGCGGCACGCCGAGACGTACCGCTTCGAGGCGAGCGCGTCCAACGTCGGGTATCGCGACCAGCGCTACCAGGCGTACTACACGAACGGGAAGCTGGCCGTGACGGGCCTCTACGACTCGATCCCGTTGAACTACCTGTACGACGCCCCGCTCATCTGGACCGACGAGGGTCAGGGCCGCTTCACCCTGCCGCTGGCCCTCCGGGCGGCCGTCGAAGGCCCGACCAACGCCGCCGGCGACGGCACGGCCGTGGGCGTGCCGTGCGCCCCGGGTTCCGGCCCGACGTCGTGTAACGCCACCACGGCCGCGGCCGCGCTGGCCAACCGGTCGATCTACAACTCGATCATCCGCGCGAGCGACATGAGCGTGAAGCGCCAGATCGTGGACGTGAAGGCGGAGTACATCGCCACGCCGGCGTTCGGCGTCCACGTGGACTTCCAGTCCACGGGCCGTACCGGCTCGATGCCGTGGGATGCGTCGTATTCGTTCAACAACACGAACCAGCTGCCGGCGCCGATCGACCACCGGAACAACGAGCTCAAGGCGGGCACCGAGTGGGTGAACGCCAAGGGCATGTTCCGGGTCGACTACTGGGGCAGCTTCTTCGCCAACTCCATCCAGACGCTGACCTGGGACAACCCGATCCGCGCGACGGACTTCAACAACGGCACGGCGCTGCCGTTCGACGCCAGCGGCTACAGCAACGGCAACGGCCCGGCCGTGGGCCAGGCGGCGCTGTGGCCCAGCAACACGCTCAACTCGTTCGGCGCGACCGGGATGTACAAGGCGCTGCCGAAGACCACGGTCAACGGCAACGTCCAGCTGACCTACATGCGCCAGAACGAGACGCTGCTGCCCTGGTCGATCAACTCGTCGATCACCACGCCCGCGGTGCTGGCCGCGTTCCCGGGCCTGCGCGCGCTGCCGCGGACGTCGGCCGAGGCGGCCGTGAACGGCCTGAACGCCCAGGTCAACGCCAACAGCCGGCCCACGCCGCACCTCACGCTGCAGGCGAAGTACCGCTACAACAAGCACGACAACGTCACGCCGTCGTTCGACGGGACGGAGTACGTGCGCTTCGACGCCGTGCCCGAGGAGATCGCGGACGATCCGGCGACCCCGCACGTGGAAGGGTGGTCGGAGTACTTCCACATCACGCGGAAGAACCTCGACACCAGCGCCACGTTCAACCTGGACGACTTCGGCCACTTCAAGGTGGGCTACTCGAACGAGAAGTTCGACCGCGAGGGGCGCGGGTTCAGCGCCGTCAACGAGAACACGCTGCGCCTGTCCTACGACGCGCAGCTCGTCAACGCCGTCATGGTGCGGGCCACGCTCGACGCCAGCCGGCGGCGCGGCGACGGCTTCATCCTGGCCGGCATCGACTCCGAAGAGGGGCCCGGCGGGACGCAGCCCGGGCTCCGGTACTACGACGAGGCCGACCGCGACCGCACCAAGGGCTGGGTCGTCGTCAGCGCCAACCCCGTGGACACGGTCGGCCTGTTCGTCCAGTTCGGGACCACCCGCGACACGTTCCTGGGCGACGACTCGATTCCCGTCGGCCGCGACCACTTCGGCCTGCTGTCGCAGGACAACGACACCGTGGTGGGCGGCGTGGACATCACGCCGACCGACATGATCCACTTCGGCGCCAGCGTGGGCCGCGACAAGTTCACGACCCTGCAGAAGTCGCGCAACGCCAACCCGCCGCCGGATCCGAGCTGGACCGACCCGGCGCGCGACTGGACGCTGGACAACGACGAGGTGGTGAAGACCTACATGGCGTACCTCGACGTGGAGCGGCTGGCCAACGACAAGGCCGAGTTGCACTTCTCGTTCGAGCGGAACGACTCGGACAACGCGTTCAACTTCGGCGGGGCGCGCATCGCGGCCCTGCAGACGGCCGGGCAGTTCATCCCGCTGCCGAACGTCGTCAACGAGTGGAACCGCTTCACCGCCGACGTCCGGTACTACTTCACGCCGAAGGTGGGCTTCGCGGTGGGCTTCTGGTACGACAAGCTCGACGTGACCGACTGGGCCACGATCGACTCCAACGGCGCCGTGGGCTTCACGGCGGCCGACGGACAGCCCCGCATCGACTACCTCGGCGGGCTGCTCACGGGCTACGGCGTCCGGCCCTACGACGGCAGCCGCGTGTTCGCCCGTCTGCTGTATCGCTTCTGATGTGCTGATGGTTCGCGTCGAGTGACGCGTCCCTTGGAGGGTGGTGGCGGCGGGGCGGCGACGAGCCGCCCCGTCGTTTGTACGCGGGGAGCGCCCTGGCCGGCGCGGCAGCCGCGTCGTCAGTGCGCGGGCGGGGCGGCCGGCAGCCGCAGCTCGGCCCTGAGGCCGCCCGACGGCGAGTCCGTGAGGGCCACCGCGCCGCCGTAGACGTCCACCAGGTCCCGCACGATGGCCAGGCCCAGTCCCGACCCCGGCGCGGCCTCGTCGGCGCGGACGCCCCGGCGGAACACCGACGCCCTGAGCGGCGCAGGCAGCCCCGGGCCGTCGTCGTCCACGGTGACGAGCACGTCCGGTCCCTGGCCGGTCGCGCCGATGGCGACCTGCCGCGTCGCCCACTTGCAGGCGTTGTCCACGAGGTTGCCGAGCAGCTCCTCGAGATCCTCGCGCTGCAGACGGACCTGGAGGGGGGCCGGCACGTCCACGGCGATGCCGATCGCGCGATTGGCGTGCAGGGTCCGCATGGTCCGCGCCAGGGCGTCTGCCGACGTGGCGACGTGGGCGCGCGCGCTCGCATCGGCGCCCGAGGCCGAGGCCCGCGCCTGGGCCAGGTGGTAGTCCACCTGTCGGCGCATGCGCTCGACCTGCTGCGCGATGCCGGCGGCCAGGGCCGGCTGGCCCGCGGCCTCGGCCAGCGCGGCCTGGCGGTTGAGGAGCGCCAGGGGCGTCTTGAGTCCGTGCGCGAGATCGCCGGCCTTGGCGAGCGCCCGCGCCAGGCGCGCTTCGCGCTCGCCCAGCAGGCCGTTCAGATCCGCGATGAGCGGCTGGACCTCCGTCGGGAACTGGCCCTCGAGCCGGCGGGCGCGGCCCTCGCGCACGCCGCCGAGACGGGCGCGGAGGACGTCGAACGACTCGAGCCCCCGCCGGACCTGGACGAGGCCGGCGAGCAGGCACCCCACGGACAGGGCGGCCAGCGGGAGGGTGTTGGCGAACCAGCCGTGGAACACGCCGGGCGCGTCGGGATGGCGGAAGAGCAGTTGCGTCAGGACGATGCCGGCGACGACGAACAGGCCCGCCGTCCACAGCACCGCGCCGAGCCACACCCGGCCCTTCAGCGACGGCGCGCTCACGCGGCCTCGCGCATGCGATAGCCCATGCCGCGCACGGTCTCGATGAGGCCCACGCCCAGCTTCCGGCGCAGCCGCGCCACGAACACCTCCACGGTGTTCGAGTCGCGGTCGAAGCCCTGCGCGTAGATGTGGTCGGTGAGCTCGCCCTGCGAGACGATCCGCCCGCGGTGGTGCATGAGATACGAGAGCACCCGGAATTCGTGGCTCGTGAGGCGGACCGGCGCGCCGTTCACGGTCACCCGGCCGCCGCGCGGGTCGAGCACCACCGGGCCGCAGGTGAGCTCGGGAGCGCCGTGTCCGGCCGCGCGCCGGATGAGGGCGCGCACCCGGGCCAGCACCTCCTCGATGCGGAAGGGCTTGGCGACGTAGTCGTCGGCGCCGCCGTCGATGCCCCGGACCTTTTCGTGCCAGGCGCCGCGGGCCGTCAGGACGAGGACCGGCGTGGCGAGGCCCGCCTCGCGCCAGTGCCGCAGGACGGTCAGGCCGTCCACGCGGGGCAGGCCCAGGTCGAGGACGATGGCGTCGTAGTCCTCGGTGCGGCCGAGGAAGTCCGCACGCGCCCCGTCGGCGGCGCGGTCCACGGCGTACCCCGCGTGCTGCAGTGCGCGCGCGACCTCGTCGGCCAGGTCGGCCTCGTCCTCCACCACCAGCACCCGCATCGCCGTGCCCTCCCACTCTGACGTCCGCCGGCTGAACCGGGTCTGAACGGCGCCTTCACGCCCCGTTCAGCCGCCGGCGGCTATCGTCCGTGCCACGGAGGCACGACCCATGATGCAGACGGGAGCAGTGGCGGCGGTGTTCACCCTGATGGCGGGTCTGGCGGCGGCCCAGACGCCCGCGACGGCACGCGACTTCGCGGGCACCTGGAACCTGACGGTGATGAGCCACCAGGTGGCCCTCGTCATCGAGGCCGTCGACGAGACGCGCGTGACCGCGACGCTGATGATGCCGGGGCGCGATATCGCCCTCAAGGGCGAGGTGTCGGGCCGCGCAATCGAGCTGGTGGGCGTCAAGCCCGCGGCGAGCGCCGCCCAGGCGGACACGGCGTCCGCCCCGGCCTCCCAGGACGGCCACGACGGGACGATGCCGCCCCCGCGGCCGATCACGGTGACGCTCGAGGAGGACGGCACGCTCACGGGCGAGATGATGACGACGCAGGGGCCGGTGGCGTGGACGGGCGAGCGGCTCCGCCCGCGCAAGGGGTAGGCCGGTGTTCCTGACCGGGCGGGCGCTGACCCGCCGGCACGTGCTGAAGGGCGTCGGCGCCGCGGTGGCGCTGCCCGTGCTCGACGCCATGACGCCCGCCGGCCGTCGGTCGGCCGCGGCGTTCTCCGCGACGCCTGCGCGGCTCGTGTGCATCGAGATGGTGCACGGGGCCGCCGGCAGCTCCGCCTACGGCCGGCAGCAGCACCTGTGGGCGCCGGCCGCGGCCGGGCGCGACTTCGACCTGACGCCCACGAGCCTCGCGCCGCTCGAGCCCTTCCGCCGCCAGCTGACGATCGTGAGCGGCGCCGACGTGCCGAGCGCCGATCCCACCGAGGCCCGCGAGATCGGCGGCGATCACTACCGGTCGAGCGCCACCTTCCTGACGCAGTCGTATCC
Organism: Vicinamibacterales bacterium; assembly: GCA_041394705.1. Classification (GTDB taxonomy): domain Bacteria; phylum Acidobacteriota; class Vicinamibacteria; order Vicinamibacterales; family UBA2999; genus CADEFD01. The sequence continues at coordinate 259,830 of JAWKHS010000003.1, forward strand.
GAAACGCACCGAGCGCGCCGACGTCAGGGCCGGGGTGTCGCTCGACCAGCTGTACGCGTCACGCGTGGGCCAGGACACGCCGGTGCCGTCGCTGCAGCTGTGCATCGAAGGCGTGGACGGAGGCGGCGGCTGCGAGTACGGCTACTCGTGCGTCTACGCCGACACGATCAGCTGGGCCACGCCGACGACCCCGCTGCCGATGACGCGCGACCCGCGCGTGGTCTTCGATCAGCTGTTTGGTGACATGCGGGGCGGCACGCCCGAGGCCCGGCGGGCCCGGCGCCAGGCCGACCTCAGCCTGCTCGACGCGATCAGGGACACCACGGCCCGCCTGATGCGGCGGCTCGGGGCGGCGGACAGGGCGCGCCTGGGCCAGTACCTCGACACCGTCCGCGAAATCGAGCGCCGGCTCCAGGTCGTCGAGCGGCGGAACGGACAGGGCGAGCCGCGCGAGCTGCCGGGCGCGCCGGCAGGCGTGCCCGACGACTACGGCGACCACGTCGGGCTGATGTTCGACCTGATGGTCCTGGCGTTCCGCTCGGACCTCACGCGTGTCGTCGCCTTCAAGATGAGCCGCGACGGGTCGAACCGCGTGTTTTCCGGGAGCGGCAGCCACGGAGCCTTCCACCTCGTGTCGCACCACAGCGACCGGCCGGAGCAGATTCAGGAGCTGGCGCGGATCAACCGCTATCACGTCGGCCTGCTGGCGCCCTTCCTCCATCAGTTGCGGGAGGCGCAGGACGGCGAGGGCACGCTGCTCGACAGGACGGTGGTCCTCTACGGATCGCCGATGGGCGATCCGAACCGCCACAACCACCGCAGCGTGCCCTTCGCGCTCGTCGGCGGCGGCGCGGTCCTCCCGGGCGGGCGGCACGTGGCCGTCCCGCCGGGCACGCCGCTCTCGAACGTGATGCTCGGGCTCCTCCACGCGGCGGGCCTCGACGATCTCGATCGGTTCGGCGACAGCGAGGGCGTCGTCGATCTCGCGTAAACACGCGAGGCCTCGGCTCCGTAGAATCCACTGATGCGCGTGCGACTCTGCGTTCTCGGCTTGGTGTTCGCGGGCCTCGGTGTGACGGCACGCGGTGCGGCGGGGCCACCGGCACCGGCCCCGCCAGCCGCGGCGTCGGTCACGATCGCCGCCGCGCCCGACGCGGCGCTCCTCCGCGCGGCGGACGATCTGCTGGCGGCCGATCGGGCCTTCTCCGCATCCGGCGCCACGACGAACGTCGTCACCGCGCTCACGGCCATGTTCCGGCCCGACGTCATCGTGCCGCAGCCGACGGGCCTCGTGCGAGGGATCGACGCCGCGCGCGCCGCCCTCGAGGCCTCGCCCGAGAACCGCGAGGGGCGGGCCACGTGGACGCCGATCCGGGCGGGCGTCTCGGCCGACGGGCAGCACGGGTTCACGTTCGGCTTCATGACGGTGCGACTCGCGGAGGGCAAGGAGTCGGCCCTGAAGTACATGGCCTACTGGGTCCGCCAGCCCGAGGGCTGGCGCGTGGCCGGCTACAAGCGGGCCCGGCGCGGGGCCGGTGAGGTCTCCGTGACGCCGATGGCGCCGCACGTCCCGGCCCGCGCGATGCCGGTCGTGACGGACGCGGCGCGGCTCGCCGCGGGCCGCCAGTCGCTGGTGGACGCCGAGCAGGAGTTCTCGGACGCCGCCGCCAAGGTGGGCCTCGGCCCCGCGTTCGTCAGTCACGGCGCGCCGACGGCCGTGAACATGGGCGGTCCCGACCATGCCGCCTACGTCGTCGGCAACGATGCCATCGGCGCGCTCGTCGGCGAAGGCGCACCCGGCGTGCCGAGCCCCGTCGTCTGGTCGTCCGAGACGGCGGTGGTGGCGCCGAGCGGCGACCTCGGCATCTCCTTCGGCTACATCCGGCCGCGCGCGGCCGGGGGCGCGCCGCCGGCCGGCCCCGGACGGCCGTTCTTCACCATCTGGGTGCGCGAGAGCCCCGCCGCGCCCTGGCGCTACATCGCGGAATAGCCGGCGCCCGCCGGCCTCAGAGCCACGCCATCCACGGAGCCGGGCGTGCGGCGCGCCGCCGCGCGAACCACCGGCACGGCACGTACAGCGCCGCCACGGCGATCGCGAACACCAGGTAGAGCAGCGGCAGGCTCCACGCGTAGCCTGCGGGCACCGGCGGCGGCGCCATCGGGTGGTTGCCGAACAGCCACGGATCGACCCGGCCCTCGCGCGCCATAGAAACGACGAGGGCGGCGGCGTGGATGACCGGGATGTGCAGCAGGTAGTAGAGGAGCGGCACGCGCCCGAACGTCGTGAGGACGTCGGCCACCCGGCCTCGCCATCGCTCGGCCAGCCCCACCGCGGCGATGAGCGGTCCCATCGTCATCAGCAGGAAGAGCAGCGACGCCGGGTACTTCGACGTGTTGAGGAACGACAGCACGACCGGCATCCGCCCGCCGGACCAGGGCCGCGGGTCGCCGTAGCCGTTGGCCAGGCGCAGGAGGACGAAAGCCGCCGTGAGCGCCAGGCCCAGCCGGAGGCAGAACCTGCGGCGCCGCTCCGCCGGCCACTCCATGACGGCCCCGAACGCGTAGCCCGTCATCATCACGCCCAGCCACGGCACGATCACGAAGAGCACGAAGAGCGGCGGTCCGTCGGGGCCGACCCGAACGACGCCTCCGAAATACAGGATGCGCAGGAGCCAGCCGGGCTCGCCGCCAAGGAAGGCCGCCAGTCTGGCCGGCTCGACGAGGTCGATCAGGTTGTGTGCGGCGACGATGGCCGCGCCCGCCGCGCCCACCGCCTGCCACGGCACGGAGACGAGTGCCGCCATGGCCACCATGCACCACCCGAGCATCCAGATGACGCCGGCCAGCAGGTACTCGTCGAAGCGGAGATTGAACGTCCAGGCCACGCGCAGCGCCGTGAGCTCCAGGAGGACCAGCCACAGGCCGCGCCGCACGAGGCCGAGCGCCAGGGTCCGCTGGTGCCCGAGCGTCCGCCCGCGGAGAGCGATGGCCGTGCCGGCGAGGAACACGAACGCCGGCGCCACGAAATGCGTCACCCAGCGCGTGAAGAAGATGCCGGGCGTCGGGCCGCCCGCGGGCAGCCCCGAGTAGACACGGACGTGATCGATGGCCATCAGGACCATCGCCAGGCCGCGCACGGTGTCGATGGAGCGGACGCGTCCGCCAGCAGGGACCGCCATGGCGTCGTCTCAGTCCTCGCGGAGGACCGCCGCCGGCTGCGTCTGCAGCGCACGTCGGGCCGGAACGGCCGACGCCACGCCCGCGGCCGCGACGAGGAGCGCGACGGCCGACGTGAGCGATACCGGATCCCAGGGGGCGATGCCCACCAGCTGCGCCTCGAGGCCGCGCGCGCCGAGGGCCGCGGCGACGAGCCCGATTCCGATCCCCGCGGCCGTGAGCCACGCGCTCTCGGCGAGCACGAGCCGCAGCACCTCCCGCGCTCCCGCGCCCAGCGCGAGGCGGACGCCGAACTCGCGTCGCCGCTCGGCCACCGCATAGGCGACGACACCGTAGACGCCCACGGTGGCCAGCAGCAGCGCGGCCGCCGCGAACAGGCCCGCCAGCCGCGCCGTGAACGCCCGAAGGGCCCGGGCCTCGTCCACGTAGATCTGCAGCGGCCGGATGTCGTACAGCGGCAGCGCGGCGTCGAGCCCGCGCACGAGCTCGCGCACCGCCGGGACGATCGCGGCCGGATCTCCGGCGGTCTTCACGAGGTAGACCGACGGATTGCGGGGCGCCTGCCGGCCGGGGAAGTAGACCTGCTCGCGGACGTCCTCGGTGGGTGAGCGGTGACGCACGTGGGCCACCACGCCGACCACCGTGGCCCAGATCGTGGGCTCGCCGGTGACGGCCGGGTCCACGGCGATCCGGCGGCCCACGGCCGACCGGCCGGGCCAGGTCTTCTCGGCCAGACCGTCGTCCACGACGACCGGGGCCGTCGTCTCGTCATCGGTCTCGGTGAAGGTCCGCCCGTCCAGCAGGCGGACGCCGAGCAGTTCGAGCGCGCCGGGCGAGAGCGCGCGGTAGTCGGCTTGCGGCGCCGTCGAGGGATCGGCGCCTTCCGTCGCCACGTACGGGCCACCCCAGTTGGGCACGTGATCGTAGGGGGCATGGCTGACCGAGGCCGCCGCGGTGACCCCGGGCAGATCGGCGAGCGCGCCCTGGAGGCGCCGCGAGAACGCGTTGAAGGCGGCCTGGTTCGGGTAGCGCGGACCCGGCAGGGCCACGCGGAACGAGAGCACCCCGCCCGCAGCGAACCCCGGATCGATCCGCTGCACCTGCTGCACCGTGCGCGCGAGCAGCAGCGCCGCCACCACGAGCACCACGCTCAACGCGAGCTGCGCGAGCGTGAGCACGCCGCGCAGACGTGCCCAGGCCCTGCCGCCGGTGCGGCTGCGATCGTCGCCGAGCACGCCCGCCAGCGACCGGGCCGCGGTCTGGCTGGCCGGGACGAGCGAGAGGAGGGTCATCCACAGGACCACGGTGGCCACCGACACCGTCGCGACCGTCCCGTCGATCGAGGCGAGCTGGAGCCGGCCGAGCGAGGGCGGCGCCAGCCGCAGGATGAGCGTGAGTCCCCACTGCGCCAGGACGAGTCCCAGCACGGCCCCGAGACCGCCCAGGAGCAGGGCCTCGGTCAGGTGCTGGCGCGCGACCCGCAGGCGGCCGGCGCCGAGCGCCCGCTGGACGGCCGTCTCGCGCGCCCGCGCCGCCGAGCGCGCCACCAGCAGCGCGCCGACGTTGATACAGGCGATGAGGAGCAGAATCGCGGCGCCCGCGCTCAGCACGAGGAGCGGACGGCGCACGTCGTTCACGGCGTCCACGGCCAGCGGCACCGTCTCGAACCTCCGGCCGGCGGCGCCGTAGAACGCGTGCGCCGCCGAGATCTCGCGTCCCACGCGCGACACGTCGGCCAGCGCGTCGGCCCCGCTGACTCCCGGACGCATGCGGCCGATCACGCGGAGATACCGCTGCCCCCGCGGCCCCTCGCCGAAGCGGCGGTTCAGCGGCAGCCAGGCCTCGAGGTCGTCCGGTACCGCCGCATCCGGCGGCATCATCAGGCGGAACCCGTCAGGCATCACGCCCACGACCACCGTCGGCCGGCCGTTGACGTCGATGCGCCGTCCCACGATGCCCGGATCGGCGCCGTAGCGGCGCCGCCAGACCGCGGCGCCGAGCAGCACGGACGTCGGTGCGTCCGTCGTCTCGTCGTCCAGACGGAAGGTTCGCCCCAGCGCGGCGTCGGCGCCGAGCAGGCTGAAGAAGTCGCTCGTGACCAGGCCGATGCGCAACTGCTCGGGCTCGTCGTCGCCGGTGAGCGCGGCCGTCGTCGCCCAGATGCCGCCGAAGCCCTCGAAGCGCGCGCTCCGTTCATCGAGATCGCGCAGTTCCGGCCCCGAGAGCGGCGCCCGGGGATAGCCCTCGGCGGTCTGATCGGCCCAGACGAACACGAGGCGATCGGGCGCGCGGAACGGCAGCGGCTGGACCAGGAGCGCGTTGGCGACGCCGAGAATCGCGGCATTGGTGGCGACGCCCAGGGAGAGCGTCGCGAGCGCGGCCAGCGTGAAGGCGGGGGCGCGCCGGAGCCCGCGCCAGGCGCGAACGGTGTCACGCAGCAGCTCGTCGACGGCTCGGCCCATGCGCCCCTCCCGTACGCGTTCCTTGACGGTCTCGGTGCCGCCCATCTCGGCCAGCACCCGCCGCCGGGCCTCGTCGCGCGCGACGCCGCCGCGCACGAGGCGCTCCGTCAGTTCGTCCACGTAGGCGGCCAGTTCGTCGTCGAGCGCCGCGTCGGGTGTCCGTCCGGCGAGCGTCCGGAAGGTGCGGAGCGCGCGCGCCCAGGCCCGCACGGCGCTACCTCGTCTCCAGCACCAGGCGCATCGCTTCGACCACGCGCGTCCAGTCGCGCGTGCCCGCGGCGAGCTGGCGGCGCCCGGCGGCGGTCAGGCGGTACGTCTTCGTCCGCCGGCCGTCCACCACCGTCCACTCGCCCGCGATGGCGCCGTCGTCCTCGAGCCGGTGGAGCGCGGGAAAGAGCGAGCCGGCCTTGACGCGGAAGGTCCCGCGCGTGAGCTGCTCGATCCGGTCGGCGATGGCGACGCCGTGCCGCGGCTCGAGCTCCAGCGTCCGGAGGATGAGCAGGTTGAGCGTGCCTTTCATCAGATCCAGTCGTGCCACGGTCGGGTCCTCCGCCGATATCGGTCGTCAATATAGAACAACAATATCGACGTCCGCCACACCCGCGTTCGTCCGGAGTCGCCGGCCGGGCGTGGGGCCGAGGCCGGTCTCGCGGGGCGCCCGCGCCACGACCTCGCCCTGAGGCGGGCCGGCCACCGGGGCGGCGTCAGGCGGCGCAGGCCCGCACCCACGCCCGGCGTACGGCCGGCCCACCGGCAGGCGGCCGGCCGGGCCGTCGGCCGTGGTCGGCAGGCCGGTCCTCCAGCGCCGGGCCGTGGCCGGTCCGGGTGTATCGTGGCCCGACACCGGGCTGGGAAATCCTACGCAGCCGGGGGGCGTGTCTGGCCGATCCCGGCGGAGCCGGGACCAGGCGGGGCTGGAATGTGCCCGCCGACGGGCGCCGGCCGAGGTTGGCGGCGAGCTTGCTTTACCACTGGAGAAGGGCGCGTCGAACGCCCAGGGAGGGAAGCATGCGTGCCAGTGTGTGGATTGCCGCGGCAGTGATGGTCTCGGGGATCGGGTGCTCGTCGCCCGCGTCCACACCGGCAGCGTCGCCGGAGGCGTCGGCCGCAGCGCCCGCCCCCGCGACGGCCGACACGCCCGCGGTCGCGACCCCTGCCGAGGTCCCTGCGGCCGCCACGCCGACGGACGCGGCGGCGCTCACCGCGAGCCCGTCCTCGCCTCGTGCGGCCGCACCCGCCGCATCCGCGGCACGGCCGGCGGCCTCGCCTGCCGCCGCGGCCCCGGTCGCCGAGGCGCCGGCGGCCAAGCCGGACATGGCGGCGGCGCCGCCGCCTGCTCCCGCGGCGCCCCCGGCCCCCGTCTACAAAGAGGTCACGATCCCATCCGGGACCACGCTGTCGATCGAGCTCCGGACCGCCGTGTCGTCGGCCACGAGCGCGGTGGAAGATCGCGTGCAAGGCGTGCTGCGGCGCGCGCTCGTCGTGGACGGCGTCGAGGCCGTGCCCGCCGGCGCCGCGCTGAGCGGCGCGGTCACCGACGCGCAGCAGTCGGGACGCGTGAAGGGCCGCGCGCACCTTGCCCTCCGCTTCACCTCGATGACCATCGACGAGGCGCCGACCTCCATCGCCACGGCCGCGATCGCGCGCGAGGCGGACAGCACCAAGAAGGACGACGCGAAGAAGATCGGCATCGGTGCCGGCGCCGGGGCCGTCATCGGCGCGATCACGGGCGGCAAGAAGGGCGCGGTGGTCGGCGGCACGGTGGGCGCCGGCGCGGGTACCGGCGTGGTGCTGGCCACGCGGGGCGACGAAGTGGAACTGGCGGCCGGCACCACGCTGAGCACCACGTTGACCCGACCCCTCGTCGTGCGCGTCCGCGAGCCGTAGCGTCGCGCCCGAGGCGCGGGCGGCCGGCCGCCCCGGCCGCACCGGTTCTGGGCCCCCGGGCCCTGGCGTGTCCTCCGCTCCGGTCTATCATCGCGAAGACCCGAGGAGCGAGAGGAGGCAGCCATGATCTGGAAGGCGCGGTGGGACGGCGGCTTCGTGGTGGGCGGCGAGGGGACCCTGCGCCTGACGCCGAACTTCCGCCTGAAGGAGTTCGTCAGGCCCGATGGCAGGGTGAAGGTGCATCGCGAACTGGTGACGGCCCTCCAGATGCTCCGCGAGCGCTTCGGGAAGCCACTCACCATCCGGCGCGTGGACGACGACGGCCTCGGCGCCGACGTCACCTGTGCCTCGGTCGCCGACCTGCTGGGCGCCGCCGAGCGGGTGCGCGCGCACCACCTGTTTCGCGAGGTGACGGCCGCCGGCGACGTGGTCCACGTGGCCATTCCCGATCCCGCGGCGCTGCCGCCGATCGAGCTCGAGCAGGCGCTGGAATCGGCCTTCTCGGTCACGTCCTGCTTCGAGACGAGCGGCGACCGGTTCCAGCAGGTGACGGGCAACTTCGACGAGGCCGGCATGTCCTTCGGGCCGGCCCAATGGAACTTCAAGAGCGGCACGCTCGTGCCGCTCTTTCGCGCGTTCGAGCGCGCGGATCCCGCCGCCTTCCGCGCGTGCTTCCCCGACGCCGACGACTTCGCCGAGTTCCAGCGCGTGCTCGACCTGCCCGTCGACCAGCAGATCCGGTGGGCCGACGCCATCAGCACCGGCCGCGGCAAGCAGGAGATCGCCGAGCCGTGGCGCGGATACTTCCAGGCGGTCGGCCGCGTCACCCGGTTCCGCGCGATCATGGTCGAGGAAGCGCTGAGGAAGTACGGCGCGAAGGTCGTCGAGGCCGTCCAGTACCTGCAGGGGCTCGTGCCCGGCGTTCGGATCGACCATCTCCGGTGCCTCTGCTCGCTCTACGACCTCGTCATCCAGCAGGGCAGCCTGACGAAGGCCAAGCCCCGCATCGAGGCCGCGGTCCGGGAGTCGACACCCGCCGACCAGTTCGCGCTGGTGCGCCTGGCGGTGGAGGCGCGCGGCCGCACGGCCGCGTCGCAGTGGCAGGCCGACTGCGTCAGCCGGCGCGTGGGCATCCTGAACGGCGTGCCCGAGACGGTCGAGGGCCACCAGCGCGCGAACATCAACTTCTACCTGCTGCGCGACGTGCGGATCCGCGACGCGCAGGCGTTCATCGGCACCGATCCCGCCGAGCGCCTGCAGCGCGTGGCCCAGGCCCTCGCGACGGGCGACACGCTGCTGAACTGACGATCCTGCACCGGCCGGCCGGCGCGAGTGGACGCCGTCGTTCAGATGACTGGCCGTCGTCCGGGCGGTGTGCGTGGGGGTGTCCGCCCGGGTCCTCCGCTGGGAGCGGCCGCCCCGGGCGCCGTGGGCACGCGCCGTCCGGCGACGCGGGCTACCGCGGGATGCGCAGCACCTGACCAGGCCGGATCGTCGTGCGGCGGGCCATCGCATTGGCCCGCTGGATGGCGGACACCGACGTGCCATAGCGGCGGGCAAGGGCGCCGAGGGTGTCGCCGCGCGCCACCCGGTGGCGGACGGTCGCCGGCGGACCGTCTCCCGTTCCGGGCAGCCGCAGCGGCTGGCCGATGCGAATCGTCGACCGCCGGCCGAGCCCGTTGGCGGCGCGCAGGGCCGAAACGGTCGTGCCATAGCGGCGGGCCAGCGCGCCCAGCGTGTCGCCGCGCGCCACGCGATGCGTCGCCGTGGGCGCGGCCGGCGGCGCCGGCTCGGGGGTGGTCAGTTCCGGAGGCACGGTGGCCAGGGCCACGGTCGTCATCGCCGCCTCTGGCGCCAGGCCCAGCGCCGCGTGCACCAGCGCCGTCCGGTCGTCGGCGAGGGGAATCCGCAGCACCGTGCCCGTCGGCACCGCCTGCAGGTGCCACAGCCCGTTGGCAGCACGCATCGCGTCGGGGGCCACGCCCAGCGTGAAGGCCAGCTTGAGGTAGTTGTCGCCGTAGCGCATGCGGTACTCGGCCGCACCGTCGACCGCGCGGAACAGATCGGTCCGGGGCGCCTTCGGATACGCGACGAGCTGGCCGGCGAGCAGCCGGCGCTGGGCCAGGAAAGGGTTGTGGAGGCGCACTTCCCACTCGCGGACGCCGAGCCGCGCGGCCACCGCGGCCCAATCCTCTCCGGCCCGCACGGTCGTCAGGTCGATGCCGGCGGCCTGCTGCCGGATCGAGGCGTCGTGGCGCTTCAGGACCGTACGGTACTGGCCCACCCCGAGCACGTACTGCAGTGTTTCCAGCGGCAGCCCCCGGTTGCGGTCGACGCGGGTCGGTCCGCCGTTGTAGGCGGCCACTGCCCGGTCCTCCCGGGCGAATCGCTTCACCATCAGGCCCAGGTACTTCACGCCGGCCTCGATGTTGGTCTGGACCTTCAGGGAGCGGAAGGTCCGCGGCATCACCTGGAAGTAGCCGCGGGCGCCGGGCCGCGACGCCAGCCCGGCGTTACCACCCGATTCGTACAGGCAGATGGCCCGGGCCAGGTCGTAGTCGACGCCGTAACGCTCGGCATGCTGCCGGATCTGGTCTTCGATGACCATCACCTTCCGGTACATCCCGAGAAAGAGCGGCGAGACGTCATCGGGCTGGAGCGTCTCGGCGGCGTGGGCCGCAACGGCGTTCCCCGCGGCGCCGGGCGCCGGCAGGGCGAACACCAGCAGCAGCGCGGTGGCCGCCCTCCAGGGGACGCGACACCTGCCGGCGGGGCCGTGGGCGCGGGTCGAGTCGTGCATCTGTCGTCTCCGAACGCGTGGGCTGGACCGGATACGCGCCGCCGCGCCTGGGCACGGCTCATGGGGAGGCGGCGCGCGTGGACGGAACGTCCACGGCGGCGTCAGAAGACGCCGCGGCCGGGATTGCGGAACGCCAGGGGATTCCTGCCGTCGGCGAGGCGGCAGCGGTTGGACGCGCCGTTGCCGGAATCCAGGGAGACGTGCCGGACGTTCACGGCGCTCACGGTAGCGTCGATGTCGATCGCTGTCAACCCGAGCACGCCGGCGATCGGCGCGGCGGCGCCGGCTCGGGTGCCCCGGGCTCGCATGTTCCGCGCGCGCACGGTCAGCTCACGCTGAAACGCGGCGGCTGCTTCCCAGCCTCGCCGGTGGCCTTCTGCCACGCCGCCGCGAGGGCGATGAGGGCGTCTTCGCGATACAGGTGGGCCGCGAACATCACCGCCGTCGGCGTGCCGTCGGTGCGGAAGCCGTTGGGAACGGCGATCGACGGATGGCCGGTGAGGCTCAAGACGGGATTGAGGCTGGTGCGCTCGTCGAGCGTCATCGACGTGAACATCACCGCGTCGACGTCGCGAAGGCTGCGCGCCATGTCCTGCATGATCGCGGCGCGCCGCCGGTTGGCCTGCAGGTAGTCCACGGCGGTCACGAGCTGCCCGGCGCGCAGGAAGCGGCTGTTGCGCTGGCGCACGCCGGTGTGGCGGCCGCTGGCGGTGAAGCTGTCGAACGCCGCCGCCCGTTCCGTGTACTCGATGAAGTAGCTGAGGTCGCCACCGTTCGGGATGGTCACCGGGTGCAGCGCGCAGCCGAGCCGCGTCAGCATCGCGAACACGCGTGCGTTGTTGGCGCGCGCCTCCGGCGCCGTCTCGGCGTCCATCATGGCCGGCACGTAGCCGATGCGCGTGGGCAGCGGCGCCCGCGCGTCGTAGACGATGGGGCGATCGCGGACCACCGCCAGATCCTTGTCGTCGGGGCCCGCGATGGCCCGCAGCACCACCGCCAGATCCTCGGCGTGACGGCACATCGGCCCGATCTTGTCGAGCGTGCTGCCGGCCGTCATCACGCCGTGGCGGCTGACGCGTCCGAACGTGGGCCGCAGGCCCACGAGCCCGCAGCGCTCGGCGGGCGACAGGATCGAGCCGCCCGTGTCGCTGCCGATGCTGAACGCCACCAACCCCGCGGCCGTCGCCGCACCGGGCCCGGCCGACGATCCGCTGGAGCCCTGCTCCGGGTTCCACGGATTGTTGGTGCGTCCGCCGGCCCACTGATCGCCGAAGGCCATCTCGCCGGTGGTCAGCTTGGCGACGAGCACGGCGCCGGCTTCGTGCAGCCGCTGGACCACCGTCGCGTCCTCGTCGAAGGTCTGCGCTTCGAACGGCGGCGCGCCCCAGCGCGTGGGGGCGCCCACGGCCGCGATGATGTCCTTCACGCCGTAGGGGAGGCCGTGCAGCGCGCCGCGATACCTGCCGGCGGCGATCTCCGTGTCCGCCGCCGCGGCTTCGGCCATGGCGCGCGCCTCGGTCAGCGCGGCCACGCAGTTGAGCACGCCGTTGTGACGCGTCAACCGGTCCAGGTACATGGTGGTCAGCGCCCTGGACGTGACCTGCCGGGTCTCGATCAGCCGCGCCAGGTGCGCGATGGGCCAGTAGGCCACGGCCTCGATCGACGCGGGGGCCTTCACCTGCGGCGCGGGCGTGGTGCGGAACACCGCCGGTGGCGCCGGCGGCAGCGGCTCGCCGGGCGGCACGGGGGTGAAGTGGATGGGCAGCGGCGACGCGTTGGTCAGCGACGCTTTGCCCACCGCGTCCGTGCCTCGCGCCAGGCGCGACAGCGAGTCGAAAAGATCCTGGCACTCGGCATCGGTCCAGGTGAGACCGGCGAGATCGGCGGCCCCGCGCACCATCTCCAGCGTGATGGTCCTGGTGCCCGGCTGGATCTGCGCCCACAGGATGCCTGGCAGCAGCGTGGCGCCGGCGCCGCTCGACGCGCACACGGCCAGGAACTGACGGCGGTCGTTCAGCGGCATCGTTCGGTTCCTCGGGTCGAAGGTGAACAGCGCGTCGCGCGACGCGCGCCACGCCAGGCGATCAGTCGGCGACGGCCGTCGTTGTCGCCGCCAGCGTCGGGTGCTTCAGGTGCACCCCGGTCGCGTCCTGGTACGCCTTCACGACGGCCAGCAGCTCGGTTTCCTTGAAGGGCCGCGCGAAGAACGTGATGCTCGTGGGCAGGCCGGTCGGCCCGAAACCGTTGGGCACGGCCACGGCCGGATACGTCGCCAGTTTGGCCATGGCGCTGTGCCGCTGGCCCGCCCCCTGACGCCGCTGACGTCCGCCGCCGCCCGGGCCGCCCGGGCCCCGCGCCGGCGCCGGGGCGCCGCCGGTGCTGGGGCCGAGGTACACGTCCACGTGCGCCGTGGCCTCGGCCAGCTTCATCATCATCATCATGCGGACGCGCTGCGACTGCAGGTAGTCCACGGCGGGGAGCACGCGCTCGCCCTTCCAGCCGTTGGCGCGGCCGGGGTTGGTGAGCAGCGAATCGCGGCCGCTGCGCATCAGGCCGTCGAAGAACGTCGCCGATTCGACGTTGATGGCCGACACATCGGTCGTGAACTCGGGCACCTCCACCGGCACGATGGCGACGCCCAGTGCGGCCACCGCGTCGAACGTGGCCTGTTGACGTTCACGCGCGATCGGATCGTCGTTCTCGTCGAACGCCGCCTTCAGGTAGCCGACGCGGATCGTCTTCAGATCCAGTGTTGCGTTCCAGTTGAAGGGCAGATCGACGCAGCTCATGTCGCGACTGTCGGCGCGGGCGATGACGCGCATGACCAGCGCGCAGTCCTCGGCGTAGCGGCACATCGGCCCCAGGCGATCCTGTGTCCACGACAGCGCCATCACGCCGTCGCGGCTGATGCGCCCCAGCGTGGGGCGCAAGCCGGTGACGCCGCAGCGCGACGATGGTCCCAGGATCGATCCGCTCGTCTCGGTGCCGATCGAGAACCCCACGAGGCCCGCGGCGGTGGCGGAACCGGGCCCGGCCGACGAGCCCCCCGAGCCGGTGGCGGGATCCCACGGGTTCTTCGTCTGCCCGCCGAACCAGCGATCGCCCTGCGCGATCTCGCCGCTTGCGAGCTTGGCCACGAGCACGGCGCCGGCGTCGCGCAGCATCTCGACGATCGAGGCGTCCTTGTCGATCACCTGATCCTTGTAGGCGCCAGAGCCCCACGTGGTCTTGTAGCCCTTGACCGCGATGATGTCCTTGGCGCCCCACGGGATGCCGTGCAGCGGGCCCTTGTACCTGCCCGCCGCGATCTCCGCGTCGGCCTGCCTCGCCTGCGCCAGCGCCAGCTCGTCGGTGATGGTGACGGCGCAGTTGAGCAGCGGGTTGTAGCGGTGCAGCCGGCCAAGATACATCCTGGCGAGCTCGGTGGCCGTCACCTGTTTCGTCTTCACCAGCTGGGCCAGGTGCACGACCGGCCAGAAGGCGACGTCGTCGAGGTTCGCGGGACGCGTCACCGCGGGCGTGCTCATCACGAAGGGCATCGTCCTGCGGTCGAGCGCCATGCCGGGGACGAGCGCGCTGAAGTGGAACGGCGGCGACACGTCGTTGGGGATGTCGATGGCGCGCAGCTCGGTCATGCGCGTCAGGTTCTGGTTCACCGCGTCGAGCATCGTCTTCTGGTCGGCCTCGCTGAAGGTGAGCCCCGCCATGGCGATGGCGTGCTGCAGCATGTCGGCCGTGATCGGCTGGCCGCCCGACTGCGTGACCTCCGCCCACAGCATGCCGGGCAGCAGCGTGCCGCCGAGGCCGAGGGCCGAGCACTGCGCGATGAACGAACGGCGGGCGGACGCGAGGTCGGGTGTGGCCATCAGGAGACTCCGGCGCACACTCTACTCCGGGTCGGGACGATCCGCAGCGGCGCCTGGGGCCCGTGGCGCGGGGAAGATGGCGTTTAGACCGGCTGCACGTCGGCCGTCGAAGGCCGCGTCGTCCCGAGTGTGGCCAGCGCGGCGGCGGCGGCCGCGATCGCCAGGACGACCAGCGCCGCTTCCTCACCGTGCAGGGCCTGCCAGCCGCCGGCCGCGACGGCGTGCTCGACGCCCACGCCGAGGAGCGCGATGCCGAGGTACAGCGGGAGGTGGGCGCGCGTCCAGGTCTCGAGCGCGCGGCAGTCGGCCGCGGTCCGCACGGGGCGATGGCTCGCCGCCGCGGCGGTCTCGAAGTAGCCCCACCACACGGCGCAGACGAGCCCCACGCCCGACAGCGCGGTGCCCGCCGCAGCCGCCGACCACAGCGGCTGCTGCTGCACGCCCCGCATCACGGCGACGATGGCCTCGCCGAGCAGGATGAGCGTGAAGAGGCCGAAGCGCTCCGGCAGGTGGCCCTCGTGCGGCGGGAGCGCCAGCGTGTGACGCCGCGCAGCCTGTGCCGTGCCCAGATCGATGGCGATGGCCAGGGCCCAGCAGCCGTAGCGCCACGGCACCGGCGTGATCGCCGACGCGAGCCAGACCGCGGCCGCGCTGCCGAACCCGCCGGCGTGCAGCCGCGCGAGCGGCCGGGCCGCCGGGCGCCGGCCTGCCCGGAGGTAGCGCGCGACCAGGATGACGCGCATCACGGCGTAGGCCGCCGCGAAGCCCGCCGACGACACGCTGTCGAGCCCGTCCTCGGCGTTGGCCGCCATGAAAATCACGGCCAGCATCTGGAGCAGCGTCGCACCGCGCTCGACGAGGTCGTCGGTGTCGAAGCGCGTCGCATACACGGCGTAGCCGTGCCACGCCCACCACACCACGAGCAGGAGGAACGCATAGCGGCCGACCTCCTGGAACGAGTAGTGGACGGCCAGCGGCGTGCCCACCTGTGACACGGCGGCCACGAACACCAGGTCGAAGAAGAGCTCCACCCAGGTGACTTTGCGTTCGAGGGGCGCAGGCAGCGGGTACGCGTCCACGGGGCACCGCATTGACATCCCGTTGGATGACGGCCGCGGGGTCGGGTGTCGCGCGCGGACGCCAGGAGCGGCCGGCTCAGCCCGGCGCGGGCGGCCGTAACGCCTCGAGCGTCCGGCCGCCTAGGCGCCGGAGACGCGGACCAGCGTCCGGCCGCGAATCGCGCGTGTCGTGTAGCCGTCGAACGCGCCGGGCAGGTCCGCGAGATCCACCGTGCGGCTGACCACCGCGTCGACGAGGTCGCGGTTCACGTCGCGGGCCAGACGAGCCCAGACCCGCGTCCGCAGCGGCACCGGGCAGTACGTGGAGTTGACGCCGAGCAGGTTGACGCCGCGCAGGATGAACGGCATCACGGTCGTCGTCAGCGCATGTCCGCCGGCCAGCCCCACGCTGGCGACGCTGCCGAGCGGCTGGGCGGTGGCGCCCAGCCAGTGCAACATCGTCCCGCCGACGGCGTCGATGGCCCCGGCCCAGCGCGCGCCCTCCAGCGGCCGGGTCTTCTCCGGCACGTCGCTCGCGGCCATGACCTCGGCCGCGCCCAGCCCGCGCAGGTACGCCTCGGCGTCGGCCTTGCCCGTGATGGCCGTGACGCGGTAGCCCGCGCGCGCCAGGAGCGCCACGGCCAGACTGCCGACGCCGCCCGTGGCGCCGGTGACGGCAATCGGACCGCCGTCGGGCCGCGTGCCGTTGTCTTCGAGGCGGTCGATCGCCTGGGCGGCCGTGAAGCCGGCAGTGCCGATGGCCATCGCGTCGCGAAGCGTGAGCGGCGCGGGCACGGGCACCACCCAGTCGCCCTTCACGACCGCGCGTTCGGCGTAGCCGCCGTCGTGTTCCTCGCCGAGGCCGCAGCCGATGACGGCCACGAGGTCGCCAGGAGCGACGCGATCGTCCGACGAGGCGTCCACGACCCCCGCCAGGTCGATGCCGGCCGTGAGGGGCAGGCGCCGCATGATCCGGCCCGCGCCGGTGACGGCGAGGGCGTCCTTGTAGTTGATGTCGGACCACGCGACCCGCACCGACACCTCGCCGGGCCGCAGCCGATCGGCCGGCATCACGGGCAGCCGCTCGAGGCGCGCGGCGATCGTGCCCTGCTCGTCGTGGCAGCGGTAGGCGAGGTAGGTGTCGTCCATCGTCGGCGGCCCTATTCGAGCACACCTCGCGCGGGCTCCACGGCGTCTCGTGCCTCCTCCAGCCAGAGGAGCGCGACCGGGCACACCGCGAGGATCCGGCTCACTGGAAGCCGCGGCGGTCCGTCGTCGGGTCCGTTCACGGCGTCCAGCCGCGCGCCCGTGACGAGGTCCCGGAGCCGGCGGCCCCTGCACGTGGCCGGCAGCGCCACCGCCGTCTCGCCCCACGCGTCGCCCAGCGGCAGCCCGTGCTCCCGGTCCGCGACGCGGCTCGTCAGCCGGGGCACGACCGCGACGAGCGTCTGGCCCTCGAGGTGCCGCGCGAAGGCGACGACGTGCTCGGCATAGCCGCCCACCGCGGCCAGCGGCTCGTAGGCGCCGTCGAGGAACAGCGCCGGACGTTCGCGGCGGAGGCGCGCGCCCAGGGCCGTCAGGAACAGTTTGATCCGGCCGTCGGGCCAGGCCGCGACCCAGTCGGCCACCGCGGCGGGACGCCCCGGGACGTGGCCGCCGGCCCTCGCCGGCGTGGCGTCGGACAGCCAGGGGTTGAGCTCGTCGAGGAGCGCCTGCCGGCGGGGCCAGTCCACGGGCCGCCGGTTGTCGGGATCGACGAGGCTGAGATCCCAGAGCTCGGTGCCCTGGTAGAAGTCGGCCACGCCCGGCGAGACGATCTTCAGGACCAGCTGCGCCAGCGCGTTGACCATGCCCGGGAGTGACGCGCGGCGCACGAACGGCACGAACGAGGCCAGGAACGCGGGAGCCGTGCGGCCGGTGAGCGTCCGCTCGACGAAGGACGCCACGGCGGTCTCGTACTCCGCGTTGGGCGTGATCCACGACGTGTGCAGCTTGGCCTCCTTGATGGCCTTGTGCATGTAGGCGGCCAGGCGCGCGACGAGATCGGCCGGGGCCTGCCGCGGCACTTCCTCGACGGCCAGTTCCGGAGGCCAGGCGCCGACGAGCGTCTGGTAGAAGAGGTACTCGTCGTTCGGGTCGGGCGCCTGCGTGCCGCCCAGCCGCGTCCGGTTGGGGCCGTTCATCCGCCGCCAGCGCAGCACCGCCGCCTGCCACGCATCGGGCATCTCGGAAAGCGCCGTGATGCGCGCGCGGGCATCCTCGCTGCGCTTGGTGTCGTGCGTGGTGGAGGCCAGCATCTCGCCGGGCCAGTCGCGACGGCGCGCCAGGTTCGCGGCGTGGAACTCGTGCACCGTCCGGCCGAACCGGCTCGGCTCGCCGCCCACCTCGTTGAGCGATGCCAGGACCACGTAGCGGTAGCACGCCGTGTCCTCGACGCCCTTGGCCTGCACCGGCGCCGTGTACTGCTGGACACGCATCGCCACGGCCATCGCGCCCGGCGGCGCCGGCCGGTCCGGCGTGGCGGACGGCAGCAGGACGGCGCGCAGGAAGTCGAAGATGGACGACTCCACCGCGGGGTTGCGCCGGCGGGCCTCGGCGACCGCGAGATCGACGGCCTCTCCATCGGCGGCCGTCGCCCCGGCCGGCGTCACGTAGGTGCGATAGACGGGGAAGCACGCCACCACCTCACGCAAGGCGCGCCGGATGCTGCCGAGCGTGAAGTCGCGGGCGCGCCGGTCGTGCTCCGACAGGCGGTTCACGGCCTGGGTGAGCACCTGGAACTCGCTGCTGAGGGCGGTGGAGACGATGAGGCGCTTGCTGTCGTACGCCACGTCGGCGAAGGTCTCCTGGCGCCCGACGAAGCGCGCCCGGATCCGCTGCAGCCGCTTGGCCTGGCGCCCGTCCACGAGCACGCCGTTGACGTCGTTCAGGAACGTGTAGCCGGTCGTCCCGGCCACGGGCCAGTCCGATCGGAGCCCCTCGCCGGCCGACAGGATCTTCTCGACGACCACGTACGCGCGCCCGGCCTCCTGGCTGCGGCTGGCCAGCGCGTCGCGCAGGCGCAGGAGGTAGCCCTGGGGATCGAACAGGCCGTCCACGTGGTCCAGGCGGACGCCCGCGGCCTTGCCCGACGCGATGAGATCCAGGAGCAGCCGGTGGATCTCGTCGAACACCTCGGGGTCTTCCACCCGCAGCCCGGCCAGCTCGTTGATGTCGAAGAAGCGCCGGTAGTTGATCTCGTCCGACGCCGTGCGCCACGACGCCAGCCGGTAGGCCTGCAGCTCGAGGAGCTCGTGGAGACGGTCGAAGCTCGCCGGATCGCCCGGCGTGCCGTTGAAGGCGGCGACGGCGCGCTCGATGTGCGCCCGCACCGCGTCCGACCGGGCGGCCAGCGCCGCCAGGCGCTCCCGCGCCACCGCTTTCTCGCGGTGCCGCTCGGCGATCTGGGCCGGGTCGCGCTCGGTGTAGGGCGGCAGGTTGCGCAGCGCCGTGAGGACGCTCAGGAACTCCCGCATGTCGGCGTGATCGGGGCCGAGCGTCTGCTCCAGCGCCTCGATGTCGAAGGCCAGGACGAGCGGCGCGCGCCGAGGGTTGATCGGCACCAGGAGGTCGCCGTACGCGAGCTCCAGCGCGCCGTCGTCGAAGGTCAGCCGCAGGGCCCCCCGCTCGAGCGCCTCGCCGTACTGCTCGCCCAGGATCGGCAGGAGGAGACGGTCCGTGAGCTCGGTCTTGACCGGATCCCAGTCCACGTCGAAGTACCGCGCGAACGGCGAGCTCGGGCCGTTCTCGAGCACGTCGCGCCACCAGAGATTGGTGCGCGGATCGTTGCTCATGTGGTTGGGCACGAAGTCGAGCAGCAGTCGCATGCCCGAGGCCGCCAGGGCCTCGGCGAACGCCTCGAAGGCCGCCTCGCCGCCCAGCTCGGGATTGATCTCGGTGTGGCGGCTCACGTCGTACCCGTGCGTGCTGCCGGGCTTGGCCGTGAAGACGGGCGAGCAGTAGCACGTGGTCACGCCGAGGGCCGCCAGGTACGGCACGACCGCGCGGGCATCGTCCAGCGTGAAGCCGCCGTGCAGCTGCAGGCGATAGGTGGTGCCCGGCGTCTCCGCCGGGCGGTCACGGGTGGGCGAGGTCACGGGACGTGTCGCTCATGGGTCTGGCCGTCGAAGAGGTGCAGGCGGCGCGGATCCCACGAGACGTCCGTGGCGGCGCCGGGCGCGGGCACCGCCCCTTGTACCACGGCCAGCATCGCCGGTCCGTCGGATCGGTCGAGGCGCAGATGCACGATCGCGTCGGCGCCGCGCGGCTCCACCAGCTCGACGTGCGCGGTCACGGATCCGCCGGCGCCGAGCCGCACGTCCTGCGGCCTGAGGCCGGCCAGCGCGTCCGGCGCCGCGGCCACGCCCAGCCGGGCCGCCGGCACGAGGTTCATGGCCGGCGCGCCGATGAACCGCGCGACGAAGGTGTTGACGGGCCGCGTGTAGAGCTCGAGCGGCGGAGCCACCTGTTCCAGGCGCCCGCGACGCAGCACGGCCACCCGGCCGCCGAGCGTCAGCGCCTCCTCCTGGTCGTGCGTCACGTGGACGACCGTGGCGCCCAGCCGGCCGTGCAGCCGCCTGAGCTCGGCTCTCGCCTCGGCCCGGAGCGCCGGGTCGAGGTTCGACAGCGGCTCGTCGAAGAGGAAGGCCCGGGGCTCCCGCACGATCGCGCGGCCGAGCGCGACGCGCTGTCGTTCGCCACCCGAGAGCTGCGCGGGCCGCCGGTCGAGCAGCGGCTCGAGCCCGAGGGCCGCAGCCACCGCGGCCACGCGCTCGGCCGCCACGTCCGGCGCGGTGCCGCGCACGCGCAGACCGTAGGCCAGGTTGTCGCGGACCAGCATGTGCGGGTAGAGCGCGTAGCTCTGGAAGACCATGGCGAGATCACGCGCCTGCGGCGTCCAGTCCGTGACGTCGTCCTCGCCCAGGAGCACGCGTCCGCTGGTCGGCTGGTCGAGCCCGGCGATGAGCCGCAGCACGGTGCTCTTGCCGCAGCCCGACGGGCCTACGACCACGAGGTACTCGCCCGCATGCACCGCGAGGTCCAGGTCGTGCACGGCGACGTGGCCGTTGGCGTAGGTCCGGCCGAGGCCGGCGAGCGTGAGCGTCGTGGCGGCCATGTCAGCCCTTGACCGCCCCGGCGGAGAGGCCCGCCACGATGCGCCGCTGGAAGGCGAGGACCAGGACGGCGACCGGCACCGTCGCCACCACCGTGGCCGCCAGCACCTGTCCCCACGGCACCTGGTAGCGCGAGCGGAAGAGCATCACGGCCACGGGCACCGTGTGACGCTCCGGGCCGAGCGTGAAGGACAGGGCGAACAGGAACTCGTTCCAGCAGTACAGGAACGTGAGGATGGCCGTCGTCGTCAGGCCCGGGATCGCCAGCGGCAGGACGACGTCGCGGAGCACCCGCCACCGCGACGCGCCGTCGATCATGGCGGCCTGCTCGATGTCCACGGGCAGGTGCCGCAGGAACCCCGTGAGCAGCCAGACGGCGATGGGCGTCGCGAACGTCAGATAGGGGAGGACGAGGCCCGGGTACGTGTTCAGGAGTCCCAGCTCCCGCAGCGCGAGGTACATCGGCGGGACGACCGAGATCTGCGGGAACATCGAGACGGCCAGCACGAGCGCCAGGAGCAGCGGCGTGCCGCGCGGCCGCAGCCGCGCGAAGCCGTAGGCGCAGAGCGCGGCCACGGGCACGGCCAGGGCGGTCGTGGCGCCGGCCACGATCAGCGAGTTCCGGATGGGGACGAGGAAGCCGCGCTCGTCGAAGAGGGCGCGGTAGTGCTCGAGCGAGATCGTGCCCGGCAGGAGCGTCCGGCGCGCGAAGAGCGCCGCCTCGGGCGTCACCGACGACACGGCCATCCAGTAGACGGGGAAGGCCACGGCGGCCAGCGTCACCGCCGCACCGCCCACGACCGCCGCGCGGCTCGCGGTCATGCGTGCGCGTCCTCCACGACGCGGCCGAGCGCGCGCACCCAGAGGAGGGCGCACGCGAAGGCGACGAGGAACGTGGCGAGCGACAGGGCCGAGCCGTAGCCGAAGCGCAGGCGATCGGTGAGGACCACGAAGGCGTAGAGCGACAGCGGCTCGGTGGCCGTGCCGGGACCACCGCCCGTCACGACGTAGGCCAGATCGAACAGCCGCAGCGCGTCGAGCATGCGGAAGGCCGCGGCCACGACCACCGACGGGCCGAGCAGCGGCAGCGTGATGGACCAGAAGTGCCGGAACGCGCCGGCGCCGTCGATGCGCGCCGCGTCGTCCACGGCCGGATCGATCGTCTGGAGGCCCGCCAGGAGCAGCATCGCCACGAACGGCGACGTCTTCCACACGTCGGCGCCCACGATCGGCACCCACGCCGCGATGGGCGACGCGAACCAGTCGACCCCGTGACCGCCGGTCCCGCCGACGAGGCCGGGGAGGCCGGTGCTGGCGTCGAACATGAATCGCCAGACGAGCGCCGCCACCACCGTGGGGATCGCCCAGGGCAGGAGCGCGGTCACGCGGATGAGCCCGCGTCCGCGGGTCGCGCGGTGCATGACGAGCGCCAGCACCAGGCCGACGGCGAGCTCGATCGGCACCGAGACGAGCGCGAAGACGACGGTGTGGAGGACGGCCTCCCGCGCGCGCGGATCCCCGGCGGCTTCCACGAAGTTGGCGGCGCCCACGAACGGCCGGCCGAGCCAGGGCAGGCGGAGGTCGTGCCCGTGCAGGGCGGTCCAGGCCGTGGCGGCGATGGGCACGAGCGCCACCGCCACGATGACGGCCAGCGCCGGCGCCACCAGGAGCCAGCCGTCGCGCACGTCGCGCTGCCGCGCGGTCGGGGCGCTCACGACGGCCCTCCCGGTCGATCCAGCCCGGTGCGCGCCAGGAGGGCCCGGAGCTCGCGGGCCGCCTCGGCGAGAGCGGCCGCGGGCGACTGCTGGCCCGAGAGCGCGCGGTGCACGTGGACCTGCAGGGTCTCGGACAACTCGCCGTAGACGGGGGTCGCCGGACGCGCGACGGCGGCATCGATCGCGGACCGCAGCGCCTCGGCCGGCAGCGGCAGCGCGCCGGCGAAGGCCGGCAGGTCGTAGACCGAGCGGCGGGCCGGCAGCTGCGAGGCGTCGCGCGCCCGCTCGAGCAGCTGCGCCGGCTCGGTCAGGAAGGCGATGAGCGCCCGGGCCTGCGCCCCGTGCTCGCTGAAGCGGCTCACGGCCAGCTGCGCGCCGCCGAGCGCCGCGGCCGCCTGTCCGCCGGATGCCGGCGGGAAGGTCGTGACGCCGACCTTCCCGGCCACGGCCGATCCGGACGGGGCCTGCAGCAGCGACCAGGCGTAGGGCCAGTTGCGCATGAAGGCCGCCTCGCCGTTCTGGAACGCGAAGCGGACCGGCTCCTCCTGCCAGTTGAGGGCGGCCGTCGGGACGATGCCGTCGGGACCGACCGCCTCGCACATCGCCGCGAGGGCCCTGATGGCCGGCGGCTCGTCGACGATCACCCGTCCCTCGTCGTCCAGGATGCCGCCGCCGTAGGCGTTCAGATACTCGAGGAACACCGTCACGAGCCCTTCGTAGCGGGCGCCCGTCCACACGAGGCCGTAGCGGGTCGCCCTGCCGGCGCGCGCCTTGCGGGCGGCGGCGGCGAGGTCGGCCTGCGACCGGGGCGGCGCGTCGACCAGATCCGTCCGCCAGTAGAGCAGGCCCACGTCCACGAACCACGGCACCGCGTAGGTCCGCCCCCGCCAGCGTGCGGCCTCGCGGGCCGCGGGCAGGAGGTCCGCGTCGTCGGGGTCGTCGAGCGGCGCGATCCAGCCGGCGGCCGCGAACTCGCTCGTCCACACGACGTCGATCTGCAGCACGTCGGGCGTGGTGGCCCGCGCGTTCAGCCACTGGACGTACATCTGGTGCCGCTGCCCGGCGGCGTCGGGGGTCACGCGCAGCTCCACGCGCAGACCCGGATGGCGGGCCTCGAAACGCGCGATCTGGCGGCGTGTGACGGCCGCCTCGGCGCCGACCGTGCTCGCGGCGATGACGAGCCCCGGCGGCTCGGTGCCGCCGCAGCCCAGGGCGGCCAGGGCGAGCAGGGCCGCGGCGATTCGAATCACGCAGGCGCGCGCTGGAGCAGGCGCGCGACGCCCTGCAGCGGGATGGCGACCCACGCCGGGCGGTTGTGGATCTCGTATTCGACCTCGTAGAGCGCCTTCTCGAGCTCGAAGACGGCCGTCCACAGGCGGAGATCCTCGGTGGCCGACGGCAGGAACGCGGCCGCGTGACTCGTGGCCTGCAGCCGGTAGCCGTCGGCATACGCCTCGCGAAGGCGGGCCGATTCCACCGTCGCGGCCGCCGGCGGGGCCAGGCGCGACGCCACGACCGCGGCGGCGTAGTCGAGCGATCGCAGCATGCCCGCCACGTCCTTGAGCGCGCAGTGCTTCCTCCGCCGCTCGTCGATGGGCTTGGAGGGCTCGCCCTCGAAGTCGATGATGACGAAGCCGCGCGGCGTGTGCAGGGTCTGGCCCAGGTGGTAGTCGCCGTGGATCCTGATCAGATCGAACTGGCCGGCGGGGCCGTCGGTGATGACGGGGCCGTAGCGGGCGACGGCGCCGCGCCGGTCGAGCACCTGGCGGGCCAGCGAGGCGGCCGGCTCGGACCAGCCGTGGGCGTGCGCGGTCAGCAGGGTGAAGCTGCGCTCCGCCTGGGCGAACAGCTGATCGCGCCACGCCCGCCGGTCCGCGGGCGTGGCCGGCACCGGCGCGAATGCCGGGTCGTCGGTGGGGGAGGCCAGCGCCATGTGAAAGCCGGCCGTGGTGGTGCCGAGGTCGAAGAGCTGGGCGGCGAGCGCGCCGTGGTCGCCGTCGCGACGGGCGGCGTCCTCGAACTCGTGGAGCACGTGGCTCCAGCCGTCGCCGTCGTTGTCCACCCAGCCTTCGAGCGCGCCGAGCGCGCACGGGCCGGACCCGTCGGCCGGGTGGTAGACGACGGATCCGTCGAGCGGCGGCACGTCGCGGAACGCCGTCGCCGTCAGGAACCGCGCGATCTCGAGCTGCGGATGCTCGCCGGGCTGGACGCGGCGGAACAACTTGAACACGAACGTGTCGGCCACCTTCACCGACGTGTTGCTCTGCTCGGCGGAGAGTGTCTTGAGCGCCAGCGGGCCGTGATCGGGCGCCAGGAGCCGGCGCGCCCGGGCCGACGCGTCGCCGAAGTGCAGCCGGCCGCCGCGGACGCTCGGCAGCGAGGCGTCGGCGACGAAGCCACCCAGCAGCGCGGCGAGCGCGTCCCGGTCGGTCGCGGCCTCGACGGCCACCGCGTCGAGCGAAGGGACCCGGCCGAGCGACGGCAGCGGGCCGGGGGCGTCGCCGAGGGCGACGACCAGTGCGTAGCGCTCGTGCGGACCGGCGTCGTAGGTCAGGTCGAGGACGACGACCGCGGCCGCGTCCGACACCCAGACCACGTCTTCGGTGGCCACGGCGCGGATGGTCCGGGCCTTGGCGCCGAACCACCGCTGCTGCGGCAGCCACGCCGGACACGCCGCCGGCAGGCCCTCGAGCAACCAGGTGGTGGCGCGTTCGCGCGCCCCGGCGTCCAACGCCTTCACGTCGTGCCCTCCCTCGCGGACCCGCGTCCGTGGCCTCCCCGGCGTTCGCGGCGGCGCGCCGACGTCGTCCGAGGCTCCCCCGTTGCGGTGCAATGACGCTGCCACGCACGAAGCGCCGGAAAGTCCGACCACGACAGCTCCCGGCAGACCCGCGCCACGCCCTGGCGTGTGCGCTCGCGAAATAGCGTGAGTCGCTCGACCCGCCCGCCGCCGTCGCGGACGAGAGGCGCAGCGGACGTCCGGGACCGGTGGCGGCCGCCGCCGACCCGATAGAATCCCCGCATGCTCCGCCCGCGAGGTGCCGCGCGCCGTCGATGAGCCACGCGCCGCCCGCTCTCCGCCTCCTCGATCTGACCCAGCGCTACGGGACGACCCAGGCCGTGGCCGGCGTTTCTTTGGACGTCGGGCCGCGCGAGTTCGTCGCCATCGTGGGCCCGAGCGGCTGCGGCAAGTCCACCACGCTCCGGGCCGCGGCCGGGCTCGCGCGACCCACCGAAGGCCGGGTGGAGGTGGGCGGACACGAGGTGCAGGGCCCGGCCCCGGACACGGCCATGGTGTTCCAGACACCGGTGCTGCTGCCCTGGCGCCGGGTGGACGCCAACGTCCTCTTCCCGGCCGAGATGCGCGGCCAGGTCAGCGCGGCCCACCGGGCCCGGGCGCTGGAACTGCTCCACCTGGCCGAGCTGGATGGCTTCGCACGCCGCTACCCCCACGAACTCTCGGGCGGCATGCAGCAACGGGTGGCCATCTGCCGCGCGCTGCTCCTCGACCCGACGCTCCTCCTCATGGACGAGCCGTTCGGGGCGCTCGACGTCCTCACGCGCGAACGTCTGGGCTTCGCGCTGCAGCGCATCTGGCAGGAGACGCGGAAGGCCGTGCTCCTCGTGACCCACAGCATCACCGAGGCGGTGCTCCTGGCCGACCGGGTCGTGGTGATGTCGCCCCGGCCCGGCACGATCACGGCGGTCGTGGACGTGGACCTGCCTCGCCCTCGCACGCCGCAGACGCTCGGCGACGCGCGGTTCGTGGCGCTCTGCACCCAGGTGCGCGACCACCTGGAGGGCGCGTGATGCCGGGAGCGTCCTCGTCCGTCGGGTCCGCCGCGCGGCAGGTGCTCGCCGCCGCCGCCGTCGTGGCGCTCTGGGAGATCGGGGCGCGCGCGGCCGGCGTGCCGCAGTACGTGCTGCCGGCGCCGAGCGTGGTGGCGGAGAAGCTGTGGGCCACGCGCGGCCTCCAGGTGGAGCATCTCGCCGTCACGGGTGCGGCCACGCTCGCGGGGCTGGCCATCGCCGTCGCCTTCGGCGTTGGGCTGGCGCTCGTGGCGGTGTACGTGGAGACCGTGGGCGCCGTGCTGTTGCCGGCCCTGGCCGCGTTCAACGGCATCCCGAAAGTGGCCATCGCGCCCCTGTTCGTCATCTGGTTCGGGCTCGGCGATCTGCCGAAGGTGCTGCTCGCGGCGCTGATGGGCCTCTTTCCGGTGTTCGTGGCCGCGTCCACGGGCCTGGGCGTGATCGACCGGGACTACCTCGACCTGGCGCGCCTGGCCGGCGGCGGCCCGTGGCGGCTCTTCACCAAGGTGCGGCTGCCGCACGCGCTGCCCCCGCTCATCGACGCCCTGAAGGTGGCCTTCCCCCTGGCGCTCGTGGGCGCGCTCGTGGGCGAGTTCATCGGCGGCAACCGGGGCATCGGGTACCTCATCCTTTCCGCGCAAGGCGCGCTCGACACCCCGTTCGTCTTCGCCTGCCTCGCCAGCATCACGCTCCTGACCAGCCTGGGCACGGCCGCCATCGTCGCGCTCGAGCGCTGGCTGCTCGCCTGGCGGCCCCCCCGCCGAGGCTGACCGTGTCCCGCGGCCAGCGGGCCGTGCCGACGGTGTGTAAGGACTTCGCGACATTTGGTAGACGGCGATGGCACCGCCGTCGAACCGACGTCGATCGGCCGGATCGGGGCTGGCCGCGCTCTTGCAATCCATCGATCCAGCGCTTGAGGAGGGAGTCATGGTCAACGAGACCTTCGAGAAGCTGGAATCCAAGGCCGCGTCGATCGCCGAGCGCGTCGCCGAGACCGCCCGCCAGGCCGGGCACCTCGCCAAGGACGCGCGGCACCTGAAGGACCGGGCGGCCGTGGCCCTGGAGGACCAGGTGCTGGCGGCGCGCCGGGCCGTGCGCCAGACCCGTCGGGACGTCGAGGACCTGCGGGAAGACCTGGTCACCACCGTGCGTCGTGCTCCGCTGGCCTCCGTGGGCATCACCTTCGCGGCTGGCATGGCCGCGGGCATGCTCGTGGGCTGGATGTCGCGGCCGCGCGGGCGGCGAAGCTGACGGGGCCGCGCCCCCGGCGGACCCCGCGCGTCAGCGCGGCATGAAGCCGTCGGCGAACAGGCGGGCCGGCGTCGGGACGGTGTCCAGGCCCACGCCCGCCTTCACGAGGTCGATCGTGCGCTGCAGGCGGTCGGTCGTGGCCGTGCCGTAGCCGCGTGCGGCGACCTCGGCCGTCTGCAGGGCGTCGAGCGAGGCCCGCCACTGGGCCAGCGCCGAGGTCTCGTCGAGCGCCGGACTGCGCCGCGCCACAGCACGCGCGGCCTCCTCCGGATGCTCGGCGGCGTAGCGGACGGCGCGGGTCGTGGCGGCCGCGAACGCCCGCACCTGGTCCGGTGCGGTCGCGATCCGGTCCGCCCGCGTGACCAGGAAGTAGCCGTACACGTCGTAGCCCCAGTCGGCGAACGACGCGAAGTGCACCTGGCGCCCCTGCGGGTCGGCGACGCGCTTGAGCGCCGGCACGTCCGAGTCGCTCGACGCGGTGATGAGGTCCGCCTGGTTCGTGAGGAGCAGCGAGAAATACGTGCTCGGATCGGCGGCCAGCCAGTTGACGGACGACGGCGGGATCCCGGCCCCCGCCAGCACGATGGGCAGCACGACGCGCGCCGAATCGGTCAGCGAGGCGGCCACTCTGGCGCCGGACAGGGCCGACGGCGAGGGATAGGGCGACAAGGACGCGAGGCCGCTCGTGCTCCGATCCAGGTACACGCCGAACGCCTGCACCCGCGCGCCCCGTCCCACGGCCTGCACGACCGAGGCCGCCTCCGCGATGCCGAAGTCCGCCTGGCCGCCCTCGAGCGACGACACGACGAGCGCGCTGCCGGTCGCGGGGACGACCTCCACGTCGAACCCGGCCTCCTGGTAGAAGCCCTGATCGACGCCCACGAAGAACGGCGCGTGCCGGCCGATGAAGACGTAGTTGGTCAGGAACGTGACGTGCGTGAGGCCCGACGTGTCGGACCCGCACGCCGCGGCGCCCGCCACGACGGCGAGCACGGCGAGCAGGCGTGGGCTAGGCAAGGTAGTCCTTCAGGTCCAGGCCCGTCCACAGCGCCCGCGGCGGTTCGGCCACCTCGGGGAACGACGGATCGAGCGGCTTGGTGGCGTCGATGCCGAGGCGGGTCGAGAGCAGTTTCGCGGCGCCGGGCGTCTGCCACGCGGGGTAGCCGGTGGGATCCACGCGGGACACGTACGACCCCGGCACGGTGAACATCGACCGGTCCGCCTGCGTGCGCGTCATCACCGCCCACAGCACGCGTCCGTCGTCCTCGATGTCGATGTCGTCGTCCACGACGATGGCGCACTTGAAGCGGTACGCGCCGAGCGCGGCCAGCGCCGCGTTCACGCCCTGGCCTTCCATCTCCTTCGTGATCTGCACGTAGACGAGATTGCCCGAGCCGCACACGGGCACCGCGATCGCGCGCAGCGACGGGATGATGGGCGCCAGCGTCTGGAAGGCCTGGCCTTCCATGCCCAGGGAGAACAGCACGAGATGCTCCGGCCCGACGTTGAACACGTCCTGGAAGATGGCATCCCGGCGGTGGGTGATGGCCGTCACCTCGAACACGCGCGCCTGCCGCGGCGGCGAGTAGTACAGCCAGTAGTCGCCGAAGGGGCCGTCCGTCTCCCACAGGTCCGTGCGGATGCGGCCCTCGATGACGATCTCGGCGTCCGCCGGCACCGGGACGTCCACGGTGCGGGCCGGGACGAGGTCCACGGCTTCGCCGACGAGCGCGCCCATCGTGCCCAGCTCGAAGTCGGCCGCCGATCCGCGCCGCTGCGAGGCCATGCCGAACGCCGGGTGGTGGCCGATCACGATGGCGGCGTCCACGTGCCGGCCCGCCGCCTCGGCGGCGGCCGCCGTGTCGGCGCCGTGGCTCATGGGCGCCATGTTCATGGTGAGCGTGCTGGGCGACAGGACTCGGTTCCTGTAGATGCCGGCGTTCAAGGCGCCAGTGAGCGGGTGGCGCATGATCGTGACGCCGGCCGAGAGGTAGGGCCCCGCGTCCTTCTCGCAGTGCGTGGGCACCGGCAGCGTGCCGAAGTCCACGTCCGCGCCGGTCGTGATCACGTCGTGCACGGGTCCGCCGTCCACCTGCCGCGGAGCGATGGGATGCGCGGATGCGTCCGCGAATCGGGCGACCACGTCGCGGGGCTCGACGCCGAGCGCCAGCGCCAGGTGCCGCCGGCTGGCGTAGAGGTTCGTGACGACGGGCATCGAGTGTCCGGCCACGCGGTCGAACTTCAGCACGGGCAGCCGCCGCTCCTGCTGCAGGCGCATCTGCACCGCCGAGATCTCCCAGGCGGGCGCCACCTCGCGGGTCACCGTCGCGAGGAGGTCGGGCGCCTGCGACTCGAGCGTTCGGAGGAAATGGCGGAGGTCGTGGGTCATCGCGTGTCGCAGCGTCGCGCGTGACTCGGGCGCGGCGGGCCCGAGCATGATAGCGCCTGGCCGCCGGACCGAGCCCCGCCAGGCCGCGCGTGTGGCGCGCGTATCATGGCGCCATGTCCACCGTCACCTTCCGGACGATGCTCCTGGCGCTGGCTCTCGTGGGTGCGTCGGCGGCGCTGACGGCCCAGTCGCCGGCAGCACCCGCCGTCGCGCGTGAGTTCTGGATCTACGGCTGGCGCGCGCCCGGCATCCCCGGCGCCGATGCCCGCCTCGGCGCCATGGCCAAGGCGGGCTTCACCGTGGCCAACGCGAACGAGGACGAGCTGCCGGCCGTCACGCGTGCCGGTCTCAAGGCGATGGTGCCCACGAAGGACGTGGCCGTGGCCCGGCGGCTGGCGACGAACCCGGCGGTGTGGGGCTATCACCTGGGCGACGAGCCGTACCCTGAGGCGGCGTTCGCAGGCATCGGCCGCGAATTCCGCCAGTTCGAGCAGGCCGCGCCCCGGCAGGTGCCCTTCGTCAACATGCTGTCGACGACCGGCGAGTTCCTGCGCACCTACATGCGCGACGCGAAGCCGCCGCTCCTGAGCTTCGACTATTACCAATGGTGGTGGGGGAGCGACCGCTACTTCGAGAAGCTGGAGCAATTCCGCGAGGCCGCCGTCGCCGCGGGCGTGCCGCTGGCCGCCTGTTTCGAGGTGTCCGCGAACCCCGGCGTGGAGTGGGGCGACACGTCGCGCCTGGCCGACAACGGCCGCCGCCTGCGGCAGAGCGTCTACACGTCGCTCGCCTACGGCGTGAGCGGCATCGAGTGGTTCCACTCGGACATGGTGTTCGCGAAGGACGGCACCCTGACGCCGGCGGGCGAGGACGTGGCGGCCATCAACCACGAGATCGCGCCCCTTGGCCGCGCGCTCGCGGGCCTGACGTCGGTGGACGTCTTCCACACGGCGCCGCTGCCGGCCGGCACGCGCAGCCTGCCGAAGGAGCACTGGGTGCAGACGATCCCGGAAGAGCGCGGCGCCGGCGTGGTCCTGGGGATGTTCCGCGACGGCGACGGCCGCGACTACGCGATGGTGGCCAACCGCGACTATCGGGAATCGCAGACGGTGGTCGTGAAGCTGCAGTCCAAGTGGCTGGGCATCGCGCCGTGGTACACGGCGAAGCAGTACAAGTACGCCGTGGAGCGCTTCGACCGAGCGACGGGCATGTGGTCCAACGTGGCGAGCTCGTCGTCGGTGGGGTTCTCATATGTCATCCCGGCGGCGGAGGCCGAACTCTTCCGCGTGACGACCACGGTCTCGGTGGACGGCAAGGCCGAAGGGTGGCCGGTGCCGCCGAAGCAGCCCTGAGAGGGGACGCCCCCGAGCGCTCCCAGCCCTTCGGCGGATCTGATCGTCCTCGATGCGGCGATGCTCGCGTGTACGCACGCGCAGTGCGAGGACCCCGCACGCCTGCCGCACGATCAGACGGGCTCGCGTCAAGCCTCGCCAGGGGGGGCGCGGACCACGACTGTGAGTCCGCGTTCTTGGTGCAGGCACCCCGCGGTGTGCTGAGGGCGTTTCCGGAGAATCGCGAGCCGCCCTGGCGAACAATTTCGCCGTCAGGCAGTCGTCAGGGTGCAGTGACCCATTGCACCTCGAGCATCAGCCCGTCGAGTACACGCTGGAGCGCCCACAGCTCGCGAGGCCCGAAACGGTCGTGCAGCGTGACTGACTTGGTGGATCCATCGACGTACAGCACGCGGACCGCGATTGACGGCACGTCCGACGAACTCGGCGGGCGCCCGTAGACGTCGTCGAGCGCTCGGAAAGACGCCTGGTCGACGAACCGGGCGAGTGCCACGAAGTCGGCGGCTGGGAGGTGCCCCCGGCGCTCGCCGACGTAGTCCACGTGCTCCGAGCCTCGGTAGTGGACCGTGCCGTCACGGTGATACGTGATGTCGTACACCGGGCAGACTCCAAAGCACGTCGTCCGCGAGAGGCCTATCTCTTGATACGGCGTGCCCGCAACGTCCTCGGCGACCGGCGGCCACCTGCTGGGTTCCGGCAGGGCCCGTGATTCGCGGCACGCCGGCAGGAGACACAGCAGCGTCGCGCACAGCAATGGCCGGACTCCGCGCATTGTCGTGACCTGCGTGGCCAACGCCCGGCTCCAGCCGCGGCCGCACCAGATGCTTGCATGCGCCGCCGTCGGCTGCACGCCGGCGTCAGACCCGTTCTCGCCGCACGACATTGAAGTGTTCATCGTCTGCGGGCGCCTGAAAGTAGGCCGTGATCAATTCGAATTCCGCGTCGGTTGTCCACGGCGAGCCAGCAGGGAGCGCCTCACTGCGCTGTCTGAGCTGCCGTTTGCAGAGGTCGTCCGAGGCGTCGATGTAGTGCAGTTCGTGCTCGACGTTGGCGCGTTCCAACAGGTCACGAAACCATTGCCGCTGATTCCGCGTGTTACCAGGGAAATCGAGAACGACAGAAATGCCGCGCGACAGGAGATCGCCAATGTGACTGGACAGTGCGCCCTTCAACCGGCCCGAGTACTTCACGAGGCTCGGAACATCCTGAATTTCGTCCGGGAATAGCGCGGCCATGAACTCGTCCTGAACGAGAAGCAGCGCGTGCTGATCCCGCGCCAGCTGCTTGGCGTACGTAGACTTCCCGGCCGCCATCTTGCCGCACATGAAGTAGAGCGTTGCCTCGGCTTTCATTTCTCACCCTAAGGGCCCAACGCCAGCGGTTCAGTCGCGGCCGCGCTCAGGATGCACCAGCGCGCCGTCGGCTGCAAACGCTTGTTAGACAGTCGGTCGGCGTGTAGAGTGAACGGGTGACCTTCACGATCGAGCTTGAACGGGAAGACGACGGCCGTTGGCTCGCAGAAGTGCCCGCATTGCCTGGAGTCCTCTGCTACGGTGCCGATCGCGACGAAGCCGTGGCCAAAGTTCAAGCTCTGGCCCTGCGGGTGATTGCCGAACGCCTTGAGCACCGCGAGACGCCTTCGGACTTCTTGAACGTCACCTTCAACGCGGCGTGAGCAACTGGCCCGCGACCAAGGCGCGCCGCGTGCTCGCCGCGCTGACCAGTATTGGCTGGGTTGTGAAGCGTCAGTCGGGTTCACACCGAACCCTCGCCCGACCCGATTGGCCCGATGTCGTGTTTGCTTTTCACGACGACGAAGAACTCGGCGCCAAGATGCTCGCGAGAGTCAGTAAGCGCACTGGATTACGGCCCGAAGATCTGTAGCCAGCGATTGGCTGCCCAACGCCGCATAGGTGTCCGAGAGCCCCGCAACGAAGTGCCGACGGACCGTCAGCCGGAGAGGCGGCGTTCCAGCACGACGAACGTCATCGCATGCGGGTTGCGCTCGTCGACATCCCGCTCCTCGCGCGAGGACTCCTGCCATACGGCATCGTCGAGGGCGGGGAAGATCGTGTCGCCGTCGACGACCGCGTGGACGCGCGTGAAGTGGATCCGACGTGCCATCGGCATCGCCGCCGCGTAGAGCTCGCCGCCGCCGATCACCATCACTTCAGGGGCGTCACCACACGCGGCAAGCGCCTCCTCGAACGAGTGCGTGACGACGGCGCCTTCCGCCCGGAACGCCCGATCCCGAGTGACCACGACGTTGAGGCGCCCGGGCAGCGCGCGGCCGATGGACTGGAACGTCTTGCGCCCCATGACGATCGGCTTGCCCATCGTCACGCGCTTGAAGTGCGCGAGGTCGGCGGGCAGGTGCCAGGGGATGGCGCCGTCCTTGCCGATGACACCGCCCTCGGCGGCGGCCACCACCAGGGTGACGACCGGCGTCACACCGCCACCGGGGCCTTGATGGCCGGGTGGCTCTGGTAGCCCACGATCTCGACGTCCCCGAACGTGTAGTCGAAGATCGACGGCGGCCGGCGCGGGAGACGCAGCCTGGGCAGGGGCAGCGGGTCGCGCGTGAGCTGCAGGTCCACCTGCTCCAGGTGGTTCGTGTAGATGTGGCAGTCGCCGCCCGTCCAGACGAAGTCGCCGACCTCCAGGTCGCACTGCTGCGCGAGCATGTGCGTGAGGAGCGCGTAGGAGGCGATGTTGAACGGCACGCCCAGGAACAGGTCCGCCGAGCGCTGATAGAGCTGGCACGACAGCTTGCCCTCGGCCACGAAGAACTGGAAGAGCGCGTGGCAGGGCAGGAGCGCCATCCGGTCCAGGTCCGCCACGTTCCAGGCGGACACCAGGATCCGCCGCGAGTCGGGCGTGGTCTTCAGCTGCTGCACGACCGCCGCGATCTGATCGATGTGCCGGCCGTCGGGCGCCGGCCACGAGCGCCACTGGTAGCCGTAGACCGGCCCCAGCTCGCCGTTCGCGTCCGCCCACTCGTCCCAGATGGTCACGCCGTGCTCGCGCAGGTAGCGCGTGTTGGTCTCGCCCTTCAGGAACCAGAGCAGCTCGTGCACGATGCTCTTCAGGTGCAGCTTCTTCGTGGTGACCATCGGGAAGCCGGCCGCGAGATCGAAGCGCATCTGGTGGCCGAAGACGGCAAGCGTACCGGTGCCGGTGCGGTCGGTCTTGGACACGCCGTGGGTGCGCACGTGACGCAGGAGGTCGAGGTAGGCCTGCACGAGAGGGTCCGGCCGCTCATTGTATCGCCCGGTGCTCGGGGCTGGGTGGTACCATGCCGCCACGCGTGCGCCGCCCGTGTCGTCGGTGCCGCGGCTACGTGACTGGAGCACGCCCATGAGACGTTCCCTGGTGATTCTGGCGGCGGTGGCGATCGCGGGACTGGCGATGCAGCCCGCGCCTCGCGCGCAGGGCCCGGCCGCGGGTCCGGCGCCCGCGCACGCCGTGGCCCCCACCCGCCTGCTGATCCGCCGCGCCATGGTCATCGCCGGCACCGGCATGCCGGCGTACGGCCCCGCGGATCTCCTGGCCGAGAACGGCCGCATCACGCGCATCGGCGACGCCGCCGCCGGCAACTGGCCGGCTGCCGACGCCGTCATCGACGCCACCGGCAAGTACGTCCTGCCCGGCATCGTCAACACCCACATGCACTGGCACGAGGAGCGTGTCGGGCCGATTCCGATCCAGTACGAGCGCAACCTCTACCTGGCCGCCGGCGTGACCACGGCGCGAGAGGTCGGCGGCGTCTTCGACAAGACGAAGCAGTGGCGGGGTGAGAGCGCCGCGCATTCGATCGTCTCGCCGCGCATCCTGCTCTACCCCATGCTCGGGGACCTCGTCGGCCCCGGCGAGTCGGGGCCCGTCACGCCCGACGAGTGGCGCGCCTACGTGCGCCGCGCCAAGGAGCGGGGCGCCGACGGCATCAAGTTCATCGGCCCGATGGACAAGGACCAGGTGCAGGCGGCCCTCGACGAGGCGCGAAAGGTCGGCCTGCCCACCACCGTGCACGTGGCCGTCGGCGAGGCCACGGCCCGCGACTTCGTGGACGCCGGCGTGAACTGCATCGAGCACTTCTACGGCGTGCCGGACGCCGCCCTCGACCGGCCGCAGGACTTCCCGCCGGAGATGAACCTCTGGAACGAGATCCACCGCTTCGGCCGCGCCGGCGAGCTCTACACCCAGGGCAGCCTGAACCCGGAAAAGCTGTCGGCCCTGCTCGACGACATGGTGGCGCGCGGCGTGGCGTGGAGCCCCACGCTCTCCACCTACGAGGCCGCGCGCGATCTCATCCGGGCCCAGAACCTGCCCTGGTACAAGGACTACCTGCACCCGTCGCTCGCCGCCTACTACGAGCCGTCGATGATGCGCCACGGCACCTTCTGGACCGGATGGACCGCGTCCCAGGAGGTGGCCTGGAAGAAGAACTACGAGGTGTGGATGGCCACGGTGCTGGACTTCGCGCGCCGCGGCGGGCTGGTCACGACGGGCGACGACGCCGGCTTCCTCTACGGATCGCTCTACGGCTTCGGCATCTCGCGCGAGCTGGAGCTGCAGCAGGAGGCGGGCTTCTCGCCGCTCGAGGTCCTGACGCACGCCACCTGGAACGGCGCGAAGGTGCTCGGACTCGACGATCGCCTGGGCCGCATCCGCCAGGGCTACGTCGCCGATCTGCTCGTCGTGAACGGCAATCCGCTGGAGAACCTGCGGGTGATGAACCCGTACGGGACGGACCTGATGGCCTACGACGGCCGGATCGTGAGCAACTACTCGGGCTTCGTGCAGCCGGAGGACCCGAAGGTCACCTCCGTGCACGGCGGCGGCATCGAGTGGACCATCAAGGACGGCATCCCGTACCACGTCCCCACGCTGATGCGCGAGGTGAAGGACATGGTCACCAAGGCGCGGGCGGCCAAGAAGTAGCGGGCGCGACGCGCCACGCCAGCCCGGGGTGGGGTCAGGGCCGGATCGCGGTCCGGACGGCGACGAGCGACGTCGCGAGATCGGCCGTGCCCTCGACCGCCGTGCCGCCCGTGCGGCCGGCCAGATCTGCCAGGCTGGCGCGTTCGAGGGCGCGGTGGTCCACCTGGACGCCCGCGTCGAACGACGGATCGAGCGCGTTCGCGACCGCCGGATCGCGCGGATCGACGGCCACCACGCGGACGCCGCGCTGGACGGCTTCGTACATCACCATGTCGTAGGCGGCACGGATCTCCGGGGCGGCCTCCCGCGTTCGGGCCAGGGCCTGTGACAACGCGGGGGCCGCGATGGTCTCCGGGGCCGTGAGGACGAGCCCCTGCGTGAGGGCGACGAGGACGGCGGGGTGGCTGCCCGGACGCGCCATCGCCACCAGATCGCGCAGCGCTTCCAGCGTGGCGAGCGTGCGCAGGCGCGACTCGTGGCCGGCCCGCGCGTACCGACGCCGCAGGTCGTCCGCGACGTCCCGCACCTTCAAGCCGTTGCCGGTGACGGTTCTCCCGAGGCCCGTCAGCGGTGCCCGATCGCCGGTGAGCGGCGTGGTGCGCGCGTCCGGGCCCGCGATGGCCAGGGCGTAGCGATCGTCGGGCTCCAGGGCCTCGTCCGCGACGATCCGGAGGGCCCGGCGCAGGGCGCCGGTCTGGCGGAAGTCCGCATGCACCTCGTCCACGAGGATCAGCCAATCGACGGATGTGACCGGCGACGGCTGGACGACGGTGGCGGCCGGCGGCGCGCTCGACAGCACCATCCACCCGATCACGAGTGCCGTCCCGGCCGTGGGCGCAGACCACATGGCATCTCCTAGGACGCTCGGGGCCGTCCGCGGGTCTGGTTTCGGCGGCGCGTCGAGACGGGGCAGCCCCCCGACACCCCGCGTCCGCGGCATCGGGTGTTACGATTCCGCCGCGTGCCTCGCCGTCTCGTGTTCCTCCTCGTCGCCGGCGGCATTCTCGGCGGCCTTGCGCTGCTCTATGTCCGAGGCGTGCCCGAGCAGGAGATCGCTGCGGCGGCCCACCGCGGGGATCGCGACGCGGTGGCCCGTCTGCTCGCCCGCGACCCGTCCTTGGCCATGGCCAAGGTGTACCCGCAGGGCTACGAGCCCTGGCGCACCAGTCCGCGCGGCGCCGGATCGCGCGAGACGCGCTGGGACGGGCGGTACCTCCTGCACGACGTCGTGAGTCTCGGCGGCGATCCGGACATGCTCGCGCTCCTGGCCGACGCGGGCGCCGACCTCGGCGTGCGGCTCGACGGGCGGACCCTGCTGCACGTGGCGGCGGGCGACGCCAACACCCAGACGGCCGCGTGGCTGCTCGACCGAGGCGCGGCCGTGGACGACGTCAACGACTGCGCCGCGCCGTGCGTGGAGCGAGGCCAGACCGCCCTGCACGAGGCGGCGGGTCGCGGCGACATGGAGACCACCGAGTTCCTGCTCACACGCGGGGCGGCGCCCGGCGCACGCGCCGCCGATGGACGCACGCCCCTGCACCTGGCCGCGGCGGCCGACGGCGTGGACGCCGCCTGGGTCCTGTGCCGGTCCGGGGCCGATCCCGCCGCGCTCGACGCGATGAATCGGACGCCCCGTGACGTGGCTGGCGCGTCGCCGCTGCCCGAGGGGCAGCGAGGAGCCCTCGACTACGGTCCCGGCGCCATGACCGATTGGCTCGCCCCGGGTGCCGGCTGCGACACGCTTGCCGCCCGCGCGCGTGCCACCGGCGGAGCGGTGGACGAAGACGAGGGACGTCGGGTGTTCGCGGACTTCCTGTGCCGCCGCGGACGTCAGGAGTCCTGCGCCGCGGGACGCTAACGGGGCTGCGGGCCGCGGCCGCCCTTCAGGCCACCAACGGCCGGCGTCAGGCCGTCGACTCGCGCAGGTACCGCGCGACGTCGCCGATGAAACGGTGCACGGAGGCCTCGGCGATCCGATGGCCGACCAGCGCGTTCACGGCGTCGCCGACCACGCCCATCGGCGGGTCGTACCGGCCCAGGAAGTCGAGCTGCGTCTCGGAGGCCGTCAGCGGGTACACGCTCAGCACGCCGTCCATGAGCGGGAACCAGCCCGGATGCGTGGCGCCTTCCCACGACACGGGAATCCGGGTCATCGGGCCGCCGAGCGGGCTCTCGGCGTCGTCGCTGATCCCGCCGACCATGAACAGCACGTCGGCGCCCACTTCCAGGCCGGCGACGTTCACCTTCAACGCGCCGGCGACCGACCGCACGCGGTCCGTCACGGCCCGCGTGGCGTCGCGGAAGATGCCGGTGGGGTCGCCGACGAGGGCCGCCCGGACCTGGGCGTACGGCCGGTTGACGTAGTCGTAGCTCCGAATCTCCTGGCGCGCCATCGGCGGTCCTCCGTCGTCGTCGAGGGCCGGCATGTTAGCAGAGGCCCGGCGCGCCGGCGGACGCGTGTGGCAGACTGCGGCCGCAGCGGTCCGCGCGCGGACCGGAGAGGCACGTGCCCGACGTCTTCATCTCCTACTCGCGGCGGAACGCGGATCTGGCCGACGCGCTGGTCGCCTGGCTGGAAGCGGCCGGGCTGGACGTGTGGATCGATCGCCAGGACATCCCGGAGGGGATGCGATGGCGGGACGAGCTGTCGTGGGCGATCGAGGGCGCCGACAGCGTGGTCCTCGTGCTGACGCCGGCGGCCGCCGACTCGCCGTACGTCGCCGAGGAGATCGTCTTCGCGGGCGAGTGCCGGAAGCCGGTGCTGCCGCTCATCCACTGGCCCACGGACTCCCGGCCGCGCTTTCCCGGCACGTCGGGGGATCTCCAGGGCGTCGTGCTCGGCGACGACCACTCGCACGCCTTCACGCGCGTGCTCGCGGCGCTGCGCAAGGACGCCGCGTGGAAGCGTCAGCAGAGCGAGCTGCTCCGCCGGGCCCGCGACTGGGAGGCCGGCAAGGGCGATCTCCTGCCGGAGGTGGCGCTGGCGCGCGCCGAGCACTGGCAGTCGCTGGCGGGCGTCGGCGACCGCGTGGTGCCGGATCTCGTCTCGCGGTACATCGCCGAGAGCCGTCAGGGCCAACAGCGCGCGCGGGAGGCGAAGGCGAACGACCTCGCGCGCATCGTGCTGTCGGATCGCGAGCCGCCCGTCACCGGGCTCCTCCTGGCCATCGCGGCGGTGGAGCAGTGCGCGCCGACGCCGGAGGCCGAGCACGCCCTGCACCACGCGGTCGCCCGATCGCAGGAGCGACGCGTGGCCCACGCGGGCGGACCCGTGGACGCGCTCGCGGCGGGCGCCGGCGGACAGGGCTGGGCGGCCGTGCGCGGCGCCGGCCTGTGCCGGTGGCGGATCGGGACCGGCGAGCTCGAGGCCCCGCTC
This sequence comes from Vicinamibacterales bacterium, assembly GCA_041394705.1. Classification (GTDB taxonomy): domain Bacteria; phylum Acidobacteriota; class Vicinamibacteria; order Vicinamibacterales; family UBA2999; genus CADEFD01. The sequence goes on from JAWKHS010000003.1 coordinate 299,067, forward strand.
GCCGCGAACGGCAGCGTCACCGCGCTCGCCTGGTCGCCGCGGAGCGGACGCGTCGCGATCGGCACCCACGAGGGCCGCGTGGGCCTCGCGGGACCGGAGGAGGTGCCGATCTGGCTTCCGCACGGCATGGACGCCGGCATCGCCTCCATCGCCTGTCATCCCGACGGCCGGCACCTGGCGGTCGGGACCCGCGGCGGACGTCTTGCGATCCTGCAGGCGGCCGACGACGGTGACGGCGCCGGCACGGTGGTCGCGTCCGTCCAGGCCGGCGGCGACGTGGTGCGCACGCTGGACTGGGCGCCCGACGGGTCCCGGCTGCTCGCGGCGATCGACAGCGGACCCGTGGCGATCTGGGCGCCCGGGTCCGGCGCGGCGCCCCACGCCTTCAGGGACGGCAGCTTCGTGGCGCGCTGGGCCCCCGACGGCGCGCGGTTCTTCGCCGGTGGACTCGTCGATCCGCTCGTGTACGACGCCGCGACGCTCCGCCCGCTGCGCGAGCTGGCGCCGTCCACGCACATCCGATCGGCGGCGTGGTCCGCGCGGGGCGACCGTCTGGCCACCGGGGGCGGCGACGGCTCGGTGCGCGTGTGGGATCCCGACCGCGGCCGCGAGCTCGCCGGACTCGGCCGGCACGACCCGGCGGGCCGTCGGGCCGATGTCTCCGCCCTCGCCTGGCTGCCTGGAGATCGCGCGATCGTGTCTGGTGGGGCGGACGGGACGCTGCGCACGTGGGATCCCGACCCTGACGGCGCGCGGCGCGTCCCGGCGGGCCGGGCGTGGAGTGCGGCGTGGGCGCCGGATGGCACGGCGATGGCGATGGTCGATCCCGGCGGCCTGGACGTGATCGTGCGCGACCTCGCCGGGCTCGACGAGCGGGCGCGGCTCCGACGCGACGGCGCCGAGGTGCAGCACCTCGCATGGAGTGCGGAGGGCCGATGGCTGCTGGTGGCCTCGGACTGCGGCGTCGAGGCGTGGACCGGCGACCCGTGGCGCCTCGCCGGCACGCTGCCGCTCGCGGGGCGCCTGTGGAGCGTCGCGTGCGCGCCCGACGGACGCCGCGTGGCGCTCGGACTGGACCACGGCGCCGTCGAGGTCTGGTCGCTCGACGATCGCACGCGCTCCTCGGTCGTGCGCGACCCGGCGGGCGCGGCCATCCGCGACCTCGCCTGGTCGCCGTGCGGCCGGCGCCTCGCCCTGGCGCGCGACGACGAGGGCGCGGGCCTGGTGGACGTCGGGACCGGCACGCTCGCGGTCGTGATGGCGCTCCGGCGATCGCGGTCGACCGCCGTGGCGTGGTCGCCGGACGGCACCCGGCTCCTCGTCGGCGATCACACGGGCGCCGTCTGGGTGGGCGACGCCGATCGCTTCGAGCCGCGCGGCCTCGGCCGCCACGCCTCGGCCGTCCGATCGGTGGCGTGGTCGCGTGACGGCGACACCGCGGTGAGCGCCGGCGAGGACGGCACCGTCCGCACGTGGAGCGCTGCCACCGGGGCACCGCGGCAGCACCTCGCCGTCGGGTCCGGCGTCGTCCGCGCCGTGCGGCGGTCGCCGGCCGCCGACGTCGTCCTGGCCGTCGCGGATGGGGACGTGTGGCTCTGGCCGCTGCACCCGGGAGCGACGGCCGATCTCGTGGCACTGGCGCACGCACGCGCCACGCGGCCGCTCTCGGCGCGGGAACGCGACGCCTTCGGCCTGCCCGGGGCCCGGCGCTGACCGCGCGACCCGTCCCACCCGCGGTACCACCTCTCAGCGCTGTCACGCCACGGTCGCGCGGCCCGTGTATACTCGCCCTCCGCCGCAGGCGATCTCGCCGGCGGCACGTCGCCACCGGCGATGCCGCGACACCGCCGCCCCTGCGGTCGGCGCGGCGGGCGGCGGCGCGTCTGGACGACCGTGATGGCACGCGGAGGGCCCATGGCGGGAGACGAGGGCATGGGGCAGGGGCCGGCGGCGGGTGCGCCCGCGCTCATCTTCGATCCCGATCCCGAACGGCTCGTCCTCGCCGTCGAGGATCTCGGGCGGCTGCGCGACGCTGGCCTCGCCCAGGCGCCCGCCGAACGGCCGTCACACGTCTTCCGTGTCCTGCGTCCCACGGATCTCGTCGCGCTCGATGTCAGGGGCTTCGGCCTGCGCCTGGAGCCGGGCGGGGACGGACCGGCGCTGGTGCCCGACGGCACCACCGCGCGGCTCGAGGTGGGGCTGGCGTTCCAGCACCTCGGCGAGCGCGCCTACTTCCGCTCCGGCCCGCCGCCGGGCCCCAATCCCGGCGACGAGCCGACAGATCCGCCGCCCATCCAGGCGCTGGCGGCGCAGGCCTCGCGGCTCGTCTTCGACGTGCCGGAGGGCACGCGCATCGGGTATTCCATCGCCGGCGTGCTCCAGGCCCTCTCGCGGCTGCCGCTCCGGGTCGCGCCGCTGGCCACGCCGCGGGCCATCACCTTCGATGCGGCCGCGGGCGGAACGTTCACCACGGTCGCGGCGCTTCCCGGCGGCTTCACGCTCGTCCGCCACGCCGACGGCCTGTTGGCCCTGGCAGCCGAGCCGCAGGCACCGCCGCCGGCCGCCGGCGTCGCCCACGTGTTGGCCCAGGCCACGGCGCTCCGCGCGGCGCGGACCGTGCTCGCCGGCGAGTCGGCCGTCAGCCTCACCGATCGCACGATCGCCCGTGGCGAAGGCCCGTCGGCGGCGGCCGGTCCGGTCACGAGCGCGCGAGCGGTCGCGCGAGGCTTCCGCGACATCGTCACGCGGCCGCCCCGCGTGACCTTGCCTGGCGTCCGGCCGCGGGCGCCGCGCCGCGACGAGACCGCGATCGAGGCGCCGTTCCGCGTCATCGTCTCGCCGAGCCGCGAAGGCGGCTTCGTGCACGCCGTCGGTCCGGCGGCCGCGCCCGGCGACGCGTCGCGCGTGGAGCTCTGGCACACGCGCCTCGGCGTCCGGCAGGTGGACCCGGATGACGGCACGGTGACGATTGCCGAGTCCCGCCACCCGCAGCGCGCCATCCGCGCCGTGTGGGCGCGGGTGAAGGAGGGCGTGAACCCGGACGTGGACGTCCCCGACGGCGACTCGCCGTTCCGGATGTCGATGACGCCGCACGAGCGCGTGATTCTCGTCCGGCAGACGGCCGACGCCGCCATCGCGCCGCCGGTGCCCGTCGACGTCGAGCGCTTCTACCTGTCCGCGCTCGGCGCCTTCCTGGATCTGCGCGGGCGGTGGCCCGACACCGCGCCGTACGCGGTCAAGGGGCTCGACGTCCGCGAGGCGTGGGATCACGACGCCCCGATGGGGCGCGACCAGTACGTGCGGCTCGTCAAGCCGGGCTGCTTCTTCCCGACCGGCCACCGCTGCGCGCTCAACAAGGTCACCGAGCGGAAGCTCCTCGAGGCGACCGGACCGAACGCCTACCTCTACCAGCGCAAGTTCATCGAGGTCGGCCAGCCGGTGAAGACGTACGACGACCGGCGCATGCCGTTCCGCCAGATCACGATCACGCCCACGGTCACGCCGGACCTGCGCGATCCGCTGCAGCCGGGCACGCCGGGCGCGCTCCAGGGCGAGGACCTCTTCTGGCCCGCCGTGGGCACGGGCAAGTTCTACTTCACGCTGGAGTGCATCGACTGGAACGGCCAGGTGCACAAGCTCCTGGCGCCGCTCCTCTTCGTCTCGTCGCAGCTGCCCACCACCGCGGCGGGGAAGACGGCCGCCGACATCCGCGCGGCCTACGTCGGCGATCCCGAGCACGTCATCGACGCGCAGAGCCGGTCGATCGCCTTCGCGGCCGGCGCCGTCCAGGGCGACACGGCGTTCGAGTCGACGGCCCTCCGTTTCGACGGCATCCCCGGCCCGGCGGGCTCGCGCACGGCGACGCCGTTCATGGTCGAGGCCGACGTGGTCGTGCCGGCCATGCGCCACCTGGCGCCATCCGCGCCGACGACGACCGTGAAGTACGCGGCGCCCTACCTGAGCGAGGGCTTCGGCGGCATCAACGCCGAACCGCAGGTGCTCTTCGAGCTGACCACGCCGGCCTTCATGCAGTTCGGCGCCAGCACCGAGAAGACCGGAGGGTTCGTCCAACCCGATCTGCCCGTGCGCGGGCTGTCGCGGGTCCTCGGCACCATCGGCGACCTGGACGATCTCGTCAACAAGCCGGCGGACGAGAAATTCAATCCGCAGAAGTACCTCGCCGGCGTCGTGCCGAAGCTGTTCGGGCTGTTCGACCTCGTGGACATCCTGCGCGCGGTCGGGCTCGACGGCGCGCCGGCGTTCGTGAGCGAGGCGCTCGACACGATCGCGAGCCTGCTCTCCGACCTGGCCGCGCTGCAGGGCGTGCTGTCGTCGAGCGTGACGCGGCTGGCGGAGGATGCCGCGGGCGCGGCCACGAGCAAGCTGCAGCAGCAGGCGGCCGACGCGCGCGCCGACCTCGACGCCATCCGCGCGCAGATCGTGCCCGAGATCGACGCGCTCGTCGCGGCCATCCAGGGCCTGCTGGCCCTCGACGCGCCCTCGTCCGAGCTGGACGTCACGACCGCCGTGTCCGGCGGGCTCGGCACGCTGGCGACACGACTCGCGGCGCTGCGCACGACGGTCCAGACGCGGGCGCTGCCGCCGCAGGTGAAGGCCGAGATCGAGCGCATCGTGAACGCCGTGCAGCCGGCCCTGACCGATGCCGCCGCCATCGCCGACACGATCGGGGCCATCACGGGGTTCGTCAACGGCCTCGACCCGTCCGGGCCCGGCTTCCGCGCGCGGTTCGACTGGCAGCCGACGCTCTCGAACTTCCCGGACGTCGCCGACGACAAGGCGCTCTTCATCGTGCGTCCCGACGGCTTCCGCCTGTCGGTGGACGCGCGCGCCTCGGGACAGGCCGGCGTGGGCGTGGACGTCCTGGCCGAACTGCGGGAGTTCTCGCTCAACCTCTTCCCGTCGGCGCCGCTCATGCGCCTCGGCTTCGACCGGCTGGCCTTCCGCGCCGCGTCCGGCCGCAAGCCCGAGGTGGACGTCGTCTTCCGCGGCATCGAGTTCGTCGGCGTCCTGAGCTTCATCGAGACCCTGAAGGATCTCATCCCGTTCGACGCCTTCTCCGACCCGCCCTACCTCGACGTCTCGGCCGACGGCGTGACGGCGGGCTTCACCGTGGGCCTGCCGTCGGTGGCGGTCGGGGTGTTCTCGCTCGAGAACATCAGCCTGGGCGCCGACGCCCGCGTGCCGTTCCTCGGCAACGAGGCGCTGACGATCGGCTTCAACTTCTGCAGCCGCGAGAAGCCGTTCCGGCTCACCGTGATGCTGATCGGCGGCGGCGGCTTCGTGGGGATCCGCCTGTCGCCGCGCGGCCTCGTCGTGCTGGAGATGGCGCTCGAGGCCGGCGCGAACCTGTCGATCGACCTCGGCGTGGCGTCGGGCTCGGTGTCGATCATGGTCGGCGTCTACCTCCGGCTCGAAGCCGACGCCGGCAGCCTCACCGGCTACTTCCGGATCCGGGGCGAGGTGGACGTGCTGGGCCTCATCTCGGCGTCCATCACGCTGGAGCTCTCGCTCACCTACGAGTTCGACACCGGCAAGCTGGTGGGGCGCGCGTCGCTCGAGATCGAGGTCGAGGTGTTCTTCTTCTCCTTCTCGGTCACGGTCTCCTGCGAACGGCGGCTCGCAGGCTCGAACGGCGACCCGACGTTCGAGCAGGTGATGGGGCTCCTGCCTGACGGCACGTCGCCCGCCTGGTCCTCCTACTGCGCCGCGTTCGCGGAGGCATAGCGCATGGCCACCGAATCCTGGCTCCTCACCGCGCTTCCGCACTCGGCCTCGCCCGGCGAAGCGTTCCACGTCTCGCTGTTCGTCACCCACCGCCTGACGCCCGACGGCGCCGAGGGCGTCGTGGACGACTTCGCCCTCGTCCGCGACTGGGCCGCGCACCTGCGGCGCGCGCGCATCGTGCTTCGCGGCGGTGGCGGGCCCGCCGGCGAGTTCGACATCCCGGTCGCGCCGATCCTCGACGTCCTCGACGACGGCCTGTGGCGCCGCGTGTTCCCCGGCGCGTTGCCGGTGCGCCCGTGGAAGGTGCCCGACTACACCGCGGCGCCCTGGCAGTCGTTCCCGGCCCACCGGATGCAGGCGTACGGGCTCTTCACGCACGCCGCCGCGCTCCTGGGATCGCCCGTGACCGCGCCCGGCGCCGGGAACAACCCCTACGTGCGGCTGGTGCTGCAGGCAATGGGCCTCGACGAGCGGGAGCTCCGGCTGACGCGCGTGATCGACGGCGAAGTGGATCGCGCGATCTCGAAGCGTCTCGACGACCTCGCGCGAGGCGGGAAGGTCGGCATCGCCGGCGCGTCGGCAGGCAGCCCCGTGCTGGCGATGCTGACGGACCTGCACGCGGCCCGGCGCTTCTACCAGCGTCCCGAAGATCGGACCGACTACCGCGAGCGGCCCCTGCCCGGTGCGCAGGCCCGGCCCGTCCGGAAGCCGACGCCGGACTTCCACGAGCGCGCGGGTCTGCTGGGCGATCTGTCGCCGCTCCTCCGGCGGCTGGGCCTGGTCATCGACCTGCGCGTCCAGGACGTGTCGCGCCTGGCGGGAGCGGCCTGGATTCAAGCCGGCCTCGTGATGCGCGGCGCGCAGGCGCCGCAGACGGTGTCGCCCCGCACCTCGTGCCAGGTCGTGGGCCAGACCTTCACGGTCCGCTCGGCGACCGACGACTACGACCTGGGCATGCTGTGCCTCGGCGACGAGTCCCGCTTCGTCGTCCTCGATCTGGACCCCGACGCCACCGCGCTCAAGCTCGAGCAGTACGCCCGTCAGATGCCGCGCATCGTCGCGGCGGCCGACAACGGCGATGCGATGACGACGGCGCCCTCCACGCTTCGGGCCACCGGCTTCGCCGTCGCCCGCGTGGACCGTGCCGCGCAGCTCCACGATCGCCTCGACGGCGCCGCCAGCAGGGACGCGGCCCTCCTGGCTGGCACCGCCGCGCCGCTCCGCCAGGAGGAGATCAGCCGCGGCGTGCGGCTGGAGGTGTGGGACGACGTGAGCGGGCAGTGGCACTCCCTGCACCGCCGCCGCCTCAGCGTGGACATCGCCGGCGTCGGGCGGGTGCTGGACGCCGTGCCGGACACCGGTTTCCTGCAGGGCGCGGCGCTCACGTCGAGCGACCAGGCGCCAGACGGCCCGAAGTACGCGCACGAGGTGCTGGCGGGCTGGGACGGCTGGTCGCTGTCGGCCCCGCGGCCCGGCAAGGTGGTCGTCCACGACGGCGGCGACGAGCGCGTGCTCGACGCGCCGCCGCCGGATCCGGCGCCCGTCAATCCCGTGGCCAGCACGACCGAGGTGGCGCCGGGCACGCTGCCGCGCCTCCGCTACGGCCGCCGCTACGCGTTTCGCGCCTATGCCGTGGACCTCGCGGGCAACTCGCGGCCGCACACGGTCGGCGGGCCCGATCCCGGCGGCGCTCCACGCGCGGAGGCGCCCGACGCCGCGCCGCTCTCGTTCACGGTGTCCGGCGGCGGCACGCGCCCATCGCCGGTGGGCGGCCTGGTCGTGACGGCCGCCGAGGCGGCGGCGCACGCCACCAGGCGCCAGCGGGCGCTGCCGGCGGATGCGCTGCGGGTGGCGTCGCTGTCGCCGGATCGCGGCGGCCTGCCGGTGGACGTGCTCAAGGCGCACCTGGCCGCGGCCAGCCCGGCATGCCGTCCCGCCCCTGACGCGTCGACCGGCGCGGCGGGGCTGGACCCGGCCGGCCTCGTGGCCACGTCGGTGCCGGAGGTGGATCGCCTCGTGGCCGCGCGGCTCGCGGACCGCGCCCGGTCCGCCGCATCGACGCCGCTCTCGCGCGCACAACAGGCCGAGCGGGCCTTCCTCGACGCCGCGAGCCGGGCCGAGATCCTCATCGAGCGCACCGACCGCCGGACCGAGGCCACCGTGGCCGGTCAGGCCCTGGCGACGGCCTTCGCGCAGCAGACGGGCATCGCCGCGGGCGTCCGGCTCCGGCCGGAGGTCGTCGCCGGGATCGCGGCGCGGCTGACGCGCCTGATCACGACGGTGCGCCCCTTCCTGCGCTGGGACGCGCTCATCGAGCCGGCGGTCGTCCCGCGCACGGCCTACACCGAGGGCGAGTCGCTGCTCCGGCTCGTGATTCGGTCGGGCGTCACACAGGTCGAACCCGGAGGGCTGGACGTCGCGCTCACGGATCCGGCCACCTACGCCGCCGAGACCGTGGCCGCGCACCCCGAGCTCGATCTCGCGTGGCGTGCCGACACCCAGCGGCACGTCGCCCCGCCGAAGTGCAGCCAGTTCGATGCCGAGCTCCACGGCGCGTTCGATGCGGCGATGGGCACGCTGGCGCCGGACGCGGCCGTGCGCACGGCGCTCGGCATCGCCCTTCGCGAGGCCGGGTCCTTCATGGACACGACCATCGCGGACCTCGCCAACCCGGGCGGCCGGCTGCCGCAGCCGGGCGTGGCCTTCCACGTCACGCCGACGGCCGAGACGCCCGACGTGGCCGCGCCGGAGGATCTGCCCGACGGCGCGCCGCTCACGCCCGGGCAGTACGTGGCGCACGACGTGGACCAGGTGGCCCTTCCGTATCTGCCCGACCCGATCGCGCGCGGCATCTCGCTGATGTTCCCGGACGCGGGGACGGATCACCGTCTCGCCGACCTCTTCGCGCTCGAAGGCACGACGCTCGACTATCCCGGCACGTGGCCCGAACGCGTGCCCTTCCGGCTCGTGCTCGAGTCCGGCCCGTCGCTGGGCGCCGTCGTGGACGGGCACGTCGTGCGGGTCACGCTGCCGCCGGGCGAGCAGCTCCGGGTGCGCCTGGGCTCGGCCATCGATCGCGCCTCGCTCGATCTGCTGGGACTCTGGGCCTCGCTGCCCGCCGCGATTCGCGACAACCCGTTCCTGCGCGAGGTGGCCGCCGACGGCTGGTTCTGGTGGCTCACGCCGTCCACCGAGCTCCGGTTCGTGCACGCCGTGCCGCGGCCGGTCGAGGTGCCGCGGCCGACGATCCTGGTGCCCCTGCGGACGCCGAACGGCACGTCGGTCACCGTCGCGGGCGCCGTGGACGTCCACGGACCCAGCACCGACCGCCTCGACGTGGAAGCGGAGTGGTCCCAGTGGGTGGACGACGTGACCAAGCCGGGCCCCGAGCGGGTGCACGGCACCGCGCTGGCGTTCGGCACGTCCGTCGGCGAGGACGAGGACCTCGTGGTCCTGAGCGGCGCCGACGCGACCGTGCCGCTGCCCGATGGCCGCGCGCTTCGCCTGCACGCGGCCGTCCATCAGATCGGCGACACGCTGCACCGCACGATCGACTACCGCGTGCGCGCCACGACGCGGTACCGGGAGTACTTCCACCCGCTGCTCACGCCCGCCGTGGACGACCTGAGCGTGGTCGGGCCGACCAGGACGCTGAACGTGCCCAGCAGCGCGCGCCCGCCGAAGGTGGGCGTACGGGACGTCCTGCCGCTCTTCCGCTGGGACGAGCGGACCGAGCCCGGCGACCCGTTCGGCCTGCAACGGACGCGCCGGCCCGGCCTGCGCCTGTATCTCGATCGGCCCTGGTACGCCACGGGCGACGGCGAGCTCCTGGGGGTGGTCCTGGCCGCCGGATCCGACGCGACCTTGACCGACGTCGTCAGCCAGTGGGGGGGCGACCCCGTGTTCCGGCAGCAGGGGCCGGCCTCGCGCGGCGCGCTCGCCCTGTCGGACGTGCTGCACCTGTCGGGCCTCGACGATCGCCGCGAGCCCGGGCGGCCCGCGGCACCTCCGGTGCTCCGGCCGCTGGTGGATCGCCACGGCGCCCCGAACGTCTGGGTGCTGGGCTACCAGCCCGAGTTCTCGGAGGAACGCGGGCTGTGGTTCGTCGATGTCGCCTTCGATCCCGGGACCGCCTTCTGGCCGTTCGTCCGCCTGGCCGTGGCCCGCTACCAGCCGGACTCGCTGCCGGGGATGCACCTGGGCCCGATCACGCCCTGCGACTTCGCGCAGCTCGTGCCCGGCCGCACGGCGACCCTCAGCCGGCCCGACGAGACGCACGTCCGCGTGGCCGTGACCGGGGCCACCGGCTACCCGCGCGACCCGCTGCTGTTCCACCTGGTGCCGGCGCCGTCGGACTTCCTGAGCCACGTGGCGCGGAGCCGCCGGATGCGGGCGCGCCTCGAGCGCTTCGATCCGGCCGTGGGCACCGATCTCGGATGGGTCGCCGTCGGACAGTGGGACCTGCCCATCCTGGGCATCGCCGGCACGGTGTGCTCGTGGGCAGGCGAGCTCCCGCTGCCGGTGGCCGTGCCGCCGAGAACGCCGGGGACCAACGCGGAGTGGCGCGTGACGGTGGAGGAGTGGGAGCTCCTGCCCGCCGACTACGAGGCGGGCGGCACCGGCGGCTGGCAGCCGCGCATCGTCTACGCCGACCATCTGCCGCTCTGATCGGCACGACGGGCGGGGCCGCGGCGCGCGATGATAGTCGCGCTCCGCTCGCCCCATGCCGATCGCCCACGACGCGTTCATCTCCTACAGCCATGCCGCCGACCAACCGGTGGTGGCCGCACTCGAGCGCGGCATGGAACGGCTGGCGCGCCCGCTCTTCGCCCTGCGCGCCATGGACGTGTTCCGCGACGCCAGCAGTCTGGCGGCCTCGCCCGGCCTGTGGACGGGCCTCCAGGAGCACCTCGCGCGCTCGCGCTGGCTGGTGTTCGTCGCCTGTCCCGAATCGGCGGCGTCCGTCTGGTGCAACCGCGAAGTCGAAGCGTGGCTCGCGCAGCACCCGGCCGACCGCGTGCTCCTCGCGTTGACGGCCGGCGAGCTCGTCTGGCCGCCGGGCGCCGCCGACTACGACTGGACGCGGACCACGGCGCTGCCGCCGGCCTTGCGCGGTGCCTTCCGCGAAGAACCGCTGTACGTGGACCTCCGCTGGACCCGCCAGGCCGCCAACCTGCAGCCGGGCGATCCACGTCTGCGGGACGCGGTGCTCGACCTGGCCGCGCCCGTCCGCGGCATCCCCAAGGACCAGCTCGACGGCGACGACGTCCGCCAGCTGCGGCGAACCCGCCGGCTCACGCGCGCCGCGATTGCCCTCATCGTCCTGGCCGCCGGCGTGGCCGTGTGGCAGGCCATCGAGGCCACGCGGCAGCGCACGGTCGCCGAGCGTCAGCGCGACCTGGCCCTGTCGCGGCAGCTCGCGGCGCAGACGGGCGACCTGCTCGTGCGCGATCCGCGCCTCGCCGCCGGGCTGGCGGTGCAGGCGATGGCGACGGCGGACACGGCGGAGGGCGCGACGGCCGTGCTGCGCACCCTCAACGCCGCGCCTTTCGATCGCCTGGTGGACCACGCCGAGTCCTACTGGTCGCTCGCCGTGTCGGACGATGGCGCCACGGCCGTCGTCGGCGACGGCGGGAGCGGCGTGCAGCGCATCGACCTCGCGTCTGGGCGGATCGAGCGGTATCCCCCCGAGGCGCCGCCGCGAGGCACGGCCGGCACGCTCGCCGTCGCGGTCGCGCGCGACGGACGGATCGCCTCGGGCGGGTTCGATCAGACGATCACGATTCGCCAGGACGGGCGGGTCGTGCGGACGTTCGATGGGCCGCACGAGGGCTTCATCATGGGGCTCGCCTTCAGCCCGGCCGGCGATCGCCTCGCGTCGGCCGGCAGCGACGGCCGCGTCTTCGTGCACGACCTGGCGAGGGGCGCGTCCACCCGTCTCAAGGACGGCTGGACGCCGGAGGCCACGGTGGTGCGGTTCAGTCCCGACGGGCGGACGCTCGCCGCCGGCGGCGACGAGGGGTTTCGCGCGCTCTACGACGCGGCGTCGCCGCCGAGCGCGCGCGACGGCGGCGTGGCCCTGCCGCGCGAGGACCGTCCGACCTCGGCCGTCGTCGAGATGCGTTTCAGCGCCGACGGGCGCCGTCTGGTCGTGGCCCATCGCGACGGCGTCGTCGACATCGTGGCCCTGCCGGAGGGGCGGCGGATCGGCCGCGTGGCGCCGGACACCGGCATCGAGCTGGAGTCGATGGCGATCGCGCCGGATGCCGGCACGATCGTCGTCGGCCGGGCCGATGGCTCCGTGGTCGTCTGGACCGGCGATCCGCCGTCCTACGGCGCGCCCTGGCACCAGGCCGTCGTCTACCGGCACGCCGGTGCGGTCAAGGGGATCGCGTATCTCGCGCGCACGAACCAGATCGTGTCGATCGGCGTGGACGGGCGGCTCGTCGTCTCGCGGCCGCTGCACCTCGGTCCGCTGGCGCAGCCTGTGTGGGAGCGTCCCGAGCCCTTCACGGACGTCCGCTTCGATCGGGGCTCGGCGCGCGTCACCTTCAGCGGAGGCGCGGGCCCGGTGGTGGTGGATGCCGACGGCCGGCGGCTCGACGCCGCCGCCCCAGCCGCGGCCCCCGACCGGGACGTGCTCACGGCGCTGGAGGGCCGCGCCATCCGCCGGGCGGACGACGGAAGCCTCGCCGTCGCCGACGGCGAGCGGCGGGTGGCCCTGCAGGCGGCCGGCGGATCGCCCGCCGTCGCGGCGGCGTTCGCGCCCGACGGCCATCACGCGTACACGTTCCACGGCGACGGGCACCTGCGGGCCTGGACCGTGGCCGACGGCACGGCCCTGGGCGATGCCGGCATCGCGGAGCGGCCGTTCGGCGCCCACGTCGCGATCGACCGCGCAGGCACCCTGGCCGCCGTCGCACTCGATCCCGGCATCGACTTCGGAGGGTCCGGCCGGCGCGAGCCGGTGACGACCGTGGCGTTGGTGGGCCTGCCGGCGCTCGCGCTGCGGGCTGGACGCCTGCTGGCGCCCGGGCGGGCCGGGATCGTGGGATCGCCCCTCTTCTTCACGCCCGACGAGCCCCTCCTCGGCCTCTCGACCGATCGGGGTCTCACGTTGTGGCAACTGCCGTCGGGCCGCCGCATCGACGAGCCCGTGGTCCTTCCGAGGTCTGCGCACGCGCTCGGCGTCGTCGGGGGGCCGGATCGGCTGCTGCTCGCCACGTCGGGCCAGAGCGGGCGAGGCACCGGACTGGCGGCTGTGCCGCTGTCGCCGTGGGCGTGGGCGGGTGAGGCGTGCCGCCTGGCGGGCCCTGGCCTTTCGGCGGACGACTGGGCGCGCTACGTGGGCGCCGACGTCCCGTACCGCCCGGCCTGCGTGGACGGCGTGCTCGTCCGCGGTGCCACCGTCGCGCGGGGCGCGGTGCCCTGATCGGGCTGGCTCACTCGAGCCCGTGCTGCCGCAGGCGCACGTAGAGCTGCTTCCGCGTCAGCCCCAGCCGCCGGGCCGCCAGCGACTTGTTGTGCCGGGCCTCCTGCAGGGCGCGCTCGATCGTCGTCCGCTCGATGACGCGCAGGTCCGTCGTGTCCGGCACCGCCGGGCGCGTCGTCGTGTCCGCCGCGGCCGGTCGGGCGGCCGGCTCCGGCGGACCGACCGTGAGGTGCTCGGTCGTGATGAGGCCGCCCTCGCACAGGATCGCGGCGCGCTCGAGGACGTTCCGCAGCTCGCGCACGTTGCCCGGCCAGGCGTGCGCGAGGAGGGCGTCGCGCGCGTCCCTGGCGATGCCGGCCGGCGGGCGCCCGAACGCCCGGGCGATCTCCGTGAGGAAGGCCTCGCTCAGCGGCAGGATGTCGTCCCGGCGCTCGCGCAGCGGCGGCAGCCGGATCTCGAAGACGTTCAGCCGGTAGTAGAGGTCTTCGCGGAACGCGCCGCGCTCGACGGCCGCCGTCAGGTTGCGGTTCGTGGCCGCCACCACCCGGACGTCGGCCTTGAGCGTGCGCGTGCCCCCGAGCCGCTGGAACTCGCGCTCCTGCAGGACGCGCAGGAACTTGGCCTGGACGGCCGGGCTCATCTCGCCCACCTCGTCGAGGAACAGCACGCCGCCGCTGGCCTGCTCGATCTGCCCGGGCTTGGCCTGCATCGCGCCCGTGAACGCGCCGCGCTCGAAGCCGAAGAGCTCCGATTCCAGCAGCGGTTCCGGCAGGGCCGCGCAGTTCAGGGCGACGAAGGGGCCGCCGCTCCTGGCCGAGGCGCGATGGACGAAGCGGGCGACGACCTCCTTGCCCGTGCCGGACTCGCCGAGGAGGAGCGTGGTGGTGTCGGTGGCGGCCACCTGCGTGGCCTGCTTCAGGACGCGCGTCCAGGCGGGCGACTCGCCCACGACGAAGCGGTAGCCCGTCACGGCGTTGAGCTCGGCCGCCAGGGCCTGCACGCGCGCCTCGAGCGCCGAGGCCCGCTGCTGCGCTTCGTCGGCGCGGGCCGAGGCCGTCGCCCGGAGCTCACGGGAGAGCGCGAGCGCGATCCGCCCGGCAATCCGCTGGGCGACCTTCACGTCCGCCTGCGAGAACGCCCCCGGCGTGCGGGACATGAAGCCCACGCCGCCGGCGAGCCGGCCGTCGATCCGGATGGGGATGCGAAGCGCCGACCGGAACCCCTGGGCGATCCCCTGATCGTGGGCGTCCTGCGGCGCCTCGACGTCGTCGGTCACGAAGTAGTCGCGGGGATCGCGGCGGATGAACTCCGGCACCTTGACGATCGCGGACGTCCCGCTGACGTGCGCCCCGCTGTAGGCATAGCGGCGCGCGTGGATGCCGTCGGGTTCGACGACGGGGAGCGTCATGGCATCGTGAGGCAGCACCTTCTGCGCGATCTCCGAGATCCGATCGAACTGGTCCTTCAGGTCGCCGGCATCCGTGACCGTCTTCAGCAGGTCGTCCACCAGCTCGAGCCGCGACTCGCGGGCGCGGAGCTCTTCGGTGATGCGCGCCTGCTCGGCCAGCCGGTGGTGCGTCATCGCCAGGACGACGTGGTCGGCGATGCGCCGCGCGACCAGCGCGTCGGCCTTCGAGAAGACCTGCGGCGCCAGGGCGTAGAAATCCAGGGCGCCCACCAGCGTCCCCTGCACCCGCAGGGGCACGGCGAGCTGGCTCCGGTACCCGGCGCGCGCCGGGGGCAGCTCGCGTTCGGCCGGATCGGCGTGGAGATCGGAGTGGAGGATGTGGTCCCACGGCTCGGTGAGCAGCCACCGGATCCGCTCCGGCAGCGGCACCTGCCGGGGAAACGCGACCTGGCTGCCCGCGACGGCGTGGATCACGAGGTGCTCGCGGTCGTCGGTGACCAGGGGCAGCGACAGCATGTCGTGCGGGATCGCCCGTCTCGCGACCGCCGACACCTGCTCGAACACCTGGCCGATGTCGAGGACGCCCGACAGCGCGCTGAGCAGGCCATCGACGACCTCGAGGTGCTGGCGGAGCTCGGCGAGCTCGGTGAACGCCCGCGCGTTGGCCAGCGCCGAGGCCGCCTGGTCCGCGAAGATGCGGAGCCACCGCATCTCCTCGTCGTCGATGGCCCCGCGCCGGAAGATCGCGAGCACGCCCAGCGTGTCGCCGCCCGCGACGAGGGGCTGGCCGGCGAAGGTCGTGATGCCTTCCCGCCGCACCCAGTCCGGGGAGGCCCACTTCTCCGAGCCGGGATCGTCGATGCGGGTCCCCTCGCGGCTGACGGCGATCGCCCCGACCTTGCGGTGCCCGACCGGCACGCGCCGGAACGCGCCGTCGGTGGTGGTCCATGGCTCGCCGGTCAGCGACCTGCCGGCGCTCGCGGCCAGGTGGAGGCACGACGATCGATCGGCGCACGAGGCCTGCAGCCGGCACGTGGCGCAGAGGTCGCCGGGCTTCAAGACCCAGAGGCGGGCCAGCGCGACCCCGGGCTGCGCGACCAGCCCCTCCACGACGTGCCGCAGCACGGCGTCGCGATCGCGCTCGCCTGAAATGCGAAGGGCCAGCTCCTGCAGATCCTCGAAGCGCATACGCCGGGCCTGGCGGGCGCCGTCTGACGGCGCGGGCGACGCCACGCTACCACACTCGGTCCGACCGGAGACCCGCGGTCCGAACGCGTCCGGCGCCACTGGCCCGACGCCGCCGCCGCGTTCACGCTCCGGCGGCATCGGGCACGACCTCGGGCCGGGCCCCGGCCGGGGGCGCCCCGCGCGCGTCCCAGCGCACGAGCCGGAGATCGAGCACGCACGTCGCGTAGATCACGGGCACGAGCAGCAGGGTCACGAACGTGGCGGCGCTCAGGCCTCCGATCTGGGCGTAGCACATCGGCTCCCACAGCGGACCGCCGTGCAGGGCCAGGGGGAAGAGCGCGGTCACCGTGGCGGCCACCGTGATGAGCACGGGCCGGAGCCGCATGATGCCGGCGTCGAGCAGCGCCTCGATCAGGGGCTCGCCGGCCTCGTGGCGCTCCTCGATGAAGTCGAAGAGCACGATGACGTGGCTCACGATCACGCCGATCAGGCTGGCCACGCCCAGGAAGGCCATGAAGCCGAAGGGCGCGCCCATGGCCCACAGAGCGGCCAGGGCGCCGACCACGCCGTACGGAATGGCCGCGAACACGACGAACGGCTTCACGGCGTGCTTGAACTGGACGACCAGGGCCAGGTAGATGAGGGCGATCGAGACGAGCATCACGACCGCCAGGTTCGCGAAGCCTTTCACCTGCTCCTCGTGCTCGCCGCCGATCTCCAGGCGGTAGCCGGGCGGCAGCGAGGCCTGGAGCGCCGTGATCGCGGGCAGGATCGCGTCGAGCACGTCCGACGGCAGGTGCCCGGCGGCCGGAAACGCCGAGATCGTGATGGTGCGGAACTGGTTGCGCCGCATCAGCTTCTCGAGCCGCGTGTCGTAGACGACGGACGAGATCGACTCCAGCGGCGCTTTTTGGGAGCCCTGGCCGGAGTACACGTAGAGACTCCGCAGGTCGGCGAGCTGCGCCCGTTCCTCCATCGTCAGCCGCGCGACGATCGGAATCTGCTCGTCGCCGTCGCGCAGGGTCCCCACCGTCCGCCCGGCGATGCCGGCCGACGACGACGCCGCGACGTCCAGGTTCGTGAGGCCCGAGAGATTGGCCTTGTCCGGATCGGTCTCGAGGCGGACGGCGAAGCCTTCCGGCCCCCAGTTGTCGCGGACGCCGACGGCCATCGGCTCGCGGCGCAGGATCGCCGCCACCTGGCCGGCGAGCGACCGCAGCGTCGGGATGTCCTCGCCCGAGACCCGGATGGAGACGGGAATGCCCACCGGGGGACCCACCTCCAGGCGCCGCACGTCGAGCCGCGCGCCGGGGACGGTGGCATTCAGCTCGGCCTGCAGCGCGTCCACGAGACGATTGGTGTCGTGCTTGTCGTAGACCTCGATGAGCACCTGCGCGTAGTTGGCCTGCGACTGCTCGGGCGTCGCGGAGAACCAGAAGCGCGGGCCGCCGCCGCCGATGAAAGTCGTCATCGACTTCAGCATCGGGTGGGCGCCCTCGCCGTGCGCGGCCGCGCCGGTCCCGGCGACGCGGCGCACGGTCGCTTCCACCTGGTCCACGACGCGGGTCGTCGCCGTCAGCGGCGCGTCCTCGGGGAGCCAGACGTCCACGTAGGAGTGGTACTGCAGGTCCTGTGGGAAGAACTGCGTCTTGAGCCGGCTCATGAAGACGCCGCCGAGCGCGAGCAGCAGCACCGAGGCCGCCAGCGTCGCCCAGCGGTGCGCGATGGCCCAGTGCCCGACCCGGTAATAGGCGGCCGCGACGCCGGATCGGCGGCGCTCCGCCAGCGTCGGCTCGGCCCTCGGCGTCAGCAGGTAGTACCCCAGCAGCGGGATGAAGGTCATCGACACGATGCGCGACGCCACGAGCGAGCACGTCACGACGACGGGCAGCGTGTAGAGGAAGGTGCCGGTGTCGCCCGGCAGGAGGAGGAAGGGAAGGTAGGCCACGATGTTCGTGATCGTGGCGAACAGGATCGCGGTGGCGAGCTTCGTCGGGCCCAGCCAGGCGGCGACGAGCCGCGGCCGGCCGTCGGCGAGGCTGCGCCTGATGGCGTCGCCGGCCACCACCGGGTCGTCCACGAGCAGGCCGAGGGCGATGATGAGCGACGCGATGGACACCTGCTGGAGATCGACGCCGAGCACCTGCAGCATGCCGAACGTCATGGCGAGCGTGATCGGGATGGCCAGCGCCATGAGCAGCGCCGAGCGCCACTCCCAGAACCCGATGAGCGACACCAGCACGACGAGCCCGACCGCTTCGTACAGGCTGCCCATGAACAGGTCGATGTTCTCCTCGACCTGCCGCGGCTGATCGGACGTCCGCGCGAACACCAGGTCGGCCGGCAACTGGCCGCGCACCTCGTCGAGCGTCGCGTCCACGGCGGCGCCGAACTCCGCGATCTTCTGGCCCGAACGCATCTGCACGGCCAGCGTGACCGCGCGCGCCCGGCGCCAGCCGCCGTCGGCGTCGCGGGCGGTGTAGAAGTTCAGCAGGCGTCCCGGGCTCTCGTACCCCCGCCCGATCTGGGCGACATCGCGCAGGTACACCTGGCGCCCGTTCGTCGTCGGCACGAGGACGTCGCCGATGTCCCGCTCGCTCGTGAACTCGCCCGACGGATCGACCGTCAGGCTCTTCTCGCCGACCTCGAGGAGGCCCCCGGGCATCGTGATGTTGCGGGCGCCGAGGACGTCGTCGAGCACGCTGACCTTGACGCCGTAGGCCGCGAGCCGCTCCTGCGAATACTCCAGGTACACACGCTCCTGCCGCAGCCCGGTTCGCGTCACCTTCGACACCATCGGCAGCGTCTTCAGGGCGCGGGCGAGGAGGTCGGTGTCGTCGTCGAGCTGGCGGTAGGTGTACTTGTCGCCGGCGACGGCCGCCAGCCGCGCGCGGGTCTCGGCCGGATCGCGCACGACGACCGGGTGCCACGCGTCGGGATGGAACTCGGCGGCTCGCAGGCGGTCGTGGACGAAGCGATCCACGTAGGCGAGCAGGGTGGCGTCGTCGGCGTCGGTCGTCCCGTCGAGCCCGACGAACCCGGGCTCGACGACGACGCGGCCGTCCGCGATCAGGCCGTCCGCCGCCGCGGCCGCCGCGAACAGGCGGATGGGCCGGCCGACGGCATCGGCCGGCACGCTCGGCGCGAGGCCGTGGACGACGGTGACGCGGCGGCCGGTCCCGGCCGTGGCGCGCACCGCCTCGATGGCGCGCCGCAGCGAGCGGGCGCGGAGGTCGATCTCGGCGTCGTCCACGCGCGGACTGGCGACCGTCAGCATCAGGGCCGCCGTGTCCCCGAAGTCCTTGATGACGTCGATCGGGCCCGCGCCGCGGGGCAGGTCGCGGATCGCGTCCAGTTTCAGCCGGATGTCGTCGAACTCCTGGCCCGTGTCGGGCAACCCCTCGACCAGCGTGATGTAGAAGGCGGCGATGCCGGTGCGCGTGTTGGACTCGATGCGCTCCACCTTCACGTTCCCGGCGATGCGCTCCTCGATCCGGCGCGTGACGAGCTCCTCGATCCGGTCGGCGGAGGCCCCGGGCCACGGGCAGAGCACGAGCGCCTGCCGGATCGGGATGTCGGGGTCCTTCCGCTGCGGCATCTGGAGGTATCCGTAGACGCCCCACAGGAGGGTGCCGACGAGCAGCACCGAGGACAGGTGGCGGGTCTCGGTGAAGAGGCGCGCGGTATTGCGGGTGTGGGCGATCAGGTGGTCGTCGGTGTGATGGGCAGCCATGGCGTTCGCTCGGATCGGCAGGCGATCGGCACTAGGGGATGACGCGGACGGCTTCGCCGTCCACGAGGAGGCCCGCGCCGGTGACGACGATGCGATCGCCCCGGGTGAGGCCGCGCGTGACCGTGACGCCGTTGCCGACGACGTCGCCGAGCTCGACCGTGCGCAGCCGGGCGAGCTCCGCGCCGCCCCGACGCCCGACGACCACGACCGCGTAGGCGCCGTCGCCGCTCTCGGGCCTGACGACGGCGCTCAGGGGCACCGTGAGCAGCCCCGCGGCCGCCGCATCCATCCCCGACGCGGGTGCGAACGCGACGCTGCCGATCATGCCGGGTCGCAGGCGCCCCTCGCGATTGGGAATCGTGACCTCGACGTCGAACACGCGGCTCTGCGGATCGGCCACCGGCGCCAGGGCGGTCACGCGGCCGGGGAAGGTGGCGCCGGCCAGCGCGTCGATGGTGACGTCGAGCGCGGCGCCGGGCGCCACCGCGCGGAGCATGTGGTCGGGCACGCCGACGCGCGCCTTCACGGCGCTGACGTCAGCCAGCACGAAGCCGACGGTGCCGGTGCCGACGAGGCTGCCCACCTCGATCCGGCGTTCGAGGAGGACCCCGGACGCCGGGGCCACGAGCGCGACGTCGCCGAGCGCGCGTTCGGCCAGGGCCACGTCGGACTCGCCGGCGGTGACGCGCGCGGCGGCCGCGGCGAACGCGGCTTCCGCGCTGTCGAGGTCGGGACGCGTGAGGCTGTCGGACGCGAACAGCGTCCGCGCGCGCTCGACGTCCGCCCGGGCGCGGGTCCGTCCGGCCTCGGCCTCGGCCCGGCGCGCGCGGGCCGGCCCGACCCGATCGCGGTACTCGGTGTCCTCGACGCGCGCCAGGACGGTGCCGCTCGTGATGCGATCGCCCGCCTGGGCGGTCCGGAGCCGCCCATCGGCCCCGCGCTGCTCGACGACGCGCTCGACGTAGCCGGCCGTCTTGAAGGCGAGCGGCACCTGCCGGACGGCATCGATGGTGGCCGAGTAGCGGATGGCGGTCGGTCCCGGCGCCTCGGCGACGCCTTCGACGCGGACGGGCCGCGGCGCCGGCGCCTCGCGGCTGGCGGTGGCGGTGCAGGCCGAGGCGAGTCCGACCGCGGCGAACGTGATCGGGACCGCGGCGGTGCGGCAGAGGGCGGTCATGACGCTAGTCCTCCCCGATGGCGAGATCGAAATCGGCCTTCGCGGTCCAGAACGCGGACAGGGCCTGCTCGTACAGGTCGGTCGCCTGGGCCAGCTCGGCGCGCACCTGCAGGACGTCGGGCAGGAGCGCCGCCTGGACCTGGAACTGGTTGGTCCGGACGCGCAGCTTCTCCCGCGCGACGTCCTGCGCCATCGACGCCACCTTCAGGCGCGCGCGTGTCTCCGTGAGCGTCCGGTAGCGGCGGGACACGTCCACCGCGGCGCGATCCTCCGCGTCGCGGAGCGCCAGCCGCGCCTGCGCCACTGCGTGGGCCTTGGCCGCGATCTCGGTGCGGCGGCGTCCCCAGTCGAAGGGCTCCCAGGTGAGCTGGATCCCGGCGCTCGCCAGGTTCGCCGGCAGCACGTCGATGTTGAGGTTCGTGAGGTACGACACCGCGAACGACACGTCGGGGAGGCGCCCGGCGCGCGCGATGCGCTCGTCGAGGAGAGCCTGGCCGATCGTGAGATGGGCCTGGCGGACCTCCGGACGGCTCTCGAGCGCGCGTTGGCGCGCGAGATCGAGATCGACGTCGGTGAGGGTGACGTCGGCGGCCTCGGCGACGTCGAATGCCGTCGCGACGTCGCGGCCGAGCAGGCGGTTCAGCTCTTCCTTCCCGCTGGCGAGCGCGTTCTCGAAGGTCGTGCGGGCGAGCTCCTCCTCGGCCAGCCGGTAGTCTACCTCCAGGGCATCGGCGCGCAGGGCCACCTTCTGGGCGACGCGGGCCGACAGCGTCGTCCCGAGCGCCCGGTACATCGCGACGACCTCGTCGCTCGCGGCCAGGGCGCTCTTCGTCTGCAGGATCGAGAAGTAGGCGCGCGTGACGGCGTTGACCACCGCGAGCCGCGTGGCGCGCGCGCGCTCCACGGCGAGCGCCCGGGCCGTCTCGGCGCCGTCGATCGCGAGGCCGATCCTGAAGAGCTGTGACAGCGGCTGTGACACCTGCGAGGAGACGTAGGCCGTGGGCCGGCGGCCGACGCTGACGGACGTGTCCGTCGCCGGAATCGGGCCGGTGCCCGGGAACGAGCCGAAGGCGCCCTGCGGGAAGGCGAAGTCCACCGGCGTGAGCAGCTGCGACACGGAGACGTCCGTCTTGAAGGAGGGCAGCCGGCGGGTGCGGGCCACGGCCAGGGCGGCGTCGGCCGTGTCGATCTCCAGGCGGGCGGACTGCACCTGGACGTTCCGATCGACGGCCAGTTGCACGGCGGCCTCGAGGGTGAGCCGCGCCTCGGGCGCTTGCTGGGCGACGGCCGGCAAGGGCAGCACCGCCATCGCGATCGCCCACGCGTACGTGGATGTGGTCATGGTGTCCTCGAGTCCCGAGTGAGCGTGGCCTTCTGCAGCCGGGGATCCAGCTCGTCGGCGGCCCGCGCCCACACGGCGGGGTCGGTGTTGACGAGCGCGGCGACTTCGGTCGGACTCAGGTCGAGACCGAGCTCGCGAAGGGAAAAGAGCGTCGCCTCGGGGTTGGCGACGAACGCGGCGCGGAAGCGTTCGTCGGTGACGAGCCGGCCGATGAGCATCTCGATGGAGCGATGGGCCATGAGGGATGTCCTGCGGCCCTCACCCAAGGCAAGTTCCGATCCCGCCATGCGGGCCGACGGCGGCCGACGGGCGATCCGCGTGCGGCCACCACAATCCCAGCGGAGACACCCTGCCGGCTCACCCGCGCACGAATGGGTGTGCCTCGCGGCACGTGTGCCGATCGGCACAGCCTGGTCTCGCAGGCACAGGCGCCAAGGGACACGGGTGGCTCGGGCACGCCGGAACGGCGTGGCACCGGCGGAGCGCCCGGGTGAGGGCGTGCGGCATCCGAATTGCCTCACGGAAGCGCCAGACGCACGGCGAGCCCGAGTGCTCGAGCGCCAGCAGGACTCGGTCCTGTGGCGTGGCCGATGCCGGATGACCGCGGCGCCCCGGACGGCGCCCCGAAGCACAAGGAGCCGCGACATGAGCACCCTTCCGAACACGACCGATGTCTTGATCGTCGGCGCCGGCCCCACCGGACTCACGCTGGCGTGCGTGCTGGCCGACGCCGGCGTGTCGAGTGTCCTCGTCGACCGCCAGACGGCGGGCAGCAACACCTCCAGGGCCGCGGCCGTGCACGCGCGCACGCTCGAGGTGCTCGAGGCGCTGCAGGTGACGAGCCGTCTGCAGGCGGCCGGGCACGTCGTGCCCCGCTTCGTCATCCGCGATCGCGACCGCGTCGTGGCGGCCATCCCGTTCGATCGGCTCCCGACGCGCTACCCGTACGTGCTGATGGTGCCGCAGTACATCACCGAGGCCGTCCTGACCGACCGCCTGCACGAGCTCGGCGGCGAGGTGAGGCGGCCGTTCGCCGTCAGCGGCCTCGCGCAGGACGCCGCGGGCGTCTCGGTGACCCTGACTGCCGACGGCCAGGCGCCTCGGGCCGTCCGCGCGCGCTACGTCGTTGGCGCCGATGGCATGCACAGCACCGTGCGCGAGACGACTGGATTCGGCTTCACGGGCGACGCCTACGCGCAGGCGTTCATGCTGGCCGACGTCCACCTGTCGTGGGCGCTGGGCCGCGACGAGGTGATGGCGTTCTTCTCGCCGGACGGCCTCGTCATCGCCGCGCCGCTCCCGGGGGGCAGCCATCGCATCGTCGCCACCGTGGACGAGTCGCCGGAGCACCCCGGCGTGGGGGACGTCCAGGCGTTGCTCGACGCCCGCGGGCCGACGATCGACCCGGCGCGGGTGCACGACGTGGTCTGGAGCTCGCGCTTCCGCGTGCACCACCGCGTGGCCGACCGCTACCGGTCCGGCCGGGTGCTGCTCGCGGGCGACGCCGCACACGTGCACAGCCCGGCCGGGGGCCAGGGGATGAACACGGGCATCCAGGACGCGGTGGCGCTCGGACGCGCGTTGACGGCGTGCCTGAGGGCCGGAGGCGACGAGCGCCCGCTCGACGACTACGAGCGCACGCGGCATCCGGTCGCCGAGCGCGTCGTGGCGTTCACGGACCGGCTGACCCGGATGGCCACGTTGAAGTCCCGCCGCGCGCGGGCCGTGAGGAACGCCGCCATCGGCGTCGTGGGCCGTGTGCCGGCGCTGCCGCGGGCGCTGGCCACCGAGCTCGCCGGCCTGCGCAACCGCTGATCCGGCTGGGGACGGCACGAGGCCGGCATGATCTGGCTGATGATGTTCCCGCTCTTCTACGTCACCTTCGGGGTGTTCGTGGTCGCGCTCGTCGCGGGCGCCTGGCTCATCGGGGTGGAATGGCGCGAGGGACGCCTGGCCGCCGAGGCCGGCCGGACCCTGGCGCTGGTGTGGGACCGGCCGCGCCGCGAATCGCATCGCGAGGGCGCACCGGTCCAACGGCCGGGACTCACCGCGTCTTCAGATACTCGATGAGCGCCCGCTTCTCGTCGGGTGTGAGCGTCGTCCCGTAGCGGTGGCCGCGGTTCGCGTTGCCAGGCCGGGAGACGTCGTAGCGCGTGCCGGCGCGCTCGGCCTCCGGGCCCGTCGAGACGAAGCCCACCCGCTCGGCGTCGAAGACGTCGTAGCCGCGCCAGAAGCGTGTCGGACGCGCGGCCTCGGGTTCGAGCAGGTCCGCCAGCGTCGGCACCGAGCCGTTGTGCAGGTACGGCGCGGTGAGCCAGATGCCGTCGAGCGGCGTGGCCGTGTAGCCGCTGGTCTTCTGGAAGCGCGAGAACGTCCAGGGGTGCCCGTCGCCGTAGGCGTTGTAGGCGCTCGCCGCCTCCGGCGTCCACATCGCGAGGCGGTGCGGGTCGGTCCCGATCTCGCCCAGCGGGACGACCTGGCCCGTGCGGGCGCCGTCGGGCGCGTGGCACGTCGCGCAGTTCGCGCGGAAGAGGCGTGCCCCGGCCTCGGCGAGGGACCGATCGATCGGCAGCGGATAGGCGGGCGCCTCGAGGTGGCCGATGTAGTCCATCACGCGGCGCAGGCTCGATCGCGTGCGCGGATCGGCGTCGTCCCAGTGCGCGGCATCCCGGTCCATCCACGGGCGCGAGGCGCCGTCGCCGAGCGCCGACGATCGCACCACCTCCACGAGCGATGTGTTCAGCCCGTCCCAGTGATAGGCCGTGCCGTCGCGCCGGGCGAGGTTCCAGAGCGGCATCATGTCGGCGTTGCCGATGGTGTCGTCCACCGGCTGCCGGAGGATCGAGAACTTCACCGGGTTGAACGGATCGATCCGGCCTCGCCCCCAGTCGGGGCGCTGGTCCATCCACGCGTTCTCGTCGCGCAGCCGGAGGAGCGCGCGGCGGGTGCCGGGGATGATGGCCACGCGGTAGAGCAGCCGGTCCAGGGGGGACAGGCGGACGTTCTTCGCGATCTCGTGCAGGATCGTCGTGGCGGTGAAGCGCGGGTCCTCGGCGCACCGGATGAGGAAGCGCAGGTACTCCTGCTCGCCGGTCTGGTGCGAGGCGGCGGCGGGGTAGATCGTGGGGACGTCGTCGGGCCGCGCCCGGAAGCTCGCGGCATGACACATCGCGCAGTTGATGCCGACGCGCGGGAAGCCAATCGTGACCTTCGACAGGCCGATCGGCATCTCGTGCCCGTCCGTCCCCAGGATGCCGATCGAGGCGTAGCCACCCGGGTTCGGCAGGTACTCCGGGAAGATCCGCGGCAGCACCAGCCAGATCCAGTACGGCACGCCCTGTTCGGCCTCCGTGCCCACCGAGCCGTACAGGAAGTGCTCCTCGTCGGAGGCGAAGTAGGGCGGGGGCGCCTGGCGGAAGAACTTCGCGTAGACCACCCACGCGCCGAGGCTCCCGAACGCCAGGAGGCCGAGCACCAGCAGGCCCAGCCGCGCGCGCCGCGGTCCGGGTGCGCTCATGGCATGGCTCCAGGCACCGGTCGGGTCAGCACCGGCGCCGGCGGCGCCAGCCTCAGGAGGAGCGCCGCCTGCGGCACGAAGAAGGCGAGGTCGAAGTACCCGAACTGGTGGTACGCCGTGGGCGCCACGCCAAGGAAGAAGGCGACGCCGGCCAGGCGGGAGCCCACGGCAAGCCACGCGATCAGCCGATACCGGTCGGGGTCGATGGCGGCGGGAACGTAGAACACGCTCATGAGCGACAGCAGCCCCGCCACCCGCGGCCAGACGATTGGCGAGGCCTCGGGCAGCCCGGCCAGGCGCATCGTGGCCGCCGGCGCGACGAGGGTCGGCAGGGCGAACGCCAGGTTCGCCGCGATCCCGACGCCCATCGCGATCCGGAACCACCGCCGCGCTCCCGTCATCGTCCGCCTCCTCGCCGTCCGCGGCACGCCGGCCGCATGCTCGCGTCCCGGGCCGTCAGAACGTCTTCAGGTACTCCACGATCGCGCGCTTGTCGTCGTCCGCGAGCGTCGTGCCGTACACGTGCCCGCCCGCGCCGTTCCCGGGCACGGACGTGTCGAACCTGGTGAACACCTGCCCGTCCGCGGCCGCCACGTCGGACACGAACCCCACCTTCACGGGATCGAACACGTCGTAGCCGCGGTAGAACACGGCCGGCCGCCGCTCCGGCGGCTCCAGGAGGTCGCGCAGCGTCGGGACCGAGCCGTGGTGCAGGTAAGGCCCCCGGAGCCAGATGCCGTCGAGCGGCTGGTTGGCGTAGCCGTTGGTCTTCCGGAAATGCGTGAAGCGGTACGCGGACTCCGGGTACAGCCCGTACTGGTTCGCCGCGAACGCGAACGTGTAGGAGTCCAGCCGGTGGCGGTCCGTGCCGATCGCCGCGATCGGCTCCACCCGGCCCACGCGGTCGCCGGACGTCACGCCGTCCCTGAAGCGCTGGTCCGCGTGGCAGGACTGGCAGTGCTCGGCATACAGCGCCTGGCCTCGGGCCGCGAGGTCCCGGTCGACCGGATAGGGATACGGCGGTGGAGGCAGCGTCCAGATCCACTCGCGCACCCGCATCAGGTTCGCGTGGTCCACGGTCACCGGCGTCACGCCGGCGCCGAGGGCCGCGCTGAGGTTCCGTTCGTCCACCGAGTCGTTGTCGCCGTCCCAGTGGAGGTGCATGCCCTCGCGGGGCTGCTGGTTCCAGAGCGAGGGGAAGTCCGCGGCCCCAATCAGCTCGTGCGCGGGCAGCAGGCGCAGGTTCCAGTTGAACTGGATCGCCTTGTAGGGATTGAAGGTGTCGACGCGGCCGCGTCCCCACTGCGGCGCACCGTCCCCGAGCAGCGGACCCATCCGGTTGCGCAGATCCAGCGCCTGCAGCTTCAACCGGTCCACGAGCCCCGCGCGGAGGAGCAGACGCTCGAAGCGCGAGGGCCCGCCGGTGGCCGGCAGGCGGCCGCGGACGGCGTCCGGCGTGAGCCGGTTGTCCAGCGTGCAGTCGAGGACGAACTGCACGAACGCCTGCAGGTCCAGCCGCTGCGCCGGCATGCCGAGGACGATGCGCGGGGCCGCTCCCGGGGCGTCCCTCACGGTGCTGGTGTGGCACACGGCGCAGTTGAGGCCCACCTGGTCGATCCCCAGCCGGCGCCGGCGCGAGACGCCGATCGGCAGGTCGCGTTCGGGCTCCGAAACGAATCCGAAGGCCGCGTACCCGCGTCCGCCCGGCGGCAGCCGGTCGGTGCAGATCGATGGGAGGGCCGTGAACACCCAGTACGGCGGGAGCACGCCGCCGATGGGCGCCAGCAGGGAACCGCCAGGTTCGCTGCCGATCGAGCCGTACTTGAAGTGCTCCTCGATGGCGGCGTAGGCGGCGGGCCGATCCGCGCGCAGCGATACGAACGCCCAGATCGCGGCCGCCACCGCCCCGGCCGCCACGACACCCGCCAGGAGACGCCAGGTCCGTCGCAGGTTGCCCACGGCCGGCTGCCCCTACCGGAACGGCGGCGGATCGAAGACGGTCATGACCTCGCGCAGCATCGCCGCGCGGTCGGGAAACCGCCGCGGCTCGTAGCAGCCGAGCGGCGACTCGACCACCTCGAGCAGGCAGCGGTTGCAGTAGGTGCACGGCCGCTCGGCCCGGTCGCGGCCCGCCGCGAACTGCGCCACGAGGTCGTTGTTGGCGACGAGCGGGCGGGCGATGCTCACGGCGTCGCAGTCGCCGTGGCCGATGGCCCGGCGGATGACCGAGGCGGTCTGGAACCCGCCCGTGCAGATGATGGGCACGGGCACGGCCTGCTTGATGACGCGCGCGTCGGGCAGCGTGAGCCCCTCGATCCTGTCGGCGGGCACGCCCGCGGCCAGCCACTGATGCCGGAAGATCTCGCCCGTCAGGCCGTTGTGGAAGAGCAGCAGGTTGCGGAAGGTGGAGGCGCCGCTGCTCGCGAGCTGGTCGTAGGTCTCCGACAGGATCGCGACGTCGAGATCGGCGCCCGCCGGATTGCGTGGGTGGGGGAACGAGCTGCCCGTGGAGACGTGAATCGCGTCCACGCCGGCCTCCACCAGCCAGCGGCAGACCTGGGCCGATTCCTCCACCGTGTTGCCGGCGCCTTCCTTCTTCAGGAGCAGGAGCGCGTTGTTGTGCTCGGCCGCGCTGATCTTCATCTGGAGGTGGAAGTCGTGGCCGACGCGTGCCCGGATGGCCTTGACGATCTCGAGCACGAAGCGCGCGCGGTTCTCGAGCGGACCGCCGTACTCGTCGTCCCGATCGTTGATGGCCGAGCTGAGGAACTGCGTGATGAGATAGCCGTTGGCCCCGTGGAGCTCGACGCCGTCCAGCCCGGCCTCGCGCGCCCGGCGCGCCCCCTCGGCGAACGAGGCCACCACCTCCTTGATGTCGGCGGTGGTCATCCGATCGCACTCGAACCCGTGCAGCGGGTCCCGCTTGTCGGTCGAGCTCTGGCCGCGCGGGTGTTCCAGATCCGGGATGTCGCGCTGCCGGCCGCCGTGACTGAGCTGCAGGATGAACTTGCAGTCGTGCTGGTGCACGGCCTCGCCGACGGCCCGCCAGAAGGGAATCCGGTCGTCCCTGTCGATCGTGGCGTAGTAGGGAATGATCCGGCCGCGCGGGTGGACGGGCACGAACGACGAGATGATGGCGCCCACGCCGCCCTTCGCGAACTTCAGCTCCCAGTTGATGCGGGCCTGGTTGCCGGATCCGTCGTAGTTGTCGAACCGGCCGGAGATGTTCGACCGGAAGATCCGGTTCTTGACCGTGAGGTGCTTGAAGGTCAGCGGCTCGAAGATAGGGTCGGACATGTCGATCTCCGGCGTCATACGGGCGCGTCGACGCGATCCGGACGCGCAGGGCCGCGCAGTCTGTCCTCCAGGGGCGTGGCCATTCAAGCACGTAGACGGTCCCGTACCAAGGGCTTTCCAGGGTGGCGCGACTCGGTTTGGGGAGCGGGGGAGCCGGGCCCGCGCCTGGGCTATGCTTCCGTGTCCATCGGCGCCCGACGGATTGTGCTCGTCGGGGGCCGTCCCACGGAACGTGCCGGCCGTGCGCCAGGGCGCGCGGCCGAAGGGGGCGTTCATGCGTCGTGAGAGATCGCCGGCGGCCGGCTTGGCCCTGTGGATGCTCGCTGCCCTGCTCGTCCTCGGCGGGTGCGGCGCCTCCCAGCCCCGGCCGGGCACCGTGCGCGACGAGGCGTCGCGCGCGGGCCGCACGGCCGAGTCGTTCCCGGCGGCGGCCGAGGACTACTTCCACGAGATGGACGGCGGGATCACCCTCACGACCGACGAGGTGCAGGGCCGCAACATGTGGCTCGTCTGGACGGGCGGGAACGACCGGCTGTGGGACGTGCTCTCGGCGCAGAGCCTCGGATCGCTGGACTTCCTGAAGACGCTCTCGTCGCATCCGGCCCTGCCGTACTCGCGCGACAACCGCTGGCGGGCGCTCGGCCTGGTGAACGAGCCGTGCTTCACCAAGGCCACGGGCCCCGATCCGAATCGCTACGGGTTGTGGCTCGATGTCCGCGATCCCGGGTGCGATCCCGATCCGTTCGCCGACACGACGGCGTATCCCGGCGTGCAGGTGGGGGCACGGGGACGGACCGTGCCCGTCGGCTCCTACTACGGCGAGCCCTCCGGCGTGGTGGGCCTGCGGCTGTTCCCGAATCCGGATTTCGACGAGGCCGCGCGGAGGCGCTGGGACTCGGAGGCGTACTACCGCCGGTCCGACTACTTCGAGTCGCGCGATCTGGTGCGGCCGTACCGCGTCGGCATGTCGTGCGCGTTCTGTCACGTCGGGCCGAATCCCGTGAAGCCGCCGCCCGATCCGGAGCGGCCCGGCTGGGAGCACCTGGCCTCGAACGTCGGGGCGCAGTATTTCTGGTGGGACCGCGTGTTCGACTGGAGAGGCGCCACGAACCAGGGCAGCTTCCTGCACCAGGCCCTCCACACGTCCTTGCCGGGCACGCTGGACACGTCGCTCGTGTCCACCGACACCATCAACAACCCGCGCACCATGAACGCCGTCTACCTGCTGGGCCCGCGCATGGGGCTCGCCAGGCGCTGGGGCAGGGAGACGCTGGCGGGCGGCAACCTGCAGAACCGGCAGTTCAACGACTTCGTGCCCGCGAGCGATCCGCTGGCGCAGTTCTTCGAGCCGCCGGCCACGACGTGGACACCCCGGGTGCTGAAGGACGGATCGGACTCGGTGGGCGCGCTCGGCGCCCTGAACCGCGTCTACCTGAACATCGGGCTCTTCAGCGAGGAGTGGCTGCTGCACTTCCGGGCGCTCATCGGCGGCCGCGAGATCTCACCGATCAAGATCGCGGACGCGCAGAAGAACTCCGTCTACTGGCAGGCCACCGAGCGGCAGACGCCGAACATGGCGCGCTTCTTCCTGGCCAGCACGGCGCCGCACCTGCTGAAAGACGCGCCCGGCGGCGAGGCCTACCTCACCGAGGAGGCCGCGTCGCTCGAGCGCGGGAAGACGGCCTTCGCCGAGCGCTGCGCGCGCTGCCACTCGAGCAAGCTGCCGGCGCTGCCAGCGGGGCTGGATCTCGCCGCCTGCAATGGCAAGAACTACCTGGACTGCTGGAACCGCTACTGGGCGTGGACGAAGACCGAGGACTTCAAGGCGCCGATGCGGACCCTGGCCCAGGCGCCGGACTTCCTGCAGGACAACTTCCTCTCGACCGAGTTACGCGTGCCCTCCACGCTGCTCCAGACGAACATCTGCAGCCCCATCGCCACCAACGCCATCGCCGGCAACATCTGGGACAACTTCTCGTCGCAGTCCTACAAGGCGCTGCCGTCGGTGGGGACGGTGAAGCTCCGGCACCCGCTGTCGGGCGTGGAGTACGACTTCACGCTGCCGGGGGGCGGCCGCGGGTTCACCAGGCCGGCGTCGCTCGTCAGCCTGTGGTCCACGGCGCCGTTCCTCCAGAACAACTCGGTCGGCCCGTACTATCCGGAGGCCGCCTACGAGTCCGGCGCCACGGCCGGTGACTGGTCCTTCGAGACGAGCCCGTCGGTCGACGCGCGGATGCGGGTGTTCCAGGCGTCGATCGAGCAGATGCTGTGGCCGGAGCGGCGGCACGTGGATCCGCTCTTCACGCGGCTGGACATCACCGGCCCGGGCGTGGGCTGGATCCAGCGGACCACCGCCGACAGCGTCATCCGCGTGCCGCGGGGCTACGTGCCCGAGTCGCTCCGCGGCCTGCTCGGCGTGGGCCAGCGGCTCTTTCCGTTCCTCTTCAGGAACGGCGAGGTCGAGATCGGCCCGATCCCCAAGGGCACGCCCGTCAGCCTGCTGAGCAGCATGGATCTGCTCGGCGCCGACCTGCCCGACGGCGAGCGCCGCCAGCGTCTGCGGACGCTGCTGGGGCTGCTCAAGCAGATCAAGGCCGACCTGAAGCGCGGCAACGACCCCTTCACGAACCGGAACATCATGGAGACGCTGCTCTCCATGAGCACCTGCCCGGACTTCGTGATCAACAAGGGCCACTACTTCGGCACGGACCTGTTCGCCGAGGAGCCCGGGCTGAGCGACGGCGGGAAGCGGGACCTGATCGCGTTCCTGAAGACGATGTAACCGGGCCGGCCTTGTGCCGGAGTCACGGGACCGAGGAGGGCCGAGTGGGCAACGGCGCGGACGGGGACGGAAGCGGGCGCTACGGGGAGAGCGGGGGCGGCGCGTCCCCGGGGCCCGGCCCAGCCGCGCCCGACGGCACCGTGGCGCGGCCGGTGGCGTACGACGCCGACTACATCGTCGTCGGATCGGGCGCCGGCGGCGGCACGCTGGCCGCGCGCCTGGCCGAGCTCGGGCACCAGGTGCTGCTGCTCGAAGCGGGGGGCGACCCGCGCACCTCCATCGGCGCGACGCCGCAGACCCCGGGCGTCAACACCCTGCCCGACGACTACGACGTCCCGGCGTTCCATCCGCTCTCGACCGAGAACGACGGGATCCGCTGGGACTTCTTCGTCCGCCACTACGACGACGAGACGCGGCAGGCGCGCGATCCGAAGTACGTGCCGGCGCCGCCGGGACAGGACGAGGGTGGCGTGCTCTACCCGCGGGCGGGCACCCTGGGCGGCTGCACCGCCCACAACGCCCTCATCTTCGTCTGCCCGAACAACGCCGACTGGAACCAGATCGCGGACCTGACGGGCGATGCGTCCTGGCGGGCCGAGCCGATGCGCGCCTACTTCCAGCGCGTCGAGCAGTGCACGCACCGATCCGATCTGCGGCCCGGCCACGACCCGGCCCTTCACGGCTGGCACGGCTGGCTGCAGACCGAGAAGGCGATCCCCAAGGCGGCGATTCGCGACCGCGATCTCCGGACGGCGATCCTGGAGTCGGCCAAGGCGGCCCTCCACAGCCCGGAGCTCCGTCTCACCGACGCCGACCGGCGCGCCCGCCTCGATGCCGAGCTCGACCCGAACGACTGGCGCGTCGTGGTCGAGGACGCCGTGGGCCTGCGCTACACGCCGCTCACGTCCAAGGACCATCGCCGCGTCGGGGCGCGCGAGCGCGTGCTCGACGTGGCCAGGCGCCATCCCGACCGCCTGCAGGTCCTGACGCACGCCCTGGCGACGCGCGTGCTCTTCGACGACTCGGGCCGCGCCGTCGGGGTCGAGTACCTGCGGGGCGAGCGCCTCTACCGCGCGCATCCCCGGCCGAGCCGCTCGGCCGGACGGCTCGAGCAGGTCTTCGCGGCCCGGGAGGTGGTCGTGGCCGGCGGCGCCTTCAACTCGCCGCAGCTCCTGATGCTCTCGGGGATCGGCCCGCGCGCCACGCTCGAGGCCCACGGCATCCCGGTGCGCGTCGATCTCCCGGGCGTCGGTCAGCACCTGCAGGATCGCTACGAGGTTGCGGTCGTCCACCGCATGGACTTCCCGTCCTGGAAAGCGCTCGAGGGCGCGACCTTCACCAGGGACGATCCGCAGTACGAGGCCTGGGGCCGCTACAAGGACACGGTCTACAACTCCAACGGCGCCATCCTGTCGGTGGTGGCGCGCTCGAGTCCGGCCGCCTTCTCGCCGGATCTCTTCCTGTATGCGGTCCTCGGCCGCTTCGAAGGGTACTTTCCCGGGTACTCGTCGCTCTTCGCGAAGCACCTCAACTACCTGACGTGGATCGTGCTGAAGGCGCACACGGCCAACACGGCCGGCGAGGTCACGCTGCGGTCCGCCGACCCGCGCGATCGCCCGCGTATCTCGTTCCGCTCGTTCGACGAGGGTACCGATCGCGCCGGTGACGACGCGCGGGCCGTGGCCGCCGGCGTCGATCTGGCGCGGCGGCTCGCCGCGCCGCTGAAGCGGGACGGCGTCATCGCCGCCGAGGAGCTTCCGGGCGACGACGTCACGGGCGACCGCCTCCTGGACTTCGTGAAGGACGCCGCCTGGGGGCATCACGCGTCGTGCACGTGCCGGATCGGCCGGCGCGAGGACGGCGGCGTGGTGTCCAGCGCCTTCACGGTGCACGGCGTGGACGGCCTGCGCGTGGTGGACGCGTCCATCTTCCCGCGCATCCCGGGCTACTTCATCGTGAGCGCCGTCTACATGGTGGGCGAGAAGGCCGCCGACGTGATGGCCACCGACGCGAAGGTGACCGCGCCGCTCGGGCCGGTCCGGCCGTTCGCGCGGTGACGCGCGACATCGTCTACGATCCGGCGGGATGACGAGAACCCTCGCGGCAGTGGTCGTGATGCTGGCAATCCTGGCGCCCGCGCTCTCGGCGCACGGGGTGTCCGCCGCCGATCGCGCGTTCCTGGAGTCCGGCGGCCTTGCCGCGTTCGCCTACCTCGGCGCCAAGCACATGGTCACGGGCTACGACCACCTGCTGTTCCTGCTCGGCGTGATCTTCTTCCTGTATCGCCTGAAGGACGTCGCCCTCTACGTCACGCTCTTCGCCGCCGGCCACTCCGTGACGCTGTTGCTCGGCGTGCTCGGCGGGTTCCACATCGACCCGTACCTGGTCGATGCCGTCATCGGCCTGTCGGTCGTCTACAAGGCGCTCGACAACCTGGGCGCCTTCCAGCGCTGGTTCGGGTGGCAGCCGGACACGCGCGCCGCCGTCCTGCTCTTCGGGTTCGTGCACGGCTTCGGCCTGTCCACGAAGCTCCAGGACTTCGCGCTCGCGCGCCGGGGTCTCGTTCCGAAGATCGTGGCCTTCAACATCGGCGTGGAGGCGGGGCAGTTCCTGGCGCTCGCCGCCATCCTGATCGCGATGGCGTACTGGCGCCGCACGGCGGCGTTCGAGCGCCAGGCCTTCGCCAGCAACGTCGCCATCATGACGTGCGGCTTCCTCCTGCTGGGCTACCAGCTGACGGGCTTCTTCCTGGAGTAGCGTTCGCATGACGACGTCCCCTCCCGCGCCGCCGTCGGGCGCGCAGCTCGTGCGAGCCACCGGGCTCGCCGTGGTGGTGGCGGCCATGGCCCTGGCGGCCGTCGTCCTGCCGGCCGAGTTCGGCCTCGATCCCCTGGGCACCGGGCGGGCGCTGGGCCTCGTTCGCCCGCGTGTCGAGACCGCGCCCGGGACGGCGTCCCCCGACGGGGCCGCGGCGACCATGAGTCCAGCCGACGCCCTGTTTCGCAGCCCGACGCCGTACAAGACCGACGAGATGTCGGTCACGCTCGATCCCGGCGAGGGCGCCGAGATCAAGGCGCGCATGCGGCAGGGCGAGCGGATGGTCTACTCGTGGACGGCGACCGGGGAAGGCGTGGACGTGGACATGCACGGCGACCTGCTGGGGGCGCCGGAGGGCGAGTTCACGAGCTATTGGAAGGACGAGTTCCAGACCGGCGACCACGGCGCGTTCACGGCGCCCGGTGCCGGCAACCACGGCTGGTTCTGGCAGAACGTGACCGACGAGACCGTGACGGTGACGGTCAGGGTCAGCGGCTTCTACGAACGGCTGTTCCGCCCGTAGGACGCCGTCACTGCTTCGGTGTGGGTTTCGAGAGCCGCACGTCGAGGGCGCGGTAGATCGTCCCGCCCGCGGGGCCTTCCTCGAAGTCCACGCCGGCGATGGCGCGTCCGCCCAGGTACGGCGTGACGTCCGTCACGGGCGTCTTGCCCTCGCGGTACCGCGTGTCCTCGGTGACCAGCACCCGCACGGTCTTCATCGTGGCCGTCGCGACGTCGCGCGTCTCGATCGTGATCGCGTCGGGCGTGACCGACAGCAGGGTGCCGATGACCACCGTGGACCCGTGGCCGGGGTGCGCCTCGGCCGGAGCACCGAGCGCAAGGAGCGTCGCCAGGAGCAGGGGCATCGGGCGATTATCCGGGCGCGGCCGGGCACGGTCAATGCGGGTGCCCTGACCGTCCGGCCGGTGACGGTCACGGCGCCTCGACGAAATAGCCAGGCCGCGCCGTGACCTCGCCGCGTGCGCCCTTCAGGCGGACGCGCACCTCGTGCCACCCGGGCGCCGGCGTTGCGGGCGGCGAGTACGTGACGAGGTAGCGCGCTCGCAGCTCGTTCAGGGCGGACACGAAGAGCGCACGGAGCCCGGCCGGCGTCTCGGCCGACCACAGACGGCCGCCGCCCGCGTCCACCGCCGCCTGGAGGGACCGCGACGGCGCGAGCTCGCCGATCCGCCTGTTGTGGTTGTCCCGCGTGAAGGCGCGTCCGGTGGTCGTGAACCCGACCGCGTGCAGGACCGCGCCGGACCGCCGCACCGTCTCGGCGACGTCGGCGGCCTCGGTCCAGCTCGCCGTGTCCTCGCCGTCGGTGAAGAGGAGCACGACGGGCCGTGCGTCGATCGCGGGGTCGAAGAGGTGCAGGCCCACGAAGAGCGCGTCGCGCCACGCGGTCGCGCCGGCGGGCGTCACCCGCGACAGCGCGTCGGTGACCTCGTGGTGCGCGGTCGTGAGCGGCACCGAGACCCGGGCCGACTGCGAGAAGGTGATGAGGCCCACGTGGTCGCTCGGCCGCAGCGCCCCGACCAGGCCACGGGCGGCATCGAGCAGCGCGTCCAGCCGGTCGCCCGTGACGCTGCTGCTGGTGTCCAGCACCAGCAGCAGCTGGAGTGGGACCTCGGCCAGCGACACCCGGTCCACCGTCTGCACGACGCCGTTGTCGCGGACCTCGAAGTGGCTGGCCGTCAAGCCCCTGACCGGCTGGGTACCGCGAGTGACCGACACGTCCAGGCGCACGGTGTCCACGGCCGCGCGAAAGACCGGCTCCTGCGCGGAGACGAGCGCGACGGCCGCGACCGCCAGCGCCGCGGCCGTCAGTGGACGCGTGCCCGCAGCCATGCGAGCGCCTCCTCGTCCAGCGCGCCGTTGCTGTAGCCCCACCATTCGTCCCGCGCGTCGGCCGCGGTGGCCGGCGCATGCTCGCGGACGATCCGCCGCGCCGCGTCGGGGCGGCCGTCGTCGTGCTCCATCTGCGCCAGCGCCAGCCATCCCGACTGCCGGTCCGGGAAGTCGCGGACCACGCCCTCGAGCAGGGCCCGCGCGCGCGTCCTGTCGGCACGGCCGACGGCCCTGGCGAGGAAGAGCGACGCGAGATACCGGTCACCCGGCCGGTCGGCCGCGGCGCGGGCTTCGTCGAGCACGCTGACCGCGTCAGCGCCCTTCTCCATGAGGAAGAGCACGTAGCCCAGGCCGATCCGTGCGCGGACGTCGCCGTCGTCGAGCCGCAGCGCCTGACGGTAGGCGCGTTCGGCCAGCGCGAGCCGGGACTGGCGTTCGAGCGTCATGCCCACCCGCGCCTGCATGTCGCGCGCCCGGTCCACGTCGTAGCGCAAGGCCTCCATGGTCTCCACGGTGCCGGCGAGCGCGTGCAGCGGCGCGGCCTCCGGCAGCCGCCGCAGGCCGCGGTTCAGCACGTCCCGGGTCCGCTCGGTGTCGGTCTGGGCGAGGAACACCGAGGCCGCCGCCGCGTACCAGCGCGCGGCGAACGCGCGGCCCTCGACGTCGGTCCCCGACTCGGCCGGAGTCAGCAGGCGCTCGCCCAGCTCGATCTGGAACATCGCATCCCCCGGGGACCGCATCGCGCCCTGGAGAGCCACCTCGAGGTGGAAGACCGCGGCCGCGTCGGTCACGGCCCGGCGAGGCGCGCGGGACGAGGCCGTCACCGCGGCCTCGACGTCGTCCCGCGACCAGGCGCCGATGAGCGAGAAGGCCGCGTCTATGGCGCCGTTGCGCGCGAAGCGGTTGACGGCCGCTTCGTAGACGGTCTGGCGGTTGTCGGCGGGGCGAGGCCGTGCCGGCTCGGGCGCGGGCGCCGGCGCCGCCGGCGCGGGGACCGCCTCTGCCGAGACCGAGGCCGCCGGGGGCGACTCGGCGCCTTCCGGCGCCAGCGCGAGATAGCCGCCGCGGTGGCGGACCAGCGTCCCGCGCCGTGCCACCGCGACGCGGAGACGGCGATACCGGCCGTCCAGCGGCCGGGACGGGACGTAGCGCAGCGTGTATTCGCGGCCGAGGTCGTCGACGAGGTTCCGTGCGGCCTCCTCGATCTGGCCGATGGTCGTGGCCCGCACGATCGTGCCGCCCGTGTCGGCCGCGAGGCGATCGAGCGTGCCGTCGCTGAGCGTCTGCGGCGGCGCGGCGGGCGCGACGTCCATCGTCCGGATGCGGTCGGCATCGACGCGCAGCGACGGGAGGCTCGTCTCGCCGGGCGCGGGAGCTCCGATCTGGACCGCGTAGAGCGCCACCTCGCTCTCGAGCCGGCTCTTGACGAGGCTCGCCAGCGACACCCGGGCCCGGTCCTCTTCGCCGTCGGTCAGCAGCACGATCGCGCGGCGCGCGTTCGAGGCGGAGCGCATGAGGCGGAGGGCGGCGCCGAGGCCGTCCACGAGCGCCGCCGCGCCATCGGTGGTGTCGCCCCAGTCGAATCCGCCGAGCGCCGACACCCGCGTCCAGGGCACGCGCACGTCCGCGGTCCGCCTGAACACCACCGCCGAGACCTCGTCCTCGCGGTGGAGCCGCCGGACGATCGCCGTGGCCGCGGCCGTGGCCAGCTCGCGCCGGATGTCGGCGCCCATGGTGCCGGCCGCGTCCACGACGAGGCACAGGCTGATCGGGCGCCTGTCGTGCGTGAGCGCCGTGATCCGCTCCTCGCGCCCGTCCTCCCAGACGCGGAAGTCGGCGGCCGACAGCCCGTCCACGTGGCTGTCGCCCGAGAGGGTCATCACCGTGACTTCGACGCTCACCGGGGGGGCGACCGGGGCCTGGGCGGCCGCGTGGCCGACGGGCGCCGCCGCGATCCCGACGGCGAGCAGCACCCAGCGGAAGGCGGCCCGACGAGGCATGGACCGCAGTATGCGGCAGAGGTGCCGGGTCGTTGGCGAAAACCGTCGGAGCCTCGGCGGGGCTGGACCCTCCGCGGCTACTCGACGTGCAGGGCGGCCATGGGGTCCACGCGCGCGGCCCGCCGGGCGGGAAGGAAGCCGGCCACCAGCGCGACGGCCGCCAGCACGGCCACCGCCAGGCCCAGCGTCGAGAGATCCGTGGGCGTGACGTCGAACAGCAGGCTCGCGACGAGGCGGCCCGCGGCCAGCGCGACAGCGGTTCCGATCGCCAGACCGAACGCCACCAGGCGCAGGGACTCACCCATGACGAGGCCGAGCACGTCCTCGGCCCGTGCCCCGAGCGCCATGCGGACGCCGATCTCGTTCGTGCGGCGCGACACGCTGTAGGACATGAGGCCGAAGAGGCCGACGGCCGCCACGAGGAGCGCCAGTCCGCCGAAGAGCGCGTACGCGCGGGCGAACAGCTTCTCCTGCGCGATGCGGTCCTCGATCTGCTCCATCTGCGTGGACACGTTCATCAGCGGGAGCGTCGGGTCCAGCTCGTGAACGGCCTGACGGAGCGCACCCACCGCGCCCATTGGATCGCCGGCCGTCCGGACGACGAAGGCGGGGGTCGACATCGGGTACTGCCCGGCGGAGACGTAGATCGTCGGCGGCGCCTCGTCCCGCACGCTGTTGTACTTGGCGTCGCGGACGACGCCAACGACTTCCAGCGTCCCGCTCGTCTCGATGCTGGGCCCGACGCGCTTGCCGACCGGGTGCTCGCCGGGGAAGAACTTCCGGGCGGCCGCCTCGTTCATCACGACCACCTTCGGCGCCTCGCCCGTGTCCCCGTCGGCGATGTCGCGGCCGAGGAGCAGCGGAATGTCCATCAGCGAGAGGAAGCCCGGCGTCACGATCAGCCGGTGGACGCTGACCGTGTCGATGTCCACTGGCGTCGGGTACGTGCGGCCCGGCACGTAGAGCGACTGGCTGTTCACGCTGCCCGAGAGCAGCGCCGGCAGCGACGCGGCGGACCCGCGGACGCCGCCGACCGCCGCCGTCCGGTCGAGGATGTCCTGATAGAGCCGGCGGCTCCGTTCGACGTCGTAGCCGTTCAGCCGCGGGCTGACGCGGAAGATCACCAGGTTCTGCGGGTCGAAGCCGACGTCGACCTGCCGGAGGTTCTGCACGGTGCGCAGGAACAAGCCGGCGCCGACGAGGAGCACGAGCGAGATGGCCACCTGCGCGACGAGCAGGCCCTTGCTCAACCAGCCCAGCGTCCCGACCACGCCCCGGCTGCCGTCCTTCAGTGACGCGTTCACGTTCACGGCCGTGGTCCGCAGGGCCGGGACCACGCCGAAGAGCGACGCCGTCACCACGCTGGCGGCCGCGGCGAACCCGACGAGCGTCCAGTCGATGGGCAGGGGGCGGCCGAGCGCGCCCGGCAGCAGCAGCTGGCCCCACCGCCCGACGACGAGTCCCAATGCCGCGCCGGCCGTCGACAGCATCAGGCTCTCGATGAGGAGCTGCCGGACCAGGCGCGCACGCGTGGCGCCCAGCGACAGGCGCACCGACATGTCCTTCTGGCGGGCGGCCGCGCGCGAGAGCAGCAGGTTCGCCACGTTGGCGCACACCAGCAGGAGCACCAGGGCCACCACCGCGCCGAGCACGCCGATGGCGCGCGTGTCGGACTCCGTCGCGTCGTAGATGCCGCGCGCGCCGGACTCCACCACGAGCTCGGGCACGTCCGTGCGGCCCAGGTTCCTGACGGTGTTGCGCTCCTCGTCGGGCAGGCCGGTGAGGAAGGCATCGAGCCCGGCCCGGGCCGTCGTCTGGAAGAGCGCGCCCAGATTGCCTTCGACCTGGGCGGCGGTCGCGCCGGGCCGGAGGCGCCCCATCACCTGCAGCCACCAGGACGTAGGCGCGTCGAGGCGCGAGTCTTCGGGTGAGAGCCGCGCGTCGAGCGCCAGAGGCATCGTGATGTCCGGCGGCACCGCCGTCGCCTGCTGGATGCCGGTGAAGCCGGGCTCCAGCACGCCGACGATGGTGACGGGCACGGTGTTGACGGTCACCACGCGGCCGACGACGTCCAGGGCCCGCCCGAAGCGCGCCCTCCAGAATCCGTCGCTGATCACGGCCACGGGCGGCGCGTCGGGGCGGTCGTCGTCCGGCGTGAGCACGCGGCCGGGATTGGCCGAGACGCCGAGCATCTCGAAGAAGGTGCCCGAGGCGAGGAACGCGGTGGCGATCTCGGCCTCGCCCGCCCGGGCCAGGCTCACGCGGCCGAACGGGGCGCCTGCCGCGAGGGCGGCCAGCGTCCGGTTCTCCTCCACGAAACGCCGGTACATCGGGTAGGAGAACGTGGCACGCCGTGGACGGCCGGCGGCATCGCGGCTGGAGAAGCCGTAGTCGCTCGAATTGGTCGACATGTCGTTCCGCCCGGCATAGCGCAGGCGGACGAGCGACGCGGGATCGCGGACGGAGAGCGGGCGGAGCAGCAGGCCGTTGACGGCCCCGAAGAGCGCCGTGTTGGCGCCGATGCCGAGGGCCAGGCTGACCACGACGACCGTGGTCCAGCCCTTGGCCGCGAGGAGGGTGCGAAGGCCGCGGCGCAGGTCGTGGAGCATCGTGCCTAAGACGGCCACGACCCCCGCGCGGTTGGGTTCAGGTGGTCTGGACCTTCTGGGCGGCGCGCCGCTGGAGCTCCTCGTGTCCGCGCAGGATGGAGCACCAGCTCTTGTGCTCGGCGACCGGCATGCCGCACTCCACGCACACCTGCACCCGCGGCTTGGGCAGCTCCGCACCGCCGAACAGACGTTTCAGCAACGACATGCCCCTGCTCCTTCTCCGGCTGGTGACCACGTCCCCGCCGGTGCCGCGACCGCCCGTCCAGTCGTGACGGTCAGTCGCTGAGACGTGAGACGGGCGGCGAACGTTCAGGGTTGGCAGCGCCGGGTCAGGCGGGGACGTGCGTCTCCCACCACGACCGCGCCTCCGCCGCCGACCACCGGCCCGCCGCGGACACCGCGTCGAGGCGGGCCGCGACCTCGTCGGCGCTGGCCGGCCGGGACGCACGGTCCTTGGCCAGGCAGGCCAGCACCAGGGCATCGAAGGCGGGCGGGATGGCCTGCGCCGCCACGGCGGAAGGTGCCGGGGGCGCGGCGCTCACGTGCTTGACGATCGTGTCGATGGGCGAGGTGCCGGCGAACACGGGCTTGCCCGTGACCAGCCAGAAGGCGAGACAGCCCAGGGCATACAGGTCGGCCCGCGCATCGATCGACGGATCGGCCACCGCCTGCTCCGGCGACATGAAGCCCGGCGTGCCGCGCGTGACCGCGTCCGCGGTCAGCGCCTGGCGCGTCTCGCCTTCCTCACGGGCCACGGCCTTCACCAGCCCGAAGTCGAGGACCTTGACGAAGTCCAGCTCCCGTCCGTAGCGGCACGCGACGACGTTCGACGGCTTGATGTCGCGGTGCACGATGCCCCTGGCGTGCGCCTCGCCCAGCGAGTGGCACACCTGGGTGAGGAGGGCGACGGCGCGATCGACGGGCACGGGGCCGAAGCGCTCCACGAGCGTCTGGAGGTCGCAGCCGTCGAGC
Organism: Vicinamibacterales bacterium; assembly: GCA_041394705.1. Classification (GTDB taxonomy): domain Bacteria; phylum Acidobacteriota; class Vicinamibacteria; order Vicinamibacterales; family UBA2999; genus CADEFD01. The sequence goes on from JAWKHS010000003.1 coordinate 340,937, forward strand.
AGTTCCATCACGTAGTAGAACGCGCCGTCGTCCGCGACGCCGAAGTCGTAGACCTGGACGGTGTGCGGCGAGCGCAGCGTGGCCGTGACGCGCGCTTCCTGCTCGAAGCGCGCCCGGGCGTCCGCGCCGGGGGCGGGACTGCCCGGCTCGGTCCGGATCAGCTTGATCGCGGCCGGCCGCGCGAGGAGGCGGTGCTCGGCGCGCCACACCTCGCCCATGCCGCCGGCGCCGAGGCGTTCGACGAGATGGTAGGCCCCGAGCTCGCGCGCGTGGGTGATCTCGGTGCCGAGGCGATAGACCACCCGGGCGACGATGGCGGCCAGCGCCGCCACCACCAGATACGGCACGAGCGTTCGCGCGGCCGTGCCGGCCACCTCCGGCGCCGGCGTCCCGGCGAGGACCAGCCCCGCGGCCGTCATCGCCGGCACGGCCGTCGCGGCCAGGAGCGCCGCCGCGAACGCGCGCCGGGGTGGGCTCGGCACGATGGTGGCGAAGACGAGAATCCAGACGGCCACCCAGGACACGGCCGCCGGCCCCCCGCCGTCGGCCTGCGGGCTCAGATAGCGCGAGGCGGCGATGCCGTACGCGCCCAGCACGTCGAATGCCAGCCCCAGCGTCAGGACGCGCGCCGGCGCCAGGCGCGCGCGGTCGAGGCCCAGGGCGACCGCCACCGCGCCGAGGATCGAGACGGCGGCCGGCAGGCCGAGGAGGGGCGTGTCGAGGTAGAGGGCGCGCTGCGCCGGTGACAGCAGCGCCAGGAGCGGGCCGACGACGAAGAACGTGCCCGCGTAGATCCAGGCCAGCACCCGGACCCGGCCCGCCGCATCGGCGACGACGTCGGTGGGCAGGGACGTGGCGCGGCCCCCCGGCACGGCCCGCGCGGGCGGCGCAGGCCGCGTCAGGGTGCGGCCGGCGCCGCGGGTGACCTCGTCGCGCTCGACTGCCCCGCGGCCTCGCATCGCCCCTCATCATGCCCCACACCGGCGGGGGCGATTGCGGGCGGCGTCCGCGGGCTGCCGGTCCCGATCTCTAGTGGACGGTGAAGTCGAGATAGCTCAGCGACGACATCGCCCTCATCCCGCATCCGTTGCCCGAGGAAATCCGGACGCGGTAGTTGCCGGGGGGAACGTTCGAGGCGGACACCGACGTCGCGCCCGGCAACAGGATGTAGTCGAGCGGCGCGAAGCCCGCCGGGTCGATCAGCGTGAGCTGATGGAACGTGGCGCCCGACGTCGCCAGCGTCCACGAGATCGTGACCTGGCGGCCGTTGACGGAGACGGTGGGCGCGATGGGCGTGGGCGGCAGGGCGCCTGGACTGCAGGGCCCGGGAATCTGCAGGGGGATCTCCGTGGACCGGTTGCTGCGGCCATGGGCGTTCACGCCCCGGGCGCGCGTGTAGTAGGTCCCCGGCGGCACGTTCGGGAAGAACGTGTCGAGACCGGGCAGCGGGTACACGCCGATCTCGGTCCCGCCGGGCGTCGTGCCGACCTCGAGATCGATCCGGTCGATGGCGCACCCAGCGGCGGAGCCCGAGAAGCCCAGCGCGATGCTCGTGCCGTTGATGACGGGGGAATTGGACGACAGCACGGGCGGCAGCGGCACGCCCACGCACGTGCGTGGCGCGACCACGACCTGCCGCCACGCGCTCGGCGGGGCCGACGTCATGTTCGTGAGCCCGTACACCATGAGGATCCAATACGTCCCGGGCGGAGGGCCGGGGACGACCAGCGACGGGCAGTAATTGGCCTGATCTTCGGCCGACAGGGTGCCGGCCGGCAGCGGCACCGACGCCAGGAGCGGCCCGCCCGGGGACGACGAGGCCAGCACCGACGCCCCGCCCAGTCCGTACACGATGTGGCGGTTGGTGTTGTCGCACCCGCCGAGCACGAAGACCGTGCTGGGCGTGGCGTTCGCGAGGAATGGGAAGGGGTCGCCCGTCGTTTGCGCCGCCGCGGGGACCGGCGGTCCGCCGACGGCCGCCAGGGCGGCAAGCAGAGTGAGTGCGCGGGTCATGAAACGGCCTCCTGTCACAGCCAGCGCATTCGGCGGCCAGGTTTCCCGGACCCGCGGCGCCTCTTGCTATAGTCCCTGCGTGGCGCCAGACGGGGCCCCGCGGACGGACGTGACGGCCTTGCTGGCGCGCTGGCAGGCGGGCGAGGCGCAGGCATTCGACGACGCCTCCGCCCTGGTCTACCCCGAGCTCCGGAAGATCGCGGCCGCCTACCTGGCCCGCGAGCGCCCCGGGCATACCCTCCAGCCGACCGCCCTCATCAACGAGGCCTTCGTGCGCCTGGTGAACGCCGGCGAGCTGACCTTCCAGGGGCGCGCCCACTTCTTCTCGCTGGCTGCAACGATCATGCGCCGCGTGCTCGTGGACCATGCGCGGGCGTGGCGCGCCGACAAGCGCGGCGGAGGCATTCCCCCGCTCGCCCTCGACACCGGCGCGGCCGGCGCCCCCCAGGTGATCGACGACTTCCTGGAGCTGCACGACGCGCTCGACCGGCTGGCCGCCGTCGATCGCCGCAAGGCCGAGATCCTGGAGCTGCGGTACTTCGGGGGATTGAGCCTCGAGGAGGCGGCGGCGCACTTCGGCCTCTCCACCTCCACCATCCACCGCGAACAGCGCTTCGCCGAGGCATGGCTGAGCGAGACCCTGAACCGCTGACCGGTCCCGGCGGCGCACGCGGCCCCGACCGCGCAGCCCTGCCAGAGGCCCCGACCGCGTGGCTCCGGCTGCAGGCGCTCTTCGACCGCGTGGCGGCCCTGCCTCTGCCCGAGCAGGGCGCGGCGCTCGACGACGCCGCCCGCGAGGCGCCCGAGTTGGCCGACGCCGTGCGCCGGCTTCTCGCCCGCGACCGCCGGGGGGCGGACTGGATTGGCCGCGTGGTCACGGCCGTCGCCGATGCGGCGTCGCCGGACCGCGGACCGGCGCCGCGCGTCCGCATCGGCCCCTACCGCCTCGTGCGCGAGATCGGGCGCGGCGGCATGGGCACCGTCTTCGAGGCCGAGCGCGAGGACGTGTTCACGAAGCGGGTCGCGATCAAGATCGCGACCGGGGCGGTGTACTCCGCCGACCTGGCCCGGCGGTTCCACGAGGAGCGGCAGATCCTGGCACGGCTCGAACACCCGTCGATCGCGCGTCTGCTCGACGGCGGCACCACGGAGGACCATCTCCCGTACCTGGTGATGGAATACGTGGACGGCGTGCCGCTCACGACACATCTCGACCAGCACCCGCACGCCTCCCTCTCGGAACGGCTCGCGCTCTTCCTGCAGGTCTGCGAGGCCGTGCAGTACGCGCACGAAAGCCTCGTCATCCACCGGGACCTGAAGCCCGCCAACATCCTCGTGGCATCGGGGCAGGTGCGCCTGCTCGACTTCGGCATCGCGACGCTGACGTCGCCGGTGGATGGGCGGGGCCGCCAGACCGGATCCACGTTGGCCACGCTGGACTACTGCAGCCCGGAGCAGTTGTCGGGCCTGGGCGTTACCACCCGGACCGACGTCTACGCCCTGGGCCTGGTGCTGTACGAGCTCCTGACCGGCGAGCGCGGCCAGCACGCCGATACGACCTCGCCGATCGCGCTCCAGCAGTCGATCGTCGAGACGCCCGTACCGGCGCCCAGCGACTGCCTGGCCCGGCGGGGCGACGCCGGCCTCGCGCGCCGGCTGCGCGGGGACCTCGACACCATCGTCGGGGCCGCCACCGAGAAGGACGCCGCGCGCCGGTATGCCAGCGCCGCGGCGCTGGCCGAGGACGTGCGGCGGCACCTCGCGCACGAGCCGATCCGTGCGCGCGCCGCAGGACGCGCGTATCGGGCGACCCGTTTCGTGCGGCGCCGATGGCGGCCGCTCGCGGTCACGGCCGTCGTCGTGGCGCTCGTCGTCACCGGCGTCGCCGCCGTGTTGCGGCAGGCGCGGCAGACCGAGCGACGCTTCCAGCAGGTGCGCCAGCTGGCGAACACGCTGATGACCGACGTGCACACGGCCATCCGGGACCTTCCAGCCTCGACGGCGGCGCAGGCGATCGTCGTGCAGACGGCGGCCGACTACCTGGACGGGCTGGCGAGTGATGCCGGGGGCGACCGCGCCCTTCGGATCGAGATCGCCGAGGGCTACGTTCGCGTGGCGGCGCTGGCGTACTCACTGACGCGGCCGAGCCTCGAGCGGCCCGACGACGCCGCGAGCTACTACGACCGGGCCGAGGCGACCGTCGCCGGGCTGGAGCGCGACGCCCCGGGCGATCCGGCCGTGCTGGTGGCCCGCTCGCGGCTCGAGACCGCGCGGGCGCAGTTCCTCGACGCCCGCGGACGGAAGGCCGAGGCACTCACCGCCATCATCGGGGCGGCTGACGCGGCCGAGCGCGTCCTGGCGATCCGTGCGGCGGACGAGACGGGCCTCGAGGCGCTGTCGGACGCGCTGTCCGTCCTCATGGCGACCTTCGAGGACAGCGTCGAGGCGTCCGCCCGCCTTGGACGTTACCTCGAGGTCGCCGAACTCCGGGTCGGCCGCGGGCCCGTGACCGCCGCGTCGCTCAGCGACCTGGGCGTGGCGTACGCGCAGGCCGGAAAGCTCGCCAGTTCCAGCGGCACGCCGGCGACCGCGACCCGGCACTACCGCCGGGGCATCGAGTTCCACGAACGCGCGCTCGCGCTCGAGCCCGAGAACGCGGCGATCCGCCGCGATCTGATGCTCGCCTGGAACCACGTGAGCGAGCAGTCGCTCGGCGAGCGCGGCACGACGTCGTACGCCGGATCCGGCGCGAGGTTCACGCCGCTGCCCCCGGACGCCCAGGCCCTGGCGCAGGAGGCGGCGCTGAAGACGGTGGAGCATGCGACCTGGCTCTTCGAACGCGATCCGTCGAACGCCACCGTCGCCATGGACTTCGCCATCGCGGTCGGGCGCTCCGCCCCCGCGTTCCCCATCGGCGATCCCGAGCCGATCCGGATGCTGGACCGGAGCCTCGCGACGCTCGCCACGCTCGCGCGCGAGCACGCGTCCGGCGTCTCGTACTTCCTCATCGAGTTCCTCGGCAGCCGGGCCGAGCGGCACCGCCAGCGTGGCGAGATCGCCCGTGCGCGGCGGGACTGGGAGCTCGTCCGGCGGGAGCTGGCCGCGTTTCGGGAGAGCGGCTCGACCGCCTACCGGCACCAGCGCATGGTCATTCCGATGTTCCAGAACTGGGCGCTGACGCTGGCCGAGCAGGGCGACCGGCGCGCGGCCGCCGCGCTCGCCGCCGACGTCGTGCAGTTGTCCGACGAGGTGGGCGCCTCCGAAGCCTCCTACGCCCGCGCCGCCGGCTGGCCGCCGCGCGTTCGGGGGTGGCTGGCCGGCTTTCACCATGCCCTGGGGGACGAGGCGGCCGCCGCGCGAGCCCGGCGTGACAGCCTCCGGATGTGGGCCGAGGTGGCGTCGCGGTCCGACGTGCCCGAGGACGTCGTTGCCGAGGCGCGCGCCGCCATCGCGGCCCAAGCCACCCGCTGAACTGTGCGGCGATTCGAGCTTTGAACGATTCAAAGTTTTGATCTATCCTTGCCAGTCGTGGCGACTGACCCAGCCGATCTCCTCCGTCAACGCGGACTGCAGGTGACGGCGCAGCGTCTCGCGGTCCTGCGCGCCGTGTCGAGCCAGCCGCATATCACGGCGGATGCGGCCGCCGAGGTCGTTCGCGGCGAGATCGGGACCATCTCGCTCCAGTCCGTCTACGACGCCCTCGGGGTCCTCGTCGGCGCCGGCCTGCTCCGCCGCATTCAGCCGTCGGGGTCGGCCGCGCGCTTCGAGACACGCGTCGGTGACAACCATCACCACCTGATCTGCCGCGTCTGCGGCAAGGTCGTGGACGTGGACTGCGCCGTCGGCGCCGCGCCGTGTCTCACCGCCGCCGATGGCCGCGGCTACGAAATCGACGAGGCCGAAGTGGCCTACTGGGGACGCTGCCCCGAGTGCGTGGCCGAGGCCCGCACGGCAGCCGCCCCCGACGCCTCGACGCGCCGGATCCGCGGTGCGCGCCCCTCCGCGCGCACGGGCGCTCCGGCCGCGTCCTCACCGGAAGGTGACACCCACGACCCGGACTGACGTCCGGGACGCTCCACCACACAGAGGTCAACGCGTCATGAGCAACGAATCGAAGTGCCCGTTCTCGGGCAAGGCACACAGCGGCAGGACGAACCAGGACTGGTGGCCCAACCAGCTGGAACTGAAGGGGCTCCATCAGAACCCGCCCTCGCGCAACCCCCTGGGCGCGGACTTCGACTACGCGAAGGCCTTCGCGTCCCTCGACCTCGCCGCCCTGAAGAAGGACATCGAGCAGGTGATGACCACCTCGCAGGACTGGTGGCCCGCGGACTTCGGCCACTACGGCCCGCTCTTCATCCGGATGGCCTGGCACAGCGCCGGGACCTACCGCATCCAGGACGGCCGCGGCGGCGCGGGCGCCGGCGAGCAGCGCTTCGCGCCCCTCAACAGCTGGCCCGACAACGCCAACCTCGACAAGGCCCGCCGGCTCCTGTGGCCGGTCAAGGCGAAGTACGGCCGCAGCATCTCGTGGGCCGACCTGATGGTGCTGGCCGGAAACGTCGCGCTCGAGTCGATGGGCTTCAAGACGTTCGGCTTCGGCGGCGGCCGTGAGGACGTGTGGGAGCCCGAGGAGGTCAACTGGGGCACCGAGGACACGTGGCTCGACGACAAGCGCTACAGCGGCGACCGTGAGCTGGCCAATCCGCTCGCGGCCGTGCAGATGGGCCTCATCTACGTCAACCCCGAGGGTCCCAACGGCACGCCCGATCCCGTGGCCGCCGCCCGCGACATCCGTGAGACGTTCGCCCGCATGGCCATGAACGACGAGGAGACGGTGGCCCTCATCGCCGGCGGCCACACGTTCGGCAAGACGCACGGCGCGGGGCCGGCCACCAGCGTCGGGCCGGAGCCCGAAGCGGCGCCGCTCGAGGCGCAGGGGCTCGGCTGGACCAGCTCCTTCGGCAGCGGCAAGGGCGGCGACACGATCACGAGCGGCATCGAGGTGACGTGGACCACGACGCCCACGAAGTGGAGCAACAACTTCTTCGAGCACCTCTTCAACTACGAGTACGAGCTCACGAAGAGCCCGGCCGGCGCCCACCAGTGGGTGGCCAGGAACGCGCCCGAGTCGGTGCCCGACGCGCACGACCCGTCAAAGAAGCACAAGCCGACGATGCTGACGACGGATCTCTCCCTGCGCTTCGATCCGGCCTACGAGAAGATCTCGCGCCGTTTCTACGAGCACCCGCAGGAGTTCGCGGACGCGTTCGCGAAGGCGTGGTTCAAGCTCACCCACCGCGACATGGGGCCGATCAGCCGCTACCTGGGCGCGGAGGTTCCGAAGGCACCCCAGATCTGGCAGGACCCGGTGCCGGCGGTGACGCACGCGCTCATCGGCGACGCCGACATCGCCGCGCTGAAGGCCCAGATCCTGGCCTCGGGTCTGCCCGTGTCGCAGCTCGTCACGACGGCCTGGGCGGCCGCGGCCAGCTTCCGGCGCACCGACAAGCGGGGCGGCGCCAACGGCGCGCGCATCCGCCTGGCGCCGCAGAAGGACTGGGCCGTGAACAACCCGCCCGTCCTGGCCATGGTGCTCCAGACGCTGGAGGGCATCCAGAAGGCGTTCAACGCCAAGGGCGGCGCGACGCAGGTCTCGCTGGCCGACCTCGTCGTGCTCGGCGGCTGCGCCGCCGTGGAGAAGGCGGCGAAGGACGCCGGCCACGACGTCACCGTGCCCTTCCGGCCCGGTCGGACCGACGCGTCGCAGGACCAGACGGACGTGGAGTCGTTCGCCGTGCTGGAGCCGACGGCCGACGGCTTCCGGAACTACGTCGCCAAGGGCCATCCGGTGCCGGCCGAGGTGCTGCTCGTCGACAAGGCCCAGATGCTCTCGCTGACGGCGCCCGAGCTGACGGTGCTCGTGGGCGGGATGCGTGCACTCGGCGCCAACGCGGACGGAGGCGAGCTGGGCGTGCTCACGACGCGCCCGGGGACCCTCACGAACGACTTCTTCGTGAACCTGCTCGACATGGGCACGACGTGGACGCCGACCTCGGACGCGGCCGAGACGTTCCAGGGCCGGGCGCGCGGGAACGGCGCCGTGAAGTGGACGGCGAGCCGCGTGGATCTGGTGTTCGGCTCGAACTCCGAGCTGCGGGCCCTGGCGGAGGTCTACGCCAGCGACGACGCGAAGGGGCAGTTCGTCCGCGACTTCGCCGCCGCCTTCGGCAAGGTCATGCACCTCGATCGGTTCGACCTGGCCTGATCGCGGCGTGGGGGCGGCTCGTCGTGGGCCGCCCCCGTCTCCGGCCTCCCATGTGCACGGACTGCCTCGAGCCCGCCCGCCGGCGTGTCGCGACGTTCGGAGCGTGGCTGGCCGTGCTGGGGGTGATCACGGCGCCGGACGCCGCGGCGCCCGCTCCAGACCGGCCGCCCGCGGTGCGGCGACCGTCCTCCAGCGGCGCACAGCCCGCCGGCCCGACCGTCCGTGTCACGTCGGCGCGGACGCTCTCACGCGCCCTGCGGGACCTGCGGTCGGGGACCACGATCCTGCTGGCGCCCGGCGTCTACACGGTCCCGGGCGAGGCGTTCGGGCTGCCCGACGGCGTCCGCGACGTCACCATCGCCGGGCAGACCGGCAATCGTGACGAGGTCGTCGTGCGCGGCGGACGGTTCGGCTTCTGGGCCAACGCCGTGGACGGCCTGACCATCCGCGACCTCACCATCGAGGGCGCTGACGAGCACGGCGTCATCCTGAACTGCCAGGCGCACGCGCCGGTGTTCCGGAACCTCGTCCTCCGCGACATCGGCGATCAGTTCATCAAGGGCAACCCGGGTCCCGGCGGCTGCGGCGTGAACGACGGCGTGGTCGAGGGCTCGCTCTTCGAGTACACCCACGGCGCGCCCGACGGCTACACCAACGGCGTGGACGTGCACTACGGCGCGCGGTGGACGATTCGCGGCAACACGTTCCGCGGATTCAACACGCGGCGCGGGCTGGTCGGCCCGGCCGTGCTGTTCTGGAACGGCTCGCGCGACACGGTGGTCGAGGGGAACACCTTCGTGGACAACGCGCGGGACATCTCGCTGGGGCTCGACGCCACCAAGCCCGGCCAGGCGCCGGTGGGCAACGCCGCGCTGCCCGATCACCGCGGCGGCCGGATCCGCGGCAACACCATCACGCGCCGTCCGGGGCTGCCCGGCGCCGACGTGGCCATCATGGTCGCCGACTCGCCGGGCACGATCGTGGAGTCCAACACGGTGACGATGGCCGGTACGTACCCCAACGCGATCGAGTATCGCTTCCAGCGTACCACGGGCGTGAGCATCACGGGCAACACGGTCGACGCGGCGATCCTCGCGCGCGAGGGCGCGACGGCCACCGTGACGGACAACGTCCGCCGCTGACCCGTCCGCACCGGCGCCGGCGCGCCACCGCCGAGCCGCATCCGCATGCGCCTCCGGTCCTCCGGCGACCGCCGCGGACATAATGAAGCGATGCCGTCGAACGAAGGGGCACGCGCGACGCTCGTGGCGCTCGCGCGCGGGGCCGCCGCCCTGATCGCCCTCGTCCTGCTGAACCAGTCCGTCACGTTCTACAACGTGTGGCCGACGCCGCGAGTGCGGTGGCAGGGCCACCTGTCCGTCGAGCTGGCCGTGCTCGTGGCCGTGCTGGCCGCCGCCGCATGGCGTCACGGCCGTCCGGGCCGCCGGCTCCTCCGCGTGGCCGCCGCCGTCTGGGTCCTGCTGGTCGTGGGCCGCTACCTCGACGTGATGGCGCCAGCGCTCTACGGCCGGCCAGTGAACCTGTACTGGGACGCCCGGCACCTGGCGGCCGTCGGCGCGATGATGACCGACGCGGTGGCCACGCCCGTGCTCGTCGGCGGTCTCGCCGCCGTGGCCGTGTTCGTGGCGCTCCTGTACGGCGCCGGACGGCTCGCGATCGGCGCCGTCGCCGGGGTGCTCGCCCGGCCGCGCGGACGCGCGGCGCTGGGCGCGCTGGCCGCGGCCGCTCTCGTCGTCGCGGCGGTGGGGGAGCGCGCGACCGCCGCGGGCCTGCCCGCGTTCGCCGTTCCCGTGTCCACCGCCTATTACCGGCAGGCCCGCCTGCTGGCCACCCAGATCGCGCTCAGGGACGCGGCGGTCGAGACGTCCCGCCAGTTCTCGGACTCCGATCTCTCGCGCGTGGCGGGCGCCGACGTGTACCTGACGTTCGTCGAGTCCTATGGCGCCGTGACCTACGACCGTCCGGAGGTCGCCACCGCGCTCGCCCCCGCGCGCGACGCGCTGCAGGCCGACATCGAGGCCTCCGGCCGGCAGGTGGTCTCGGCCTTCGTGGAGTCGCCCACTTTCGGCGGGTCGTCGTGGCTCGCGCACGTCAGCCTCATCACGGGCGTCGAGACGCGCGACGAGCAGACCAACGCCACGGTCATGGCGCAGGAGCGCGACACGCTCGTCACGGCGTTCGCCCGGGCCGGCTATCGCACCGTGGCGCTGATGCCGGGCCTCAGGCAGGCGTGGCCCGAGGGGGCCTTCTACGGGTTCGACCACGTGTACGACACCGCCGAGATCGCCTATCACGGCCCGCGGTTCGGCTGGTGGACCGTGCCCGACCAGTTCGCGCTGGCCCGTCTCGACGTCCTCGAGGCCGGGCACGACGCGAGCCGGCCCCGCTTCGTGTTCTTCCCGACGACCAGCACCCACGCGCCCTTCGGCCCGACGGCGCCGTACCAGCCCGACTGGGACGCGATCCTCTCACCGACGCCGTTCGGCGAGGCCGACGTGAAGGGCGCCCTGGCGCGCGTGCCCGACTACCTGAACCTCGCGCCGAGCTACGTCAACGCCGTGCGCTACGCCTGGCGCACGCTCGGCGGGTACCTGCGGATGCACGCGGACCGCGATCTCGTGATGATCGTGGTCGGCGACCACCAGCCGGCGGCGGCGGTGGCAGGCGAGGGCGCGTCGTGGGACGTGCCCGTCCACGTCATCACGGGGCGGGGGGCGGTGCTCGATCGGCTGCGGGCGGTGGGATTCGCGCCGGGACTGGCGCCGCCGCGGCACGCCATCTCCAAGCTGCATGCGCTGCTGCCCGCGCTGCTCGACGCCTTCGGCGATCCCGCGCCGGCCCGCGCGTCCAGATAGCTGGCGCCGCCGGGCCGACTCGCCGGCCGCCGAGGCCATCCCCGGCGGCCGCGAACGTCCTACGGCTGGGTGGTCGGCGGGTGGTAGGTCTTCTTCTCCGCGGCCACGGCGGCGGCCACTTCGGCCAGCAGCTTCTGCGCGTCGTAGACGATCCCGTCCTTGATGGTGAACTTCACGCCGCCCACCTTCTCCTGGCGGTTCGTCTGCGGATTCAGGCGCATGTGGCCCGTGCCGTAGAGCACCTTCAGGTTGCTGAGCGGGTTCTCGCCGACCACGACGAGGTCGGCCAGCATGCCCGAGCGCACGACGCCCATCGGGGGCGCCTCGCCCTTCGGCTCGTACAGCGTCCTTGCGCCCCACATCGTGGCCGAGCGGATGATCTCGAGCGGCGAGAAGCCGGCCTCGCGCAGGAGCTCCAGCTCCTCGATGTAGGCGAAGCCGTAGGTCTTCCAGATGAAGCCCGAGTCGGTGCCCACCGTCACCCGGCCGCCCATGTTCTTGTAGTCGTTGATGAGGCGCATGTAGCGCTCGTAGAACTTCTTCCAGTGGTACTCGTTCTCGGTCGTCCAGTCGTAGAAGTACGACCCGTGGTTGTCACGCGTGCTCTGGAAGTAGTTCCACAGCTGCGGCATCGTGTAGGTGGCGTGCCAGTCGGCGTTCCTGGCCCGCATCAGGTCGCGGGACGCCGCGTAGATGTTGAACGTCGGATCGAAGGTGACGTGGTTCGCCTTCTGGTGCTCCAGGTACTCGATCCACTGGGGCGAGCCCGGCTCGTAGGTCTGGTTCCAGATCCGGGCGATGTCGCCGAAGCGGTCCTGCTCGTTGTTGTAGTCGTAGCCGACCGGGAAGTCCTGGATGGTCCGGTCCTTGAGCAGCGACTCCATGTGGCCGTAGTAGTGGGTCACCGTGTCCAGGTGGTTGTCGCCGGCGATTCGGGCGTTGAACATCGCGACGTTGTTCTGCGACAGGTGCGCCACCGTGCCCATCTTGTTCTTGTGGGCCTCGTCGATGGCGGCGATGTCGATCTCGGGCGTCTCGTCGCCGCGATTGAAGAACTTGATGCCGTCGATGTTGTTGGCGGCGGCCCAGCGCACCCACTCACGCGCCTTCTCGGGCGTCGTCACCCGGCCGTTGGGCCAGCCGGAGCCGAGCGTCTGGTAGTTGAAGATGCGGGGCGCGGCGATCTCGTTCTTCGCCGAGCGGTCCTTCTCCGACGAACTGACGGCGGCCGACGACAGCGACACGCCGCGGACCGTCGTGACGCCGTGGGCCAGCCACAGCTTGTAGGCGTAGCCGAGGTCCGGCGCCTTGCCGGACGTGGAGCCGTGGACGTGCATGTCCACGAAGCCCGGCATGACGAACATGCCGCGGCCGTCGATCTCGAAGTCCGCGTCGCGGGGCTCGCGGTTGGCCGCCAGCGGCAGGCCCGGCCAGCCGGCCTGGCGGATCTCGGTGATGCGGTTGCCCTCGATGACGATGTCCATCGGGCTCAAGGGCGGGCCGCCGGTCCCGTCGATGAGCGTCACCGCGCGGATGACCATCTTCTTGAACGGGCCCTGGCCCTCACCGGCCGTGCGGGCGGGGGCGGGGGTGTCGCCGGCGCGCCCGCGGCCCTGCGGCGCCTGGGCGGCGGCCTGTGGGCGGGACTGCGCGAGCGGCACCTGGCCGAGGCCGGCGGCGAGGGCGCAGGTCGCAATCGCGGCGGCGACGGCAGATCGAACGGTTTTCGTCATGACATTCCTCGGAGACGTACGAACAGCGCTCCACTTTACCCCGATCGAGGGTCGAGGGGACGGTGCGCCCGGAGGCGCCGGCCCGGCCGTGGGACGGGTCAGGGCCGCGGGCCGCTGGAGGTGCCGAACGCGAGGCCGATGGAGCGTGGAATCGGGTTGAAGAACCGCCCGTAGGCCGGCGACGTCACGTTCGCCTGGACGTCGCGCTCCGCGCCCGCGCCGAGCGCGTTGTAGACCTTGAGGCCCGCCGTGAACCGGTACTTCTTGAACCGCCACGGCCGCACGAGCGAGAAGTCCAGCGTGGCCACCGACGGCAGCCGGCCGGTGCGGTTGCGCGGCCCGACGTAGTCCTGGTACTCGTCCACGGCCGACCACGGGAAGCCCGACCGCCACTCGAAGACCGGCAGGAACACCCACCGGCCGCCCACCGCCTGGGAGCCGCGAACGATCACGCGGTGCGGCACGTCGGTCGGGTTGAGGGAGTGCTCGTTCGGACGCAGGATCGGGTTCTTGAAGTTGCCGAAGTGCGCGTCGTAGTCGTTCAGGTCGCGCGTGCCGTGCGACCGCACGTACGACACGGTGAGATCGCGGTTCTCGCTGCCCAGATACCGGCCCGTCGTCTCGAACTCCCAGTACTGCGACGTGCCCGTGGACGCCAGCGTCAGCGTGCCCGCGCCGGCGTCGGGTTCCACGACCGCGTCGTGCGCGGCATCACGGTGCAGGAAGGCCGCCTTGAAGAAGAGCCGGCGGCCGAACCGCTGGTCCCAGGCCACGGTGGTGACGATGCTCTCCGGCGTCAGCTGCTCGCCGACGACGTGGCGGTAGGTGATCGGCGTGCCGAGCGGGGAGCCGTCGGGCGCGAAGCGCTGGACGGTGCGTACCGGCAGCTCGGTGAAGGCCCCCAGGTTCAGGGGCGTCCGCTGCGCGAACTTGCCGACGCCGCCCCGCAGGATGCCGCGGCCGTCGGCCAGCAGGCTGAGCGCCACGCCGGCCCGGGGCGAGTAGTTGACGCGCTCGGTCACGTCGTCGCGGTCGAACCGGAAGCCCAGTTCCAGCATCACCTTGTCGTTGACGCGCCAGCGGTCCTGGCCGAACACCGAGTACTCGGTTCCGGTGACGTCGGGGTGCGTGAGCCCGGGCGCGAACGTGGTGCGCTCGGCCAGCGAGCCGTCGAGGCGCCGGACCTCGATCGGCTGGCTGAAGCTGTCGCCGTCGAAGCCCGAGTACTGCAGGTCGACGCCGAACTTGAACACGTGCGAACCCGCGGCCTCCTTCGAGATCGTGACGGCCTCGACGGCCTGGAGGCTGGTGACGTGCCGCTCCTCGCGGTTGAAGTACGGCCCGCTCTGGGACTCGGGCGCGTAGACCATGGGGCCCGCGCCCTTGCTCTTCAGGTCGACCTCGAACAGGCGGGCGGCGAGCGTGGTTTCCACGACCACGCGGTCCGACAGGATCAGCCGGTCCACGAACCCGGCGGAGTAGCCCGACTGCGAGAACAGCGGCGTCGACTCGGCCGGCCGGAACGTGGACATCGTGGGGTTGGTGATCTTGCGCGGGAAGTAGACGAAGGTGCCGACCAGCGAGTGGCGGGAGGACAACACCCCGTCGAGACGGGTGAAGGAGTCGAGGCTCTCGAGGCCCAACTGGGGTTCCCCGGGCAGGCTGCGGACGGGCGTCCGGACGTAGCGATACTGCAGGTACTGTCCCAGCAGCAGCCGGTCGCGCTTGAGCGGCCCCGAGATCGACAGCCGCGGCTCGAACTTGCTGACGAAGCCGCGGCCGAGGCCCGGCAGCAGGTTGTCGGGCCGCACCCGCCACTCGGGCGTGCCGCGCCGCGTGGTCACCTGCGTGACGCTCGTGGAGAAGCGGCCGTACTCGGCCGCGAACGGGTTCGACAGGACCTCCACCGACTCGACCGCGCCGCTCGGCAGTTCGAGATCGAAGTCCCCGGTGGAGGGGTCGTTCAGGCTCGCGCTGCTCATCTGGATGGCGCCCGTGGTGGGCGTCCCGCCCTTCACGCGCAGCCGCCCCTCGGGGCCGCGGACCACGCTGGGCAGCTGTGTCAGGAGCGACTGGAAGTCGTCCCCGGCCAGCGGCTGGACGTCCATCCGCGCGCCGCTCAGGATGTCGCTGACGGCCACCGGCTGGATGCTCTCGGTGGGCGAGTTGGCGGGCGCGACGACGTTGACGCTCTCGCGCAGGTAGGTGAGCCGCATCTCCAGCAGCACCTGGGCGCGCGTGCCCGCCTTCACGTCGAACGGTGCCGACTCGGTGTCGGCGAAGCCGTCGCGGGTCGCCCGGACCACGTAGCGGCCCGGCGGCACGTCCGGAAACGTCACCAGCCCGACGTCGCTGCTGGTCGTCCGCGCGATGGTGACGCCGCTGTTCGTGTCCCTGAGCTCCACCGTCGCGGCGGGAATGCGCAGCGACTCCAGCGCCAGCGTGACGACCACTTCGGCCGAGACAGGCTGGGCGTCGGGCGAGGGCGACTGGGCCTGCGACGCCCGCGCGCCCAGCGTGACCAGCACGCACGCGACCAGGGTCTGGCGAAAGGACAGGGGGCGCATGTCCGAGCGTGGCCAGTCTAATCCCTCTCCCCGGTGATTGCGCGGGGCAAATGCCGCCGCGCACTGGCTCGGGGCCGCGCGTAGAATGGCCGCCGTGCGTCGCCTGGCCACGCTTGCCGTCCTCCTGGTGCTGTCGGCCGCTGGCAGTGGCGGACGGCAATCCCTGCCCCGCGTGCCGCCGGCCAGCGTCGGCCTCGACCCGGCGGGGCTCGCCGACGCCACCCGTCTCCTCCAGCAGTTCGTCGACGAGGGCCGCATCGCGGGCGCCGTGGCGGCGGTAGCGCGGCACGGCACGGTGGGCTACCTCCAGGCGGTCGGTCTCCAGGACGTGGCGTCGAAGACGCCCATGACCGAGCGATCGCTGTTCCGGATCTACTCCATGACCAAGGCGATCACGGCCGTGGCGGTCATGATGCTGCACGACGAGGGCCGGTTCCGGTTGGACGACCCCGTCTCGACGTTCCTGCCCGAGTTCGCCGACGTGCGGGTGGTCGAGGCGCCGGGCGCCGCGCCGCGGCCGCCGGCCCGCGCGGTGACGGTGGAGGACCTGCTGCTCCACACCTCCGGTCTCAGCCACCGGACGTCGGACCTGTACCGCGATCTCGGCGTGCGCTCGCGGGCCGACGCCCTTCCGGCGTTCGTCCGCAAGATCGCGCGCGCGCCGCTGATGGAGGATCCGCACACGCGCTTCCGCTACAGCGAAGCGACCACGGTGCTGGGGCGCCTGGTGGAGATCTGGTCGGGCCAGCCGTTCGACGCCTTCCTGTCCGCGCGCGTCTTCCGGCCCCTCGGCATGGCCGACGCCGTGTTCTGGGTGGACGGCGAGCGGCGCAGCCGGCTGGCGTCGGTCTACGGCCCGGGACCGGCGGGCGGCCTCGTCCCGGTGGACGTCGAGCCGGTGCCCTTCACCGAGCGCCCGGCCCTCATCGAAGGCGCCGTGGGACTCGTGACGAGCGTCCCCGACTTCCTCCGCTTCCAGCAGATGCTCCTCGCGGGCGGTACGCTCGATGGCGTCCGCCTGCTGAAGGCCGACACGGCCGCCCGGATCGTGAAGAACGGCCTGCCGCCCGACGTGCTGCAGGCGCGCGGCGGACGGATGGGATGGGGGCTCGGCAACGTGAACGTGCTCATGGCCCCCGACGACTCGGGGGCCAACGCGGGCGAGTACGGGTGGGACGGCACCGCGGGGACGATCTTCTGGAACGACCCGGCGAGGGACACGGCCATCGTGCTGATGACGCAGAGCGTGCCCGCGAATCCCGGCCGTCTCCGGCAGCAGTTCAAGGCCCTGATTCAGCGGGCGGTGCGATGACGAGCGCCCATCGCTTCCCTCCCACCACGGCGGCCGGCCTCACCCGACGCCTGTCCGCGCTCGCCGCCACGACGGCCCTGTGCGCGTGGTCGATCTGGCCGGCGGCCGGTCAGGCGACGGCGCCCGTCGTCGTCGTGGTGGAGACGGCCGCCGGTGCCATCACCTTGGCGGTCGACGTCGAGCACGCGCCGGTCACGGCGGCGAACTTCCTGAGGTACGTGGACGGGAAGTTCTACGACGGGGGACGGTTCATCCGGGCGGTGCGGCCCGACAACACGACCCGGCACGACGTGGAGATCCAGGTCGTCCAGGCGGCCATCGCCCCTGCCAGGACCGGCGAGGCGTTTCCCGCGATTCCGCTGGAGCGCACGACCGCCACCGGGTTGAGGCACGTGGACGGGGCGCTGTCGATGGCGCGCAACGCCCCGGACAGCGCGACCTCGTCGTTCTTCGTGGTGATCGGCGATCAGCCGTCGCTCGACGCGGGCGGCGCGCGCCACGCCGACGGTCAGGGCTTCGCCGCCTTCGGACGCGTCACCGCCGGCATGGACGTGGTGCGGAGGATCCAGGCGTCGGCCACCGGCACGGCCGGCCAGTTCGGCACCGAGACGCTCGACCCGCCGATTGCGATCGTCCGCGCCTACCGGAAGTAGGCTGGCGCCCGAGGGCGGCTGTCCGGGGCCGAGCCGGGGACCGCTACACGTTGAAGCGGACGTGCATGATGTCGCCGTCCGACACGATGTAGTCCTTCCCCTCGACCTGCAGCTTGCCCGCCTCTTTCACCGCGTGCTCGGAGCCGTACTGCGTGAAGACCGCGTAGGGGATGACTTCCGCGCGGATGAAGCCGCGCTCCAGGTCCGAGTGGATGCGGCCGGCGGCCTGGCGCGCGTTCATGCCGCGCCGGATCGTCCACGCCCGGACCTCGTCGGGGCCGACGGTGAAGAACGAGATGAGATCCAGCAGGTGGTAGGCGGTCCGGATGAAGCGCGTGAGCGCCGACTCGGTGAGGCCGAGGTCCTGCAGGAAGGCGGCCTGATCCGCGGGCTCCAGGCTGCCGATCTCGGCTTCCACGCTGGCCGAGAGCACGAGCCCCTCGCCGTCGAGGGCGGTGATCCTCGCCGCCAGATCGTCCGGCATCGGCTGGGCGGCCCTCGACTCGTCGCGGTTCAGGGCCACGAGCAGCGGTCGATCGGTGAGGAAGCCGTAGCCGCGCAGCGGCTCCCGGTCCAGGTCGGCGGCCGGCACGCTCCGGAGCGGCCGGCCCTCCTCGAGCACGCTCTTCATGCGCTCGAAGGCGGCCTGCTCGGGCTTCGGGCCGCTTTCCTTCTTCATGCGCTCGAGCCGCCGCTCCACGAGGTCGAGGTCGGCGAACGTGCATTCGAGGTGGAAGGCCTCGAGGTCGCGCATCGGGTCGGCGTCCGTGTCGAGCGCCGGATTGGGGAAGTCGCGGAGCACGAGGCACAGCGCGTCCTGCTCGCGGATGTGCTGCAGCGCGCGGGTGGACAAGCCCTTCTTGTCCGAGCCGTGTTCGCCCGGCACGTCGCAGAAGGTGACCTCGGCGAACGTGGTCTTCTTCGGGGAGAAGATCCGGGCCAGCGCGTCGATCCGGTCGTCCGGCACGCGCACGCCGCCGAGACGCAGCTCGCCGCCGAACGCCGTGGGCACGTCCAGCCCGGTCATGGTGTTGAAGACGCTCGTCTTGCCCGAGCCTGCGAAGCCTACGAGTCCGATTTTCATGCGGGTGCCGAACGAGCATTGTAGCCCGCGTTCGAGGGCCCGCGGCGGCGCGCGGCCGCGATCACGCGCGCAGGCGCGCCAGCGGGTTCGCCAGCGTGTTCATCAGCGACGACGTCGAGAGGAGGTCGGACACCGTGCCCAGCAGGCGCCGCCGTGCGCCTGGGGCGACGGCGGTCCGCGCGTCCCCGCGGGCCCCGGCCGGCGCCGGCGTGCCGGCGAGCTCGAGGACGCGGTCCCAGGCCAGGCGCTCCGGGCCCGTCAGCGTGCCGAGGCGCGCGCCGCACTGGACGCGGGCGCCGCGGCCGCGCCCCACCCACGCCCGCCGCACGACGATGTCGAGCGCGACCATCGGCACGCGGAGGCGGAACTGCGGGCCCAGCCGGGCCGCGTGCGTTCGCGCGATCTCGATCCGCACGCCGTCGTGGCTGACGTCGAGGATCTCGGCGTCCACGTCGCTCACGTGCGCCGGGAACGCCGCGGCCGGCTTGCGCGCGTGCCGGCGTCCCTGACGGGCCTCGCCGTGCGCCAACGAGACCGCGAGCGCGAGCGCGGGCGCATCGATCGGGCGCGTGACGACCGTCACCGATGCCGATCGTCCCGACGGCCCGTGCACGGGCACGCCGGCGTTGGCGACGGCCACGACCGGCACCCGGGGGGCGTGGCGCCGCAGGCTGGCGAGGACGCCCGAGGCCAGGAGATCGGCGTCCGCCACGATGCAGTCCAGGCGGGTGGCGGCCCCGTCGGACTCGACGCGGCACGCCTCGACGAGGGAGGTCACCTCCATGCCGGCGTCGGCGAGCCACGCGGCGAAGGTCCTGCGTTCATAGGCGTTCGGACACGCCAGGCCCACGTGCATGCGATCCCTCCGGAGGGGAGCCGCTGCAAGCCGGCCGCCGTGCGCGCCGCGGCGCGCCGTGGCCGGCGACTGCATCCGCCGGAGGCCCGGACGGCGGTGTCCGTGCTGCCTCGAAACGGCACGCCGGTGTCTCGAAACGGCGCGCGCCGGCCATGCGGGCCGGTCCGGCCCGCCGGGGCCGGCGAGGCTCAGCGGTGGCGGGCGGGTCGGACGCCGGATGCCTGCCGCCCCAGCCGGACCACCGTGGCGTACTCGCCTTTCGAGCACGGCTGCACCGAGAGCCGGCTGCCCTTCTGCGTCACCATCATCCGCGCCAGGCCCCGGGTGGCCTTGAGCGTCTCGAGGGACACGACGGCGGGGAAGCGCTCCACGAACCCCACGTCGACCATGAACCAGACGGGCGACGAGGGCCGGCTCGCCGGATCGTAGTACGGATGGCCGGGCGTCCACGCGGAATGATCGGGATAGCCCGCCCGCACGATCCGCGCGAGCCCCGTGACGCCCGACGGGTCCGCGTTCGACGCGTAGAAGAGCACCGGATCGCCGACCTGCATCTGGTCCCGCATCAGGTTGCGGGCCTGGTAGTTCCTGACGCCTTCCCAGCTCGTGACGCCGTCCCTGGCGAGATCGTCAATCGTGTACGCGCTGGGCTCGCACTTCATCAACCAGTGGCGGAGGGCCATCGCGACATTCTGACGGAATCCGGCCCGGGCCGCGCGCCTACGCGCGCATCGCGCGTTCGTGCAGCGACTGCACCGCCTGCCAGCCGGCGGCCACCGCGCCCTCCTGCCAGTCGGGCAGCGAGCGCGGCGCCGTGGCCGCCGACCCGATGAGGATGCGGTTCTCCACCTTCGAGAGCTGCTCGCGGAGCGACACCGCGCGGACGGTCGCGTAGCCGCCGAGGCTGTAGGGGACGCGCTTCCAGTACACGGCGTAGGCGCTCTCGAACTCCTGGCGGATCTGCGGGTGCACCTTGCTCGCGTGCGTCAGCACGTGCTCGATCCGGGCGGCGACGGGCTGGGTTCTCAGGTCGCCGATGGGCCCGTTGGAGTAGAGGCCCAGGAGCACGCCCTTCTTCGTGAAGTAGTCGTACGACGGATACGAGAACTCCCCGATCGGCAGGTTCGAGTAGAGGTGCCCGCCGAAGATCCGGTCGTCCTCTTCCCAGAAGCGGCGCTTCATCGCCAGGCCGATCTTGGCGCTGTCGCTGTAGGTGACGCGCCTGACCGCGTCCATCATCGTGTCGGACAGGTTGATGTCGAGGCCCGAGAGCACGGACAGCGGCAGGCAGGAGACGACGAAGTCCGCGGTCTTCTGGACGGTCTTGCCGTGCTTGGTGTCGCGATAGACCACCGTCACCCCGGCATCGTCCTGGTGGACCGACCGGATCTCGGCGTTGAAGGTGAGGCGGGCCGGCCCGAGCGCGCGCTGGAACGCCTTGCAGATCTGGTCCATGCCCCCGATCGGCTGGAACATGGGGGCGGCGGCGGTGCCCTCCATCGGCGGCACCGAGCGCAGGCGGTTGCCGAAACCGGCTTCGAGCAGGTGGGCGAGCGCGATCGGATCGCCCTCGCCGCGGTCGGCGAAGGCCTTGTAGGCGTGGGTCTTGCCGTCCAGGTAGCCCTGGCGCACGAGGAAGTCGGTGAGGCGCTTCTGGTCCTCGGCCGTCAGCGGCAGGTCGAGCTGGTGGCTGTCGACGGCCTTCACGAGCAGCTCGTTGATCTGGCCGATCATGTCGGCCTTCACCTCGCGCATCCGGACCTTGCGGCCCGCGAGCGCTCCGCCCGCCTTGCCCTCGTAGTAGAAGTAGTTGGCGTCGGAGTCGTTCAGGAACACCTGCATCGGCACGCCGAGCTCCCGGCAGTAGCCGAGGACGCCCTCGTGCGAGTGCGGGATGCGCCACGCGCCGGCGTTCACGTATTGCCCTTCGTCCCACGTGCACACCTGGCGCTCGCCGTCGATCTCGGTGTGCTCGTCGCCCCGCCGCACGCTCCACACGATGCCGCCCACGCGCTGCCGCGCCTCGAGGACGTGGACGTCGTAGCCGAGCTTGCCGAGTTCGTGCGCCACCACCAGCCCCGACGTGCCGGCGCCGAGAATCAGCACCTTGTTCTTCGCGGGCCGTCCCGAGAGCACCGGACGCTGCCCGGCCGATCCGGCCATCAGGTCCCAGGCGCTGAGCGCCGTCATGACGAGCGACGATCCGCCGATGGCGCCGACGCGGCCCAGGAAGTCGCGGCGGCTCGGGGAGGCGGGGTGGATGGAGGCGGGTGGCTTGGGCATCAGGTGCGACGAGGTGAGGCGCTGGGGGAGGCCTGCATCTCTTCCTCTTATGCTCTCACACCGAGGGCGAGATTGATGCAGAGCTGGCTGTCGGCCCGGCCCTACGAGTGGAGCCCGAACCGCGGCGCCGCCGCCGGGGCTTCGTCGAAGTCCACGGGCGCCGCCGGGCCGCGGGCCCGGGCCGCCAGCCACAGGCCGGCGTAGGCGAGGACCGTCATGGCCGCCACGGGCGTCACGTCACCGCCGAGCGCGCGGCCCTCGAGGCGCACGAGCCAGGCCGACCCGACCAGGAACAGGATCAGGTACAGCGGGGCGAGGGCTTTCAGGCTCTCGCTGGGCACGTAGCTGCAGGTGAACGGCACCTTCTCGTAGCCCAGCATCAGCGCGTCGAGCAGGAGGACGGCGGCCACCGCGCCGACCAGCGCGTGCGCGAGCGCCAGCGGCGCGCCGAGGACGACGGCGTCCAGTGGGAAGACCGCCGCCAGCGCGGGCAGGGCGAGGCCGATCAGCGCCGCCCCGCGGGCCCCGCGTACGAAGGCGCGCACGTCGCCCCGCCAGGCCAGCTGGACCCCCCAGTTGGCCCTGAGCTCGGCCGGCACGCGGATCGTGTGCCGGAATCCCACGAGCAGCGCGCCGACCAGGAACGGCTGCACGATGAGCAGCCGCGGCACGATCCTGCCGGCGGCCAGGGCCTCGGCGTCGGCGCCGGCGAGCGCCACGAGCGACAGCGCCATAGTCCCGCTGCCCCGGCACAGGCGATCGTCAGGCGGTGGGTGTGGCTGCGCCACAGCACCGCCAGCGTGAACCGGAAACCCGCCAGCGCGGCGCCGCGGGCCAGCGTGGCGCGCCGCAGGAACCTCCGGCGGGTCCGCGCCAGGCGAGGCGCCGTGACGTGCGACGCCGGCCCGCGCCGCGCGTTCAGCAGGTACGCCGCCACGGCCGCGAGCGCGACGGCCGGCAGCGCGAGGGCGGCTCGCCGGGCCAGCGCGTCGAACCGGGCGCCGTGGCGCCGGTAGGCCGCCGTGGACCGGGCGTCGTTCGCGATCTGGCGTCCCCTCAGGCGCGATCGCGGCGCGTCGGCCAGCACGTGGCCCGCCATCGCTTCGTACGCGCCCAGGAACCACGCCGGTGGCGCCGCCATGACGGCGGGGGCGGAGAGCGCCGTGCGTTCGACGCGACCCGAGGTCGCCGGGATCAGGAGGAGCGCCGCGCCGAGCCCGACGATGAGCGCTGCCTGCACCCACGATGAGACCCGGGCGAACCCCCGGGCGCCCAGCATGGCCGACAACGTCTCCCGGCAGGCGACGACGGCCAGGAAGCCGAACGCGCTGGCGCCGAGCGCGGCCACCGCGTGCGCGGCAGCGACGGCGAGCGCGTCGGCGAGCGACACGGGCTGCTTGCCGACGAGGAACAGCGGGAAGAGCAGCGTGGGCACCAGATTCACGAGCGCCGTCGCGGCCAGCCCGAACACGGCAACGGCCGCCAGCTTCGCCCGGCGCACCGCGGCGGCCGTCACGGGCAGTGGATCGAGGATGGCCGCATCCCGGGCGTCCACGACCAGCGCGTCCCACTGCGCGACGGTCAGGAGCGCCACGACCACCATCGAGACCGACAGGTAGAACAACTTGTCGTCGAGCGACGCGACGGCCGCCTGGCCCGGCGTGTAGACGCCGACGAGGTACTTGAACCCCGACATCATCGCGAGGAAGAGCGTCGTGGAGACGAGCGCCGCGCCGACGACGGCGAGCAGCTGGGTGCGGTCGCCCTCGGGCGCCACGAGGTCGTTCTCGAGGAAGCGCCGGAGGAAGTGGCGCGTCAGGACGGCGTGCAGCGACGGGGCCGCCACGGCGCCTACCGGCCGAGCGCGGCCGCCTCCGCGAGATCCCGCGCGACCACCTGCGGGTCGATGCGCATGACCAGCGTCGAGAACACGCCCTCCAGGCTGGAGCGCTCCATCAGCGCCTGCAGCCGATCCACCGAGTCGTCGGCCACGACGGCGCCCTGGTGAATCACGATGACGCGCGTGCACACGCGCTCGACCACCTCGAGGATGTGCGAGCTGTAGAGGATGGTCTTGCCGCGGTCCGCGAGCGTACGCACGAGATGGCGCAGCACGAGGGTCGTCGTGACGTCGAGCCCGGACTCGGGCTCGTCGAAGAGGATGACCGACGGATCGTGCAGCAGGGCCGCCGTGATGAGCACCTTCTGCCGCATGCCCTTCGAGTAGGAGGCGATGGCCTGATCGGCGGCCGGCAGGATGCCGAACAGGTCGAGGAACCGGTCGATCTTGGCGGCCAGCAGCGTTTCGGGGATGTCGCGCAGCCGGCCGATGAGCTCGAGGTACTCGCGGCCGGACAGGAACGGATACAGGGCGGGCTCTTCCTGGATGTAGCCGAGGTCCCTTCGAAACCCGATCGGATCGAGGTGGACGTCGCGGCCGCCGTGCTCCACGCGGCCCGAAGTCGGCATCAGCAGCCCCGCCAGCATCCGCGCCGTCGTCGTCTTGCCGGAGCCGTTCGGCCCCAGGTATCCGACGATCTCGCCGGGCGCGATCGCGAAGTCCACGTCCTTCACCACCGCCACGCCCGAGAACCGCTTCGTGAGCCGGATCGCGCGCAGGGTCGCCATCAGCGCGGCTCCGTCGGCGTCCGGCGGGGCAGCGGGCTGGGCCAGAAGCACACCAGCACGGGCACGAGCGAGAGCGCCACGATCGAGAGCGCGATGGCCGCGAGGACCTGGCGGGACAGCTGCGCCATCCCCTGCTCCAGCCACAGCAGGAACCAGATCGAGTAGTACGACAGCGGGATGAGCGCCAGGCCGGCGAACGTCCCGAGGTGGCCGCCGCGGACCACGTCGTCCCACAGCGCGCCGCCGACGGCGGCGAGCACGGCCAGGTAGCCGGTGCGCGGCTCCCCGTCCCGCGCGGCGCGGTCGAACTCGAAGTCCGCCAGCGCCGGGGCGACGATCAGGTCGAAGGACCGGGAGGTGAGGACGCGGTCGGCGAAGGCGGTGATGGCGGCGGCGAACGTCACACGGGCCTCCAGTCGGGACGTCAGGTGCGGGCGGGGGACGGTCGCAGCGCCAGGGCGTCGCGCAGCAGCTGGTAGGCGTCGTGCACCTTCAGGCCGTACTCCGTCGCCCGGTACAGGCGGCGGGGCGGTCCCGCCGGCGCGGGGCTGCGGTCCTCCTGGCGCGATTCGATGAAGCCCTTCGCTTCCATGCGGGCCAGCGTCACGTACACCGAGCCGCGCTTCAGGCTGCCGTTCGAGAACGCGACCAGTTCGAGGCCGTAGCGCTCGCGCCCGCGGAGCAGGTCGAGGATGAGCGACTCGGTGGCCGACATCGAGGGGAGACGTGCGTCACCCATGAGGGCGCTATCTTACACGGCGTAAGCCTGGTGTCAACACCCTGCGTCGTGCGCCACGTCATCGGCGCGCGTTGACGCGGTCGGGGGCGGTGAGGGTCTCTTCGGGACGTCCGGAGAGCAGGTGATCCACGACCTCCACGCCCTGGGCGAAGCTGTGGTCCTGGTTCGACACCTCGTAGCGCCATGCGCCGAAGCGGCCGCGCGACCAGACGCCGCGGGCCGCCAGTGCCGGCAGCAGCACCCCCAGTGCGCGCTCACGATGCAGCGACGGCACGGGATAGCCGCGCTCGAGCCGGCGGTGCCACGTGTGGTGGATGGCCGAGGCCTCGGGGACGAGGCCGGTGGCCGCGAGCCCCGCGAGCGTGCGGGCCACCACGTCACGGTCCACCCGCGGGCCCGACGGGGCCTCGGAGACCTCGGCCAGGAGCGACCAGTAGCGCGAGGGGTCCGGAACGTTCGCCGCGGCGTAGCGGGAGAAGTGCGTCACGCGGTAGAACGGGCAGTCGTCCTCCGGGAAGTACATCCAGCACTTGGCCGCCAGCGCCGCGGGCACCGGGCCGCGGAGGGCGACGCCGATCACGTGGGTGGTCGTGTACTCCAGGTCGGCCGTCGCCGGTCCCAGCGTCGGGGCCAGGTCGCTCGCCCGCACGCACAGGTCGAGCGGCATCGTGCTGATCAGGTGCTCGTACCGGAGGCGATCGCCCGAGGGGAGGCGCACCTCCCGCGCCGCCGTGTCGAT
Source organism: Vicinamibacterales bacterium (assembly GCA_041394705.1). GTDB lineage: Bacteria > Acidobacteriota > Vicinamibacteria > Vicinamibacterales > UBA2999 > CADEFD01. The sequence continues at coordinate 366,688 of JAWKHS010000003.1, forward strand.
CGCGGCCACGCGCTGCCCGAACCGGAGGCGGCCGGGCGCCGCGGCCTGCAGCCGGGCCGCCAGCGCGCGCCAGACGGCACCGGTGCCGCCGCGGACCGGGAAGCGGAACCGCCGATTGGGTCCCCAGGCGATGTCGTCGCGCCCCAGACGGAGCGCGTCCCGAACGCGCGCCGGATCCGGCACGGCCACCCGGTCGCCCACCCAGTGCGCGGCCAGGCGCTCCGGCGCGCGCGCCCACACCTTGCGGTTGTAGGGCCGCATGAAGAGGCCCGCCAGGGCCTCGCCGAAGGTGGCGTCGATCCATTCGCCGAAGTTCGCCGCGGTGGCCGCGCGGCCGGCGCCCACCGCCCGCTCCAGTCCCGCGACGGCGGCCTCGGCATCGTCGGGAGGCAGGCGGTGCACGTTCATCTGCAGCGGATACGGCACGAACCGCGCTCGCAGCCACACCGACGCGTCGCGGTCGAGATGGTGCCAGCCGTCCGGTCCCAGCAGGTCGTCCATCAGCCGGTCGAAATACGCGTAGTGGCTGAACTGCACGTGGCCGCCGAAGTCCCACGTGAAGCCGTGATCGTCCACGACCGACCCGGCCAGGCCGCCGGCCGAGGCGTCGGCTTCGAGCAGCAGCCAGTCGTGCTGCCCGAGCGCGGCCAGGCGCCACGCGGCGCCCAGGCCGGTGGGGCCGGCACCGACGATCAGCACGCGCGTCGACTCGCTCATCGGCGCGACGGGACGACGCCGGACGCGGCGTCCGGCGCGGGCGCCAGCGGCAGCGTTCCGCGCCACGCGGCGACGCGCAGGCGGAGCACGTCGCCGAGCATGCGGGCCGAGTCCCGCACCAGGTGGACGCGGCTTTCCGGCACGTGCGCCCACGCCACGGGGAACTCCTCGACGCGGTAGCCGAGCCGCTCCGCGACGTAGAGGCACTCGACGTCGTAGGCGAAGCCGTCCAGGCGGCAGCGGGCGAAGACGTCCCGCGCAACGGATCCGCGATACAGCTTGAAGCCGCACTGCGTGTCGCTGAGGCGCGTCAGGCCGAGCAGCCGGATCACCACGTTGAACGTGTTCCCCATCTGCCGGCGGTAGACGGGCTGGGAGACGACGATCGTCGAAGCGCGGAGCCCGCGCGACGCACACGCGATGTCGACCCCGCCGTCGAGCGCCGCCTCCAGCCGGTCGAACTCCTCGACCGGGGTGGACAGGTCGGCGTCGCTCACGAGGATCCGGGCGCCGCGGCTTTCCCGGACGCCGCGCCGTACCGCCGCGCCTTTTCCCTGGTGACGGTCCAGCGTTACGAGCCGTACCTCCGCGTCGGGCCGCGCGCACACCACCGCGGGCGTGCCGTCGGTGCTGCCGTCGTCGACGACGATCACCTCGAACGAGAGCGCGCGGGCCCGCAGGCGGTCGAGGAGGCGCGTGAGCGTCGAGGCGATGCGGGCGGCTTCGTCGAAGGCCGGAATCACGACGGACAGCGTGGGGGCAGCGGTCACGTCCGCCCATTCTGCCGCGAACCGGGCGATGCCACGAGGCCGTCGTGGCGCGCGGGCGCCGGAACGGCGGCTGGCGCCTGATAGACTCCGCCCATCGCGTGGACTTGCCGTATGGCTCCCGATCGGTACCCGCCGCCTGAGGCGCCAGGGTGAGGGCGGTGCTCGGCTGGTACGTCGTGGTGCAGGCGCTGGGGGCGGCGGCCTTCGTCCTGGCGGGCCCGGTGCTGCAGCGCCTGCCCGACCGGGGCTACGGCGTGTCGAAGAGTCTCGGCGTCCTGATGGCGGGCCTGCTCCTGTGGCTGGGTACCGCGCTGGGTCTGCTGCGCAACGACGCTCGAGGCGCCGTCGTGGTGCTGGCGATGGGCGTGACCGCCGCCGCCGTCGCGGCCACGCGCCGGCGCCTGCCCGGCCTGCGCGTCGTCGTCGCGTCGGAACTCGTCTTCGCCGCGGCGTTCGCGGGAGGGTGCCTCGTGCGGTCCCTCGACCCCGCCGTCGCCCACACCGAGCAGCCGATGGACCTGATGCTGCTCGGCGCCGTCTCGGCGTCGCCGGCCGTCCCGCCGGTCGACCCGTGGCTGGCCGGCTACCCCGTGGGCTACTACTACCTCGGCTACTGGCTGGTGAGCACGCTGGGGTTCCTCACCGGCCAGCCGCCCGAGATCGCCTACAACCTCGGACTGGCCAAAGGTCGCGCTGCTCGGTCGGGTGCTACGGCCTGGGCGCCAACCTGGCCGCCGCGTCGGGCGGGGGGCGGGATCGGTCGTGGCTGCCGGTGGGCGCGGGCCTGGGCACGGCGCTGGTCGTGGCGTGCAGCGCCAACCTCCACGTGATTGCGGCACGGCTCACGGGACAGGCCGCCGCTCCCTCGCCGCTGGCGGGCACGACGTGGTGGTGGTGGGCGAGCAGCCGCGCGCTCACGGACCTCTCGCCCGCGGGCCGTCCGATCGCGCTCATCACCGAGTTCCCGTTCTTCAGCTACCTGCTGGGCGACGCCCACCCGCACCTGCTGGCGATGCCGTTCGTGGTCCTGGCGGTGACGTGCGCCTTCGCGCTCTGGCTCGAACGGAGCGCCCCCGACGACGCCGCCGTGCCGGACGCGCCTCGGAGCGCGGCGCGGCGCGCCGCGGTGCCCGGCCTCGCACTGGCCCTGGTGGTGACGGGCGCGCTCGTCGGCATCAACACGTGGGATCTCCCCGCGGCGCTCTCGGTCGTGATCCTGGCCGCGTCGTGGCCGGCCGCGCGCGCGGCCGACCTGGGACCGGCGCTCCGGCGCGCCGGCACCGTCGCGGCCGCTGCCGTCGCGACGACGCTGCTCGTCTACGCCCCCTACCTCGTCACGGCGCAGTCGCAGGTGCAGGGGCTGCTGCCGAACCTGTGGCATCCGACGCCGCTCGCCGGGTTCCTGACGATGTTCGGCACGCTCCTCCCGGGAGTCGCCGTGCTCGTGCGCCTGGCCTGGGAGGAGGTGCGACCGGCGCCTCGGGCGCTCGCGCAATCGGCGGCGACCGCGGTGGCCGTCGCCGGACTCTGGCTGTCGGGGGCGGCCGTCTGGGCCTCGGCCAGCGGCGGGGGCCAGGCGTGGATGGCCAGCGTGGCGCCGGGCATCGCGCACCCGCTCGCGGCGGCGGGAACGCGCTGGCTGTCGGGATGGCCCGTCCTCGTGGGCGGGGCCGCGACGCTCGGCGCGATGACCGCGCTTCTGACGGCGTCCGCCCGCCATGGCCGCGCGCACGCGACGGCCCTCACGTTCGGCCTGCTGCTCGCGTGCGTGGGTCTCGGGCTGACGCTCGTGCCCGAACTGGCGTACCTCCGCGACGTGTTCACGAACCGGATGAACACCGTCTTCAAGTTCTACTACCAGGCGTGGCTCTACCTGGCGATCGCCGGCACCCTCGGGCTCGCCGCGGCGTGGCGCCGAGGCGGCGCGCACCGGGGCGCCGTCATCGTCGCGCTCGGCCTGCTCGCCTGGGGCTTCGTCTACCCGGCCGCGGCGCTCTGGACCGTCGCCCGCAGCCGCCCGGCCCGGCCGCTCTCGCTCGACGCCCTCGGGGTGATGCGCGGCGAGGCGCCCGACGAATGGGCGGCCATCGAGTGGGTGCGTCAGCACACGGCGCCCGGGGCCGTCGTGGTGCAGGCCGCGGGCGACAGCTATCGCCCGCACCAGAGCCGGCTGAGCGCCGTCACCGGGCGGCCGACGCTGCTCGGCTGGCAGGGGCACGAGCGGCAGTGGCGGGGCGCGGCGTTCACCGCGATGGCCGCCGGGCGCACCGACGCGCTGCGGCGTCTCTACAACCCGTCCTCCGCCGCCGTCCTTCGCGAGACGCTCGACGCCTGGCACGTCGAGGTCGTGTGCGTCGGTCCCCAGGAGCGGGCCCGCTATGCCATGACGGACGACCACGAGCGGCTGATCGCCGAGGTCATGGTCCTGGCCTTCGAGCGCGGCGGCGTGCGACTCTACCGTCGCCGTGGATGACGCTCGGCCGATGCCCTCCGAATCGCCGTCGCCGCCCTGGCGCCCGATGCGGCTCTCGTAGCGATGCGCATGGCAGACACTCGCGGCACGGGGTGGCAGGGAATGGCGGGCTGGGAGCGCCTCGGCTGGCCGCTCGTCCTCGCCGCGGCCGCGTCGCTGCGCCTGTGGGATCTCGGCGTCCGGGCGATGACGCACGACGAGAGCCTGCACGCGTTCTTCTCGTTCACGCTCTTCACCGACGGCGTCTACCGGCACGAGCCCGTGTATCACGGCCCCCTGCTGTATCACCTCGACGCGCTGGTCTTCTTCCTGTTCGGCGCCAGTGACGCCACCGCGCGCCTCGCGCCGACGCTCGCCGGGATCCTGCTGGTCGCCGCCTGCTGGCTGTTCCGCGGCCTGGCGGGACGCCGGGCCGCGCTCGCGGCGGCCCTGCTCACGACGATCAGTCCCTCGCTGCTCTTCTACAGCCGGCACCTGCGCAACGACATCTACATCGCCTGCGTCACGCTGCTCTGGGCGTACGGCGCCTTCCGCTACCTGTGTGCCCGGGAGGGGCGCTGGCGCGTGCTCGTGGCGGGGACGATGGGGCTCGCCTTCATCACCAAGGAGGTGAGCTTCATCACGGGGGCGATCGTCGGCAGCTTCTTCCTGGGCCTGGCGGCGTGGCCCGCGCGGGACGAGGTGGCGGCCGGCCGGAGGCGTGGCGCCGCGGACCTCGCGGTCCTGATGCTGGCCCTCGTACTGCCTTTCGCGTCCGGCGCGGCCTTCCTCGCGCTGGGCTGGCCGGCGGTGGGCCCAGGCGCAGAGGCCATCGCGTTCGGCCGTGGCGCCCTCGTGGTTCTGGCGCTTGCCGGCGCCGCGGCCCTCGTCGGCGCGCGGCGCTTCGGCTGGCGGGCGTGGCTCGGGACGATGGGACTCTTCTGGGGCCTGCAGCTCGCATTCTTCACCACCTTCCTGACGAACCTCCGCGGCGGGCTCGTGAGCGGCATCGTCGGCAGCCTGGGCTATTGGCTCACGCAGCACGCGGTCGCGCGCGGCGGCCAGCCCTGGTTCTACTACGGCCTCATCGGCCTGCTCTACGAGTTCCTGCCGATCCTGCTCGGCGGCGCGGCCGCGGCGGCGGGTCTCTGGCGGCTGCGGGACGCCGCCTGGGATCCGGTGGATCCGGACGACCTGAGCTCGCCGGCCGGGGAGGCCGGCCGCGAGCGGCGCCGGCTGTGGCTGATCTTCACGATCTGGTGGGCGACGGCGAGTTGGATCGCCTACGCGTGGGCGGGCGAGCGGATGCCCTGGCTCCTCGTCCACCAGGTGCTGCCGCTCTGCCTGCTCGCCGGCTGGGGCGCACGCCGGCTCGTGAGGCCACTGGAGCGGATGCCGGCGCCCGGCGCGGCCTGGCTCGTCATCGTGGGCACCGCGCTGACGGTGGTGACCGTCGTCGCGGTGCTCGGCACGAATCCGTTCACCGGCCGCGACCTGCAGGCCGCGGCCCAGACCGCGCGCTGGTGGGCGCTGGTGCTCGTGCAGGCCGGCCTGCTCGGCGTCGTCGCGCGCGCCGCGAGCCGCATGGCGACAGGGGCCGCCTGGCGGCTGGCGGGCCTCGGGGTGGTGCTGCTCGCGGCCGTGCTGACGGCGCGGACCGGCGTGCAGGCGTCGTTCGTCAACATCGACGACGCGACCGAACTCCTCACCTACGCCCAGTCGGGCCGCGACGTGAAACGCGTCGTGCGCGACATCCAGGCGATCGACGAGCGATCGGGCGGAGCGCACGCGCTGACGATCGCCGTCGACGACGACACGATCTTCCCCTTGCGGTGGTACCTGCGCGATTTCCCGAACCTCGTGACCTGGCGCGACGCCCCCTCGAAGGCGGCGTCGGCGGAGGTGGTCGTGGCCGGCCTGGGCAATCGCGCCGCGCAGGCGCTGGCGTCCCGCGGCTACACGCGTGAGCGCGGCGTGTGGTACCTGTGGCCGATGCAGCGATACGGCGGCCTGACGCCCGCGCGGGTCCTCGACCTGCTGCGCCGTCCGGACGAGCGCCGGTACCTCTGGCAGGTCGTGATGCACCGGCAGTACGGCATCGACGAACGACAATGGCCGGGGCGCCGCGAGTTCGACCTGTACGTGCGCGACGATGCGGCGGCCCTGATCGGATGGTCGGGCGCGCCCGACGCCGCGGCCGCCGCGCTCGGCCATGGCCGACCGCGCGAAGCGCCGTGGACCCCCGACGCGGTGCTCGCCGGTCCGTTCGCCGGGCGCGCGCTCTCACGCCCGGCGGCTGTGGCCATCGGCCGCGACCGGGCGTGGCTGGTGGCGGACGCCGGCAACCATCGCGTGGTCGTCCTCGATCCCCACGGCACCGTGCGCACGGTGATCGGCGCCGGGCGCTGCGCCCTCCTGCAGCCCGGCGCGCCCGGGTGCGTGGACCCCGACGGCGCCGGGCCGCGCGCCGCGGGCGACGGCCAGTTCGACGAGCCGTCGGCCGTGACCGTCGGCCCCGACGGCGACGTCGTCGTGGCCGATGCGGCCAACGGCCGCCTCCAGGTGTTCGATGCCGCCGGCAGGTTCGTGCGGGGCTGGGGGGAGAGCGGCCTGACGGTGCCAGGCACTGACGACCGCGCCGCGCCGCGCTTCCTGGGACCGCGCGGGCTGGCCGTCGACGGCGCCGGCAGGCTCGTGGTCGCCGACACGGGCAACCGCCGGCTGGTGTTCGACGCGCTCGGTGGGCAGCGGCAGGGCGTGCTCGGGCCGGACCTCGACGTGGCGCCGCCGCTCGACATCCCGACGAGCGTGGCCGCGGATGCCAACGGCACGCTGCTGGTCGCCGATCGCCGCCGCGTCCTGCGGCTCGACCGGTTCGGACGGACGCTGGCCACGTGGCGCGTCCCGGCGTGGCGCGGCCAGGCCGGCGAGGCCCCGTTCTCGCTGGCCGCGGCTCCAGACGGCAGCGTATACGTCGCCGACGCCGCGAGCGGACACGTCCTGGTGTTCTCGCCGGCCGGCGCGCTCGACGCCCGCCTCGTGCTGCCGCGTGACGGCGACCGTGCGGTCGTCCCGGTCGGGCTCGCCGTGGACGGCGCCACGGGCCAGGTGGTCGTCGTGGATCGTGACGGTGGCCGCCTGCTGGTGATGCCGCCCTTCCGGCCGGCGTCCTGACGCCGACTGGTCTACGCCCCGCGCGGTCGTGGCCCTCGCCAGGCGGCCCGGAGCGTCTGCGCGAGCGCCCGCACGGCGGCGCGCAGGGCTCGCGTCCCCCCGAGCGACCCGCTGGCGGTCCGCCGGGCCGCGCAGCGGACGGGGCGCTCGTGCACGCGCCATCCGTGCCGCACCGCCAGGCCCGAGAGCAGCACGTTCGGGGCGAAGGTGTCGTCGGGAATCAGGGGCAGCACGTCGCGAAGGCGCGCCGCCCTGACCAGGCGGTACGGACTGTTCACGTCGTGCAGGCCGGGGCCGAAGGCGACGCGCACGCTGTGCCGGGACACGGCCGTGATGAGGCGCCGCGCGAGCGGCGCCTGTCGATCGACGCGTCGTCCCACGAGCAGGTCGTAGTCGGCGCGCGACCGCCACAGCGCCTCGAACGCCGCGGTGTCCATCTCCCCGTCGCTGTCGGTCTGGAACACCCACGCGCCCGCCGCTTCCCGGTAGCCTCGGAGGATGGTCGGGCCGTGGCCCCGGTTCGACTGTCGGCGGATGGCCACGCGCGGGTGGCGCGCGGCCAGGCGGGCGAGGATGTCCGCCGTGGAGTCGGTGGACCCGTCGTCGTAGAGCACGAACGCGTAGTCGATCCGCAGACGGTCGAGCAGGTCGAGCCACTGCGTGACGGCGCCCTCGACGAGGGCGGCCTCGTTGTAGACGGGGACGACGACGGTGAGCTCGACGGGCACGCGGCGCGTCCATGGTACCGGGAAACACGGCGCGGCCGGAGGGCACGCGGCTCGGCTCAGGCCACGACGCGGTAGATGACGACGCCGTCCCGGTCGTACACGACCTGCCACGAGGCGGCGTCGCTCGCGAACTTCGCCAGGCCAGAGGCGGGATAGCGCAGGCGCTCGAGCGGACCCACGTACACGTACTCGACGTGGTAGCGCGCCTGGATGGCCCGGGCCGCGGCCGGGTCCTCGCTGCGAAACAACGTGTCCACGTCGTGCTCGCGACGCGCGATCACGTCGGGCGGCAGGAGCGCCCGCTGCTGCGTCTCGTGATAGCGCCAGCCCAGGATCGTGGGCAGCCCCGTGTGGATGCTGACGCGGCTGCCCCAGTGGTACTCGGGCATCTGCGCCTCGGCGATGACGGGCGTGCCGGAGAGCGAGGCGCGCAGCCATTCGATGGCCTTGAGATCGGCGGCGAGCGGGAAGGTCGTGCCCGACTCGCGATGGACGGCCGTGCGCATGAAGGCCTCGCCGTCCACGGTGAACCCGGCCTCCGATGGGACGCGGTCCCGCCATCGCGCCCGCGTGGCGAGCACGGGGTAGGACGCCGAGGCGGCCACCAGCCCGCCGACGAGGCCGATCCACCCCGCGGCCGCCGCATCGCGCCAGGCCGGGCCGCGCGCCGGCCGCGATCGCCAGCCGTCCACGACGACGCCCAGGCCCACCGCCGCCGCGATCGAGAGGAGGACCCACACCTGCAGGTAGAACTTGAACACGGTGTTCATGCGCCCGATGTCGCCCGCCATCGCGACGACCTCGACCGCGACGGTCAGGCCGATTCCCGTGGCCGCGATGAGGCCCGTCAGTCCGAGCGAGGCGGCCGACCGGCGGCTTCGCCGCGCGGCCGCGAATCGCGTGGCCGCGAGCCAGCCCGCGGCGCTGGCGATGAGCAGCAGGAACACGCCGTGGATCGACAGATAGGCCGACAGCGGCGTGTGGGAACCCGTCCACAGGGTGAACGCGCCGTACGCCTGGCCGTAGCGCGCGAAGAACGGGGAAAAGAGCAGCCGGCTCGCCGCGAGCAGGGCCGCCACCCGAAGCAGCGCCCGTCCGGCCACGGCGCGAGGCGACACGTCCGCGCCCCGGCCGAGCCACAGGGCGAAGGCCGTCCCCGCCGCGGCGAGCCACGCGTAGGTGGGGTAGTCCCAGGCGTTCAGGGGGAAGAGCGCGCCGAGCGCGAGGGCCAGCAGCCAGAACCGCGCCGTGCGTGACGTGCCGTCCGGGGCGACCGGCGCCGGCGGCAGCACGAGGCAGACGACGAGCGCCAGGACGAGCAGGGTGAACGGCAGCGCCATCGCGTGCGCGTGCAGGTCTCCGTAGAGGAAGGTGAAGAACGGGAACTCCGTGATGGGCGCGGCCTCGCCCGGCGGGTGCGGGATGGCCCGTGTCGCGGTCCAGAACCACTCCGAGATCGGCACCTGCGACCAGGCGCCGTCCCGGATCGCCCGGATCGCGAGGCGCACCTCCACCAGGTTGCCGAGCACGGTCACGAACGACGCGCCCGCCAGTCCGCAGACGACCGCCAGGCGTCCGCGGGGGCGTCCGTCGGGGGCGGGTGTCCGGTCGAGCGCGGACACGAGCGTGTGGACGACGCTGAAGGCCGCGGCGGCCGTGAGCGCGAAGAACGTCGGGAGGGCGAGGTTGTACGCGACCGCTGGCACGACGCGTGTGAGCTTCGCCAGTGCGCCGACGAGGACGAAGCCGAAGTAGTAGTAGTTGAGCGATCCGCCGGCGAACCAAGGATCGTAGGGTGGGAAGGACTCGCTCCTGACGACGGCGCCCAGGAAGGCGAGGTCCATGGGCTTCTCGCCCCCGAACTGCGGATGCCACAGGTCGGGGTTCCCCATGCGGACGACGAGCATGCCCCCGAACGCGGCCCAGAAGAGGCCAGACTCCCAGAGCAGCAGCGCACGACGCTCGCGCGAGAACCGCGCGACCTCGGGCCAGCGCCGCCAGACGACGGCGGCCGACGCGGCGGCCATGGCCAGGACGATCGCGACGAAACTGCCGCGCGTGAAGGGCCGCCATCCCAGACTGGCGGGCAGCCACGCGGCGTAGCCGAGCAGCAGCAGGCCGACGCTCTTCGACAGGAGCCAGCCCCGATCCGGCAGGCGGCCCAGGGCCAGGGCGGCGAGCGGAAACGCGACGAGGCCGAGTCCCTCCACGGCGATCGCCCAGATCACCACCGGCCAGGCGCGCGCGGGCGACCCGGCGGGAAAGAGGCTGGCCCAGGTGCCACCCACCCGCCGGGCCTCGCGCTCGGCCGGCCGAAGCATCAGGCCGGTGCCGTAGGCTCGCGCGTTGACCGGGCGCAGGCGGACCACGGCCTGCCAGTCCACGTCGCCCAGGAGCGCGCGGGCGCGCACGGGATCCCAGCGCGACGTCTTGTGGAAAATCTGGACGCGGGCGTGGTCGTACACCGAGAAGGCTTCCTCGGCGGCCTGGTCGGGCACCCGCAGCGGACCGAGCGAGGGAAACGACGTGACGTCGGCGACGCGCTCGAATCCCAGCGCGCCCGAGCACAGCGCCTGGTAGTAGCGAATCGTCATCGGATAGCGCATCGGCAGGCGCGGGATGCTGTCGTAGAGGCGGTTGCTGGCCAGGACCACGTAGTCGGCGGCCGAGAGGCGTTCGACGAGTGCGCCCAGCTTCGCCGGCGTGTCGTCGTCGTACGGCGTGAGCTGCACGGCGCGGAAGACGTCCGGGGATCGATCGCCCAGGGGCAAGGGGAGCGTGTCGTCCCAGTGCTCGGTGGCCAGGGTGGCGCCCGGCGGCACGTGGCGGTAGATCCAGTCCGAGGCGACGACGCGGGAATTGGGCCGCCGGTAGATGGCCGTGAAGGCCGCGGCCCAGAGCGCCGTCGGCAGCACGACGAGCGCGAGCGCGCCGGCGGCGAGCGCCCGCCGCCACCGCGCGCGGGCAAGGCCGTCGCCCGTCGTGGCGTGGTCCCAGGCCGTGACCAGCAGCCACCCGGCGAGCAGCGCGAGCATCGGGTAGAGCGGGAGCAGGTAGCGCCCCGTCATCGGGAACTGCCCGCCCTGGTGGAGGAACAGGACGGCCACCCACACGACCGGCACGAGGTGGCGCCGGGCGCGGCCGGCGACGAGCTGCCATCCCGCCACGCCCCAGGCGAGCCACGCCGTGAGCCCGAGCGCCGGGCCGAGGCCCCAGAGCACGAGGTTCTTCCAGACGAACCAGTACGGCGTGCGGTTGGCCCACTGGATCGACGGCGGGAAGTCGATGACGCCGCTGGCGAGCTCGCGCGCCGTCGCCAGGTTGGCGAGCCAGCGTACGCTCGGCCAGACGTCGAACAGGCCTGGACCCTGGAACGCGTCTGGCTGCGCGAGGCGGAACGCGACGACGGCCGCCGCCGCCGCGCCGACGCCGCGGAGCACCACGCCGCCGGCGCGGCGCGCGCGTGATGACGTGGCGTCCGCGGGCGCGGGCAGGAGTCCGTCCCAGAGCGCGGCCGCGGCGATGACGAGCGCGAAGGTCGCGACGGACAGCTTGCAGGCCATCGCCAGGCCGAACCACAGCCCGGCCAGCGGATACCGATAGACGCGCGGGGGACCGGCGAGGGCCCAGGCGGACGCGGTGACGAAGCACACGGCGAAGGGATCGACGACGAAGAAGTGCGCGTGCTGGATCGGCAGGACCGCCAGCGCCAGGAGGAGCGCGCCGAGGAGGGCGATGCGCGCGTCCTCGTACAGCCGCCGGCCGATCAGGAAGACGAGCAGCACCGAGCCGAGGCTCGCGGCGGCGCTGGCGGCGCGCCCGACCGCCGTGAGCGGATCGAGGCCGGCCCGGTCCAGGGCGAGGCCCGCGGCCTTCACGAGCGTGGTGGGCAGGGTGCCGTACGCGAAGAAGCCGAAGCCGACGTTGCGGGGATTGAGCGGCGACCGGCGCTCGTCCAGATACGCCGCGGCGCTGTCGGGCCATCGCTCGGCCGCGACCACCATCGACAGGAAGCGCTCGTCCGGATGCAGGTGATGGCCGTCGTCCCAGTCGAGCCCCGAGAGCCGGAGCCCGGCGGCCACGAGCAGCACCAGCGGCAGCCCGAACGTGCGCCAGTGGCGAACCACGCGCATCGGGGCCGCATGATACCGAACCGCTCGCACGGCGACCATGCCGCCGCGGTCGTGCTGGGCCGTGTCCGGCACCCGGCTCGCGCGCAGGCGGCGTGGTACGATCCGCGGCCGCGCATGCGCGTCCTCGTGGTCCTGACGTACTACCGGCCGCACATCAGCGGCCTCACGATCTACGCCGAGCGGCAGGCGCGGGCGCTCCAGGCACGCGGCCACGAGGTCACGATCCTGACGTCGCGGTTCGACGCGCGCCTGCCGCGGCGCGAGGTCGTGGAGGGCGTCCGCGTCGAGCGCGTGCCGGTCCTGGCCCGCCTCTCCAAGGGCGTGCTGATGCCGTCGCTCGGCTGGCGGGCGACGCGCGAGGTCCTCCGCCACGACGCCGTGCTGCTCCACCTGCCGCAGATCGACGCGGCGGGCATCGCGCTTCGGGCGCGGGTGTGCGGCAAGCCCACCGTCGTCGTGTACCACTGCGATCTGCGTCTCCCGAGCGGGCTCCATCACCGGCTGGCCGAGCGCGTGGTGGCGATGGCGCACGACGTGGCGCTGGCGGCGGCCGACCACGTCGTGACCCACACCGAGGACTTCGCCGCGCACTCGCCCCGGCTGTCCCGGCGCGCCGGCACGGTGGTCGCCGTCCTGCCGCCGGTCCCAGCCGCGTCCTCGGCGGAGGCGCGCAGTGCGCCGTCGCCGCCCGTCATCGGCATGGCCACGCGCTTCGCCTCCGAGAAAGGGGTCGAGGTCCTGCTCGACGCGTTGCCGCGGGTGTTCGCGCGCGTGCCGGAGGCCACGGTCCTCTTCGCGGGGCCGGTGGAGGGCGTGTGGGGCGAGGCGGGACTGCGCGCGCGCCTGCTGCCGCGGATCGCGGCGCTCGAAACCGCCGGACGCTGGCGCTTCGCCGGGATCCAGCCCGACGGCGCCATGCCGGCGTTCTTCCGCCGCCTGTCGGTGCTCGCGGTCCCGAGCCTCAACTCGACCGAGAGCTTCGGGCTGGTGCAGATCGAGGCGATGCTGGAGGGCGTGCCCGTCGTGGCGTCGGACCTGCCGGGCGTGCGGCAGCCGGTCCGGATGACGGGGTTCGGCGCCGTCGTCCCCGTGGGCGACGCGGCGGCCCTGGCCGAGGCCCTCGTCGACCAGATCGAGCGGCCGGCCCGCCCGCGCCAGCCGCTGGCGGACCTGGCGCGGCAGTTCGCACCGGACGTGCACGCCGGCGCCATCGAGCGCCTGCTCCGCGCCCGCTGACACGGCCGTTCACGCACGGCCCGCCGCGGTGGGCCGAATGACGGGCGCGCGGGGCGGCGATCAGATCCTGCGGGCCAGCAGGAACACGCAGGCCCCGTCGTTGGGGGCCGGCTGGCGTGCGAGACGGAGCAGGCCCGCCGTCCACGCGCCGGCCAACAACGGCTGCCCGAACCAATGCCAGCGGCCGAGCGTCCGGCGTGCCAGCAGGCACGGCACGCTCACGTAGTGCAGCAGGTCGAACCAGAACATGGCCGCCGGCGACAGGTAGTACTCGTGGTGCACGACGACGAAGCCCGCGTCCGCGAGCCGCGCCGTCCATTGGTCGGCGCTCAGCAGGTGATGGTGACGGGACAGGCGGTTGAACCACGTCCGGTAGCGGCGAGCCAGCGATCGCAGCCCGGCGCGATCCAGCAGCACCGCCACGCCGAACCCGGCCCCGAAGCGGTGGCAGGGCGCGGTGATGGCCAGCGATCCCTGCGGGCGGAGGACGCGGGAGGTTTCGCGCAGCGCCCCGGCCAGGTCCGGGATGTGCTCGAGGACGCTGTTGGCGATGACCAGGCCGCAAGCCCCGTCCGGGAGCGGAATCGCCTGCGCGGGCGCCTCGTGCAGCGACCCGTAGACCCCGCTCCGTCGCGCGCGTGCGAGGTCCGCCGCGTCGGGATCGAGACCATGCGCGACGGGCGCCGCCAGCGTCACGGCCGCGAACGAGCCGTCCCCGCACCCAAGGTCGAGCACGGGCGCCTCGACCTGCACATGGCGCCGGAGGAGCGCGGACTCGAGGGCACGGACGAGCGCGCGGAACGGCGGAATCCGGCGGACGTGCGCCGCCATCATCCGTGCCAGGTCGTCGTCGGACGCAAGCGGGCTCGGCACCGGAGGTCCTGGATGGCCGGTGTCGTGCGGGTGAACGCGCGGGCGCGCCTGGGCGCGCCCCTCGTCAGGGCACGTTGAGCTGCACCTCGTTGCTGGCCGGGCCTGGACCGATGGCGTTCACCGCGCGCACCCGCAGGAAATAGGTGCCACGCGGCACGCCCGCCACGGTGTACGACGTGGTGGGCAGCGGCAGCGTCGCGAGGTTGGCGAGTCCCGGCGCGGAGCCGGCTTCGAGGATGTAGCCCGTGGGCGCACCGCCCGTGGTGGGGGCGCTCCAGCTGAAGGTGACGGTGTTGCCGGCGCTCAGCGTGGCCAGGAAGTTCAGCGGCGGGCCCGGCGGCTGCGGCGTGGTCGTGGTCGCCGGCGGCGTCGACGTGAACACCAGGGGCACTGCGCCCTGGTCCGCGCGCGGGTCGACGACGCCCGTGCCGGGGTTGTACAGCGTGTAGCCCTCCACACGGACACCCTGGGGCAGCGACAGCATCGCGTAGTAGGTGAAGTCGGTGAAGTTCGTGATGATGGGCGCCGGCGTGGCCCAGCTCGGGGGCGGGGCCGCCGAAATCGAGTCGCTCGCCAGACGAAGGAAGCTCGTCGCGCCCACGTTGATGTTCAGCGAGTAGACCAGCACGCCGTTGTAGCTGAAGCCCCGCAACGCGACGATGTGGGCGACGGAGTCCGTGTTGTACAGGTAGAGCACCGTCGCCGTGGCGTCGTTGTCGGTCGGCACGAAGAAGACCTGCGTCTCGTTCGGGATCGGCGTCGGCAGCACCTGCGGGGCGACGAGTCCGGCGGGAGACCCGCCCAGTTCGTCGCCGGTCACGACCTGCGGGGCGAATTGGACGGCGCCAGTGGCCTCGGTCGCGGGAGCCGCGGCGGGGCCAGCTGCGGGCGGCGGCGCGATGGCACTGCCGCTGGGGCTCATCCAGAGGATGGCGGCGGCCAGCACGTTGCCGGCGATCACTCCGACGATGATCGAAACGTATTTCTTCATGGCACCCACGCCCTGGAGGTCCAGATCCATCTGCCGCACGACGCGGCCGGCGGCCCTGGAGGACTGCGCGAGACGGCCTGGCCCGCCCGCCGGAGCAGGCTGCGGCCGAGACGCCGTGAACGGGCCTATGGTAGCGCCACCGGCGCCCGGCGGCGCGCGGATTTCATGCAGGCACCCGACGTGCGATCGCATCTGTCACGACAGTAAGGCAACGCCGTTCTCGCTACTGGCACTGAGAAAGGTCAGGCCCGGCCGAGACCGCGGCGGCGGATCCTCCGCGCTGGACACCGCCGGGCGCGCTGGTAAACTCGCCCGCATGTCGGGGGATCTGACCTCCCTCCTGCACTCGCTGCAGACCGCCGGGGAGGACGCCGATGGCATCACCGCCCAGCTCACCGAGCTGCTCTACCCGGAGCTGAAACGCATCGCCCGGTCGCTGATGCGGCGCGAGCGGGAGGGCCACACGCTGCAGCCCACGGCCATCCTGCACGAGGCGTTCGTCCGCATGGTGGGCACTTCCGGCGACTCCTGGCAGGACCGCTCCCACTTCCTGGGCGTTGCCACGCGTGTGATGCGGCAGGTGCTGGTGGACCACGCGCGCCGGCGCCAGGCCGCCAAGCGCGGCAACGACGGCGTCCGGGTGACGCTGGACGAGCAGGTGGCGAGCGGCGATCCGCTCTCCCTCGACATCCTGGCGCTCGATCAGGCCCTGGAGCGCTATGCCCAGCTCGACCCGCGCGGAGCGCGCGTGGCCGAGCTGAGGATCTTCGGCGGTCTCACCGTGCCGGAGACCGCCGCGCATCTTGGCGTGTCCGCGCGGACGGTCGACGGCGACTGGGCCGTGGCCCGGATGTGGCTGGCGCGTGAGCTCGCGCCCCAGCCGCCCGCCGCGCAGTGACGCGCGCTGTCACTGCCGGGTCGCGGTGACCTCGTAGTCCAGACGGATCTGGCAGCCGCCGCTGCCCAGCGTGATCGAGCTGGGGCCCAGGTTCGAGAACGTGCTGCCGTTGTAGCTGCTCGTCCGCGTTCCCAGCCGGTTGTCCATGCTGTCGTCGCGCACCCAGCGGGTGGACGGCGGGATGATCACGATCTGCTCGTCCCACTCGGTCGCCCGGAACTCCACGCGCAGGAACTGGCCCGACGCGCCGTTCACGGTGTAGGTCTCGGTATTGCCCAGTGACCGCGAGCCGCCCCGGGCCAGGGAGAGGGCGCTGAGCGAGGCCGGATTCCCTGGGTAGTCGCGGGTCTCCACGATCGTGTCGCTGCTGCCGCTGGCGAGCACCGTTCGCACCTGGACCGCGAACTCGCCGGAGGTCAGCCCCTGCGTGAAGTCGTCGCAGGTGTCGATGGCCGTCACGGAGTTCAGCTGCACGCGGAGCTGGAATCGGGCCGGCGCGACCTGGACCGTCCGACGGCCCGTCGTGTTCTGGAACGTCGCCGTCACGTCCACCGTGCCGGTCTTGACACCCGTCAAGAGCCCCGTGGCCGAGACGGTGGCCACCGCCGGATTCGACGAGGTCCAGGTGGCCTGGCCGGTCACGGTGTCGGTGGTCGAATCGGAATACTGCGCCGTTGCCGTCAGCTGCGTGGTGCCGCCTTCCGACACCGACGACGACGACCCGCCGATGGTGACGCTCGTCAGGGTGCGCGACGGCCCCGACGGTCCCGTCGGTGACGACGACTTGCTGCACGCCGCCGCAAGCACGACCATTCCCACCACCGCTCCCGCCTTGAGTTCGTTGAATCGCACGTCAATCCGCCTTCCCAGGGGCATCTGGTGTCCCCCGCTGGATTGACATGCGCAGGCCGTCGGGAAATCACGCAACGGCCCCGGCCGGTCCGGTTGGGGCGGCAGACCGTGCACGTGAGGAGCAACGCCGTGCAGCGGGAGGTCCCCGCGATCCGCGCGCCGTATGGATGGCCGCGACGGGCCGATAGAATGCCCGCGATGTCCTCGTTCGAGCGCCTCAAGGACGAGTTGCTCCGCCTTGGCGCACTCGAGGCCCCGGCGCGCCAGGCTGCGCTCGATCGCCTGGCCGCGGAGGACCCCGCCCTGGCGGCGGAGCTGGTGTCCCTCCTGGCGCATCGCGACGACTCTCCGCGAATCCTGCAGACGGGCGGCGGCATGGCAGCGTTCCGGGAGTCGACGGACGGCGCCGGCGCCGCAGCGCCCGCCGACGGGGTGCTGCCGACCATCGGACCCTACCAGGCGGTCGACGTGCTGGGCGAGGGCGGGATGGGCACCGTCTACCGGGCGCGGCAGTCAGCGCCGATCCGGCGCGACGTGGCCCTCAAGCTCATCAGGAAGGGGCTCGACACCGATCGGGTGGTGGCGCGCTTCGACGCCGAGCGCCAGATGCTGGCCGTGATGGATCACCCGGGTATCGCCCGGGTCTTCGACGCGGGCGCCGCCGCGGACGGGCGCCCCTACTTCGCGATGGAGCTCGTGGAGGGCGCCTCCATCACCGACGTCGCGGACCGCGAGCGGCTGGACATCGACGGGCGGCTGCGTCTCTTCCTCGCCGTCTGCCGGGCCGTGCAGCACGCGCACCAGAAGGGGATCATCCACCGCGACCTCAAGCCGTCGAACATCCTCGTCCCGATCCTGGACGGACACCCGACGCCCAAAATCATCGACTTCGGCATCGCGAAGGCCATGTCGATGGACGGGGACCGGGCCGGCGCGACGATGCCGGGGCATCTCGTGGGCACGCCGGACTACGCCAGTCCCGAGCAGGCCGGTGCGGTGAGCGCGCCCGTGGACACGCGCACGGACGTCTACGCCCTGGGACTGGTGCTGTACGAGCTGCTGTCCGGGGCGCGGCCCTTCGCGCTCACGCGGTCCACGCCCGCCGACGCGCTGCGCACGCTGGCGACCGAGACGCCGGTGGCGCCGAGCCGTCGCGCCACCGACGCCGCCACCGCCGGTGCGCGGCAGACGACGCCGGAGCGTCTGGCGCGGCGGCTGGCCGGCGATCTCGACACGATCGTCCTCCGCGCGCTCGAACGCGCGCCCGCCGATCGCTACGGTTCGGTGGAGCAGCTTGCCGCCGACGTCGAGCGCCATCTGGACGGCCGCCCCATCGAGGCGCGACCGCCGAGTGTGGTCTACCGCATGGGCAAGTTCGTCAGGCGCCATGTCGTGTCGGTGGCCGCCACCGCTGTGACCGTGCTGCTGCTGGTGGGACTTGCGGGCTACGCCTCCTGGCAGTCGGCGCGGCTGGCCCGCGAACGCGACCGCGCGCAGCTCCAGGCGACGACCGCGGAAGCCGTGTCCTCCTATCTCGTCGACCTCTTTCGCCATGCCGATCCGGACGAGACGCGGGGCACCGCCGTGACGGCCCGGCAACTGCTGGATCAGGGCGCCGCGAGCGCCGCCGACCTGAAGGGCGATCCGCGCGTGCGGGCGCGGCTGATGGGGACGCTCGGCGAGGTGTACCAGTCGCTGGGACTGTACGAGGAGTCGCGACGGCTGCTGCTCGACGCGCAGCGCACGTTCGAGGGGCTCGACGCGCCGGACCCCGTGGGACTGGCGCAGGTGCTCGACACGCTGGGCGTCGTGACGCACGACACCCGCGAGTTCGACGCGTCCGAGCAGTACCTGACCCGCGCGCTCGCGCTTCGGCGGGAGGCACTCGGCACGGGCCACGAGGACACCGCGACCACGATCACGAACCTGGCGATCACGCTCCGCAATCTCGGCCGCCGCGACGAGGCGGAGGCCCTGTATCGCGAGGCCCTCGCCATCAACCGCCGCGTGCTCGGGAACGAGCACGTCGAGGTGGCCTGGAGCCTGTTCAGCCTCGGCTGGGCCCTGCACCAGCAGGGACGTCTGGACGAGGCCGAGCCCCTGTATCGCGAGGCCGCCGGCATACAGCGGCGGCAGCTCGGGCCCGACCATCCGGACCTGGCCGGCACGTTGAACAGCTACGCGGGCCTGGCCTACCAGCGGGGGCGTTTCGACGAGGCCGCCCGCCTCTGGCAGGAGGCCTTCGACATCTACGAGAAGGTCTACGGGGATCAGCACGCGGCGACGGGCCGCGCCTACAACAACCTGGCCATGGCCTCCATGGGCCTGGCCGACTATCCACGCGCGGAGGCCCTCTACCGGAAGTCCGTGGAGATCAACCTGGCCATGACGGGCCCCACGCACCTGCGGACGGCGACGAGCATGCTGAATCACGGCGAGGCCCTGCGCCGGCTGGGACGGCTGGACGAGGCCGAGGAGCGCCTGACGACCGCGCTGGCGAACATCGAGAAGGCCGAAGGGGCCGACGCGCGTCCCGTCGGCGGCGCCCTGGCGCGACTGGCGCAGCTTCGCCTCGACCAGGGCGCACCCGCCGCGGCCCTCGCGCTGGCCCGCCGCGCGGCGGCCCTCGGGCAGCGGGAGGCCGAGGCGTGGCCCGCCGATGCCGCGCGGATGCTCGAGGCGCTGGCGAACGCCCTCGTGGCCAGCGGCGACGATGCGGGCGCGGTGCCGGTCTGGCGGGAGGTGGTGGCGCTGCGCGACCGTGCCGGGGACGCCAGCCCGCAGGACCGCGCGACGGCGCGGGCGGCTCTGGGGGTCGCGTTGGCGCGCACGGGCGATCGCGATCGAGGCCGGGCGCTCATCACCGAGGCGCGGTCGGCCCTGGAGCCGCTCTTGCCGGCCTCGCATCCCATGCGCCTGGCGGTGGAGTCGCAGTGGAAGGCCGTCGAGTCCGGCGGGGTGGTGCCGGCGCAGTGACCGGGGCGTCCATGCCGGTCGGCGTCGACCGGTTGCCGATTGCGCGGCGTCGTGTTCGGCCGATACACTCCCGGTTCCCCTGCTGCACGCGCCGCCGCGGCGCTCAGCGCACCGCCACCGGAGCGATCCATGACCGACACGACTGCCGCCATCCACGCCACGAACCTGGGCTGCTCGCTGACCTGCAAGGACCTGCAGGCCTCCATCCGTTTCTACCGCGAGGCCATCGGCTTCGCCGTGGCGCACACGTTCGAGAACGAGGGCAAGGTCGTGGCCGCGGTCGTGGGCGCCGGTGACTGCCGCATCGTGCTCAATCAGGACGACGGCAAGCTCGGGTGGGACCGCATCAAGGGCCAGGGCTTCTACCTGCAGATCAACGTGGCGGGCGCGGCCGACGTGGACGCCGTCGCCGCGCGGATCAAGGCCGCCGGCGGGGCGCTCCTGAGCGAACCGGCCGACCGTCCCTGGGGCGCCCGCATGTTCCAGTTCACCGATCCGGACGGCTTCAAGCTGGGGGTGTCGACGCCGCTCTAGGGAGTACGCCGCCGGGGCGCGCCGGTCGCGAGAGGCCTCGCGACGGCTATGAAGTAGCGGTCTCGCCGTGCCTGCCGCTGCGGGCGCTTCGGCGGAGGATGGTCACGTCCGCGGCCGTCGTGCCGAGCATGAACAGGGCTTGTGTCAGGAACACCGGGAGCGCGTGCGCCAGGTACGCGCCGGCTCCCGGCATCCGTCCGGGGGCCGGAGGTCGTCCGAGCAATCCGTCCCGGCGTCACCTTCCCGGGGCTGTCGGGATTGGCGTCCAGCACTGACTCGTACACCTTCAGCGCTTCGTCGAACGTGTTGTCGCGCACGAGCGCGAACGCTTCGCGGAAACGCGCCATCTCCGCGTCGGTCGGTGGCGCGGCGTCCTTGGTCGGCGCCGAGAGACGCGGCGTGGGGCTCGTGCTCGTTCCGGCGTGGCAGTGCTGCCGTGCGCGCCCGTCGGACTCCCACCCGGCAGCCCGCCGGTCCCGGCGGCTGGACGAGCGACCGGCACTTTCGGCGCGAGCACGCCCGGAATGGTGCCGCGCGGGCTGGCGGCGCCCGTGCGCCGCGCCGTCAGGCCCGCGTCACAGTCGGCCGGTCAGCGCCATCACCACGATGATCAGGAGAATCAGGCCGCCAGCCGACATGCCAAATCGTGGACCGCCAGCATAGAAGCCGCCGCCACCGAGAAGGAGCAGCAGGAGTACCAAAATCAGTAACGTGCTCATCACACCTCCTCGCCGATGTCCAGATGCGGACGATGCCGACGTTCGCGAGGGAGAATTGCAAGGTTGAGTCCACCGACGCCGTCGGACGGTGGCAGACGCTCTTGCGGTCTTCGCGGGCCTGTCCGGATGGCTCCTGCCACAGGAGTGGAACGTGCTTCTCAGGCGTCGCTACGCCACCCTCACCCGATTCGTTCGGCCACCTGGAGACACTCTGTAGACGGAACGGACCCGACGTGCGCGGCCGCGGTCGGGACGACAGGCAACAGAGGAATTCTCGCGGCGAGACGGGTCGATCCCGTCGTCGCGACGAACGACGAGCAGGTCTCGGTCGCCGGCGACAATCACGCTCGTGTTCGCGGCGACGCCGTTGCCAGCACCACGTCTTCGTCGGCATCACTCGATCTCTGCGTCGGCAGCGGCGTCGGCGCGACGAGCGGCACTCCGCAAGCGAAGCGGCTGGAGGCGCGCCGCTGCCGCGGGTCCAATGCGGTCTGCCAGCGTGCCCACCGCTGGCGCGCACGCGAGGAGGGCTTGCTCACAGCTCGGCTTGCGGTTCAAGATGGCACGCGCCGGGCCGCGTCAGGCCACGCATCAAGGGAGTTCCCATGCGCACTGTCGTTGCCGCCGCCGTCCTGGCCCTCACGGCCAGCGCTCTGCACGCCCAGACGCTCACGCCGTCGCAGCAGTACGCGCGGGACGTGTACAAGGAAATCATCGAGTACAGGAGCGTCAACATCGGCGGCGACACCACGCCGGTCGCCAACGCGCTCGCCACACGCTTCCGCGATGCGGGCTTCGCAGAACAGGACATCTTTCTCGGCGGCAGCCAGTCCAACAAGCACAACGTCGTCGTCCGCTACCGCGGCACGGGCGGCGCGAGCGGCCCCAAGCCGCTGCTGTTGCTCGCCCACCTGGATGTCGTCGAGGCGCTGAAGACGGATTGGTCCTCCGGCCTCGACCCGTTTACGTTCCTCGAGAAGGACGGCTACTTCTACGGTCGCGGCATCATCGACGACAAGGCCCAGGTGGCCATCTTCACTGCCGTGGTCGTGCAGATGAAGAAGGACGGCTACATGCCCGACCGCGACATCGTCGTCGCCTTCACCGCCGATGAAGAAGGCGGCTGCTGCAACGGCGCCCGCTGGCTGTTCACCAATCACCGCGAGCTGGTCGATGCCTCGCTGGTGCTGAACGAAGGGGCGTTCGGGTTCATCAGGAACGGCGCGCCCGTGGCCAACACCATCGAGGCGACCCAGAAGGTCGTGGCGGGATTCACCGTCACGGCGAAGAACCGCGGCGGGCATTCGTCGTTGCCGAGGCTCGACAACGCCATCTACCAGTTGGCCGCCGGCCTGGTGAAGCTGTCGCAGTTCAGGTTTCCGGTGGAGTTCAACGACGTGTCGCGCGCCTACTTCGAGCAGACGGCGAAGATCGAGACGCCTCGGATCGCCGCGGCGATGCGGGCCCTGATCAAGAACCCCAAGGACGTCGAGGCCGAGACCGTGCTGGCCAGGGATCCCCTCTACAACTCGATGCTGCGCACCACGTGCGTGGCCACGATGCTGAAGGGCGGCCACGCGTCGAACGCACTGCCGCAGACGGCCGAAGCCGGGATCAACTGCCGCATGATGCCGGACGCGCGCGTGAGCGACGTGCGGGCGATGATCGTCAAGGCGCTGGACGATCCGGAACTGGAAGTGTCGGCCCCGGCGAATCGCGAGCCCCGCTCCGCCGCGGCAGTGGTGCCGGACGTCCTGAAGGCGGTCGAGCGGGTTACGCAGGAGATGTGGGGCGCCATTCCCGTCATTCAGATCATGCAGGGCGGCGCGACCGATGCCGTGCCCTGGCGCAACGCGGGAATCCCGGCGTATGGCGTGTCGGGACTGATGGTGGATCCGGACGACCTGCGCCTGCACGGACGCGATGAGCGCGTGCCGGTCAAGAGCTTCTTCGACGCGCAGGAGTTCACGGTGCGACTGACGAGACTGCTGACGAGCGGGACGGCGGCGCCGTAGGTCCCAAGTCGATCGAGGGCTTCGCTGGCGGACGCTACGCCGCTTCGGTCCATCGCCGACGACGCCCCGGGGCGTCTGCAGCCGGTCGCTGCAGCCGATCCGGGGCGCCCGCGGAGATGTCGCGATCTACTGCAGTGGACCGGGCCGCGTGTAGATACGGCGCTCGAAGGCGGTGCTGGAGTTGAGGCCCCGGACTGAGCCGCATCGGTAGCCGCCGACGTTGACGGTGTGTAGACACAGGCGGTCGCCTCCGGCCTGGGTGTCACACGTACTCTTGTTGACGGTCCCGCCATCCTCAGCGAAGCCCATCGCGTGACTGTCATGGAAGTACCACTGCAGCCCGTTGGCGACGCGAGTCGTCGTGGCTCCGGTCCCCGTGTCGAACGTCACGTCGGTCTTGAGCGCCATGGCCGCAACGCTCAGGACCGGCGAGCCGGTCGGCCGGCATGCCACCAGCAGGACGTCGGTGGCGCTCCCGCATCCCGCCACGGTGGCCGCGAGGCCTGCACCTGAGGTGTTGTAAAGGCTGCTGTGGCAGAGCGTGAAGCCGCCGGCCAGGATATTCGCCTCGTTCAGGTTCGTCACGACTCCGCCGAAATACCGCTGGGGAGTGGCGGGCGGCAGGCTATCGCGATTGCGAAGAATGACACCGTTGCTGGCGGTCAGTGGAACGAATGCCGCGGACGGCGATGTGGCCGCCTGCACGTAATAGCGATCGAGTGTCGACCCGAGGAATGGCGGCACGACAGCCACGACCGCGGTCCCGGAGCCGTTCAGCACGCCAACCGAAATGAGAGCCAGGTCGGCCGCGCCGACGCTGAAGGCCACGCCCCCGTACGAGAAACCGGCGCCCACCGAGCTTCCGAGAAGAGCGAAATTCTGGCCCGGCGTGCCCGTGATCGTGACATTCACCGCCTGGCCCGGCGTGACGACGGTGTCGGACGCCGAAATCGTTGGTTGCGCGGCCGCTATCGTGGCCGTCAACGCCAGGGCACAGGTCATCAAGGGCAGCTTCATTGGGTGTCCTTTCGACTCCAGTCACACGGCAGATGCGCAGACTCGCTGGGTGTCCCCGAATTCGCTTCGAGGCGATTGCGCGGGGCGATGCTATGGCCAATCGGCGTGGCGGTCAAGGCATCCTCCCCAGGGTCGCCGACAACGTGTGCATCGTCGCGTAGGTTCCCCTGGTGGCCGGACTACCAAAGGCAGGCTGCTCCCCGGACGCCACGTCGCCGTGTATTTGCACGCACCGCTGTTGTGCGCTTCGAGGCGATGGCCTGGTTCGGCGGTGAGCCCGACATAGTGCCGGTCCGGTTCGACGCTGCTCCGAAGGACGCACACATACCGTTTCGCCTGGCTTGTCTGGCCGAAGCTCCGCCCGGCTCTTGACAGGGGAGCGAAGGCTGGTGAGCCCGGAAGGAATCGAGTCTGAATCACTTCATTTCGCAACTGGTTGACGGCGCACGCCTTCTGGCCCCAGATGCTTGATTCACGACGGGTTAGCCACTATTTCTTGGTCCACGGCGGTCGACGCCATTTCACTCGATTCGACGAGGTTCTTGGAGACAGTCTGGAGACGGAAGAAGGCCGTACAATCACGGTATGCCAGTGCCCGGCCCGGCCGTTCATT
Organism: Vicinamibacterales bacterium; assembly: GCA_041394705.1. Classification (GTDB taxonomy): domain Bacteria; phylum Acidobacteriota; class Vicinamibacteria; order Vicinamibacterales; family UBA2999; genus CADEFD01. The sequence goes on from JAWKHS010000003.1 coordinate 391,386, forward strand.
GCGACCCCGAGATCATGGGCGGCACCCCCGTGTTCGCGGGAACCCGCGTGCCGTTCCAGACGCTGCTCGACTACCTCGAAGGCGGCGACTCGCTGGATGCGTTCCTCGACGACTTTCCGACGGTGAGCCGCGAGCTTGCCGTTGGTGCGCTTGAACAGGCCAAAGACGCCCTCCTCGCCCGTGCGCATCCTGCTTGATGAGTGCCTTCCGAAGGGCCTGAAGCGCGAGCTTCCGGGGCTGACGGTGCGCACCGTGCCGGAGATGGGTTGGGCCAGCAAGCGAAACGGCGAGCTGCTGGCGTTGGCTGACGGACAGTTCGAGGTGTTCGTGACCGTCGACCGCAACCTGTCGTTCCAGAACGACGTCCACCGCTTCACCGTTGCCGTGGTCGTTCTGCGGGCCACAGGCAATCGACTCGTCGATCTGCGTCCTCTCGTGCCAGAGCTCGTCGCCACGCTGGCCCGCGTCTCGCCCGGCGGCGTGTGTCCTGTCGGACCGTGACGTCGCGGGACGTGGCTCTCAGAGCGGTTCAGGCGCCGCGATCACGGGCCATTTGTACGGAAGATCCGAGTGAAGGAAGAGTACCCATCGAGCCACCTGGCGGCGGACGGCGAAGGGCAGACGGTTGGCGCCAGTGAGCCTGTAGGCGCGCAGGTCGCTGTAGAGGAACCACGCGGCCTCACGGACGGCGGAGAGTGCCGGGTCCCGTGATTCCGGCCACCGGTCCTCGAACTCGTCGTTCAGCAGGTTCTTGGAGACATTTTGGAGACGGAAGTGACGCGAAGTACGCGTCTGGCCTCAGGACGACAGGCGACCGAGGAAGTCCCGCGGCGAGACGATGTCGATGCCCTTATTGCGGCGAAGGACGAGCAGGTCTTGGTCGCCGGTGACGATCACGCTCGCGTCGGCAGCAACGGCGGTGGCCAGCACGACGTCGTCATCCGGGTCGCGCGACACCCGGGACGCGAGCGGCGTCGGTTCAACGAGCTGAACTCGGCCGCGGAGTTGCTCGAGGAAGGCCTGGGTAGCGGGTCCCACTCTGAACTTGGCTCGCAGCGTCTGTTCGAGCTCGTCGAGCAGCGCTCGGGACGTGACGACCGTGCAGGACCCAAGGCCGCGCACCACGACCTCGTGGCACAGGCCCTTGGCGACGAGCGCCGCCACGAGCACGTTGGTGTCGAGGACGACGATCACGAGACGATCGCGAAGACGTCCTCGTCCGTGTAGATGCCCTGTGCACGTGCCTGCGGCAGCAGCTCGGCGCGAGCCGACGCCAGGCTCGTGAGCAGTTCATCCTGTTCGATCGCGCGCCGAACCAGCTGACTCACCGAGAGCTTCTGCGCCTTGGCGCGCCGCTCCAGGCGGCGTCGCGTGCCCTTGGGCACGCGAATGGTCAGGACTTCTTCCATATGTATGACTGTGTCATACAGGACAGCGTCCGTCAACCGCTCCGCCGCGACTGGGAGCACCTGTTGTGTCGGACGTCCAGGGCGCCGCTCCGGCCACGGCGCAGGTTCTGCCACGTCGAGGAGCGCGGCCGGTGGCAGTCCTGGCGATCTTCGGCGCCGTACTCAGGCGCGCACGGCGGGTCCGCGGTCGGGCAGACGGCTTGCATCGCGCCTGGCGATGCATGGCGCCTTTCCAAGCGACCGCCAGCGCCGATTCCTGGATCTCGTCCTGCGCTTCTCCGGCGTCTTCGTGGGCCGCCAGTACGCGGCCTGTGCCGGGATAACCCACGGGCAGAAGGTCCACGACTTCATCGACCGGCTGCTGGCCCGCCGTTGGGTGCGGCCGATACCCCTCGGAGCCAACGGTCGGACCCGCTTGTACCACGTCCATTACAAGCCGCTCGACGGCGCCATTGGCGAGCCCGACAACAGGCACCGGCGCAGGCCGTCCGCGGAGCAGGCCATCGACCGGCTACTGGTGCTCGACGGGGTGCTCGCCGATCGATCGCTGACCGCGTGCTGACGCAGCCCGACGGCTCGCCGCTGGCCGAGCACATGCTGACGGATCTGCTGCGGCGTGTGGCTCGACGAGCGAACCTGCGGTACTGCGGCGTGCACGTGCTGCGACACACGTTCTGTTCGCACCTGGCGATGCGGGGGGCGCCGATGCGGGCGGTGCAGGAGCTGGCGGGGCATCGTGATCTGTCGACCACGCAGCGCTACATGCATCTCAGTCCGAGCGCGTTGACCGACGCGATTCGGCTGCTCGAACGTCCCGCGTCCGCCTCCGGACGTGGAGACATTGTGGAGACGGCGCAGGCCTGATTCGCAAATTGTTGGTGGAGCAGGGGGTAGTGGTGAGCCCGGAAGGAATCGAACCTTCAACCAACAGATTAAGAGTCGTTGGGCGAGCCAAGGCACGTCGTCGCAGGGCGTGATTCATCGAGCGAATCGGTGTCGCGCGGGTTCACTTGAGGCCCCGTGGTCCGGATGGAGTGCCACACAGTGCCACAGGCTCGGTCAGCACTGGGCCGACCTCGCGAGCCGGCACCGCGGCCGCTGCTCGTTGTCTCCCACGCTGTCAACTGCGGCAAGAGGGTCCGAATCCCACCCTCTCCGCCAAATAAGTGGTTTAGAATCAGTAATTTATATCCATGAGCTAAGGCCCGTGTGCCCTTCGTCGTCGCGAGGGCTCGGCGTTGCAGCCTCCGACACGAGACTTCAGGCCTGATTTCGCAAGCTAGGCGTCGCGGTGTCGCTCTTTGGGTGGGCGTTCCACCCTCTCACCCCGGACCCGCCCCGAACCAGACAGACGCCACGGCGACGAGTGCCGTTCGCTCGTCCCACACGATTTGACCAGCGCGAGCGCAGATGCCTCAAACCCTGCGTAAGATTCCCGCGTGCGCTGGCTCGATGAGCTCGTGTCTGACGTGAAGCTGGTTGGACGTCTTGGTCGGCGTGCGCCGATCTTCGTCGCCACGGTCGTGGCGATGCTCGCGTCGGGTATCGGTGCGACGACGGCGGTGTACTCGGTGCTGAGACACGTGCTGCTCCGCCCCCTCCCGTACGCCGAGCCCGAGCACCTCGTTCAACTGTTCAGCCAATCGCCCATCGAGGTGATCACGCGGTCCAGCGGATCGCAGTTTCGGGTCTGGCAGGACGAGTCTCCCCGTGCCTTTGAGGCATTGACTGCCTATGACGACCGCACCGTGTCTCTCCGGCTGTCGGCCGACAACCGCGGCGAGACCCTGAGTGCGCTGCGCGTGTCATCGGAGTTCTTTGCGGTGTTCCGCGTGCCTATGGTGCGGGGCCGCGTCTTTCAGCGCAACGAGGACGCCGCCCAGGGTCCTCGTGTGGTCGTCATCAGCGAGGGATTCTGGCGACGTCATTTCGGTGCTCAAGACGTCGTCGGGCAGAGTCTGTGGCTGGGTCACGAGTCTCATGAGATTGTCGGCGTTGCTGCGCGATCGTTCGCCTCCGATCCGGCGGCGGAGGCCTACATCCCCTTGCGTGTCGACGCTCTTGCCAGGGACGACACACGTCGCCTCCGCGTCGTCGGGCGACTGCGCCGGGGCGTCGGCGTCGATGCGGCGAGACAACTCGCTGCGGGTACGACCGCCCGATACCGCCGTGACCATCCGTTCGTCCTGGGACAGCGCGAATACTTCACCGCCGACACGCTGCACTCGGTCGCGGTCGGTCCGGTGAAGTCGACGTTGCAGTTGCTGTCCGGGGCCGTGGCACTGCTGCTGCTCGTCGCGTGTGCCAACGTCGCGACGTTGTTGCTCTCGCGAGGGCGCTCACGAGTCGCCGAAGTAGCCGCCCGAGCCGCCCTCGGCGCGACTCGTGCACGCCTCATACGTCAGCTGCTCATCGAGTCCACGTGCCTCGCGCTCACGGGTGCGGTGCTCGCTGTGCCGATCGCCCAGCTGGGTCTGCAGACGCTCCTGCGCGTGGGCGCGGATGGTTCGACGGGAAGCCTGCTGCCGCTGGTTTCCAGCGTGACGCTCGATGTCCACCTGATGGGGGTGGGGCTGGCGGCTGGTCTGGTCACTGGGTTGTTGTGCGGCGCAATCCCAGCGATGTCGATGTCGCGTGCCGACATGAGCGCACTCTTCAAGCCGGGCGGCTCGGCTGCCGCAACCAGTTGGCGTGTGGGCGGCGCGCCCTCGACGTTGCTCCTGGCCGAAGTGGCGATCGCGCTGGTCCTGTTCGCCGCGACCGTCAGCGTGCTCGAAAGCCTGGGGCGGCTTCAAAGCCTGGACCGGGGATTCGACGCCGGGCACGTGCTGACGATCGAGGCGTCCCTGACCGGCTCAGCGCTGTCCCCGCCCGATGCCCTCGACGCTTTTGTCGCGAACGCGGCCAACCGTCTTCGCGACGTGGCGGGCATCTCTGCGGCCGCCGCCGCGTACTCGCTGCCCACTGAACAGGGAGCGGTGTCGCCCTTTGTGATGAACGATCGTGGGCTCTTTGCCACAGGCGCCCACCATGGCAGCACCCGATGGGAGATCGTCACGCCCGAGTACTTCGCGACCCTGGGCATCGCGCGTCTCGAGGGACGGGTGCTCACCGCACAGGACGTTCGGGGAGCCCCTGCCGTCGCGGTCGTCAACCGGGCCTTGGCGCGCCGGTATTGGGGTGATCGCAGTGTGGTGGGGCAGCGCGTCACCCTCGGGAGTGCAGAGCAGTCCAGTGATCGCGTGCGCTCCATCGTTGGCGTTGTTGCCGACACACGCGGCCGTGACTCAGCAGAGAGCGAACCGACACTCTACATTCCCATGGCGCAAGCAGCGGAGTCGTTGCACCGGGCCGCGGCGGTCGCCGCCGTCGAGCGCGCCGGGCCAGAAGCGGCGGTGGGCGAGCCCACCCCGTTGAGCCAAGCGCTAAGGGCGCAAGTGGCGCGCGCTGGTTTCGCCCTCCAGCTGGTGGGTGGCTTTGCCGCGCTGTCGCTCGTGATGGTGTTGGTGGGCCTGTACGGTTACGTCAGCCACGCGGTGACGCAGCGGGCCAAGGAGCTTTCGATTCGTAACGCCCTCGGCGCCTCGCAACGCCAATTGCTGCGGCTCGTCTTGGGGCAAGGTGCCGCCATCGTGGCGAGTGGCATCGTCATCGGCGTCGTTGGCGCCATGCTCATGGGCGCAGCACTCGAGTCCTATGTGTTCGGCGTGAAGGCGCTCGCCCCATCGCGGCTCGCTGCGATCACACTGGCGCAAGCGCTGGCCGCGGCGACTGCGATACTCATCGCCGCTCTGCCGGCCGCCCAGACGGACCCGCGGCGCGTCATCGACTGAGGGCAAAGCCGCCCCGGCCCAGTCCCCGTGGCAGAGGTGGCGGCCGTCGTCGTCCTCGGCATGCCGTATACAAGTCGTATATGGCCCTGCGTGCGCAATACGTGCGGCCTTTGAGCGATTCTTGGCGGATTCGGAGAAAGGCGAAATCCGCTACGTTCTCTGTTTTCGACAGGTGGACGCAGTCCGAGGCCCGCCCTCTCCGCCATTCAGTAAGTCGTTAGTACATTGACACTTACGCGTGCTTGTCGCCCGATTCTCGCCTCCGTGAAGAAGAATGACACGTGTGGTCAACGGCCATCGGGAACAGAACCGCCACTGGTCGTGGGCATGCTAGATATGGCATGCTGACTGCGTGACGCCTGAGCCGCTCAAACCCGTCGTGTGGGTCGGCGACTCGCTCCGTGTGTTGAAGTCGTTTCCCTCACCCGTGCAGGACGAGATCGGCTACGCGCTGTTCCTGGCGCAACGTGGCGAGAAGCACATTGCCGCCAAGCCGATGAAGGGGCTCGGCCCGGGTGTAGTGGAGGTTGTCTCCGACCACCGCGGTGACACGTTTCGCGCGGTCTACACGGTGCGCTTGAAGGCACGCGTCTACGTCCTCCACGCGTTCCAGAAGAAGTCGAAGCACGGCATCGCCACGCCACAGGCGGAGATCGAACTGATCAGGCGACGAATGAAGCAGGCCGTCGCGATTAGCGAAGGCAGGGAGTAGAAACGATGGCGAAGAAGACACACGTCGTGGGCAGCGCCAACGTGTTCGCGGACCTCGGACATCCGCGACCAGCCGAGGCGCTCGCCAAAGCTGAACTGGCCCGAAAGATAAGCGCCATCATCGAGCGCCGGGGCCTGACCCAGGCAGCGGCCGCGGCGATTCTCGAGATCGATCAGCCAAAGGTTTCTGCCCTCGTCCGCGGCCGTTTGGCCGGCTATTCGTTGGATCGACTCGTGCGCTTCCTCGTGTCTCTAGGGAGTGACGTGGAGATCGTCGTCCGGCAGCGGCCTCGGACAGGTGGCCGCGCGACGATCCTTGTCGCATGACACCCGGGGATCCGGGATGGCGCAGCTCGCCCACCGTTCTGAAGAACGCGACCTGCCCGTATTGCGGTGACAGAGTCCCCGGCCGCGACAGCACCAAAGAGCACGTCATCGGAAGGCGCTTCGTGCCCCGCGGTGCGTTGGATGGGTCCTGGAACCTGATCCTCCGCGCGTGCCAACGCTGCAATCGGAGGAAGGCTGCACTTGAGGATCGGGTGTCAGCCTGCTCGATGCAACCGCCGCTCGTCGGGGCAACGGACGAGCGCGACAACAGGCTAAGGCGCGAGGCCGCCAGAAAGCAGCGTGGAACTTCTGGTCCCCGCATGGACCGCGGGCTTCAACGCTTCAGTATTGGTGGCCAGATGATGCCTGGAGTCAGTGTCCGCTTCGACATCGGGGCGCCACCGTCGCCGGGCAACCCCGATATGCGGCTGCTCGCATGGTGTCACGTGTCGGCTCTCTTCTACATGATTACCTACCAGCCGACAAGGAGTCTCGGCGGCTTCATGCCTGGCGCATTCCATCCCGTTCAGTCCGCTTCTCGGTCTGACTGGGGCAACGAGCGGCTCCGGGTGTTTGCCGGTTCAATCTCCCAGTGGCCGTACCGACTATGGGTGGACGCGGCCAGTGGTTATTTCAAAGCGCTCATCAGGCGAGACCCTAACGCAGACTGCTGGGCGTGGGCCGTGGAGTGGAACACGAACTACCGGGTAGCGGGCTTCTTCGGCGAATCGTCGCGCATCGACCAAATTGTCGCGACGCTGCCGCAGCTTAGCGAGTCGATCGTCGGCCAGGCCGAGGACAGCGAATTGCGTGTCCGCGTAGAGCGACCGATCGAGCCTCAGGACGACTCGCTGTTCGACCGTCCGGTCATGAGTGCGTCAGCCGCAGGGTGAAGCGAGAAGGCGCCACGCTGGAGGTATCCCGTGACAACGACGCCACCCACGTCATCGATGAAAGAGTGGAGCCTGTTTTCGGATCAGGCGCCGCATCGAGGCAGGGCCACGTTTCGTGTCGGCCAGGACAACTACGCTGGCGAGGCAGAGTTCTTCGCCCCAGCGGATGGCCCCGCCATTCTGGAAGTACGCGGTCTCGACGGCGGGCCTTCCCAGGATTTCGCCGCAGAGCTCCTCATGGTGGGCCAGAGTGCCTTGGGCGCGTTTCGGCTTGAGTGCAGGCAGCTCTACGTCACGCCTCAGACCAGGCGAGCGTCGTCACGCAGCGCGGGCTGTCTTGTCGCGCCGATCAATGGGCCCGTGCGCATCCTATACGGCGACGCCCCAAGGCTACCGGTGACCATCAAGGTTGCACTCAACAACTTCAACTACAGGTATGGCGATCCAGTCGGAGCAACTCCGCCACATCGTCCAGACTGAATCCCCACCCTTGAGCCGCCTTGATGAACCGGATGCGTTCAATGGCGTCGCGCGAGTAGATCCGCGGTCCGCGCGCCGGCCGCGGCGGAGCTGGGACGAGCCCTCGGCGCTGGTAGAACCTGATTGTCTCAACGCCGACGCCGGCTTCAGCGGCGAGCGCTCCAACCGAGATCGTGGGGTGGGCCATGAGGCTTGACTCCGTACCTAGGTACGGCCCGTAAGCTTACCCGATGGCCAACAACTCGCCGCTCGCATGTGTCTCGGTCGGAGCCGTGGCGCTGTTGCTGCTGGCCGCCGGCACCGTAGCCGCCGGGCAGGAGCCACGGACGCCTTCCGGCCCCCTCGTGTTCCTGACCAGGGAAGGGTGCGTCAACACGGCGACGATGCGAGCCAGGCTGGACGCGGCCATCGACCGGCTCGGCGCGCCGACGGCGTACGCCGTCATCGACGCCGATACGCTTGCTGACGGTGATGTGAGACGTGGCTACGGCACGCCGACGGTGCTGTACGACAACCGGGACCTGTTCGGCCTGCCCGAGCCGACGCCGCCGCTCCCAGCGCCGACGTGACGGCTCTATCCGGGCGGAGTTCCGTCCACGGATGCGATCGAGAAGGCCCTTCGCCGTGCCATCGGACGCCGACAGGGGTGAGGTCAGCCTGCACGCACCAGCGTGCCAGACAGCTGCGTGCCCGGCGCTACCGTATTGAACACCGTGCCGTACTTCTTCACGTTCGCGTGCAGCAACTCGAGCCGGTGGTCGGATTCGTCCGTGTCGACGCGGATCTCGTAGTCGATCCGCGCCATGTGCGGCGGTGCGTCGTGCCGGATACCCTGGACCCGCACGTCGACGCCGCGCAACTCGAACTTCAGCATCGGCGCCACCCGTTCGATGCCCTTCAGCATGCACGCCGCGAGCGCCGCCAGGAGCAGTTCCGCAGGGTTGAAGGCATCGTCTCGTCCGGCCAGATCCGTATCGAGCGCTAGCGAGGCCCGCTTGCACGATGCCTCGCTGCCGTGCGCGTCGATGCGTCGCGCGGAGACCTGGTAGGTGAGCGGCGTGCCTGTAGCGCTCATGGTGTGGCGACGGTGCGGAACCAGCCCTCGACCTTCTCCCGCGACGGCACGCCGCCGGCATGCACCAGCTGGCCGTTCACCACTACGCCAGGCGTCCGCATCACGCCGTACGTGACGAACTGCTGTGGGTCTTCGACCTTCTCGACCACGATCGGTACGCCGGCATCGCGCGCCACGGCCTCGACGAGCGCCTGGGTGTTGCGGCAGTTCGCGCACCCGATTCCCAGCACCTTTACTTCAGTCACGATGAATCTCCTTGTCACAGCACGGCGTTGAACACGTAGCCCACGAGCAGAATGCCCGCGGCCACCACGCCGACGAAGGTGGCGATGAGGGGCGTCTTGAGCACTTTCCTCAAGATGACCAGCTCAGGTAGCGAGAGCGCGATGACGCTCATCATGAACGCCAGCACCGTGCCGAGCGCTGCGCCCTTGGCCAGCAAGGCCTGCACCACCGGGATGACACCGGCGGCGTTGCTGTACATCGGCACGCCGACGAGGACGGCCAGCGGCACGCTCCACCACGCGTCGTCCCCCATGATGCCCGCCATGAAGTCTTCTGGCACGTAGCCGTGGATGACCGCGCCGACGGCGATGCCGCCGACGACGTATGGCCACACCCGGCCGACGACGTCGCGCACGGACTCGACCGCGGACGCCATGCGGTCGGCGAAGGTCAGGCTCGAGTCATCCGTCGAGGCATCGATCCGTGGGATGGTGCGCACCCAGTCCTGCAGGTGCCGTTCCATGCGCAGGCGGCCGATGACCCAGCCCGCCACGATCGCCACCAGCAGACCCAGCGACAGATAGAGCGCGGCGATCCGCCATCCGAACAGCCCGAACAACAGCGTCAGCGCCACCTCGTTCACCATCGGTGCCGCGATCAGGAACGACAGGGTGACGCCGAGCGGCACGCCCGCCTGGACGAAGCCGATGAAGAGTGGCACGGCCGAGCAGGAACAGAACGGCGTGACGATGCCCAGGCCGGCCGCCATGACATTGGCCACGCCTTCCCTGCGTCCCGCCAGCAGCGCACGGGTGTGTTCAGCCGTGAACCACGTGTTCACGATCCCCATCACGAAGACGACGCCGGTGAGGAGGAGGAGTACCTTCGGCGTGTCGTAGAGGAAGAACTGCAGGGCGCCACCCAGATGGCTGGCGCGGTCCACTGGCAGGGCTGCCACCAGGGCTTCGGATGCCGGGATCAGCGCCCAGTAGAGGGCCACCCAGGACACCGCCGCGAGGGCCAGGAAGGCTCTGGGGTGGGTGTCAGGCCACTTGCGGCTCAACGCGATGACGTGCATGGTCGAATCCTTCGCTCCACCGCGGCGCCGGTGGCGTCTACGGGGAGGACGAATGACCTCCCGAAAGGATGCAGGGCCCCGTCACTCGCCCTGGCCGAAGGGGCCGTGGCAACAGACCTGGCCGGTGGGACCAAAGCGCACCCCGGCCTGTGCCACCAGGAGTCGTCGCAGTCGGCTGCGGGCCCGCAGAATCCGCGACTTGACCGCCGGCAGCGTGAGCTGGTGGGCCGTTGCGTAGGCGGCCTGGGTCTGACCTTCGAGATCGCAGCGGACGATCACATCTCTATCGTCCGGATCCAAGGCGGCGAGCGCCGCCGCCAGGCCCGTCGCGAGAGCGTCGACGGGTGTGCCGGCGGCCTCAGGCTGCGCCAGTGTGTCCTCGGCCAGTACCGTCGTCTTGCTGAGCCGGTGATGGTCGATGACGGCGTGCCTGGCCACCTGATACAGCCACGCCCGCGGCGACTCGAGCCGGCAGAAGTGTCCGCCCTCCCGCAGGGCCTTCACGAAAACGTCCTGCAGAATGTCGTCTGCCAGCGCAGCGTCGCGCAGACGGCTGAGCAACCACCGACGAAGCTCCGCCTCGTGCGTCTCCCAGGCGTCCAGCACACACGGGAAGGGCGACGTATGGCCGGTGGTCACCGCGCCCAGCCTCGCGCTGCGAGAAACGCGGTGACACGACGGTGAATCTCGTCGCGAATGGCCCGAACCTCCGTCGGCGGGCGGCCCTTGGGATCCGGCAGCGGCCAGTCGTCGCGGACCACACCGGGGAGCACGGGACACCGATCGCCGCACCCCATCGTGATGAGCCACTGCGCACCAGCCGCGAGCTCCGGGGTGAGGCGTTGCGGCGCCGCGCTCGACAGGTCGAGGCCGAGTTCGGCCATGACCTGAATCACTTCGGGGTACACCGCGGCTCCGGGATTCGTGCCTGCCGAGATGGCTCGGGCTGCGCCCGATCGGACGTCCCGGTTGAACAGCGCCGCTGCCATCTGAGATCGGCCGGCGTTGTGAACGCATGCAAAGACCACGAGGGGCATCTACGCAGCCTCCCGTGGTGCCGGAAACCAATGCCGTGTGCGGTTGCACACCGCACAGACCGACAACATGACTGGCACTTCGATCAGCACGCCGACGACGGTGGCCAGGGCCGCCCCCGACTCGGGGCCGAAGAGCGCGATCGCCGTGGCCACCGCCAACTCGAAGAAGTTGCTCGCCCCGATGAGGGCCCCCGGCGCGGCGACGCCGTACTCGACGCCGAACAAGCGCATCAACCCGTAGGTCAGCGACGAGTTGAAGTAGACCTGCACCAGAATCGGCACCGCGATGAGCCCCACGTGCAGCGGCTTGCTGGTGATGTTGTCCGCCTGGAACGCGAAGATCAGCACCAGCGTGGCCAGCAGGGCCAGCATGCTGATGGGCGCGAAGCGCGGCAGGATGTCCCGCTCGAATCGCTCCCGGCCGCCGCCCGCCACCAGCCACCGGCGGAGCAGGATGCCCGCGGCCAGCGGGATGACGATGAACACGACGACCGAGTAGAGCAGCACCTGGAACGGCACGTTCAGCGACGAGGCGCCGCTGACGAGCAGGCGCACGATCGGGGCGAACAGCACCGGCATGATCAGGTCGTTCACGGAGACCTGCACCAGCGTGTACGCGGGATCGCCGTCGGTGAGGTAGCTCCAGACGAACACCATCGCGGTGCACGGGGCCGCCGCGAGGATGATGGTGCCCGCGATGTACTGATCCGCATCGGCGGCCGAGATCCACGGACTGAACAGCAGCCGGAAGAAGAACCAGCCGAACAGCGCCATCGAGAAGGGCTTGACCAGCCAGTTCACGAAGAGGGTGATGAACAGGCCGCGGGGACGCCGGCCGATGTCGCGAATCGACGCGAAGTCGACCTTCATCATCATCGGCGTGATCATCAGCCAGATGAGCACGGCGATCGGCACGTTGATCTGGCTGCCCTGGCCGAACTCGAGTCGCCGCAGACCGTCGGTGATGCCGGGCACCGCCTTGCCAATCGCGATGCCGACGAGCATGCAGATGCCGACCCAGAGGCTGAGGTAGCGTTCGAAGGGATTGAGCCGCTTGGTCGTCGTTGCGGCCGCGTCTGTCGGTGTCATCGGAGTTCCCCGGGGCCGCGCTGGCCGTCGCGTCTAGCGCGCTGCCGTGAGTTCCGCACGTCGGGCCTCACCAATCGCGTGCACCCATTCCTGGTGCGAGGGGTAGCGGCCACGCCACCGCACCTCACCGTTGATGGTCACGACGGGCAGCGGACCGTTCTCGGTAGCGTTGGGCGTGACGCGGTCGACGGCGACGCCGCTGAGCTCGAGGGCGTCCAGTTCCGCTTCGAACGCCTCGAACGTCCAATCGTGCACCGGCCCACAGACCCCGATCAGTGTTGGCGGCTGGCGGCGAAGGATTGAGACGTGCATGGCACTCCTCCTTGAGGAGCGGCGCGTTCGTATGCGCCGAAACGAATATAAATCCACGCTACGCCTGCGTGCTATATTTGTCAAATCGAATATATGGCGACACCGCTGGTCGACCTCGAAACCGTGCTCAAGGTGCTCGGCGACCGCACCAGGCTGCGTATTCTGGGCCTGCTGCTGCAGGGCGAGATCTGCGTCTGCGACATCCACGAGACGCTCAAGGCCCCGCAGCCCAAGGTGTCGCGCCACTTGGCGGTCCTGCGGAAGGCGGGCCTCGTCGAGACGCGGCGGCAGGGCCTGTGGGTGCAGTACCGACTCGCCGACCTCGCGAACCCGCAGCTGGCGGCGGTCGCCGACGCCGTGCGCCAGGCGCTGGCACAGATGGAGTCGGTGCAGCGCGACGCGGCGCGCCTGCAGCAACGCGGGAGCAGCTGCACGCCGGTGCCCCTGACCTTTGTTCGCGCGGGCACATCGGATGGGCCGATGCGCCGCCGCGCAACGCCTTCGACCTGACTCGCATGACCACACGCATTGGGATCAACGGCTTCGGCCGGATGGGGCGACTTGCGCTCCGCGCAGGGTGGGGACGCCCCGATCTGGAGTTCGTCCACATCAATGAGATCGCCGGCGGACCCGAGACCGCCGCGCACTTGCTGACGTTCGACTCCGTCCACGGGCGGTGGCCGCACGTGGTCGAGGCCAGGCCGGACGCCATCACGATCGACGACACCGCCGTTTCGTTCTCGAGCGCGAGCAAGGTCGGCGAGGGCCCGTGGGCCGAGCACCAGCTCGACATCGTGCTCGAATGCAGCGGCAAGTTCCGCACCGTCGAGTCGCTCGCCCCGTACTTCGCAGCGGGCGTGCGCACGGTGATCGTCGCCGCGCCCGTCAAGACCGGGGCGCTGAACATCGTGATGGGCGTCAACGACCATCTCTACGATCCCAGCGTCCATCGCCTGGTCACGGCCGCCTCCTGCACGACGAACTGCCTGGCGCCCGTCGTCAAGGTGGTGCATGAGGCGCTCGGCATCCGGCACGGCGTTATCACGACCATTCACGACATCACCAACACGCAGACGGTGGTCGATGCGCCGCGCAAGGACCTGCGGCGAGCGCGCGCCAGCAGCCTGTCGCTCATTCCGACCAGCACCGGCTCCGCCACCGCGATCGGACTCATCTACCCCGAGCTGCTCGGCAAGTTGAGCGGGCTCGCCGTTCGCGTGCCGCTGCTGAACGCCTCGCTGACCGACTGCGTGTTCGAGGTCCAGCGACCGACCACCGTGGAGGAAGTCAACGCGGCGTTCGAGCAGGCCGCGGCCGGACCGCTGGCGGGCATTCTGGGCTACGAGACACGTCCGCTGGTCTCGGTCGATTTCAAGGACGACCCACGGTCGTCGATCGTGGACGCCGGATCGACCATGGTCGTCGACGGCACCTGCGTGAAGGTGCTCGCCTGGTACGACAACGAAATCGGCTACGTGAACCGCATGGTCGAACTCGCGCAGAAAGTGGGCGCGACCCGGTGAGCGCCGACGCCCGGGCCGTGTCGGCCCCGTCGTCGACCATCAGCCTTCGCAACTACGTCACCGTGACGGCCGCCTACTGGGCGTTCACCATCACGGACGGCGCGCTGCGGATGCTGGTGCTGCTGCATTTCAACCAGCTCGGGTACACCCCGGTCCAGCTCGCGTTCCTGTTCCTGCTCTATGAGTTCTTCGGCATCGTCACCAATCTGGTCGGCGGCTGGGTGGCCTCGCGCACCGGCGTGCGGTTCACCCTCGTGCTCGGCCTGGTGCTGCAGGTGTTCGCGCTGGCGCTGCTGGCCGCGTTGAATCGCGAATGGGGCATGGCGGCATCGGTGGCCTACGTGATGACCTGCCAGGCGCTCTCGGGCATCGCGAAGGACTTGACCAAGATGAGCGCGAAGAGCGCCGTCAAGGTGCTGGTGCCGAAGGGCGACGACTCCGGCCTGTTCAAGTGGGTCGCGGTACTGACCGGCTCCAAGAACGCACTCAAGGGGGCGGGCTTCTTCGTCGGCGGCGTCTTGTTGGCGGCGTTGGGATTCCGTGGAGCACTGCTGGCGATGGCCGGCGGCGTGCTGCTGGTGCTGCTGTTCGTCCTGACCACGCTGCCCAGCCACATTGGTCAGGCGAAGAAGAAGACCGCCTTCGCCGGCATCCTCTCGAACTCGACCGGGATCAACCGACTGTCGCTGGCGCGGATGGCGCTGTTCGCGGCCCGGGACGTCTGGTTCGTCGTCAGCGTGCCGATCTTCCTCGCTTCCGTGCTCGGCTGGTCGTTCGCCCAGGTGGGTGGGTTCATGGCGCTGTGGGTCATCGCGTATGGCGCGGTGCAGAGCGCCTCCCCGGTGATCCTGCGCGTCGTGACCAGGGGCCACGCACCGGGACCGGGACTGACGAGCGCGTTGGGTCTCGGCTTGGCCGCGGTCACGGCGCTCATCCCGCTGGGATTGCGCTGGCAGTGGCCGGCAGCTCCCACCATGCTGGTCGGCCTCGGGCTGTTCGGCATCGTGTTCGCGCTGAACTCCGCCGTGCACTCCTACCTGGTGCTGGCCTACTCGGACGCCGACCGCGTCTCGCTCAGCGTGGGCTTCTACTACATGGCCAACGCATGCGGCCGTTTGATGGGCACGCTGCTGTCGGGGGTGCTGTATCAGGTCGCCGGCGTCTCGGCGTCGCTCTGGGGCGCCGTAGTGCTGGCCGGTGTGGCCGGTGTGGTGGCGTTGGCGCTGCCGCCGGTGAGCGATGCGGCCACGGCGTGGACAAGCGTGAAAGGCGACGATTAGGTCGCAGAGCAACGGAGATGAGTCGATGACGCGTGCAATGCAGTGGGGAACGACGACGATTGGTGCCGTGCTGGTGGCCGGGATGGCCACGCTTTCAGCTCAGGCGCCGGTGAAGGTCGAGATGAAGGATGGCCAGGGACAGTCGATCGGCACGGCCACCCTGTCGTCGTCGATGGGCGCGGTCCACATTCAGCTCGATCTCAAGGGGCTGAAGCCGGGCGAGCACGGCCTTCACGTCCATGCCGTGGGGAAGTGCGAAGGTCCGGGGTTCACCACCGCGGGCGGACACCTGAACCCGGCGGGCAAGAAGCACGGGCTCCAGAGCGCTGACGGTCCGCACGCCGGCGACATGGAGAACTTCACGGTGGCGGCTGACGGCACGGCCAAAGGGATGGTCATGGCCAAAGGCGTCTCGTTCGGCACCGACGCCAACTCGGTGTTCGCCAACGGCGCTACGGCGCTCGTGGTGCACGCCGGACCGGACGATGGCAAGACCGACCCGTCGGGCGGCTCGGGCGACCGTATCGCGTGTGGCGTGATCACGAAGTGATGCGGGGGTGTCGGTCGGGTGAGGCGAGGAGTCTCACCCGGCCGGCGTTCTCTGCTGGCGAAAATGGACGCACCTAGGGCCAACTCGACCGCAGGTTTTGCGTCCATTCCGCACCACCGGCGTCTTTCTGGGGAAGACCTGGAAGGATAAGGTGTTCGCAGTCGCCATGTCGGAGCTCACGTCGCCCGCAGTCAGCTCGACCGCTGGTACACCGCCCGCGGTGGATCCCGCGACGTTGTGGGAGCAGTTCGGCCCGCCCCTCCGAGGGTTCCTGGCGCGCCGCGTGCCGCCGGGCGTCGACGCGGATGACCTCGTGCAGGAGGTCTTCCTTCGCGTCATCCGAGGCCTGGCCACGTTGCGCGGCACCGATCGCCCCGAAGCCTGGCTCTTCCAGATCGCGAGGAACGCGCTGCGGGACTCGCTGCGCGCTCGCCTGCGGCGCGACGGACGCACGGATCCCCTTGACGGAGATCTGCCTGCCGACGTCGATCCAGGCGCCGACCGGGTTGCGGAAGCCGAACTGGCGCCCTGCTTGACGGCGATGATCGACCGCCTGGCCGAGCCGTACCGCACCGCGATCACGCTGACGTCACTGCAGGGCGTCTCGCAGGCGGACGCCGCCCGCCAACTCGGCGTCTCTGCCTCGGGCATGAAGTCGCGCGTGCAGCGCGGGCGGGTGCAGCTGCGTCAGATGTTGTTGACGTGCTGCAGCATCGCAGTGGACGTGCGCGGGGGCGTCTCGGACTTTCACAAGCGCGCTCCCGGGGCGTGTGGCGCACCGGAAGAGACGGCCGTTGACGGGTGCGGCGCTGCGCCGTGCGGGAACGACGCGGGGCGCGTTGCGTCCATGGACACCGGCCGTCGTCTTCAGGAGCGTGGCCGCGAATAGACGCGGTCCGCTGCTGGAGAGGTGGCCATGTCACGTCTTGAGTCGTCGCCCACACCGCCCGTCGATACCCACACCGAAGCCGTGTCGCCCGCCGGGGACTGCTGTGGCGGGCCCGCGCCCGCTGGCACCGAGGCGTGCTGCGTCCGCGATGCCGAGCTCAAGGCGGGCTGTGGGTGCGGCGCCCCAGCGTCCGCGGCTGCAACGCAGGCCCCGACGCGCCCGTGCTGCTGCTGACGACCGCGACGTCTTACAGTGCTGTCTCGCAGTTCACGGCTGCGCCAACTGAGCGAGCCGACCTGAATGAGGATGCGCCATGAGTAGATCGTTTCTGCCCGCCGCCATTGTGTCGATCGGCGTCAGCCTGTCCGTGTTGGTTGGCGGCGCGCAAGATGCCCTGACCGTCAGCTCCGATGCGTATCGCCTCGAGTTCGAGAACGCCTGGGTCAAGGTGACGCGGGTCATCTACGGTGCGCATGCAGTGCTTGCGCCGCACCACCATACCGAACGAGCGTCCGCGTATGTCTACCTGAACGACGGCCCACCCGTGCTCTTCAAACACGAGGGCCTGCCCTACGCCGGCGTCACGCGGCCGGCGACCGCTGCTGGCAGCTTCCGCGTCTACAAGGGCATCAAGGAAGTGCACTCGGTGGAGAACGCAACCGCGACGCCGAGCGACTTCCTGCGGGTGGAGTTCAAGACGGAGCCGCTGGAAGAGGCGTTGCTGAAGGGGAAGTTCTTTCGCGAGGCCCCCATTCCAGGGACGACCGTAGAGCGGACCCAGTTCGAGAACGCGCAGGTGCGAATCACGCGCGTCCGGGTGGTCGACGGCAAAGTCGTGACCGTCGTCACGGGCGACCATCCGGCGCTGCTCGTGGCGCTGGCGCCCACCAGCATCACCCAGGACCGCAGCCCAGGCCGGCTGATCGACGCCGGCAAGACCGCATGGCTCGGTCCTGGCCACACCGCCAGCGTCACCCCGGTTGGGAGCGCCGGTGAGGTGCTGCGGTTCGACTTCAAGACCGCACCCATGTCAAAGGCGCCGAATCAACCTTGACCGTGGAATCGTCGCAGGGCGGCCGCGCTGCGCCTGGCGGCGCTCGACGCCACCACGCGGCCATCGTGAGCGACCGTGAGCGGGGACGACTGACGGCGGGTCGCTGGCAGTCAGCTATTCGGGCGTGCGTTACACTCTCTCTATGACTCCGTACCGTGCCGGCGTGCTGCTCGGCTGCGCCATAATCGCCTCTGGCTGCATGGCGTCACAGCGCAGACCGGCACACGCACGCGACCTCGTGTTCCTGACCCGCGAAGGCTGCGTGAATACGACCACGATGCGGGCGAACTTCGATGCGGCCCTCCAGCGCCTCGGCTGGCCGGCCGACTACGAGTTCATCGACGCCGACACGCTGGCCGAGTCAGATCCTCGTGGCGGCTACGGCACCCCGACTGTCCTGGTGGGTAACCGCGACCTGTTCGGGCTCGACGAGCCAGCAACGCCGCATCCACCACCGAGTTGACGGCTGTACCAGGGCGGAGTTCCGTCCACCGACGCGATCGCTGAGCGCCTGGCGAAGATGCGCTGAAGGTTCAGCCGCGCTCGCGTGCCGTGCTCATGCTCACGCTCACGCGTTGTGAGACCCGCGGCGGCGCGTGCGCCGATCGCCGGTCGAGTGCGACGGCCCTCGCTGACTGACCTCGAGTCGCGAACGCGTCGGCGCGGTCGCACACGCGATCACGGTTCCGGACCTGCCGAGGTCGCCAAGGATCGTGCACGCCGGACCCGGCCCTCCGGCACACGTGGCATCGCACGTGGCGACGAACTGTTCGAGGCTGCGGGCCAGCCCCTGCAGTTCCCGAATCCGCGCCTCAACGCCTGAGAGATGCGTGGCGGCAACCTCGCGGAGCTCCGTGCATGACCGCTGGTGATCGCGGCCGAGAGTCGCGAGCGAACGGACCTGTTCGACCGTGAACCCATACTCACGGCACCGGCGGATGAACGTGAGCCGCTCGACGTCACTGTCGGTGTAGAGCCGGTGTCCACCGTCGTGGCGCGCGGCTTTAGCCAACAGGCCGATCGACTCGTAGTAGCGAATGGTCGGCACGTTCGTGCCGGTCCGTTGAGCGAGCGCACCGATTCTCATAGCCAGGTCCACAGATAGCGCTTGAATCTCAAGTGACTTGAGGTTGTAGCGTACGCGGTGAGGAGGCCTCATGGCTACGGACATCCCCATCGCCTGCACGCTGTCACCCACGGACCACCGCGCTCGCCTCGCCGCCATCGCTGCGCTGAGCCGGGACGCGCTTCGTCACGTCGAACGGCGGGGCCTGACGCTCGACCTGCGCTATGCGCCGGAGGCCGCCGCGCGCGTGCGTACGCTCGTGGACCAAGAGCGGTCTTGCTGCGCGTTTCTCACCTTCGACCTGCAGGAGGCGGCGCACGAGGTGCGCTTGCTGGTGACGGCTCCTGCGGCCGCGGCTGAGGTCGTACCGGAGCTGCTCTTCGAACTGACGGGGCGTCAGCAATGAGAACATCGGTTGCGTATGCGCACCACCCTCGTCTACGTGCTCGCCGCGTTCGCCGAGATTGCCGGCTGCTTCTCATTCTGGGCATGGCTGCGCAGCCAGCACTCCGGGCTGTGGGTCATTCCCGGAATGTTCTCGCTGGCGGTGTTCGCCTACCTGCTCACACTGGTCGACAGCAGCGTCGCCGGCCGGGCTTACGCCGCGTATGGCAGCGTCTACATCATGGCTTCGCTGGTGTGGCTCTGGCTGGTCGAGGAGACGCCACCCGACCGGTGGGATGTGCTGGGAGCGACGATCGCATTGGTGGGTGCGGCGGTTATCGTGTTCGGCCCGCGCGCGGTGTGAGGCGAGGTGGTCATGAGCGAGCGTAGGTTGCCCATGGCCCCGCCGTCCTCAGGGCGTGCCGTCTCTGCGACGGCCGCCACGGTTGCGATTGGCGCCATTGCCTGCGGCGTCTGCTGCGCGTTGCCCTTTGCGCTGCCGGCCGTGATGCTCGCATCGACGGGTGGGCTTCTGGCGCTTTTCGCTCAGGCGTACTGGTGGGCCCTGTACATCGCGGTTGCGATGGTGCTGGGGGCGTGGCTCTGGGTCGGTCTGCAGACGTGGCGCACCGGCCAGCGACCCGCGAGAAACACCGTGGTCACGATGATGGGTGCGACGGCGGCAGTGGTGGTCGCGGCAGCCTGGCCGCTGCTCGAGCCGCTCGTGATTGCCGCGCTGACGTAGGCAACGGCGCGTGGGTTCCTGGCGTCCGACGCACGGCCGTAAGCTCCGGCCGAATTCCTGCGTTCTTCAGGTATGGCACCGTCGGCATTGCCGATCGCACTGCGCGCCGCTGCGGCAACGGAGGCCTTCGTGGCCTCCGGGCAATGGCGGGCAATGCGCGACGGCAATGCCGGCAGCCATGGCACCTACGGCAACGTGGTTTCTGTAAGTACGAGGATAGTCGGCATTAGGAGGGGTGACGGAACGGCCATTATCCGACCCTGATCCCCGCTGGCGCCCGGTCTTTCTTCCCCTTTGCACCGCTCGTCCGCGGGGTCCGCGTTGCGGGAGGCCGGCGTGCGCGCCGTCCAGTCGACGCCCCTCTTCGACAGTCATGGCGGTCTGATCGGGATGCTTTCCACCCACTACCGGAGCGTGCAGCTCCACGTTCACGGTGACGCTGCCGACTGAGTGAGTATGCGGATCGAGTCGCGTCGGCGCGGTCACGCCGCTCGGCCTCGCCACGCGCCGCGCTGAGCTACGTGGCCGCGGTAGCTGCCGCCACCGGGCTGCTGTGGCTACTCAGAGAAGTGGCGGTCACGGGCGAACACGATGGCCTGAGCCCGGGTCCAGACGCCAAGCTTGTCGAAGATATTCGACGTATGGTTGCGGACCGTCTTTTCGCTGATCGCGAGCCGGACCGCGATTTCGAGGTTACTGAGTCCGTCGGCGATCAGGCCGAGGATTTCCCGTTCTCGTCCGGACAACGCGCTGAAGGCAGCGTCCTCGACCCCTCCTCCGACGAACTCGAGCACCGCCGCCCGAAAGCGCGACCACGCGGGCTCCGATTCGAGAAGGATGTGGTTCCTCGAGTCCAGTTCGACGAACTCCGCCCCGTTGATGCCGGCTGCGACCAGCCGTCCTTCGTAGATGGGGGTGACTTGGTCGTCGCGGGCGTGGAGCACCAGGGTCGGCGCGCGGACGAGGCCGAGCATCGATGTCACGTCGACCTGTGCGCGCGCCTCGAACAACTCGGCCGCGAGCTCGCCGGTCGTAGTTTTCAGGCACAGCTGGTTGAACCACTTCACGTGCTCGTCGCTGCCGCCAGGGATGAATCGTGACGTGAAGATCTGACGAAAAGTCGGGTTGTCGCGGCCCCAGCCGAGACGCGTGAGCTCCACCATCGCGCGGTATTCCAGCTCGGTCCGCTCGACACCGCGCCGCCACGATCCGCGCGCGTAGGAACCGTACAGGATCAGCCTCGCGACGCGCTCTGGGCGCTTCGCCGCGTAGGTGATGCACGTGGCCGCGCCCTGTGAAATGCCGAGCAGTGTTATCGGCGTCTCGATCGCCGCCGCCTCGATCACCGACTCGAGATCCGCGACCCAGCGGTCGACCGACAAATGGCCGACCGTCCACTCGCTCATGCCGCACCCGCGCTCGTCGAACCGGACGAGACGGAACCGGTCCGCGAAGAACTGGAGCCAGTGCTTCCAGACCGGGCTTTCCCACTCGTACTCGAGGTGCGTGAGCCAGTTGGCCGCCTTGACTATGGGGGCACCGCGACCCGAGTCGGCCCAAGCGAGCCGCACGCCGTCTGACGCGGTCACATAGTGGATGCGCTGGCGGCTCGTGGTGGCCATGAGGACGGGACCCGGCGAACCGGGACGGTTGTCCCGGCTGGCAGGGCGAATTCTACCCGAATCGGGACATCCCTCCCATCGCATGCCGGCGATACGGTCGCCTATCGTTACGCGCGACAGGAGGTCGGCCATGCTGAAACGCTTCGCGTTCTTCGTGTACGGAGTTCTGGCGTATGTCGTGTTCCTCGGCGCGTTTCTCTACGCCGTTGCCTTCGTCGGCGGCTTCGGCGTGCCGACGCGATTGGATGGTGCGCTGAGGAGTCCTGCGACGCACGCACTGGCGATTGACTTCGCCCTCCTCGGCGCGTTCGCCATCCAGCACAGCGTCATGGCACGACGGTCGTTCAAGGAGTGGTGGACGCAGTTCGTACCCTGGACGATCGAGCGGGCCACGTACGTGCTCGTGGCGAGCCTCGCCCTTCTGTTGCTGTTCTGGCAGTGGCGCCCGCTCGGTGGTGAGATCTGGACGGTTGATCTCCCGGCGATGAGGGTCCTGCTGTGGGCGTTGTTCGCCGCCGGTTGGGCGATCGTGCTGCTGAGCACCTTCCTCATCGACCACTTCGATCTCTTCGGGCTCCGTCAGGTCTGGTTGCCCTTGGTCGGCCGGCCCTACACTCGGACCGCCTTCCTCACGCCGGCGTTCTACCGGTACGTCAGGCACCCGTTGTACCTCGGATTCCTGCTCGCGTTCTGGATGACGCCGGTCATGACGGCCGCGCACCTGGTGTTTGCGCTCGCGACGACGGCGTACATTCTCGTCGCGATTCAACTCGAGGAACGGGACCTCGTGCACGCGCACGGTGCCGCGTACGAGGCGTATCGCCGGACGGTGCCGATGCTGCTACCCACAGGCCGGCGGTCGGACGAAGCGTAATCGAGGCAAGCAAACAGGTGCAGGAAGGACGGCTCGCCCGAAACCACTTACCGCCTGTATTCACGAGCACCACGTAGGGCGGGAGGAACAAGTCCGGCGTGGCGGTCACTTGTGCCGTGGATGTCGACACGCTGAAGTCCCGTCGAGAAGTCCAGTCCACCGAGAGCAGGCGGAAAGCTCAGGCGCCTGCACGTGAGCGGGCCGCCGCGTGAGCATAGCCCCACCGTCGATAGGACTGATGCGGGTTTCGACGATGCTGAACATCCACGCGGGCGTCGTGGACGCCTGGCACCGCAAGCGGTCGAGGGGCCGAGCAGCGGCCGTTCGTCGTGGACTCAAATGGTCCCAAGTTGGCCGGCGGGCCGTCTGGAGACGCGAGCGCAAGCGCCTTGGATACTAAGACTTAGGATTGGAGACGCCGCCCGGATGTGACCCGGGGATGGAGGTTTTGTCGACAGGGCCGGGATTCCCCTTTGCACAGCGCAGATTGGCGGCGCCCTGCACCACGATCCATGTCGCCGGTCGGAGCACCGTCTGATGAGCATCGCCGGGAGGCACACCTCGACCCTGCGCGCACGGGCGGATCGGACAGACAGTGTGCGAACGCGTCAGCTGGCCCAGTCGTCGATACGGGGCGGAGCGCGGGGGGCCGTGGGCAGCGGCACCTCGGTCGGGAGGCCGAGATGGCTCAGGATGCGCCGCGTGACGTCAGAGGCATCCAGCGTGGCGATCAGCCGCAGCCGTCCCCCGCAACGGGCACACGCCAGCACATCCATGGCGAGGACGCGCCGCATCAGATCGGCCCAGCGCCAGCCGCGATGGTCGCCGGCGCCGCAGGGGGCTCGGCGGGCGGCTGATCGGCGGTCGACGCGCCGGTCGACTCGGAGCGCTACACGGTGCGGGTGCCGACCGAGGGGAAAGTGTGCGGGCCAAGAAGCTTGACAGTGCCGGTCGTGCGCGAGCAGTATTCAAATAATCACTTGATTGTTTGATCTTCTGCCATGGCCGTCACGACCCGAACCGGTTCACTCAAGACCGTCGCCTACGAGCACATCGCCCGGATGGGCCAAGCGGCGTCCAGCGCCAGCCGGCTCGAACTCCTCGAGCTGCTGACGCAGGGACCGCGCACGGTCGACGCATTGGCCCGCCAGGTCGGACACAGCTTGGCGACGACCTCGCACCATCTCCAGGTGCTGCGCCGGGCCCAACTGGTCGAGGCGGAGAAGGCCGGGCAGTACGTCACCTATCGGATCGCCGATCCGAGGGTCGAGACGTTCCTGCTCGACCTGCGGAGGCTGGCCGAGTCGCGCCTGTCCGAGATCGCCCAGGTAAGGCGACAGTTCCTGGAGAAGCGCGGCGCTCTCGAACCAGTGGACGACGAGGAACTGACGCGCCGAGTCCGCGCGGGCGAAGTGACCGTCATCGACGTCCGGCCCCGCGAAGAATACGAGGCGGGCCATCTGCCCGGGGCGATCTCGATGCCGCTCGCCGACCTGCCCGCGCGCTCCAAGGAGCTTCGGAAGCGGCGCGACGTCGTCGCATACTGCCGCGGCCCTTATTGCGTCATGGCCCTCGATGCCGTGGACCTGCTGCGCCGGCGCGGCTTCCGCGCCCACCGGCTGGAGCACGGCGTGGCGGAGTGGCGGGCGCGAGGCTGGCGCGTCGAGTCGGGTGAGTCGGCCCGGTCCGACGGACGGCCATGAGTGTCGTCATGTCCGGGACGGAAGCGGACGTGCGGCTCGGGCTGCGCGAGAACCTTGCGCAGTTCGCCTTGCTGGTCGTCGTCAACGCCTTCGTCGGCGCCATGGTCGGCCTCGAGCGCAGCATCCTGCCGACCATCGCCGAGCAGGAGTTCCAGCTCGCCGCCCGCACGGCCGTGCTGTCGTTCATCGTCGTATTCGGCGTCGCCAAGGCGCTCACCAATTACCTGGCTGGCCGGCTCTCCGATCGATGGGGCCGCAAGCACGTGCTCGTCGCCGGCTGGCTGCTCGCCGTGCCCGTGCCGTTCCTACTGATGTGGGCACCGACGTGGACCTGGGTGCTGTGGGCGAACGTCCTCCTCGGCATCAGCCAAGGCCTCACCTGGTCGACGACGGTGATCATGAAGATCGATCTGGTCGGGGCCAGGCAGCGCGGCCTGGCGATGGGCCTCAACGAGTTCGCCGGCTACGTCGCCGTCGCCGCCAGCGCCCTGGCCACGGGATGGATCGCCGCCCGCTACGGCCTGCGGCCGCAGCCCTTCTACCTGGGCGTCGGGTTCGTCGCCATCGGCCTGGTCCTGTCGGCCTGGGTCGTTCGCGAGACGCGTCACCACGTGGCCCAGGAGTCGGTGCTGACCGGGCTCCCCGCGACACTGTCACCACGCGAGATCTTCCGGCGTACGTCGCTGACCGACGCGAACCTCTCGAGTGTCAGCCAGGCGGGTCTGGTCAACAACCTCAACGACGGCATGGCGTGGGGCCTGTTCCCCCTGGTGTTCACCGCCGCCGGGATCAGCCTGGCCGAAGTCGGCGTGCTGGCGGCGATCTATCCGGCCACCTGGGGCCTGGCGCAGCTCGTCACCGGCGCGCTCTCGGATCGCACCGGGCGGAAGCCGCCGATTGTGTGGGGCATGTGGACGCAGGCGGTTGGCATCGCCGTCGTCGCCATGAGCGCCCGCTTCGACGGCTTCGTCACCGGCGCGGTCCTCCTCGGCGTCGGCACGGCGATGGTGTATCCGACACTGCAGGCGGCGATCGGCGACGTCGCGCATCCGCCCTGGCGCGCGTCGGCCGTCGGCGTGTATCGCCTGTGGCGCGACCTCGGCTATGCGCTGGGCGCGCTTCTGGCCGGCGTGACCGCCGATGCCTTCGGCCTGGCTGCCGCGATGTGGCTGGTGGCCGCGTTGACGTTCGCGTCGGGCCTGGTCTCGGCGATACGGATGGACGAAACGCTGCCGCGGGCGTCAGCCGCGCGGCTGCGCCCGGTGTGAGGACGATCATGGCCAAGACGCTGTTCATCATCAACGACCCGCCGTACGGCACGGAACGGGCCTACAACGCCCTCCGTCTCGCCGGCGCGCTCGCGAAACGCGAGGGCATGGAAGTAAGGGTGTTCCTGATCGGCGACGCGGCGAGTGCTGCGAAGAAGGACCAGAAGGCGCCGCAGGGCTACTACAACCTCGAACTGATGCTGCGCGCCGTGACCAGGCGCGGCGGCGAGGTGGGCGTCTGCGGCACCTGCATGGACGCCCGCGGCATGAGCGATGCCGAGCTGAGCGACGGCACCCGTCGCAGCACGCTCGAGCAGCTCACCGACTGGACGCAGTGGGCGGACAAGGTCATCGCGTTCTGAGCGCGGGCGGGAGAGGAGAGCAGTGCCATGCGCATCGTGATCCTGGGGGGCGGCATCGGTGGACAGGTGGCGGCCACCGAACTGTGGCGGCGTCTGCCGAGAGAGCACCACGTCACCGTGATTGAGCGGCACCCGCAGCATGCCTTCGCGCCGTCGTTCCTGTGGGTGATGACCGGTGATCGGCGGCCGGAGCAGGTGACTCGTCCGCTGCGCAGTCTGCTGCCCGCAGGTGGCGAGCTGGTCGAAGACCACGTCGCCGGTATCGACGTGGCTCGACGCCGCGTCCAGCTCGGCCGCTCAGCGGTCGACTACGACTACCTGGTGGTGGCGGTTGGTGCGGAACTGGCCGCCGACAGCATCCGCGGCCTCGCTGCCGCGTCGCATACCTTACACCCTCGACGGCGCCAGTCGTCTGCGGACCGCGCTCGAGACGATCGATGGCGGCACGGTGGCGATCGTCGTGAGCCGGCTGCCCTACAAGTGTCCGGGGGCGCCGCACGAAGCGGCCATGCTCATCGCCAACGTCGTACGCCGGCGCGGCCGGGCCGGCCAGGTGCACTGTGCACCTCTTCACACCAGAGCCGCAGCCGATGCCGGTCGCCGGGCCGGCGCTTGGCAACGCGGTGCGGCACATGCTCGAACAGCGCGGCATCACTTTCCATCCCGGACACATTCTGACGGCCGTGGACGGCGACGCTCGCGCGCTGCAGTTCGACGAGCGAGATCCGGTACCGTCCAATGACCAACGTCCCGCCGAATTCACCGACCGTCGAGGCGGGCAGCGAGGGCGCGACGCGGCCCGCGCCGCGACCGCCCGATTCTGCACCGCCGGGTCGCGGCCGCGGTCCTCGCTCGCAGTCCCGACGCCGCGCTCCAGCCTGTGAGAGGTGACAGGGAGGAAGAGTTTGAGCGCCAGATGCCGTCGCGAGTACGTCAACCTCGTGGGAAGCGATGGTGCGCGTTATCGCCCACCGTCACCCATGACCCGCGCCGCCTGGCGGATGCGTTGCCGCAACGCCTCCACGATCGCCGCCGTGGCCACCTGGCGCGCCACCGCCTCGTGCTCCACCCAGTCGAGGAGCATCCGAGAGACGCCCGGGGATAGCCCGTCCGTGCCGAGCGCCAAGGTATCGCCGCACGGGCACTTGGCCAAGGCCAAGGTGCCCAGCCGTTTCGACGAGGGCCCGGAGGTCTCCTCGAGGTCGTAGGAAATTGCCGGGCCGAGCGGTGCGGTCTGTTGGACGTAGTCACGCAGGTTCGCGTAGACGCGACCGCAGGCCGGGCACGGCTTGGGAAACTGGCGGCGTAGATGACCGAGCAGAAGCCGCAGAATGCCATCTTCCGTAACGAACTGCTCATCCATCAAGGGCTATCCTCCCGTCTTCGACGCGTCGGACGGTGCGGCAGCCTTTATAGTGCCGCGCCCGCGACAGCCACAATCCTGTGGAGACTGGACACGCTTGCCAACGGCCGAGTCGGCTCGCGCCTTCGACTGCCCGCCCCCGCTCGCGTCATCAGCCGCGACAGGGGCAAGTTGTCGGCGAAGTTGCCATGGGGGTGGGCGCCACCGTCGAGGCCGGGACCGCAGGGGGGCCCAATGATCGAGGGTGGCGCAGTGTCCGGGACTGACTTGGCGAGGGTCCGAAGGCAGGTCGCCCCCGAGACCCAGACGTCCCGCGCGGACGTGCCGTAGGATCCGCGCGGGCGCGGTGAGCCGTTGCGAAACCGGGACACGCTTGGCGTAACGCCGAGGCTATAGCGGCCACGGGTTGCGCTTTCGTTGGCACGATGACCCATCCCGTTCGCAATCATCGGACCCGCTCCGGATGCGCTCGCCACCACGGGGCCGACGCGTCATCGTGCCGTGGCGATTTGTGGAAGCCCGGCACGGCGGAGCCGAGCGGGGCCGGAGAGACGCCCACGGCGAAGACCCGCAAGCCGGTGGCGTCAATCTGTCGGCACGGTGCGGTTGGGGATCCCTTGCGCGGACGAGGCATGAGGTTAAGTCGTACCAACCAGCGGCGGCGTGCTGTGCCAGGTCGTCGGCTCAAGCCCACCCGGACGGGGCCGATTGAAGGAACGTACAGGGGTTCGGGGCCGCGGGATCCACGAACGCCCGCAGGGTGAACCAATGCGATCGGACCGGAGCGAGAAGGCACGGATCCTCTGCGTGGATGACGAGGCGGCGGTGATTGACGCCCTTGCGAGCGTGCTGCGACGTCGCTTTGACGTTGTCGTTGCGTCGAGCGGGCCGGCTGGAATCGAAGCGCTCTTGAACGAGGGGCCCTTCGCTGTCGTGATCTCGGACTTCCAGATGCCCGGAATGAGTGGCGGCGAATTCCTGGCCCAGGCCAGCGTCGTCGCGCCGGCGGCGGTGCGAGTGCTCTTGACAGGCCACGCGAGCCTGGCCGCCGCCATGACTGCCGTCAACGAGGGCCATGTCTACCGCTTGCTGACGAAGCCGGTCCCGACCGCACAGCTGGTTGAGGCCATCGAGGCGGCGGCCGACCAAGCGCGCGAGGCCGACGCCGATCGCGAGCTGCTCACCCGTCGTGTGGAGGCGTTCTCGAGACATCTGGTGCGCGCCGACCGGCTTGCGAAAGACGCGCAGCTGTCGCGAGCAGCGACCATGCGCCTCGAGATCCTTGTATCCGAGTTGTGCCAGCTGGCTGGGCGCCTGGCCGGCCAGGCCGCCGCTACGGGGCCATTCGACCGTGGCGATGCGCAGCGGCTGTCGACGCTGGCCGCCGACATCAAGGGCTGTGCGGCACAGATGTGTCGGACAGAAGTCAACAACATGGCGGAAGGCCGCGATACCGAACTGGCTACTGCGATCGCGGCGACCGTCCAAGAACTGCAGACGGCCGACCTTTGCTCGGACTCCGAAATCCGAATATCCGTCCCAGGTGCCCCCGTCGTGCGCATGCAGCATGTGGACCTTCGCCAACTGCTGCGCAACGTCATCATCAATGCCATTGAAGCGGCCAACGCGGCGGCCGCCGTCGACGGTCGAGCGCCACGGGTGGCCGTCGATGTCATGACCGACACCGAGACGGCGACCGTGGTCGTGAGCGACAACGGCGCTGGCATTCCGCCCGTGAGCGCCGCCTTGATCTTCGAGCCGTACTTCACGACCAAGCCGAGCGGAGGAGTGGGCTTGTTCGCAGCGCGCCAGATTGTCGGCCGCAGCGGTGGGACGCTCACCGTGGCGTCCACGCCTGGGCGGGGCGCGGCGTTCACGATTCGAGTGCCCCTGGCCACGCCGGCGTGACTCAGCATCGCGCGGGCCGTGGAGACGGGGGGGGACGGCTGCCCGCGTGGGCCACGCGGCGCTCGGACCGTGGTCGCCTCGAGGCCGCGTGTCGTGCAGAGCGTCGAGCATTGCACTCACCGCTCAAGACGGGGACCCGCAGGCCGATTCCCCTCGGTGAGTGTCAGGGGCCCGTCGAACCCACCTGACCAGGACCGAGTGAGATGGACGACACACTGATCGCGGCGTCGTACGACTTCCGTCTGGTCACCCTGTCGATCGTGGTTGCCTCGGCCGCCGCCTTCGTGGCGCTCGAGTTGGCGACGCGAGTCGCCGGGACCTGTGGGTCCCGGCGGTTCACGTGGGTGCTCGGCGGTGCCACCAGCATGGGCCTGGGCATCTGGTCGATGCACTTCGTCGGGATGGAGGCCTATAAGCTGCCGATCCCGGTCGCCTACGACATCGTCCTGGTCGTCACGTCGCTCGTAGCGGCAGTGATTGCCTCGGCCATCGCCCTCTCGATCGTCTCCCTGGCACGGCTGACACTCCCGGCCGTCGGAGCGGGCAGCGCAGCCATGGGGCTCGCAATCGGTGGCATGCACTACATCGGCATGGCGGCGATGCGCTTGCCCGCGATGCATCGGTACGACGCCCGCCTCGTGGCTTTGTCCATGCTCATCGCTGTTCTCGTATCAGGCGTCGCGCTGCTCGTGTCCTTCGCATTGCGGACGAGCCGGTCCGCCTCGCTCAAGGTCGTCGGCGCCAGCGTCATGGGACTGGCAGTCGCCGGCATGCACTACACCGCCATGGCGGCGGTCACTTTTCGCCCATCGGCAGCCCCGGTCGACCTTTCAGGTGCGGTACCGGCGTCGGCGCTCGGCCTGACGGCCATCGTCTCGGTGACCGTGCTCGTGCTCGGGTTTACGATCACCGTTGTCCATCTCGACCGCCTGTTCGGGCTGCAGGCGAGCGCCCTCGCAGCGAGCGAAGCTCGGTTCAGGACGCTATTCGACCGCTCGCCGGCCGGCATCTTCGAGGTCACGCTCGAGGGCCGGATCCTGAGCTGCAACTCGGCATTCGCCGAGATCCTCGGATTCGAGTCGGTGGCGGCGTGCACGGCGGCCGACGCGGACTCGCATTACGTCAACACGACCGATCGGCAGCGGTTCCTCGACCAGGTGCAGTCCGTCGGCGTCCTTCGGGACTTCACGAACCGTCTGAGACGACGAGACGGGTCGGAACTGTGGGTGCTCGAGAACGCCGTTCTCCTCCCGTCGACCAACGGTGAGTCCCCCGTGCTGCAAGGCACCATCATCGACATCACTGCCAGGGTCCGCGCGGAGGTTGCGCTACGGGAGGCGCAAAAACTTGAGTCGGTCGGCCGCCTCGCGGCGGGTGTGGCACACGAAATCAACACTCCGATCCAGTTTGTCAGCGATAGCGTAACGTTTGTGAAGGATGCCATGGGCGATCTCGGCGGGTTGATCGCACAATACCGGCGCGCGATTCACGAATCGCCTGGTCCCGAGACGAGTATCGCGCGGCCCATTGCGGAGGCCGAAGATGCGGCTGATCTCGACTACCTTTTGGAGAACGTGCCACGCTCGCTCGAGCGGGCCCTTGAGGGTCTCGGACGCGTAGCGGAGATCGTGCGCTCCATGAAGGAGTTCGCGCACCCGGACCAGAAGGAAATGGCTGAGGTCGAGCTGAATCGAGCCATCGAGAGCACCCTCGTCATCGCGAGGAACGAGTACAAATACGTTGCGGATCTCGACGTCGAGTATGGTGAGCTCCCGGTGGTCATCTGCCATGCCGGTGACATCAATCAAGTCGTCCTCAACGTCGTCGTCAATGCGGCCCATGCCATCGAGGATGCCGTACGGGGCACGTCGGCCCGCGGGCGAATCACGGTCCGCACGTTCGCGAGCGGTGGTGATGCAGTGATTCGCATCAGTGATACCGGGCCGGGCATCCCCTCCGGTGTGCAGGCCCACGTCTTCGAGCCGTTCTACACCACGAAGGAGGTGGGCCGCGGTACGGGTCAAGGCTTGGCGATCGCGCGGACCATCATCGACGCGCACGGCGGGGCGCTGACCTTCGACACCAGCCCCTCGGGCACGACGTTTCAGATTCGCCTGCCGCTGGCTGGCGCGCCGTCAGAGGCTGCCGCATGACCCCCGGGGCGACGCAGCCGGCCACTGGCGCGCCCGCACCTCAGCGACGTGCCCGCCTCCTGTTCGTTGACGACGAGGCCATGGTGCTCGACGGTCTCCGCAACATCCTGCATCGCGACCGCCGGCTCTGGCACATCGCGTTTGCTCAGAGCGGCGAGGCCGCGCTGGCGGAGCTGACCCGCCAGCCCGCGGACGTCGTCGTCAGTGATCTCCGTATGCCGGGCATGGACGGAGCGACGTTTCTCTCCGAGGTGCGCAGCCGCTGGCCGGCCACGGCTCGCATCGTGTTGTCGGGACATGCCGAGGAGCGCATCGTCGTGCGCGCCGCGGCGGTTGCGCACCAATACCTGAGCAAGCCGCTGGAACCCGAGGCGCTGAGGCGTACGATCACTCGAACGCTCGATCTGTGTCGCCTCCTCCAGGATCCCAAGGTGGGCGCCGCAGTCGGCCGCCTGGATCGGCTCCCGTTGCGGCCGTCAGTCTTCCTCGAGCTCTCAGCCCTCCTCGAGTCCGAACGCGCGTCCGCCGATCAGATCACCGAAGTGGTCGAGCGCGATCCCGCCATCTGCCTCAAAATGCTTCAGCTCGTCAACTCCGCATACTTTGGGTTGGCGCGCCCGATCAGCAGCATTCGGCAGGCGGTCGTTTACTTGGGCAGCACGCGCATCAAGGAGTTGGCCTTGAGCGCCGAGCTGTTTGGCCGCGCCATCGATCATGACGTCGGGGGCACGATGGAGGGCATCCAGTGCCATTCATTGGCCACGGCCGCGGTCGCGCGCCAGCTGGTGTCGCGCCCCGAACAGGGCGACGAGGCCTTCACTGCGGCATTGCTCCACGATATCGGCCGCATCGTCCTCGGTCTGGGCATCCCGGGCCAGTACGCGGAGATCGCCCGTGAGGCTGAGCGCACTGCGCGCCCCGTTCACGACGTCGAGCGCGAGCGCCTTGGGACGGATCACGCGGCGGTTGGTGCCTGCCTGTTGACGCTCTGGGGTCTGCCGTTTTCGATCGCCGAGGTCGTGGCATTCCATGAGTCGCCATCCGACATAGGAGACGGCCCCTGCGACGTGCTTGCGGCCGTGCATGTGGCCGACCGGCTGGTGAGCGCCGCGCGGCGCGGCGCGGAATCGGAAGTAATCGATCGCGTATTTCTTGAGCGTGCGGGGTTCACCCCGCAGCTCGAGCGGTGGACAGCCGTCGCGCAGGCATGGCTGGGCGCGCACGGCAAGTCAGCCAGCGCGCATCGTCCGGCGGGAGGGGGCAATGACGGCGCCTGAGAGTCGCCTGACCGTGCTCTGCGTGGACGACGAGCCGAATGTGCTGGAGGGACTCCGGTTGGTCCTCCGCCGACGGTTCGAAGTCCATACGGCGACCAGTGGGCAGGCGGGCCTCACCCACCTATCGGCGAATCCGAGCACCGCCATCGTCATGTCCGACATGCGAATGCCGGGCATGGACGGCGCCGCGTTCCTGAGTCGAGCGAGAGCGGAAGCGCCGCGGACGGTCCGGCTATTGTTGACGGGCCAGGCCGACCTCGCCGCGGCGATCGCGGCGGTGAATGACGGCGCCCTGTTTCGATTCCTCACGAAGCCATGTCCGCCGGCGTCGCTGCTCTCGGCGATGTCAGATGCCGCCGCGCAGTACCGACTGCAGAGCGTGGAGCGAGACCTCCTTGAGCAGACCCTCCATGGGAGCATCAAGACGTTGGCCGACGTGCTGGCAATCACGAACCCCGCCGCGTTCGGGCGGTCCCTGCGCCTGAAACGTCTCGCGGTGGCCATCGCCGACCGATTGGACCTTCGCGACCGGTGGCAGCTGGAATTGGCGGCCATGTTATCGCAGCTGGGGTTCGTGAGCGTGCCAGACGACGTCGCGCAGCGCCTGTGCCGGGGCGACGCCCTGTCCGACGCCGAGCAGCAGATGGTGGACCGGGCGCCGGTGGTCACGGACCAGCTTCTCGCCAGTATTCCACGACTGGAGGGCGTCCGAGAGATCCTCATGCTCGCGAGCGGTGCGTCCGTGCCCACGGCACCCGACGATCGGTCCGCGTCGCTCCGGCTCGCGGCGCAGATACTTCGCGCCGCCGGAGACTTCGAGGCATTGACGGTGCGGGGTGCCGGCACCGACATCGCCGTCCAGCGCATGCTCCGGCAGCGCGGTGACTACCGCGCCGACGTCGTCGAAGCCATGGTGGCCATCGCGGCAGCCGAGAGCCATGTGCTGACGCTGGTATGCGACGTGCCGCTCAGGGACGTCGAGGTCGGTATGGTGCTGGCGGCGGACGTCCGACTGACGTCGGGGATGCTCTTGGCGGCGGCCGGCTACGAAGTCACGTCGACGTTCGTCGAACGGGCGCGGAATGCGCCGCCAGGTAGCGTCGTCGAGCCCATTCGCGTCCGCACCTGTGCGTTGGACAGGTCGACCGCGAGGCGCCACTGACGGTCATGTGGTGGGCGCTCGAGGCTTGAGAGAGGGTCGCTCGGCAGGGGCTCTCGATGGCTGGCGTTCGGTTCCCGTCGAGTCACACCGCCGATGAGATAGGACGGCTGGTCACGCTGTCCGCTTCCAGTAAGGCGCGGCGTGGCGGTGGCCAGCCGGCATCTCGCCCAGCCGCACTTCCACCGATCGCGGTCGGTCGATCGAGCCGGGCAGGCGGGCCTTCGATGGCCCTTGCGCAGTGTGCCTGGGGTCTGATGGCGCGGCCCGGTGCGGGGCCATCGCGCTCAGCTTGTCGAGGGCGACTGAGAGAGTCTCATGCGCTCGGCTCGTGACCGGAATCACCGGCCACAGGGAGGTCGCGCCTGCCCTCAGAGGCGCGCGGCCGGCGGTGCCAATCCTGGTATGCTCGTGCCGTCTCGTAGATGCGCGGGTCGTGTGTTCAACGTGAAGTCGGGAGGAGGTCCGGCGGATTCGTTGTCGAGGTCGCCTGGACCGGAGAACGACCTCGTTCGGCTCGGCGGGGCCCACGCGTCACCGTACCGGTCGCGAGGAACACGACATGCACGACTTGACCGAGTTCCGATTGAGTGAGGCCCTGCTGTTGGGAGCGGACCTGCGTCGCGTGAGCGAAGGGGCGACGAGCCTTGAGGCGGCCGCGCAGCGCACGGCCGCCTTCTTCTGCGAGCAACTCCGAGACCGAGGCCGTATGAGGTCGGCGTGCGTGCTGGCTCGCTGCTACAAGACTCATGCCTTCGGCGAACTGCCTGCCGACCTGCAACGGGCCGCCCGGGGAGCGATACCCGGCGTCGACCCGCAGCCCATGACGCGATGCCTCACGCTGCTCGGCACCTCCGGGGACCTCGACGAGTGGTGCGATCGGCGGCGTTCCGTCGGCCACCGCGCCATCCCCCTCTCGAGCGAGGCCGTAATCCAGAGCCTGCCGATGATCGCCGAGCTCACACGCGCGCTCGGCGTCGAGGCCGGGGCGTTGCTGCGTGGCGATTCCGAGTTCCTGCTGGAGCGCGACCAGCGTGGCTTCAACGTCTTCCATGTGGCACGAGCCGAGGACAGCCCGTTCGTACCGGCCCAGGACTCGTTCGTCCGGGCACGCGGTGTCAGGTCCGTCGTCGGCTTCGGATTCACGGTGCCTCCGGCCGACATCTTCACTGTCATCCTCTTCACGCGTGTGCCAGTTGACGACAATACCGCCGCACTGTTCAAGACCCTCGCGCTCAACCTGAAGCTCGCCCTCTTGCCCTTGGCGGCCGAACCAACATTCGGCGACCTGACGTGAGCCGCGTCGAGCCAGCCATGGACCTGGTTCGTTCCCAGCTCGCGACGCTCCAGCAACTCTTGGAGGTACACGAAGAGCAGGCGCGCCACCAGTTCGACATGATTCGTCGCCAGCAGGAGACCCTCGAAGAGCGAGCACGGGAGATCGACGCCGCGAATCGGAGTCTTGCCGGGGCCAATGCGATGCTGCAGGATATCCTCCGCGTCCTGCCTGGTGCGCTGCTGGTGATTGACCACGACGGCGTCGTACGCCTGACCAATGACACCGCGAGTACGATGCTCGAGCGTACGGCGCAGGAACTCCAGGGCATGTCCGCCGCACAGATCTTCGCCCAGGAAGATCCACTCCCCCTTGCGGAGATCCAGGCGCTCGAGGGAGCCGGGGCGGTGTTCCATGCGGAGAAGACCGTGTTCACCGGTGCCGGCCATCATGTGCCAGTGCTGGTTTCGGCGGCGCCACTGCGTGTGGCCGATTCGGACGCACTCGGATCCCGAACTGTGTGCATCGCCATCGACATCCGGGAGCGCCGGCGCCTTGAGTCCGAACTCCGTCAGTCCCAAAAACTCGAAGCCGTGGGGCGCCTCGCCTCCGGAATTGCTCACGAGATCAACACGCCCACGCAATTCGTCAACGACAGCGTTCACTTCGCCAGCGAGGCCGTCGGGGACCTACTCTCGCTGCTGGGGCGCTACAAGGAGTTCCGCGCGGCGATTGCGTCCGGTAGGAACCCTGAGTCGTGGTTGCGCGAGCTCGAAGCGGCCGAGGTGGAGATCGACCTGCCGTACCTGACCGACAGCCTGGCCCCCGCGCTGTCGCGCGCCGCGGACGGGCTCGATCGAATCACCTCGATCGTTCGTTCGATGAAGGAATTCGCCCACCCGGACGCCAGCGACATGGTGGACGTCGACCTGAACCACGCGCTGCAGACGACCTTAACGATCGCCCGCAACGAGTACACGTCCGTTGCGGACATCGAGACAGATTTCGGAGCGCTGCCTTTGGTGCCAGCGTATCCCGGCGAGCTGAACCAGGCCTTGCTCAACGTCCTCGTCAACGCGGCGCATGCCGTTGAGGAGGTGGTCCGGGGTTCTGATCGCAGGGGACGGATTCGCGTCGCGACGCGCCTCGACGGCGACTGGGTCGAGGTCACCATCACCGACACTGGCGGTGGAATCCCGGAGTCGATCCAGGAGCGGATATTCGATCCGTTCTTTACGACCAAGGAAGTGGGGCGCGGCACAGGCCAGGGCTTGGCGGTCACCCGAGGAGTCATCGTCGAGAAGCACGGCGGCGCACTAGACTTTCGATGCGAGACGGGACACGGGACGACGTTTTCCATCCGATTGCCATTGCACCGTGCCGGCGCGTCGACGCGCCCCCACGACCTTTCGGTTCCGGGGGGGTAGCGGCGGCGGGTCTGATTCGCCTGTTGTGGTACGGGAATCTGAGGTGGCTGGTGATGCCTCCCAGTGCCAGGAATACGGGGCCGCCGCATCATTCTGCAAGTGGGCCCGATCCGATCCCAGGGACGGTTGAGTCAGTCGAATCGGGCGTCGTCCGGCAGCGGTCGTGGCAGGTCTCCAGGTGTTCGGCGACCTCAAGCGGATGGCACACCCGAATTCGAGCCGAACGAATTCACGGATGACGTCAGCACATTGGAATTGACGCCTCGTCCGACCGTAAACGACGGCGGTCATTGGAGTTGACTACAGCGACGGGCTACCCCCGTTGGCGTCCGTCCGGTCCGGCCCCTGGAGCCGCTGTCACACTCCGCAGGTTGATGGGTCCAATCCGAGTAGCGTGGAGACGTGAGCATGAGCCGGCAGAACCCCCTTTCCGACAGCGATGAGGACGATATCGAGGATCGTCGCCTGGTCACGGAGGCCCAGGCCGGCAGTCGCGACGCCCTTACGGCGCTCGTCGCACGCCACCAGCGCTGGATCTACAACATTGTGCGGCGTATGGTCTACGTCCCGCAGGATGCTGAAGACACGACTCAAGAGATTCTCATCAAGCTGATGACGAAGTTGGCGACGTACGAAGGGCGCGCGCGGTTCCGAACGTGGCTTTATCGCATCGTGGTCAACCACGTGCTCAATCTGAAGCGTCGCGCATGGGAAGAGACGGGACTGGATTTCGCGAAGTATGCCGCGTCACTGGATGCAACACCGGACATCGATTTGCCGGACCCTCGGGCCGTTCCCGTGGATGTGCAACTACTCGTCGACGAAGCCCGGATCGGCTGCACGACAGGCATGCTGCTGTGCCTGGACCGCGAGCAACGTCTGACCTACGTTCTGGGCGCCATCTTCGGCGTGAGCGACCGCGTGGGCGCGGAGCTCCTGGACGTGTCACGGGATGCCTTTCGCCAGCGGCTCACGCGGGCCCGGCGCGATCTTCAGGCATTCATGCAGGGCCAATGTGGCCTCGTGAACCTCGCGAATCCCTGCCGCTGCGCGAAGAAGACCCAAGGGTTCGCGAAGGCCGGCTATCTCGACCCGCAGAAACTCGTCTTCGCAAGCCGCCAGGTCGTCCGCGTGCGTGATGTGGCACCACGGCGGTCCGATGAACTCGATGCACTGGATCGTGCGTACGCAGAGATTCACCGCAACCATCCGTTTTTCGAGTCGACCGATTTCGTCCGCACACTCAAGGACTTCGTGACACGCTCAGAGTTCCGTTCAACCTTGGAGCTTGACTAATGCGACGACTGTCCTGTGGCCTTGTCCTCGCGGCGCTCGCCGCTGCCTGCTCCAGCCCACCGGCTACCGTCTTGGACTCGCCGGACGAGATCATCGGACTCGAGCGAGCGGCGTTGGAGCGCTGGGGGCGCGGCGACCCCGACGGCTACCTATCGATCATGGCGGCCGACGTGACGTATTTCGACCCGACGACTGAGCGACGGATCGATGGACGCGCGGCCCTCCGGACACTGTTCGACCCGATCTGGGGAAAGGTGGCGATAGAGCGGTCCGAAATGCTGAATCCCGCCGTGGTCGCCTCGGATGACACCGCGCTGTTGACCTTCAATCTCGTGAGCCACGGAGGGCAGCTCGCCGACGGGCCCAAAGCCGACGTGCGCTGGAATTGCAGCGAGATCTACCGCAAGATCGAGGGGAGATGGCTCATCGTGCACTCGCACTGGTCGTACACGAAGCCCCAGGTGGCGCAACAAGGCGTCTGATGTGATGCCCTAGCGGACGTTGGTCTGTGCGTGATCCCATACGCTGCGCGCGTGACGACCGGGGCCGCGCGCGCGCTCCTGCGCCGCCTGGGCCAGTTCGTCGACGGGTTCAGTGCGTGCTTCAGTCGGTGGCCGCAGCGCGAGGCGGTTAGCCAGTATCTCGATGCCTGCTCAACGACAGTGAGCGGAAGTCGATGCAGGCTCTGCAGGGGCGGCTTAGCGAGCCCGGCCAATATCAGGCGCTGCAGCACTTCATGACGCACTCGCCGTGGGAGGCCCATCGCGTGTGAGCGCACCTGCGGACGATAGTGCCGGTGCGCACCGGATTCTTCCCATCGACGACACCGGCCTTCCGAAACAGGGGACCGCGTCGGTGGGTGTGCAGCGTCAGCACTGCGGCGCGCTCGGCCAGAACGGCAAGTGCTGGGTCGCGGTCTTGAGCGCACTGATCGCCGACGGGCGCACGTGGCCGCTGGCCTTCGACCTGTATCTGCCACGGCCGTGGACGGAGGATGCCGCGCTTCGGGACGCCGTCGGCGTTCCGTCCACGGTTCCGTTCCGCGAGAAGTGGCGGATCTCCCTGGTGCAGGTCCGCGCCATCCAGCAGGTCGGGTTCACGATCACTGGCGTTGTCGTCGATGCCGATTACGGCACCAACGCCGCGTTCCGGGCTGGGCTGGGCTGGAGCGTCTCGGCTACGGGGTCGCCGTGCGCGGCGAGGCGGTGTTCACGGTGGTGGCGTGGACGCGCCGTCGCTGCGCGAAGGGCCTGGCGACGATGGCGCCCGACGACGCGTGGGAGACGGTGACGTGGGGCGCGGGCATCGCCGGACCGTTCACAGCCCGGTTCTGTGCGCTGCGGGTACGCCCGCCGACCGGCCGCGGCGACCGCTGGCTGCTCTGCGAGCGCTCCGAGACCGACGTCCGCAAGTACTACCTGCTGCATCTGCCCGTCACCACGCCGCTCGGCGATCTCGTTGCCCTGGCCCGCAGTCGCGGGCCGATCGAGCAGTAGTACCGAGAACTCTAAGACGACCTGGGCCTCGACTACTTCGAGGGCCGCACCTACACCGGCCTCGCCCATTATTTCGTGCTCGCGGTCGTCGCCTTCACCTTCTTACAGATCGAACGCGCGCGACACCCCGACGCGCTCCGCCCGAACCTACCGGTCATGCGCGGCTGGGCGCGCGAAATCCTTGGCCTGCCCAACATCGTGCACAACCGCCGACTACTCGGCATGCTCGACAGCTTTCGCCGCAACGCGCCATTGCGAAGGTGACAAAGTAGTGTTATGCGGACAGCTGAGTGGCCACACTGTAGGTATGCTGTGGCGATCCGTCAGCAGCGGGGATCGTCGCAAAATACAAGGACGATTATTAAGGCGCCACATCCAACTCAGTAGAACAGCTGTCGATCGGGCGGCCGTCCGAGTGCATCCTCAACCGATAACGGCCCGCCGCCGTCGGCAGCGTGAGCGAGGACTCAAGGCGCCACCACCCTCGGCCAGCAGGCGAGACGCTGACCGGCGCGCTGAGCACCGTGACGCCCTCACTTTCCACGACCGCGGAAACGTCACTGCCTTTGAGGTGCCCAAGCGCAGACGCGGTTGCGTGAGCACGCAACGCGGCGCCACCGGCAAAGACGTGCGTGGCGCTCGCCAGTTCGGCTCCGGCCTGTTCCAAATGCACCCCGGCGCAGACGGCTGATGAGGCGGCGTCCTTCGGCACTGTCACGTCCGCGAACACCGTGCCACCCGTGCCGACTCCCTGAACGATCAGGCGAAACTGATAATTTCCAGCCGGGAGCGAGAGTCGTGGCGCGGCGGTGACCGCCCTGGCCCCTGATCGGGGCACACGCCCGGATTGCTGCGCGCGCATCACTCCCTTCTCGTCAACCGCCATCACCAAATATGTCGCGTCGCTTCCGACAGGCAGTCCGCCCAAGACGGCAAACGGCGCGACGACCGAGGGCGAACGAGACAGATGACTCACGAGGGCCGGCGCCATCGCCACGCGCACACCGCGGATTGGCAATGGCGCCGCAACTGGCACGAGCGCCGGCACTGCTGGCCTGGCGAGTGGGACGAACCCGGTCCGGTGACGCACCGTTACAACCGGTCGGCGGACGCGCACGTCGATCGATTGCACGCGCCATGTCCGCTCGGGTGGCGCCGTGGGTGCGTAGCCGAGCAGGTAGTACGCGCGATTCTCGCGAGCGACCTGGACAAGCGCCTTGGCGACGGAGTTCGTGTTGACGATGGCGCTGCCGCCGGTCACACGGGCAACGTCGCGGAGCGCATCCAGTTCCGTGCCGTATTCCGGAACCTTGCGGAATCGGGAGACGTTCGGACCGGAATACAGCCCGCGTGGATCGACTGGATAGACGGCGACATTTCCTTCAAACGCAGCCCGGACCACCTCTCGGAGCTTCTCGCCCGTAAGATCCGTCGGGTTGGCGAGTGCCGCCCGCACGTCCACCGACAGCCCTTCATTGAACCAAAGGACGGCCTTGCGCCGAGAGGGGACCGCCGCAAGGCGCTCCACCACCAGCCGGACCATCTCGAGGCCAGCGGCGGGATCGAACAGCGTGCCGCCATCACCGAAATCGGCCGGATCGATGCCGTCGGAGCTGATCGGCCCGTTTGCGCCTGCCTCGGCCGCCCCTATCACATCCACGCCGGCCGCCCCGTCTTGCGCAATCCCGCCGCGGCCGGAGGTCCCACGCGCGATGCCGATTAGGCGATTCCGGTCAGTGCTGAAGAGCAGTGCCGCCGTGCTGCCGGACCTTAGCACGGCGGCGTAATCATGGGGCTGCAGCGTGTTCTGGATGAACTCCATGGCGAGACGGCGCGCCTGGATGCCGCTCCGTGGGCCAAGATTCAACTCGTCGATGACCAGCGCAAACACGCCGCCGGGTTCGGCAGCGTTCGAGGCGACGCCGTCCGGTGTGTCAGCCTCCGGGGGCGCCAGGCTGGCATCCACGAGACGCAACTGCTCGATCGGTGTGCGGGCTCCGTCCACCAGCAACTCGAAGTCGGCGGCTGTCAAGTCGCGCACGATCTCCCCATCAGGTCCGGTGACCGCGACATCGACCACGACAAGTGTTGTACCCGTTCGAAACTGTGCGTGGGGGTGAGATGAAGTAGCCAGCGTCGCTACGAAGGCAACGAACGGCAGCAAGCCCGCATGTTGGACGGCTCCTCTAAGCGGCATCGCCCGGATGTTGGCACACTCTGCTGGGCAGCACCACACCCAGGGCCACAGCGCCGCTACGAGGCACACTTGCGTGGGATGCGCGTCCCGCCGACTTGGGCCGCCTAGACAATATGGAATGACCGGCCCGCTATCGTAGCGTCGTAGTGCTGTGCACTCGACGAGGTGGTGGTAGCCACCGATTTCGCGGGTTAGCGCCTCGCGGCGCCAGAGCCGCACCGATAGGAGCCGGCCATGAAACAGGTTACTACGTACGTCGGCATCGATGCGCACAAGAAGGATCTCTTCGTGGCGATGTTGATCGGGGCAGCGCCCACGCCGGCGACGTGGCAGATGGCCAACGAGCCAGGCGCCGTCCGGCGGATGGTGCGCAAGCTCGAGCGCGACGCACCGGGCCCTGTGCACGTCTTCTACGAAGCCGGCCCCTGCGGGTACGCGCTGCCGCGGCAGATGACGACGGCCCGGATCGCCTGCGACGTCATCGCGCCCGCGCTGATGCCCCGGAAGCCGGGCGAGCGTGTGAAGACGAATCGCCGCGACGCTCGCAAACTGGCCGAGCTCGGGCGCGCAGGCCTCCTGACGGTGGTGCAACCGCCGACGCCGGCCGACGAAGCCGTGCGCGATCTGGCGCGGGCGCGCGACGACGCTCGCGAGGATCTCCAGCGGTGTCGCCATCGCCTCGGGAAGTTGCTGTTGCGGCGCGGGCTGCACTACACGGGGAAGAACTGGACGCAGGCGCATCGGCGATGGGTCGACAGCCTGACATGGACGCACGCGGCCGAGCGCGCGGTGGTCGAGGACTACCAGCTCGCCATCGACCACACGGACGCGCGGCTGATCGAGTTGGACGCGCGCCTGGCGGAGCTCGCCGAGCAGGCGCCGTATCGCGAGCCGGTCGGGCGGCTCCGCTGCTTCCGGGGCATTGACACGCTGACGGCCATGCTGATGCTCGCGGAGCTGCATGACTTCCGTCGCTTCGGCTCGGCCCGGGCGTTGATGGCCTTCCTGGGCTTGGTGCCCGGCGAGGACTCCAGCGGCGAGAAGCATCGCCGCGGGCGCATCACCAAAATGGGCAATGCACTGGTCCGCCGGATCCTGGTGGAAGCGAGCTGGCACTATCAGCATCGCCCAGGCGTCGGGCGCGCCCTCAAGGCGCGACGCGTGGGCCAACCGGCTCGGGTGATCGCGATCGCGGACAAGGCGCAACAGCGCCTGTGTCGACGGTGTCGGCGGATGATGGCGGAGCACAAGCCGGCCCCGAAGGTGGCGGTCGTCGAGCGGGAACTGGCGGGGTTCCTGTGGGCGGCCCTGCAACCGCCCGCTGTCGCCTCGGCTTCGCGAGCCTGAGATCGGACACGGCGCACGCGCGTCGCGAAGGTGGCGGATGCACATCGGCACGAATCAGAGGATCGGCGGCCTAGTTATGCGTTACGGATCTCGATCCAACGCGCGCTCCTAGATTGCACGTCCTCTCGACGAAGCACTGTCATGCGTGCTTCTGCCCTGGGCCACCAGGGTAATCACCGGATATCAGCGTGACTCGTCGTCGAAGCGTCCGGTGTCGTCCGTCACCTTGGTGACGTGCGTGCGCCCTGCCCGTGGAAGCTGCCGCGGCTATGGACGCTGAAGAACGCGCCCACAGCCGCTTGGAACACGACAGAACCGTTTTCCACAGCTGCCACAGGCCCTTGACAACCGGTCATTCCATATCAGACTAGGGGCGCCCCCGGGAGCTCGTGCGCGTATTTGCAGAGTACCAGCGCGGCACGGTGCGCGACAGGTGGGCAATCAACTGCGCTCGCAGAACAGCGATCCCGCAGTGGCCGTCACGCTCAGTCGCGGCAGCCTCGCCGGGAGCGCTGTCTTCTTTCGCCAGAAACGAGAGCGCTTCGTTCCCCAATCCTTGTGCCACGCGCCTTCCCAGGAAGTAAGGCCGAAATGGATCTGCTGGGTGGCGTGGCAAGGCGCCAGTAACCAGTGCTGGTGTCAAAACCGGTTCGGTCGCGCGCTTCGCCGCGAGCGATCAGCTCCTTGATGAAAGGGCCGGTCATGATCGTCTTGCAGGCGCCACGATCGGCGGCGAGGAGAAGCGCGGCGCCTGCCGCGGGATCATCGAGCCACATAGATGGCCGTCTGCTGGTGCGGTAGCTCCACCAGCGACCTGTGGACGGCCAAGACGGCGTCGAAGAAATGGGCAAGCTGTCGACGACCAGGTCTTCGGAACGGCTCGCTGACGCGGGTCGGCACGCGAACCGTGTGGGCTCCAACGCACGCATGCGGTCGGGCGTGAGGAACCGGTTGATCACCGCTCCGAATGCCGTGGGCTCCGGCGGGTCGAGTGCTGCCGCCACGACGTTCTATCGACGGGATACGAGCCTGTGCACAAGGCCTGCAAACGTCAGCGTCCACGCCGCCAACGCCACGAAGATGAACACGCGTGGAATAGCCGTCAGCGATGGCAGATTCAGTGCCTCGGCCAATCGCCAGGTGCAGGCGGTGTACATGCCGAGCGGGAACA
This sequence comes from Vicinamibacterales bacterium, assembly GCA_041394705.1. GTDB lineage: Bacteria > Acidobacteriota > Vicinamibacteria > Vicinamibacterales > UBA2999 > CADEFD01. The sequence goes on from JAWKHS010000003.1 coordinate 435,245, forward strand.
CGGCACCCCAATAGAGAGGATCGTAGCGCAGCGGGAACCGCTGAAGTCCGTGTCTCCAGATGCCCAGAATCACGAGCATCGGAATCCACCAAGTCGCCGTGGCCCAGAAGAGGAGTGTGAATCCCTTTAGAAAGGGCAGCAGCTGAGCCAGCAGCGCGGAGTGGGGTGCTTCCAGGACGAGGAAGCTTCCGGCTAACGTGGAGATGGCGACCGCGCCCATATTGATCCAGTAGGGTGGGGCCAGGTCGGATGGTTCGAGGACGAAGAACGTATAGCGATAGAAGATCAGCGAGATGATCCAGATATAGAGCATGCCCGCCCCGAGCCACATCGTCAGGCAGAAGAACAACGCCTCCTGCACATAGGCGCCGAAACCGGAGGCGAGCTGGGCGCCCAGCACGACGATCGACTGGGGGGCGACGACCGCCACGAGCCAGCCCCCGTTGATTCCCTCGGCCAGCGTCGGCTTGACGCGGGTCACGGTCAGGGCCGTGAAGATGCCGTAGGTTAACGCTGCCCAGAGGACGATCGCAAGGATCCAGAGGCCAATCGCGACACCTTGACGACCCGTGACGAGCAGAACCTGACTGCCGAGCACGGACGCAGCCGCGACCAGTGTGAAGAATCCGACCGCTCGCCTGTGATCCGAGAGATCGGCGATGATACGGGCGGGGAACCGGACGATCCGGGCAATCGTGAGCGCTGCGAGAATCGACGCAAACAGCAGGTTGGCCGGCAGCAATGCCTGGCCGAGGGTGCGGAATCCCACGAGCACGCAGGCGATGGACACGATGCCGGTGGCCATCACCATGGCGAAGTACGCGGGATGAAGGTCGGCGACGGTGGAGGCGCGCGCTGGCGTCGTGGCGCCAGTCACCGTCGGCCTCCGGGTTTTCGCACGACCGCGGCCAGCCGGAACACTCGGACGCGAGCCAGGCGAGCCTGCGCTCGGCGAGTGTGGGGACACATACGAGCAGATCCTATCCTGCTTCAGCCATTGGCCACCGCTCGTGGAAACAGAATGTTGTTCTCCAGATGCACGTGCAGGTGCATGTCGCGCTCCAACTCCGCCAGGCCGAAGTACAGGCCCCGGAATGTCGGGCATGCCCACTCGGGCGGCGTGTAGTCGGCGGTCAGCTCACGCATCCGCTCGAGTGCGTGGCCCGCATGTTCGTGTTCCGCCACCATGACGGCGATTGGCTGGCTGATCGAGGAGCCGGAGCGGGTTTCTCCGTTCTTGGCCGCGGCAATGGCGGGGAAAAGAACTCGATCTTCCTTGGCCATGTGTTCCACGAGTTCGTGCTGCAGCTCGGCCAGGGTGGCCTGCAGCGGATGCAGCGTGTCGGGTAAGTGATCGCCGTGCCGGCTCACGACCTTCGCCATCATCGCCATGAGCCGGGGCAGTTCCTCGCGCAACGGTTCGTGGAACCGCTCCTGGATGTGCGCGACCAGCTCACCGAGCGGCGCCGTCTGCCAGTTCCGGTTGCCTCCCGCCGTCGTGGTCGCCGCTTGCAGCGTGGCCACAAGCTGGTCGACATCGAGTCCCCGCTCGGCGCACGCGTCGGCAATGGGACGTCTCCCCCCACAGCAGAAATCGATGCCATGCTCCTGGAACACTCTGATCGTGGCCGGCGCCTCGGTCGCCACATCTGACACGCGTGAATCCCTCGTGATGTTCATCGTTCGATCTCCCGCCGGCCTCCGGCACGACCGCAGCCCACGTGCTCGGCCTCCTGATGGTGTCGACATCAGGCTAGCAACCGGTGTTGCGATGTTCGTTGCGCAAGCGCAAGGTCTCGTACCATGAGCGGGATGGATCCGATGCGCTCCCGCATCTTCGACGGACTTACCGAGACCGAGCGCCGCCAATGGCTGGGGACGGCGCGGCAGCGTGATGTCCGGAGAAACGAGTCGGTGGCGCGCCAGGGTGAGCCAGTGCGGGCATTTGCACTGGTCGAATCCGGACTGCTGAAGCTCTTGCAGCTCACACCGGACGGCCGAGAATTGATCGTCCGCTTCGTGGGACCTGGCGAACCGTTCGGCGGAGTCGCCGTCCTGGATGCGGCGGTCTATCCGGTCACGGCTCTAGCCCTGGAACCGACGCGCCTGCTGACGTGGCAGGCTGAGGTGTTGCGGCCATTGCTGGATCGCTACCCGCAGGTTCGGCTGAACATCACACGCGAGATCGCGGCGCACATGACCGACGCGCTGACGCGGGTGCGCGAGCTCGCGACGGAGCGCGTGAGCCAGCGCTTGGCCCACACGCTGCTGCGACTGATGCGTCAGGCCGGAACGCCGGGACCCGATGGCGTGCTGATCGCCCACCCGCTCACCCGGCAGGAACTCGCCGACCTCACGGGCACGACGCTGTATACCGTGAGCCGGACACTCTCGCGCTGGCAGGCGGAGGGCGTTCTGCGGTCGACGCGCCGGCAGTTGCTCGTTCGTGCTCCCAAACGGCTCGAGGCGCTCAGTCGCGCCCCGGAATAGTTGGTGCTGGCTGTCCGCGCGGTCTGGTAGCTTCGGCTTCCATGTCCCGATTGCGAAGGACTCTCACGACGCAACACTCACCAGCGGGTCGTCGAGCCCGGGGTGCGACAGCCACAGCGTCCGGTACAGGTTGATCGCGAAGATGCCGAGGGCCGCCAGCTCTATCCCTCCTGAGAGAGGTAGTACGAACCACGCCCATTCTGCGTACTGCTCGTACGCGAGGATCTCGCTGGAGACGCGCAGAACGCAGCCGAGCATCAGGAGTGTCAGCCCCAGTCCCATAAAGCTGGGGCTCCACAGCGGTCGGTGAGCGGCAAAGCCAGGTAGCATCCGTTGACCAACAGCCAGCACCATCGCCGCGACGAATCCGACCGTGAAGGCGTGCCGCGAGGCGCCCCAGAGCCCACCAGCGACGTCCCAGTGGGCCGCGGCGGCCCCCAGCCCGGCGGCCACGAGGAGCCAGGCGTAGGCAAGCCGCACGAAGGTTGGAAACCGGACATGCACGCCGCGGATCCTGGCTTCGGCAATCGGTCGCTCGAACAGGCGAAGTCCGATGACGGCCAGTACTGCGGCACCCACCGCGAGGGTGGTACCCAGACCCAGGAACCCGGCGAAGACGCTCACGATGCCCACGACATTGGCAGCGACGGCGCCGAAGAGTGCCCACACTCGCAGCGGTGGAAGACCGAGCAGCACGGGCATCCAGCGTGCCGTGAAGCCCCAGATGAAGGGCGCGAGGATGCCCCACGTGAGTAACACGAGCACGCGTTGGTTGAAGACGTGCGACACGCTCGGATCCCCAGCGTGCCTGGCCAGCTCTACCGCTATGCCGACGTTCAGCAGAAGAGTCGTCAGCCATGCCACCACCCCGGTGATCACCACCACGAGCCAGGCGCGCGGCGACGGCACCCCGGCGGTTGGCGCGGCGGGCCGGTGGCTGGACACGACGTGGAGGAAGAGCACGAAGGCGGCCAGCTCGGCGACAGCTGACAGCGGGAAGAGCACCCGCCACTGCCATTCGTACACGTTCGTGGTCCATCGCAACGCCACCCCGGCTGTCCAGAGCGCCCACGTCGCCCACCCGACCTGGAGCGCGCGTGCACGAAGGTTGGTCGACGGCACCGAATAGATGCCAATACCCAGCATGAAGCTGCCGACCCAGCCGAAGACCAGCGCGTGCCCGTGCGCCTGAGTCCAGGCCGGCGAGATGAGCGCCACGCTCTCCCGCCCGCTGATCTGCAGCAGGTTCACCACGCCCAGAAGGGTCCCCGGTCCAATCATGAACATCAAGCCTGACGCCAGGAAGGCGCGCAGCAACGTGGCGCGTGCGTTGTCGCGCGCCGCGGCAACGGCGAACGTGTGGGACGCAACAGCCGTGCTCATGGCGCCAGTGTAGGGCGCTCGGGGCCTTGGAACCTTGCGCTGGCGCAAAGGACGGTGTCATGTGAACTGTAGACGAGGGTGACCCGGCGGACGCGCGCTCGAGAGCAATCACCCCGACTCACTCCCCGATAGAGGGTCTGCAGCTCGGTGAGGTGCTTACGGAGGGCCGTCGGATTGGCGGTCGTTCGGATCATGGTTTCAGCGAACCCCTCGGCCTGCTGAGCGACCGCCGTCGCCGCGTCGAGCAATTCCTGCAGCTGCTAGTCACGGTTGACATGAAGGCCCGCAGGCGGCCAGCTCAGCCTCGAGTATCGAGCGGCATGTGCTCACCCGGGTCGCCTACTCGAAGCGATACAGATACCGCAGGAGCCCGGCGTTGAGCAGGAAGCACAGCGCGCTGGCCCCGAGCGCCGGCAGGACGATCGATCGCTCCCCGCCAAGATACGCATTCATACTGGCGGTCAGCAGCCACAATTGCAGCACGACCAGAATCAAGACGAACACCAGCATGCCCGTGACGATGGTCGTCCTTTGACTGCGAATCAGTGACCGTGGCCGGGTCATGATGACGGTTCCTCCACGCCGGTCGCATAGACTGATCCGTCCCGCATTTCGAGTGCGACGCGGGGCAACGGCCGCTGTGGTGGTCCCGCCACCGGCCGTCCCGTGGACAGGTCGAACCAGCCGTTGTGACATGGGCAATGCAATCGCCCCAGCGCGACCATCGGCACGACCGGACACGCGAGATGCGTGCACTGCTGGTCGTACGCGACGAACGATGTGGCGCCGGTGCGCACGAGCAGACGGGGCGGGCTTCCTGCTGGGTACTGGAATGTCTTGGCGCCGCCCACTGGCAGTTCCTCGATGGCTGCGATCGCCACGGCCGGTGACCGTCCAGTCGGCCGTTCGAGGAGGCTCTTGACGAGCAGCCACACGTGCCCGGCGACAAAGGCCCCGCTCGTGAGGACCATGAACTTCACGAGCTCGCGCCTTGATACGAACTCGTCTTGTCCCGCATCGATGGGAAAATCACGGCGCCACTTCGGCTGCGCGTCCGTGGCGCCTCGATCGGGAGGCACCACTGGGCGGTCCGAGTCCGTCACCAGGCCGGGATTTCGCGAGATCACGGCGTCCTCCCGGAGACCGTTTCGTCGAAGATGTCCTCGAGGACCTCGTGTCCCACCGTCGGCTCGAACATGGCGGCGGTGACGTCGATCACGTCGGCCGGCACATCGGCGGGCACCATGACATTCACCTTCGTACGAATAGTCTGGGCGCCGAACTGAAACGTGTTGACCGGCCTCGCCTGGGGTCGGAGTCGACGCATCTCCTCACGGGTGCCGAAGGCCAGTGCCTGGCTTGGACAGACCGACGCGCACATCGGCTTCAGGCCAGCCGACGTACGGTCATAGCACATGTCGCACTTCATCATGAGCCCGAAGCGGGATTGCATCTTCGGTACCCCGAAGGGGCAGGCCAGGACGCAGTTGTTGCAGGCGATGCACCGCGCCTTGCGCGCGGTCTGCACCACGCCATCCTCAGTCCGCTTGATCGCGTCGGCGGGACAGACCTCCGCACACGTTGGCGAGTCGCAGTGCATGCAGACCACCGGCACCGTCTGCGTCGAACCGGCCCGGTCCAGCACGTCGAGCTGAATCATCGATTGCCCCTTGTGCGTGTCGCACTCGGTGCACGCCTGGATGCACGACTGGCAGCCGATGCATCGCGCCGGATCGACGAAGAACTCATAGCGGTCCGAGACAGACATGAACGGTCCTCTCTCCTACTGCTGGGGTTCGAGCGCACCCGCGCATCGGGCGCGCCGTCGACCTTGCGCAGCCGCACGGCGCAGACCTGAACTCCGGGATCTTTGAGATGGATCCTGCGCCGCGATCGTCAGCTGGTTGGCGCTCTTGCGGCCAGCCCAATGGTACGGGATGAACACTGTGTCCGGCCTGATCGTGCGGACGACCGAGGCCCGAGCGTGCAGTCGCCGCGCCGGCTCTCGACCAGCACCCAATCGTCCTCGCCGATGCCCAGCGCGTCTGCCAGGCGAGGATGCAGCTCGAGGCGAGGCTCCGGATAGTGATCGACGAGCGGGCCGATCCGGCGCGTCTGGTTGCCGGACAGGAATTGACTGACGACCCGGCCCGTCGTCAGGATGACCGGGTACTCCTCGTCCACGTCTTCGGCCGGTCCCTGATAGGGCGTCGGAAGGAAGCGGGCCTTGCCGTCCGGAAAGTAGAACGGACCCGCGCCACGAGCCACTGGATTCCACGATCCGGCTTCGAACAACCGGACGGTACCCTGCGGCCCTGGCAGAGCAGCCCCGGCCGGCACCTCGGACGGGCAGGGCCAAAACACCCCGTATTCGTGATCGATACGGTCGTAGGTGATCCCGGAGTAGTCGATGACGGTACCTCGTGACGCGACGCGCAGTTCCTCGAAGATCTCGGCCGGGTGTGAGAACGTGAGCCCGCGTTCGCGGCCGAGCGCGCGTGCGAGGTCCTGGATGATGCGCCAGTCGGCTCGCGCATCACCGGGCGGATCGACCGCCTTGTTGATGCGAATCACGCGGCCTTCGATCTGCGTGACGGTGCCTTCGTCTTCCTCGTGGAGTGAACCGGGCAGCACGACGTTCGCGTAGCGCGCGCTCTCACTCAGGAAGAAGTCGATCGCCACGTAGAAGTCGAGTTTGTCGAGGGCCTGTCGCACGAAGTTGTTGTCCGGCAGCGAGACGACGGGGTTGAAGCAGACGCTCAGCAGACCCTTGATCTCGCCTCGATCGATCTTGCGGATGATCTCGTAGGCATCCACGCCTGGCTGGGGGAGATCCTCGGCCGGCATGTCCCAGATCGCCGCGATCTCGGCGCGATGCTGCGGGTTGCCGAGGTCGCGGCCTCCGGGCAGCTGATCACACTTCTGGCCATGTTCACGGCCGCCCTGACCGTTGCCCTGACCCGTGATCGTGGCGTAACCACAACCTGGCCGGCCGATGCGGCCCGAGGCGAGCACGATGTTGATGGCGCTCAACACGTTGGCCACGCCATGACTGTGATGTTCGAGGCCGCGGGCGTGCAGGAGGAAGCTGGTGCGAGCCGTGCCCCACCACTCAGCGGCCTGCCGGATGCGCGCCTCTGCAATGCCGGTCACCTCGGCCGTGCGGCGTGGTGTCCAGGTCGCCACTTCTGCAGCGACCGCCTCGAATCCCACGGTGCGAGCGTCGATGAAGGCGCGGTCGACCCAGTCGCACTCGATCATCAGGTGGAGCAATCCGTTGAACAGGGCGGTGTCGCGTCCAGGCTTCACGGGGAGGAACAGGTCGCAGGTGCGCGCGAGCGGCGTGATGCGCGGGTCTACGACCATCACCTTGGCGCCGCGTTCGCGAGCTTGCCAGATGTAGTTCGTCGTGATCGGCGCACATTCCGCGACGTTCGCGCCGGCGACGAGGACGACGTCCGCGTCGAGAATGTCACTCCACGGATTCGCCGCCCGGTCGATGCCGAAGGCCTTCTTGTTGCCGGCGGCGGCGCTCACCATGCAGAGCCGGCCGTTGTAGTCGATATTGGCGGTCCGGAGGCACATGTGGGCGAACTTGCCCATCAGGTACGTCTTCTCCGTGGTCAAACTCGCGCCCGAGAGCACGGCGAAGGCGTCTCGGCCATGTTGGCGCTGGATCCGATCGATGGCATCGGCCGTCCGGCGGATCGCCGACTCGTAGTCCAACCTCTGAAACCCGGACGATGTGGCCGGCGCGGCCTCGAGGGCGTGCAGCAGGCGGTCGGGATGCGCCTGCTGGAGGTAGCGCTTGACGCCCTTGGGGCAGAGCATGCCGCCATTGAACGGGAAGTCGTACCAGGGCTCGATGCCGATAATCGTGTTGTCCTTCACCTTGAGCTGCATGCCGCACTGCTGGCCGCAGAAGCAGCAATGCGTCCTGACGTATCGATCGGGCTCGACGCCCGACTCGGTCCGAACGTCACGTGCATAGGCGGTGTGCGGCCCGTACGTGCGGATGGTCTCGATGTCGAGAGGAGGCGCAGGTGGTCTCGTCGTACTCATGGATGGAAGTTCCCCGCATCGTCGGGACCCAGCGGCCCCTCACCGAGCCCGCCGTTGGCATAGCGCGGTGTCGGCGGCATCGGTCCGGTCGCTTCGAGCGCGCCGCCGCCACGGCGCCCCTGCCACGCGAGGGTCTGTGCCATGCCGTACGACGCGCGGCGGCACGGCGGGCAGATCCACTGATAGTGCTCGGCTGGACTTCCCGGCATCTCGTACCGGTATCCGAGCCGGCGCTCGACCTCGATCAGATCCTCCACGTGCATTCTCGAGCTGAAGGCATGACCACAGCGACGACACTGAGCGGGCTCTCCGGAACGCCCCAGGTCCTGATAGAAGCTGACGCCGAGCTGAGCCGGCCGCTGCACGATGTGGAAGAACTTGCCGAAGGGCAACCACAGGAATGTGCCGATGACGGTGATCGCGTGCAGGATGGCGATGAACGTGTAGGCGTAGCCACTCATCCACGTGTAGCTGGCCGTCAGCATGAGGCCGGTGACACTCACCGCGAAGAGCAGAACCAGTGGCAGGACGTCTTCCGCGAACCGCTGCACGGCGGCCGCGCCCTCGTCCCGCATCCGTCGCCGCATGGCCAACATCACGCCGGCGATCACGAGGAACGAGGACCATACGAGGCCGTGGAAGATGACGAACGCCACCGCGGAGTCGTGCGGGAAGCGGAGGGTTGGGAAGCCGAAGACGACGACTTCGTACAGCGACAGATCGGACGGGACCGGTCGGAAGTACAGCCAGCCGAACACGAGCGGGAACGTGATGGCCACCGCGAGCAGGCAGCCCCACATGATCAGGAAGTGCGTGAGGCCCCGCAGCCGGTCGCGCCGGAAGATGAAACGGTTCGCGGCAAAGTCGCTCGCCAGACGGCGAAGCCAGAGGCCAACATTCCGGCCGCGGTTGCCGCGCCCGGTGAACGCCTGCCATCCGCGCCGCCAGTACAGGTGCGTTGGGGGGCGCTGGAGCCACATCATGTAGCGGTAGGTGAGGCCGAAGACGGCAAACAGGACCGCAAACGTATAGGCGATGAGCGCCGCGTCGAAGTGCGCGAAGTTGCGCGAGCCCACGACGATGAGGATGGCAAGGAGCGCGGTCGTGCCGGCACCCGAGGCAGCGGCCCTGACGGACTCATCCGACGGTTTCATGATCACATCACCTCCATGCTACTGCGACGCCGGGCGTGCAGTAGCTGGCGACGAGGAGCCGCGCACGGCTCGGCTCGACCCCAGCGGTGACCCTCAACTCACGGCTATCCTCGAGGGCCGCGGTCAGTACTCGCCCCGGCGAGCCGGACGGCGCACCAACGCCGACCAACGCCGCGAGGGTCGGGCCAAGTCGTTCAACGCGATCTCGCCTGAGTATCTGCCGGCTGTGCTTCGCGAACCCAACAGAATCGATGGGATGTGCGCACCGTATTTGTAGGGCTGCCGTGCGTGGTACCGGCGGCCTGGCGCAGCAAATGCGGAGCCATGACGATATCCACGTCCCGAACGCTGCGCGTGAAATCTCGCATAGCCCGACTGCGCCGGAAACAGATCAACTGGGGAGTTTCTCCCGTAAATGCCGTCTCCCTGTTGCCTGCGCTCCGTCGGCTGCAACGTCGTCGCGCGGCGAGCGGAGGGATCGTCACCCCGGCGCGCAAGACGGTCGATTCGTACTCATACCGCGCTCGAAACGCGGAGCCACGCCTCGTGTCGGCCCTTTCATCGTCTACGTGAACGACGAGGCGGCAGTGCCCAATTGTCGGCCTTCAAGCCGAGGACCCGCTCGAACTCGGCCGTGTCGTTCGTGACAGGTATCAAGCCGAGGGCGCGCGCATGCGCCGCGATGAAGAGGTCGTTGGCTCCGATCATCGCACCACGCCGCTTCAGGTCGGCGCGGATCTGCGGATAGTGGAGCGCGGCGTCCTCGTTGAGAGCCAGCCTCGACATACGGCAGGAGTGCCGCAAGCGCCGCCGCATCCTGGGCCCGCCGAGGTGAGAGCTCGACGCCCTATAGCAATTCGGCCTTCGTGACGGCGGACATGCAGACGTCGTCAACCGACAGGGATTGCCGCCGCTTCAGCCCCAACGGGTGCGAGCGCCTCATGATGGAGGGGCACGTGTCCCGTATCCAGCATGACGCGCGGCAGTTCCTGAACGGGCAGCTTTCGACCGCCATGAAGGCGTCTGAGGCCACGGGAGCGGACTCCAGGTACGATGTCTAGTCGCGGGGCCTGGGCGAAAGGATCACATCGTCGCCAACCTTGCGTATCAGGACCTCGTCCGTGGCGACCTGGAATTCCTTCGGCAGGCGGACGGCCTGACTGCGGTTGGTCATGAAGACCTTGGCGGTGCGGGGCATGACTCCAGATCCGGCCGCACTCTCAGTCAAATAAGTCGTTGTAAATCAGTAGTTTATATCCATGAGACAAGGCCCGTGTGCCCTTCGTCGTCGCGGGGGCGATCCATAGCGACATGCGCGAAGGAAATTCCGGCCTGATTTCGCAAGTGGAGAAACGCAATCACGCGACTTGCGTGGGCGTTCCACCCTCCCACCCGCTGCTTCCCTGCCTCATCACGAGTACTGACCGCCAAGGCGGACACATTAGTTGCGAAATATCGAAATATCGAACATGATAGGAACGTGAATTCGCCACTTCGCACGTTCAAGGCTGAGATCTTCCAAGCCCTCGGGCACCCCACGCGGATCGCGATCGTGGAAGCACTCCGCGATGGCGAACTCACCGCCGGCACCCTCCTGACCCACGTGCCTGTGGAGCCCGCCAACCTCTCGCAACACCTCGCGGTGCTGCGCACCAAGCAGGTGGTGCACAGCCGCAAGGCCGGCAGCCAGGTCTACTACACACTCCGCGATCCGGTGCTCATCGAAGTGCTCGATGTGTTGAAGCGGTATTTCAACGCGCACCTGCAGCAGAGCGTGGCGAGGCTCGACGAGATCCACGCGGACCACGCCCGCTCGCTATGACCCGCCCCGCGCGGTGGCTCGCCACCTGGCGCCCGAAGCTGCTCGACATGCTGGCGGTCTACAACCGCCAGACCTTCACCGCCGATGTGATCGCCGGTCTGACGGTGGGTGTCGTGGCCCTACCGCTGGCCATGGCGTTCGGGATCGCGTCGGGCGCGACGCCGCAGGCGGGTATCTACACCGCGATCGTCGGTGGCTTCCTGGTGTCGCTGCTCGGGGGAGCGAGTATCCAGGTCAGTGGGCCCACCGGCGCCTTCGTGGTGATCGTCAGCGGCATCATCGCCGCCCATGGCATCTCGGGACTGCTGATGGTCACGATGATGGCCGGCATCATCCTCGTGTTCCTTGCAGTCACGGGGCTTGGGGAAGCGGTGAAGTTCATTCCCCGGCCCGTCGTCGTCGGCTTCACCAATGGCATCGCGCTGCTAATCGCGACGACGCAAATCAAGGATTTCCTCGGTCTGGCCATCCCCGAGCCGCCGAGCGAGTTCTTCGCCCGCATGGAGGCGCTGGCGGCGGGCCTGCCGCGCTGGAATCCGGCGGCGTTCGCGCTGGCGGCGGTGTCCCTGGCGCTGGTACTCCTCGTGCCGCGTGTGGTGAAGCGGGTGCCGGGATCGATCGTGGCGCTGGTGCTGGCCACGACTGCGGTCGCAACTCTCGGACTGCCTGTCGAGACCATCGGATCCAAGTTCGGCGGCATCCCGAATGGCCTCCCCGTGGTCGCCATTCCTGAATTTCGTGCCGACCTGCTGCTGCCGCTGCTGCCATCGGCCCTGACCGTGGCGCTGCTGGCGGCAGTGGAGAGCCTGCTCTCGGCCGTGGTCGCCGACACGATGACCGGTGATCGCCACAACTCGAGCGCAGAACTCATGGGGCAGGGCGTGGCCAATCTGATGTCGCCGCTGGTTGGCGGGATCCCGGTGACCGGCGCAATCGCGCGGACGGCCACGAACTTCCGATCGGGCGCTCGCACGCCGGTATCCGGCTTGGTGCATGCGGTCACGCTGCTGCTGATCGTCCTGCTGCTGGCGCCATTGGCGACGCATGTGCCGCTGGCCACGCTGGCCGCCGTGCTGTTCGTCGTCGCCTACAACATGGGCGAGTGGCGGGAAATCGGCAGCATCTGGCGTCTGGAGTGGGCGGACAAGTCGGTGTGGGCCCTGACCTTCGCCCTCACTGTGATGGCAGATCTGACGCTGGCCGTGGAAGTGGGCATGGCGCTGGCGGCACTGCTCTACATCTATCGCGTCACCGACACCACCATCGTCTCGACCCTGTCGCAGAACGACATCGAAGACGGGCGCGTGCACATCCTCCAGGACCGGGTGGTGCCGCCCGAGGTCACGGTCCTCCGGATCCTGGGACCATTCCTGTTCGGGATGACCGACAAGCTGGCTGATGCCACGGCGGACCTGTCGGCGTTCTCCAACATCGTGATTCTTCGATTGCGCAACATGACGGCCATTGACGCCACGGGCCTGCACGCCATCGAAGTGCTCAACGACCGTCTCACGGCGTCGGGCCGCACGCTCCTCCTGTGTGGCGCACGGGCCCAGCCGGCCGCCTTCCTCGAGCAGGCGGAGTTCATCGAGCACGTCGGCGCGAACAACATCCTGCCCCACGTCGAAGCAGCACTCCGCCGAGCCCAGGAGCTTCGCCGCGGGTTCCCCGGCGTCGCGGACGACACCGCGCGCGACCTCGCCCGGGCGTCACTGTAAGAGAGGACCGTCGCTATGCCCCTGACGCGTCGCGCGCTCGCGCTCCACGCCGCCGCCCCCGCCGGAAAACTCGCCCTCGCACTGACCAAGCCGTGCGACACGCCAGACGACCTCAGCCTGGCCTACAGCCCGGGCGTCGCGGCTCCGTGCCTGGCGATTCACGACGACCCCGCGGCGGTCTACTGCTACACGGGGCGCTCGAACCTCGTCGGGGTCATCACCAATGGGTCGGCTGTGCTCGGCCTCGGCAATATCGGTCCGGCGGCGGCGAAGCCGGTGATGGAAGGCAAAGCCGCCCTCTTCAAGCGGTTCGCGGACATCGACGCCTTCGATCTCGAACTCGCCGCGGAACGGGTCGACGACGTCGTCTCGGCCTGCGTGATGCTGCAGCCCACCTTTGGGGGCATCAACCTCGAAGACATCAAGGCCCCGGAGTGCTTCGAGATCGAGGAGGCCCTCCGCCAGCGCCTCGCGATTCCGGTATTCCACGACGATCAGCACGGCACCGCGGTCATCGTCGGCGCGGCGCTCCTCAACGCGCTCGAGTGCGTGGGCAAGGCGGCGACATCGGTGCGGGTCGTCATCAACGGGGCTGGCGCCAGCGCCATCGCCTGCGGCACCCACTTGAAGCGGCTTGGCGTGCGGCCCGACCACATGATCATGTGCGACTCGCACGGGGTCATCTACGACGAACGTCCCGGCGGGCTCAACCGCTACAAGGGCGCCTTTGCGAGCGCGACCCGTGCGCGGACGCTGGCAGAGGCGCTCGCGGGCGCCGATGTCTTTCTCGGGTTGTCCGTCAAAGACAGCGTGCCCGCCGCCCTCCTGCGAACCATGAGCCCCTCGCCCGTGGTCTTCGCGCTGGCCAACCCGGACCCCGACATTCCCTACGACGAGATCCGCGCGGTACGAGCCGATGCCGTCGTTGCCACCGGGCGGTCCGACCATCCGAACCAGGTCAATAATTTGTTGGGTTTCCCCGGCATCTTTCGCGGCGCGCTCGATACCCGCGCGTCCACCATCAACGACGCCATCCTGCTGGCAGCGACCGAGGCCATTCGCGCGGTCGCCCACGAGCCGGCACCAGCCGTGGTTCGGGCGCTCTATCCGGACGAAGACCTCGGGTTCGGCCCGCACTACCTGATCCCGAAGCCGTTCGACCCGCGCGTCGTCGTGCGCGTGGCGGCGGCGGTGGCCGAGGCGGCGATGCGCACCGGCGTGGCCGGGCAAGCCGTGGACCTGACGAGCTACGCCGCGGACGTGGCGAGGCGCACCGCTCGCCCGATCGGTGTGGCGATCCCGGGAGGCCGCCCATGACGCTTCGCGAAGGCACGCGGGTGCGCCAGGCGACCTACGGCCACGGCGAAATTGTCGTCGCAACGGCGCAGCACGTGACGGTGGCGTTCGACGACGGGTCGGTCCGCAAGTTCGTGGCCGCGATTGTGGCCTTGGAACCGAGTGAGGTGCCACGGCCGCCGAAGGTCGCGCCCCCGCGAGCCACGCGCAGCGCCGGACGACGCGGCGCGCAGGGCCCCGCCAAATGACCGCGCCGGCCATCGCCCCGGCCAAGGGCACACTCGGCGTCCTGCTCGTGGGCCTCGGCGCCGTCAGCACGACCACCATCGCCGGCGTCCTCGCCATCCGGAAGGGCCTCGCGCAGCCGATCGGCTCGCTGACCCAGATGGGCACCATCCGGCTGGGCAAGCGGACCGAGAACCGTTCGCCGAAGATCAACGTGTTCGTGGACCTCGCGAGCCTGAACGACATCGTCTTCGGGGGCTGGGACATCTTCGAGGAGGACACCTACGCCGCCGCCCGCACGGCCGGCGTGCTCGAGCCGTCGCTGCTCGACAAGGTCCGCAAGGAGATGGAGGCCATCCGGCCCATGCCCGCGGTGTTCGATCAGCGCTACGTCAAGCGCCTGAACGGCCCGAACGTGAAGAAGGGCAAGAGCAAGATGCACCTGGCCGAGCAGGTCATCGCCGACATCCGCGCGTTCAAGGCCAGGCACACGTGCTCCCGCCTGGTCATGGTGTGGTGCGGCAGCACCGAAGTGTTCATGAAGCAGGCGCCCGTGCACCGCTCCCTCGCGGCCCTCGAGAAGGGGCTGACGAGGAGCGACGTCGCTATTCCATCGTCGATGGTCTACGCCTACGCGGCGCTGAGAGAGGGCATCCCGTTCGCCAATGCGGCGCCGAACCTGACGGCGGACGTCCCGGCGATGCTGGAGCGCCGCCAAGACGCAGGCGCCAGTGGCTGGCAACGACATGAAGACGGGCCAGACGCTCATCAAGACGATCATCGCGCCCGGCCTCAAGGCGCGGATGATCGGCGTCCGCGGCTGGTATTCGACGAACATCCTCGGCAACAGGGACGGCGAGGTGCTCGACGACCCGGAGTCGTTCAAGACGAAGGAAGAGAGCAAGAAGAGCGCCCTCGACTACATCTTCCAGCCCCAGCTCTACCCGGAGCTCTACAAGGACATCTCGCACGTCGTCCGCATCAACTACTACCCGCCGCGTGGCGACAACAAGGAAGGCTGGGACAACATCGACATCTTCGGGTGGCTGGGCTACCCAATGCAGCTGAAGATCAACTTCCTCTGCCGCGACTCGATCCTGGCCGCGCCGATCGTGCTCGACTCGGCCCTCTTCCTGGACCTGGCCAAACGGGCCGGCATGCACGGCATCCAGGAGTGGCTGTCGTTCTACTTCAAGGCGCCGATGCACGCGCCCGAGGTCTATCCGGAGCACGACCTGTTCATCCAGCTGATGAAGCTGAAGAACACGCTCCGCTATCTGAAGGGCGAGGAGCTCATCACCCACCTGGGGCGGGAGTACTACGATTGATGCACACCTACCAAGATGCCGACGGACGCCTCCCGCATCAGCCCGAGGCGTCTGAGATCCCCCGCCTCCCGGAGGGCGGACACCAACCGCCGCCGGGAACGTCGGCCCCACCATCGTCGACGCCGCGCACGAACGCAAGCGACACAGATGACCCCGACGACTCGCTTGATGACTGTCCCGGATACGGATTCGGAGTGTGACGCGTGGACCGGGCGCCGGCGTGGCGGCAGCGACTGTGGGTGTCTCGAACGATCTGGCGCGATCGGGCCCAGGTCGGGCGGAGACGGCAGGATGCCCCAGACTTGTTCGTGACCCACGCCAGCGATCCGCTACTCCCCACGGATGGCGACGACGTGCTCAGCTACTGCCTCACGCCCGCGCAACGCCGCTATCTGTCCCGGGCGACCTGGGTCGTCGCGGCCGACGGCAACCGCGCGTTGGGGCTGGCGGCACATCAACCGGCGCAGAGTGAGGTGCGGCTCGTGCTTGAGTGGCTGGTCGATCGCCGGCTTCCGACGCGGGTACGTCGCGTCACGTCGGAGGCGCTGATCGATGGCGTCGAGGACCTCGCGCGGGCCGACGGCGTCCATCTGCTGATTGTGATGCTGGAGCCAGGCTTGCCGCGGGCCTCGTTCAAGCGACGAGGGTTTGTCACAGTGGCGGTCGAGCCGTGGGGAGCCTGGATGCAGAAGCATCTGTTCGGCATCCCCTCCGCTGCGGTGAGCTCCGTGCACTGAGGCATCTCCGGCCGGCGCGCAGCGGCCGAGGAAGCCCTCTGGAGGAGAGCCACGGTGAGCCGCGGGGGGCAAGAGACGGGCGCGAGGGCCGTCGATTGTCCTGGTCTGGGGCCTCGTCGCAGCGCTCGCCGGCTGTGGTCCGCCGGGCCCAACCACGCGACCGTCGACGGCACCGGCGGAGGGCGGTCCGGAGTGGCACGACGAAGGCGACGAAGGGCGCGACTATTGGGGCGCATTGCGTCCGGCCTTCACCGCGTGCAGCCGTAGCCGCGGCGGCGGCGATACAAACCCCCTTCTCTGGTGGAACCGAATCGTCTCAACGCCGATGCCGGCAGCTGCGGCGAGCGCTCCCACGGAGATCGTCGTTTGAGGCATGGGCTTGACTCCGCACCTGGGTACGGCCCATATGCTTACTCGATGGGTCACCACTCCTCACTCGCAGCATGCTCGGTCGGGGCCGTGACTCTGTCGCTGCTTGCCACCTCCATGAGGGCTGCCGGACAGCAGCGGCGGACCTCGTCCGGTTCCCTCGTGTTCCTGGCGCGGGAAGGCTGCGCCAACGCTTCGACGATGCGCACGAGACTTGACGAGGCGATCGTCCGGCTCGGCGCTCCCACCACGTATGCTGTCATCTACACTGATACGATCGCCGACAGTGACGTCCGGAGAGGCTACGGCACGCCGACGGTGCTGCACGACAACCGCGACCTCTTCGGCATGCCTGAGCCGACGCCACCGATTCCCTCGCCGACGTGACGGCTGTATGCGGGCGGAGTTCCGTCCACGGATGCGATTGAGGAGGCCCTTCGTCGTGCCATGGGATGGTGACTCGCCGTCGTCATATTGCAGACACCAGCGGTCCCGCCAGCTGCGTACCCAGCGCCCCCACGCTGAACCCTGTGCAGTGCGCTTGCACATTCCCGTGCTGCAGTTCGCGCCGGTGGTCAGACTCATCCGTTCGACGCAGGTCTCGTAGTCGCTCTCGGCCCTCCTGGGCGGGTGGATGGCGGTGTGGTCGGTGCTCGGGGTCGTGGTGCGGATTCCGCATGCTGCCCCTGGCAATATGGCGCCGCAACCCGGCGCGACTGCAGAGCGACGACACGCCAGGCTCATCCTCAAACGATGCTGTGCGCAGGGTGAGATCGATCGCGACGAGTACAGTCGCGTCTCGGCGACCTGCGTCGCTGAGCCGTCAGGGGACCGCACGGCGGTTCAGAATCCGACGCGGACGCCGCCGTTGATCGCCCGCCCGTCGAGCGGCGCCCAGGCATCCACCGTCCAGCGCCCATCGCGGCCGCGGTCCGGGCGCAGCACCGGATCCCAGCGCGTCTGGCGGACGTCGGTCAGGTTCTCCGCGTTCACGAAGAGCCGCACACGGCCGATGCGCTTCTCCGCGAGCGCGCCGAGGACGACGTAGGCGGCCGACGTGCGCCGGTAGGGATTGACCTCGAGGTGCTGTCGGCCGGTGTAGTAGACCTCGAGCCCCACTCGGCCCCAATCCTCGTCCTCCCACATCCCCACGAGGCCGGCGGAGTGACGGGGCGTGAGCGGCACGTCTTGGCGGCCCGCGTCCGCCTCCTCACGCGAGCGCACGTACGTGTACGTGCCCGTCGCCGCCCACGGGCCATGCCGCAGGGTCGCGAGCCACTCGGTGCCCGCGTTGGTCGTCGCCCTGTCCCGGTTGACGAGGGCGTATCGCGTGTCCCGCTCGACGACGGCGGGATCGCTGATGCGGGAGCCAAAGGCGGTGGCCGTCACGGTCAGCGGCCCGAGGCTCCTCGTCACATCGAGGGACACGCTCGTGCCCTGCTCGGCGCGAACGGGCCGTGGCACCTCCAGCCGGGTGAGGCCCGCCGCTTCGGTCTCCTCCGTGACGGGAGTGGTCGCGAAGAAGCCGCGGCCGACCGACAGGCGGCTCGTCCACGCCCCCACGCGCGTGACGGCGGCCACGCGCGGGCTCACGAACGCACGATACTGGCTGTGCCAGTCGACGCGCGCACCGGCCGACACGGAGAGCCACCCCGCGACGTCGACGTCGTCCTGCCCGAACACGCCCGGGACGTCATAGCGGTAGGCGAACCGGGGCACGTCGATCGGCGTGTAGGCGTCGCGCTCGTACGCGGCACCGGCGACCCACGTGTGGCGTCCGGCCGTGCCCCGCAGCGCCACCTCGCCGAACACCGTCTGGTGGCGATCGCGCTCGCGCAGCGCCCCGAATCCGTGATCGTGGCGCTGCCAGGCGGCCGCCCCGCGGGTGGTCAGGACGAATCGCCCATCGACGATGGCCTGCGCCGTTCCGCCCACATCGAACCGGCGCGTGTCGAGTGCCTCCGCGAACGGCAGGCCGGTGGCGGGCAGGGCCGTCCCAGGCATCGTCCCGCCGTCGCGGTCTTCCATGGTGCCTCCCGCGGTGAGGAACGCCGACCGCCCGTGGCCACCGTCCCAGAAGAGTCGCGGTCGGACGATTGCGCGCGCGTAGCCGGCCACGTCCGCCCACCCGTCGCCGTCGCGGTCGGTGCGAGTCTGACGATGCCCCCCAGCGAGCACGGTGAGCCGCCACGCGGGGGCCAGGGGCGTCGCCAGGAACGCCACGCCATCGGTCGCGCCCAGTGTGGACTGGTTCACGAGCAGATCCAGAGCCCTGGTCTCGCCCGGGCGGCGCGTGAGCAGGTTCACGACGCCGCCCATGGCCCCGGCTCCGTACATCGCCGAAGCCACGCCCTTGATGACCTCCACCTGTCCGAGGTCCATCGGGGGAATCTGCAACAGGCCGAGGCCGCCGACCTGCTGGCCGAACAGCGGCAGGCCGTCGCTCAGGAATCGGGTATGGCGGCCTTTCATCCCCTGCACCCGCACGCTCGCCGCGCCGATGGACGGCGAGGTCGCCTGCACGCGCAGTCCGCCCATCTCGTTGAGCATCATGACGATGTCGCCGGGCGTCATGAGCATCTTCTCCTCGATCTCCTCGCGTCCGAGGACCTCGACCCGCGTGGGCTGGTCCTCGACGCGCCGGCCGGTCCTGGTCGAGGCGACCACCACGACGGCTTCCTCGACGGCCGGGAGGGGCGGGAGATTGACGACCACGTCCATGGCGCCCTCGGTGACCGTGACGGGCTGTCGGACCTCGGCGAAGCCCGGTTTCGTGACCACCACCGAGACGGGCCCGGACGCCACGCGAAGCACCGCCCGGCCACGCTCGTCGGTGTCCGCCGTGCCCGCCCCGATCGCGACGGTCGCCTGGGGCACGGGGACGCCGTCGGATTGCACGACGACCGTGACCACCGACGGCGACTGCGCGAACGCAATCGACGCCGCCAGTCCGCAGAGCCCGACCAACAGGACGAGACGCTGACACATGAGCATGCCTCCACCGACGCGCCCGCCTCGCGGCGCGCTCGACTCCCAGGTTGGCGAGAAGACGTCTACGCCGGTCTCGGAGGACGGTCGATGGGCGGCGAAGGAGGCGAGAGGAGCGTGACCGGCGCCGCGGTCACTCGTGCAACCGCCGATGGAGCCGGACGAGGGGCGACGACGACCGGCATGTGGTGCCAGCCTTGGCAGAACGCGCAAGGCGCGGATGCCTGCGTCCCGCCGGCGTGGACGGGCGCCTCATCCGTGCAGCCATCGGGGCAGGCGACGCGGTCGGCCACCGCCAAGACCATGAGCAGACACGCCAGCAGCGCCGCGACGGACCGCACGCCGCCCAGTATACGGCTCGACGCGTTGAGGCGTCTGCGGCTGCACGCCCTGCTTGAGGCGAATCCGAGGGCGCGTCCTCGCAAGCCCGGCAGCCGTAGAATGCCGGGAGATGTGCCTTCGACGCTTCCTGATGCTTCTGGCTGTGATGACGGCATCGTCGTGGGAGCGGCGTCGGGCCAGACGGTCCCTGAAGAATTCGCGCGGCTCCAGCGTGTGTGGACTGCCGCCCACTTCGCGGGCGACGCGGACGTCCTGGATCGACTGTGGGCTGACGGTTTCGAGGTGGCGGTCCCCGACATGTCCCCATGACGAAGGCGGAGGCTCCTGCCTTCGCCCGCACCGGCCGCATGCGGTTCGCGCGCTACGAGACGTCGCAAATCAAGGCCCGCATCTACGGTGAGACCGCCGTGATCACCGGACGGCTCCAGCGCACCCGCAAGATCAACGAGGCGACGCGCGACGAGGACTGGCGGTTCACGGAGGTGTACGCCCGCCAAGGTGACGAGTGGCGAGTGGTGTCGTGTGGCGCCGCAACCTCGGCACTGACACCTGATGGCACGGTACGGCCGCGTAGCGACGCGTCGATCCGCGCCAAAGGCTCAGAACACGCGTGCGGAGGGGGTGGCGGTCCTGGGTGCGCCGGCCAGTTCGTACGCAGCGCGGAGCCATCCGATGACGTGGCGGTCGATCTGATCGGGACGGTCTGTGCGCCTCGACGTGCCATCGGTGCGTCGAGGTCTGATCGCGCCTGGTAATCCTGGCATCTCGGATGTTGCTGGCGGACTTCACGGTCACGATGGGCCACGACCAAAGCACGACAACGCCGGCGAAGGTCGCTCGACGCCGAGATGAATCGACGTCTTCTCGGGTTCCTCCGGCACCGGACCGAATGGCCGGTTGATGTGGATGCCCGGGTGAGGTTGGGTCGTCAAGTCCCAGGTGCTTGGTCCGCATCGACGGCCCGTCGAGCGTGCGCAGGCGTCCCCGTTCGAGAACACGGTCCAGAATGGCCTGAGCGACGTTGACGTGGTGGAGCACGTGGCCCCAGGCCGCCAGCGCCTTGTTCGTGGTGAAGACCATCGCGCGCTTCTTCCGGTGGCGGTCGTTGACGACGTGGAAAAGCATTGGCGGCGTCCGTGCCGTACGTAAGGTAGCCCACTTCGTCGACTTATGTGCAGTTGCACATTATCGATTTGGCATCGACTTGGTGCGTGTCCTCGGGACCCGTTCAAGGTGACTATCGGCGCTGTGAACCTTGGCGGTTGCAACGGCGTTGGCCTGCGTGCTGAGGCCGACGTGGTACCTTGTCCCGTTCCAACCAGGGTTACGCGCCTTGCTCGAGGTCGAGTGCTGACACCGAGCGGTCGCGGGCGAATGCTCCCGGCGTCATCCCCGCGAACTCGCGGAAGTCGCCGATGAAATGCGACTGGTCGTAGTATCCGCAGGCCTGGGCCACGCCGGTCAGTAACCCATGCCGGCTGCGGCGGATGGCGGAGCACGCGCGGAGGAACCGTGCGAGACGCGCCACCTGTTTGGGCGGCATCCCCAGATCGCGGTTGCAGAGGCGTTCGAGGTGGCGCTCGGTGATGCCCAGACGACCCGCCAGCTCCTTCGGCCGGATGGCGCCGCCGGTGGTCCACATGGCGCGGGTGACGTGCTCCGCCAGCTCGGACGCGGCCTCGAAGCGCTCGAGGAGGAAGTCCTGCACGAGCGTCGAGCCTCGGGAGGCGTCGGACGCCTCGGCCAGCCGTGCCTCGAGGGTCGATGCCGCACGCCCCCAGATCTCGCCCGCCGGCACCTCTCTATCCGCCAGCTCCGACAGCGGCAGGTCGAGGAAGTGCCGCGCCCCCCAGGGCTGGAAGCGGACCGCGACGAAGCCGCTCGGGCCCGCCGGGGTGATCTCGATGAAGCGCCGGCCTTGCAGCAAGGCAAAGCTCGTCGGCTGACGCGTCGCCGGCCCATCGCCCAGCTGCATGCTGAACGGCGTGCGGTAGTGGAAGATGAGCTCCACGACGCCGTCGGGCATGACGCGTTCCGGCGCAACCGCCGTCGGCGCCGCGTTCCAATCGAATGACCAGATCACGCGGACGTAGGGCGCCAGGGCCCGGTGCACGGGATGTTCCGCGTACTGCATCGACGACATCGTATAGCGCACGACCTGAGCCCACGGGCCCGCGAGGTCGGATTTTTCCTAGCGCATTGGCCAGCGCTGCGGAATGATCCGCATATGCCTCGATTCCACCGCGGCGCGCGCCTGACAGCGTGCGCTCTCGCCTTGCTGGGCTACGCGACGACCCCCTCGGCGCAGCCTGCCAAGCCCGACGACCCGTTTCAGGTGCTCCGGCCGTTCGTCGGCGAATGGGACGGCGCCGAGCAGGGCCAGCCCGGCCAGGGCCGGGGCGAGCGGGTCTACGAGTTCGTGCTCGGCGGCCGCTACCTCCACGCCCGCAACGTCTCGCGGTTCCCGCCTCAGTCGGCCAACCCGAAGGGCGAGATCCACGAGGACTGGAAGTTCTTCAGCTACGACCGATCGGCCAGAGCGCTCGCCCTGCGTGAGTTCCACGTCGAGGGGTTCGTCAACTACTACCTGCTCGACACGGCGCAGTCGACGCCGCGCCGTCTGGTCTTCGAGTCGCGGCAGCTCGAGAACTTCGACGGTCGGGCCCGCTACACCATCACGATTGAGGGCCCGGACGCGTTCAGTGAGATCTTTGAGGTCGGCCCCGACGGGCGACACCTGGATGTGCTCGTCAACAACCGCTGGACTCGCCGGAGGCGGTGACCGTGACGGAGGCATGAGGCACGAGCACCCGCACTCCACGCAAGGTCCGCCTCCAGCTGTCGCATTGTGCGGATCGCCGGGTCGCGTGCAGGTCTGTCATCGAGCGATGGCCGACATGACAGGGTTGTCTAAGAGCGCCGTTCAGGTAGCGATACGGCCGCTCAATCGGCGCCGGTTGATACGCGCGTCCCGCGTGTCGTCGACGGTGGTGCCGGAGTACACCGTGTTGCGTCCCTGGACGCGCTGACGGCCGGTTGAGTCTTCATGACGGACGCACCTGGAGGCGCACGGCCAACATCGGTCCCGGAAACGCCGCAGCGTAGACTCGGAGGTTAGCCCTTGCCGCGGCGTCCTGCGCGCGCCGAGACGACACTTCAACCTCATACAGCAACGCGGCCCTCGTGACGACGGACATGCAGACGTCGTCGACCGGGACCGACTGAAGCCGTTCAGCACCAGTGGGTGCGAGCGCTTCATGATGCAGGCGACGACGACGCGTGGGAAGAGCGAGTGGAGACCTTCGTCACCGATGCGCTGGACAGCGTTGAGGTCGACGAAGAACAGCGACTCGTCCGTGTCGACATCGATGGCTTTGAGCACACGTTCGGGGTTCGATGAACTGCGGGACGACGCGCCCGCGATCCTTGCGGGGCGTCCGGTCGACCGCCGTCTTCATGTTGTCGTAGATGCCGCGCCCGGCGACGCCGCCCAGGCCGGTCAGGCACAGCGTGTGGGCGAAGAGCATCTCGTGGCCCTGACTGTGATACCCACCAGCCAGAAGGCCCGGGACGCGCCCGGCTGCATGTGCGCCAGCTGCACCTTGCGCCAGACGCCGCCGAGGACGAGCCCTTGCTCGCTCCAATCGAAATGAAACGCCTCGCCCCAGGCACTGCTGAGCGGCCCATACGCCGCCCGCGCGGCCACCGCGCCCTGGTCCGCGCGCCACGCTCGGATAAACTCGGTCACGCGGGCATAGCTGCCCGGAAAGCCCTGCTCGCGGAGCTGCGCGAGGAGCCTCCGCGCCGTCCGGCGCTCGCGCCGCGGCCGCCGGGCATCGGCCGCCAGTGCGTCGCGCAGCTGGGCCTCATAGGGGCCAATCTTCTTCGGCCCAGCCACTCTCCGGTAGGTCATCTCGCTGCGGACTGGTCCCCACAGCCAGGTCTTGATCGTGTTCCTCGACAGGCTCGTCCGGCGCGCGATCTCGCTGATCGTCAGGCTGTCCCGAACCCGCAGTCTGCGGACCTTCGCATACATCGCTATGGTGTGCACCTCATCATCCCTACAAGGCCTCGCCCTGGTCGGGAGGGTCGGAACACCCTGGTCAATCTTCAGCGGGCAGACCCGCGATTTCCTGGTCAGTTTTCAACGAGCGTCAACACCGGCACCTTCGGCGGCGTGTCGTTCATGGCGCAGGCCGCGCGCGGATTCCGCGATCCGGTGCTGTCGGACCGTTACTTCCGCGGTCCGTCCGGACGCGGATTCAAAACGGCAATCGGGACCTCGACCCGAGACAGCCTCCAGCTGGACAGTGTGCTCTACACCGCGCACGGCCTGCGCACCGCTGTGTTCGGCTATCGCTGCCGCCTCTCCGACCTCGTCGAGCACTATCGGTCCACGCCAGGCGACTTCCGCTTCCGGAACCGCCGGCGTGCCGAGATGAGTGGCGTGGAAGCGGAGGCCAAGGCCGACTTGCCCGGACGAATCACCGTCGACGCTGCCATCCAGCTGGACAGCGGACGCGCGCTCGACCTTGGTGAGCCACCTCGACGGGATCCCCCCGCTGTCAACCGGCCGACAGGCGCCGGCGCCGGAGGGCTCGCCCAGGCCCGCCTGGCGCACGACGCCGACGATGAACGCCCGGGTCCAACCGAACGCCTCGTTCCCGGCTACACCCTCGCGGACCTTGGCGCGGGCGTTACCGTGCGCCGCCGGCTGGAGCTGCGCGGTCTTCTGTGCTACGCCTTCGACCAGGAGTACTACGCCAGCCAGGACACCCGCGCCGTCTTCGCGCCAGGCCGCGCGGCCTCTATCACGGTCGTCGTGCGGTTCTGACGGGGCCTCCCGTCCGGGCCCGAGGTGCCCCGTCGAACAGGCGATCGATCGCCCACGCCCCGCCGCCTTGCGCAGCGACCGTCAGCGCCATGGCGACAGCCAGGAGGTGGTACTCGAAGCCTTCCACGCCCGCCGGCTGCGATCCGAACCAGTTCATGAAGAACCCGTTGGCCACGTGCGTGGAGGCAGCCACGGCCATGAAACCGGCCATCGCCAGGCCGGCCGCGCGCGAGGCGATGCCCAGGATTAGCGCGACCGGCGCCATCACTTCGAGCACGATGGCCACCGCGGCGAGCGGCGCTGGGAATCCGAGCGCGCCGGTCATCCAGGCCAGCGTCGCGCTGAAGCCGAAGCCGCCGAACCAGCCGATCAGGTGCTGAGCGCCATGGGGAAGCAGAACCGCACCTAGGGTGACGCGGAGCACGGCCTGGCCGAGGTCGGCTGCTGCCGGATCGAGCCTGGCGAAGGTGCCGCGCCAACGAGTGGTGGGCAGTTGCGCGGTGGGGAGCGGAGCGGTGGCAATCATCGACGGTCTCCTTGTGTATGACTGGTAAATGAATGACATGACATGTAATGAGCGAATTTTTTAGGGCCGAGCTCGGCGAATGGCCGCAAGCAGCCCGATGAGGGACGCGACCCGCTTGTCGCCGAGTGGCTGGACCAGTTCGGTGTCCGCACGATCCACTGCGGCGTCGAGCCGCGCGAGGAGCTGGAGCCCGGACGCTGAGATCGTGCACTCGAGCAGCCTGCGGTCCGACGATGCCCGCGCCCGTTCCACAAGGCCCTTCGCCACCAGGCGCTCGATGAGCCGGCTCACGCCGGGTGCTTCCTCGATCAGGCGGTCCTGGATCTCGAGCGCGCTCAGCGGCGTCCCTTGAGCGCCGCGCAGAATGCGCAAGACGTTGTACTGCTGCAGCGTGATGTCTTCCTGCTGGACCACCTTCGTCAGGTGGCGACGGACCACGTCAGCCGTGCGGAGCAGGGCGACGGTGGCTTCCTGGGCCGGCGAGACGAACGGCCGCGTCTGCCTGATCTCCTGGCGGACGCCGCCCGGGCGGGTGCGTGGCATCACGATTAGGATACACGACATTTGATGACTGGTCATTCATTTCGTGTCGCCCGGCGCGCCAAGGCCATGGGCACCCGCTATCGCGCGGGTTCGAGGGTACGGACGTCGGCCGCGCGGGAAGCGCTGGACCTGGCCTCGTGACCCGCGGGCACGCGGATGCGGTCCGCCGTCGAGGCGTTCGCCGCGGAGCCGGCCCACGGACCCACGCTGGCGCACGGCGCCGCCAAGCGGCTGTTCCACCAGTCCACACCGGAGGGCCTGGAGTCGCAGATGGAGCTCGAACGCAGGCGTCGGCGCGCCCAGTCACACCGGGGACCTCAGGAACGGCGTGGCCGCGTTCGTGTCCAAGACGCCGGAACGCTTCGACGGCCGATTAACCGCCTCGCCCCTAGTCGGTTGACCACGTCGCCGCCGTCGCGGTCCCGCACGCGTGCGTCCGCGCTCACGGTTGCACCCGGTAGGGACGCATCATGTCGTTGTCCTCATGCTCGAGGATGTGGCAATGCCAGACGTACCCCGGGCCGCCGGGGTAGCCGAAGGCATCCATCGTGCCCGGCGGCGCGGACGGATCGAACGAGAAGCGATTGACGCCGGCGGCCGCGCCTGAGGCCGGGACGTCCTGCGGCGCCAGCCGGACCACGATACTGACCTTGGCCCACGGGTCGACGCGCACGGTGTCCTTCCAGGCCAGCGTGCCTCCCGTCGAGCCGCCGCTTCCCCAACGCCCTCCGGCGAAGCCGGCGCCGCTCAACACCTGGAACTGCACGAGGTGCAGGTGGATCGGGTGCACGTCACCGGTGCGGTTGTCGAACACCCACAGCTCGGTGGCGCCGACGCGCGGCAGCTCCGTCACGGCGCCATGGAACGGTGTGCCGTTCAGCAGGTAGCCCTGTTCGCCCTTCTCGAGCGTCATGCGCCGGATGACGCTCGTGGGCGTCGTGGTCGAGGACAGCGGCACGATGCCGTTCGAGGGACGCAGGGCCGTGGTCGCGGCCGGCGCGAGGCTACGGTCCTCGCCGCTCACCGGCAGGGTCACGTTGACCTTCAGCACGTCGCCGATCCCGGCGGTTGCGCCGGACCAGGCCGGAGTGTCATCGAGGTTCTTCAAGAACAGGGACCGGCCGGCGACCGCGGTGAAGTCCACGATCACGTCGGCCCGTTCACCGGGCGAGAGCCTGATCTCGGTGAGCGGCAGCGGATGATCCAGGAGGCCGCCATCGGTGCCGATCTGCCACAACGTGGGTCCCGGACCGCCGTCGGGGCCTTCGAACCTGAGCGTGTAACTCCTGGCGTTGGAGCCGTTCAACAGCCGCAGCCGGTAGCGACGCGGCTCGACGTCGAGGTACGGCCACGCCGCGCCGTTCACGACGATGGTGTCGCCCATGAACATCGGGATCCAGTCTGGGTGCGGCCCCTCGCCGGGGCCGGGCGGATAGAACAACTGGCCGTCGGTGTCGAACATGCGGTCCTGGACGATCAGCTCGCGCTCGAAGGCGCCGGAGGGGAGCGCGCGGGGCTCGCGGTCCGGATCCCGCAACAGGTAGAACCCGCCGAGTCCCGCATACACGTTGAGGCGCGTGAGGCCCATCGCATGGTCGTGGTACCAGAGCGTCGCCGCTTCTTGAGCGTTCGGATACACGTAGTCCTGCGACACCCACGCGGAGCCGACGATGTCGTGGCCCGGCGTGGCCCACGCCTGCGGGTGCCCGTCGAATGCCGAGGGCACCTCGCCGCCGTGCAGGTGCGTGACCACTGGGACGGGACCGCGGTAGGCCTCGCCAGCGCAGGCGCCGGAGCGCCGGCAGCCGAGCGGATCGGCCCACGGCAGCGTCCGATCGATCGTGAGCCGCCCGAGCAGGGCCGGCTGGCGAAGGGTGTTCGTGAAGGTGACCGTGAACGGGACGCCCCGACGGGCCTCGATCGTGGGGCCCGGGTAGGCGCCGTCGTAGCCCCACACGAGCGTCTTCCCACCGAACGGACCGGCCGTGAAGGTCGAGGGCAGGACCTGCCGGGCCACTTCGGCGACCTCGACCGACTGCGGCCTCGTGCCGTCCAACACCGGCGGCGACGGCACGGGATCGACGAACTTCGTCAGCGTGGCCGGATCCAGCGGCTCCGGCGCGCGGCCCGACTGAGACACGTAGGCGGGCGGGACGTGGCCGAACACCACGACGGCGGTCGCCCCGAGGGCGGCGAGCATCGAACGGCGAGACAGGAGATCATTCATGGCACTGACACCACCTCAGGCCCGGCCGAGGAGGACGACCGCACGGGCCGTCGCCGGGCGCGGCCCTGGCGGGTGGGCGGTCACCCAAACGTGAAGACGAAGGCCCGGATGCCCGCGTCGAGGAACTCGATCGCGAACGTGCGGTCCGAGACCACCGTCCGCTGCCGAATCAGCTGGTACAACCGGGGCTCCGTGACGACGCCCAGGCCCTGGTTGTCGCTGTCGACGCCGTGCGACGCGGCGGGCGGTGCGCCGTCGAGCGAGACCCTGAAGCGTACGGCACCGCCTGACAGCGGGGGCGCCAGGACGAGGTGCAGGTCACGGGCCCGGAAACGGAACGCGATGCGTCCCGGCGTCGAAGCCAGCGTGACGTGCTCGGCGCCGACCACCCACCGCCCGTCGAGCCCCCACTCGTCGCGGGCCGGATCCGCCGGCAGCGTGTACCGACCGGGCACGTCCCGCCGCAGGGGTTCTGGCGAGCGGAACAGCGCCTGTCGCGCGTATCCCAGGTAGGTTTCCGGCGACTCCAACTCGCTGAGCTCGGCCGGCGCGAGGACACCGGACGGCAACACGTGCGCCGCCACATCGGCGTGCAGTCGGCGGACGTCCCGCTCGTTGAGCAGCTCCCGGATCTCCCGCTCGATGAGGTCGTAGTGCCCTTCGCCAAAGTGGCGATACCG
Organism: Vicinamibacterales bacterium; assembly: GCA_041394705.1. GTDB lineage: Bacteria > Acidobacteriota > Vicinamibacteria > Vicinamibacterales > UBA2999 > CADEFD01. The sequence continues at coordinate 463,969 of JAWKHS010000003.1, forward strand.
CACGCGTCCGTCCGCATCGATGAGATAGGTCGCCGGCCAGTAGCTGTTACCGAACGCCGTCCAGAGGTCGCGGCGGCTGTCCACCGCGATCGGGTAGCTGAGCCCGAGGCCGCGGACCGCCCGTTCGACGTTGGCCGGGTCGCGCTCGAAGGCAAACTCGGGGGTGTGGGCGCCGATCACGGTGAGCCCGGTCGCGCCATACGCGCGGGCCCAGGCCTCGAAATACGGGATGGCCCTCAGGCAGTTGATGCACGTGTAGGTCCAGAAGTTGACGGCCACGACCCGTCCCTTGAGTTGCGCCGGCGTGTATGGACCGCCGTTGAGCCAGGCCACGGCCCCATCGAGCGGCGGCATCAGGTCGTCTCCCCGATGGCCCGACCGCGGCGCCGTGCCCGCCGCCGCGCCGCCCGTCGTCGTGTCCGGGGGCCAGGCCCGGTCGGCAAGCCGGAGTTCGAGGCCGGTCGCGGTGCCGAACCTAGTGAGCGAAAGCTGCGCCAACAGGCCCGTGTCGAGGCCGGCCCAACCCGCCGCCACGGCCGCGAGCACGGAAACGCCGAGGGCAGGACGCGCCCATCGGTCGGCAGCCCGCCAGAAACGCAGGACCCTGACCGCTCGGCCGCCGGCCACCAGCACGGCCACGAGCGTCGAAGCCGCCCCGGACCCGAACGAGAGCAGCAGCAGGGCGCTCGACAGGCTCGGGCCGTCGAGCGCCACCTGGGTCAGCAGGATCCCGAGAATCGGCCCCGCACACGGCGCCCACAACACGCCGCACGAGATGCCGAACACGACCGACCCGGCGACCGTCCCTCGCGCCTGCCCGCGGATCCACAGGAACGTGGACCATCGTCGCCAGGGTTGGGCCAGCGCCTCGGCGACACGGGGGCTGAGCAGGGCGACGCCCACCAGCGTGAAGATCGCCAGGGCGACGTCGCGCCCGCGCTGGTTCGCGGCGACGACCCAGCCGCCCGCGACCGCGGCGCCGGTGCCGACGCTCGCGAAGGTGAGGGCCATGCCGGCCAGCATCGGCAGGGTGTTCCGCCGAAACGACCTGCCCGCGCCGGCGAATACGTACGGCAGCACCGGGAGGATGCAGGGGCTCGCGATCGCGAGCGCCCCGCCGATGAACGCGACGACGTGGGCCGCCATCCTCGTGCCTAGCGGGCGATGAGTCCGTTCGCGCCGGCCGGCAGTCCCGTGAATTCGGCGACGAGCTCGAGCGAGCCGCCGACGACGCGAAGCGCGCTGATCGACCCGCGCCCACCGTTGAGCGTGTAGAGGTACCGATCGCCAGCGCTCAGCGCCGCGTCAGCCGGGGCGCTGCCGGGACCGGTCTCTGCCGCGATGCCGTCGGCCGGCCGCAAGGTCAGCGCGCCCGCCCGATTCACCCGGAACGCCGACACCGTCCCGCTGCCCGTGTTCGTCGTGAAGGCGAGGTGGCCGGCCGCCGTCACGACGACCCAGCACGTGGCCGACTGGGTGGTCGGCACCGCGCCCGAAATCACGACCAGCCGGCCATCAACGTCGATCCTGTAGGACGAGGCGCTGCTGGCGCCTGGCGCACCGGCCCCGGCCTCCGCCACCAGGAGACGCCCGCGGCGGTCGAACGCGAACCCGAACGGCGTCACCCCGGCGGACGCCTGAACGATCGCCGGACCGGCGAGGCCGTCGTCATCCACCGGGAGCACGTCGATGAGGTTCGTCGCGCGCTCGGTCACCACCAGGAAGGCGCCGTCCGGCGTGAAGCCGATCTGCGCCGGCGCCGTCGAGGGCCCGCTCAAAGGCCGGATGGCGCCTGGAATGGGCCGCAGCCGCCCTCGCCGATCGAGGCGGAATCCGACCACCGTGTCAGCCTCGCCAACGCTGCCGCCCGCATTGAGGACGTAGACCAGATCGCGATCGACGGCCAGGCTGACTGGCCTGCGGCCGCCCGAGGCCACGACGTGCGCGAGTTCGACCGTCGCGTCCCGGGCGCGCAGGACGGACACCTCGTCGCTGCCGGCGTTCACGGCCAGGACCCAGCGGCGATCGGCGGTGAGCACGAGCCCTCCCTGGTTTCCGAGCCCGCTGCCGGTACCCCGCCCTCCCGTCGCCACCGAGCCGATCGGCGACAGCCCCCCCCGGTGGTCACGTTCGAAGACGAGGAGCCGATTGCCGTCGGCGGCATTCGTGGCGGTGTAGACGAGGCCCTGGGCCGCGGCGGTGTGCGCCGCGGGAACGAGAAGGGCGACAAGCAGTCCGGCGATCATCGACTTCATGGGGATCTCCTGCGGGAACGGTTCGTGCGCGGCCGGCCACCACGGCGGCGGCCCGCGCGGCCGCGCAAAGTGCGGCCGTCTCTTCGTTCGATGGACAGGTCGCGAAAAGGATGCGCGGGCGGGTGACGCGTGGAGGTTCGGCGGGCGCGCGACTAGTCCGACGGGGGCTCGTCGGGCGCACCCGCGATCGCGGGCGCGGTGCGGATGCGCTGCATGATGCGGGCAGTCACTTGGTCGGGCAGCGACCTGGACAGCTCGAATTCACCGGCGTCGGTCACGATGGTGAACGTCTTCTTCGAGGAGTCGATAACGACCTGGCACGTCGCGCAGGTCGCCAGGTGCGCTTCGAGCGCCGCGCGAAGTTCCTCGGCGACGTCCCCTTCGAGGTACGCGCCCAGGTGCGCGACGAAGTCCCTGCAGCTGATCATGAGGACACCGCCGCCGACTCCCGCCGCGTGAAGTGCGGCGCCAGCGCCTCGCGAAGCATCAAGCGCGCGCGGAACAGGCGCGCCTTCACGGCCGGAACGCCCAGGTCGAGCGCGGCGGCCGTTTCCGCCGTCGAGAACTGCTCGAGATCGCGAAGGACGACGACCAGACGGTACTTCAGGGGCAGCCCGCCCACGGCCTTCCACACGAGGTCCCGCGTGACCGCCCTGGCGTACGCCTGCTCGGGATTGTCCTGCCATGCCCGGACCTGTCGGGGTTGGACGTCGTCGTCGCCGTCGTCCTGAAGGTCCAGTGACTCGACGTCCCGGCGTGCTCGCAGGCGCTGCAGTCCGGCGTTGATGGCGATCCGGGTCAGCCATGTCAGGAACGTCGAGCGCCCCTGAAAGCTCCCGATATGCTGAAACGCCTTCACGAAGGTCTCCTGCACCGCGTCCTCGATGTCGTCGTCGTTCCTTAGGATGCCACCAAGCGTCAAGTGGACACGGCGGCCGTGACGCCGCACGAGCTCCTCGAACGCGTCACGCTCTCCCGACTGCACCCGGGTGACGGCCGCGAGGTCCGGATCGGACGCGGCATCCGGGGCCTCAACCTGGGCGGCCGGGCGTACGTCCCGCGCGAGCAGCGGCACCCCCTGACGCCGCGCGACGGCGGCGAAGGCCGGAGGCAGCGCGAAGTCCGGCTCCGCCACCAGGCCCATGGTGGCCGCGTTGACGAAGTGGCTGAAGCCCGTCATCACGATCGCCTCGAGCACCTGTTCGTCGCTGAAGCCGAGGGCGCCGAGCGCGGCGCGCCGCTCGCATCCGAACGCGCCGGGCTGAAAGGCGAGGGCGAGAACGAAGTCCAGCAGGGCCTTGTCGCGCCCCCCGAGGTCTGCCTGGTGATGGTCCACCGCGATCTGGTCGGAGTCCTCCACCGACATGCCGAGCCCTCGCAGCAGCTCGCAGTGCGCGGCCACGCAGTACGTGTTCAGGTTTCTGGCGCTGATGACCAGGAATACGTGCTCCTTCTGCGTACGTGACAAATGCTCCCCGGGGAGCAGCACCTGACGGATTCCCGCCACCGCCGCCTCCGCGATGTCGGGCCGGAGCATGAGAATCCGAAACACGTTGGGCGTGAACCCGAACACCTCGCGCAGGAAGGCCAGCGGCGGCAGCGCGTCGGCCTCCGGCCCCGACGCGACGGGCAGCGGCGTTCGATGACCGGAGTCGCCAGGCGGCAGGGCATCGTCGAGCAGCGCCGCGAGCGGCGGCACGTGGGGCACGTCCACGTCGGGCTCCACGCCGAGTCCCGTCGCGACCGAACACTCGAACAGGCCGAAGCCCGCCGTCACGACGGTCTCCAGCACGTGGGTGTCGGTGAGGCCCAGCCCGCGCATCTCGGCGAAGTCCGCGGTCGTGATCGACGACGAGCCGCCGGCGACCTTCATCGCCAGCCGCATGACGGCCTGATCCTCGGCAGTCAGCGATCGGGGCGCGATCCACTCCGGAACGTCTCGCCCGCCGTGCATGCGCCGGAGCACGTCCCCGTGCGCGGCCATCGCGTACCGACTGCCGCGCCGGGCGGCGATGGCCAGGCACACGAGTTCCTTCACCCGGCGCGGAAGCGCACCCTCGGTGTGGAGCACGGCGCCCGTGATCTGACGCTGGGCCTCGACGAGCCGCGGTACCAGTGCCTGCGCCCGCAGGATCGCCGGCTCGGCGACGCCGGGCGCACCGGCTGGGCGGCCGGTCTCGTCGTCGCGATCGGCTGGCGGCGCGTTCGTCGTGACGTCCGGCCGCGAACGGTGCGGGCCGGCCGTCGACAGCGGGCTGTGGAGCTGCGTCATCGGCTCTTCGAGTTCGGCGCGGGTCCTCGGTCGTCGTGCTGCTTCGATGCCGCGCGGGATCGCGCGTTTCACCGGCGTGCGGCGCATCCTTTCACGGCCGCTCGTATCGAACGGGAAGACGGAGCGAAGCCCGGAGTCCCTGGGTGGAGGCCCGGTTCGAGGAGGTGCGGAATGCGTACGTCGAAGTGGTATCAGTGGGCGCTGGCAGCCGCGGCGCTCGCGCTCAGCGTCGCGTGGTCGGCGCGTGCGCAGGGGCCGGCCGGCAGCGTGGCGGCGAAGCCCACGTTCACGCGTGACGGCAAGCTGACGCAGCCCGTGGGCTACCGGGAGTGGGTCTACATCGGGACGCCGCTCACGCCGAACGATCTGAACCCGCCCGAGGCGCCGTTCCCGGAGTTCCACAGCGTCTATATCCACCCCGGCGACTACGCCGCGTACCGGAAGACGGGACAGTTCCCCGATGGCACCGTGATCATCAAGGAACTGGTGGGCGTCGGCTCGAGAACGGCTCGCAGCGGCGCCGGGTACTTCATGGGCGAGTTCGTCGGCCTGGAGGCCGCGGTCAAGGACTCGCGGCGTTTCGCGGGCGAACCCGGCCACTGGGCGTACTTCAGCTTCGGGCACTCGTATCCCCTGGCCACCGCGGTGGACCGGCAGCCGGTCTCCACCTGCAACACGTGCCACCAGGAGGGCGCCGCCGAGGACTTTGTCTTCACCCAGTACTACCCGGTGCTGCGCGCGGCCAAGCCCCGGTGAAGCGGACCGCGCAGAGGGTCCCGGACGCACCGGGCCCGCCGCGGCGCCGCACCATCCACCCGTTTCGATCGAGGAGCCTGAGATGATTCGCCTGACTTTCGCTCTCGCCCTGTCGGCCCTGCTGTGGACCACCGACCCGAGCGAGGCCCAGACCCTGCTGAACGACGTCGAGATGGCGCATGTCGCCGTGACGGCGAGCAACATCGACATCGCGTACGCCCATCTGGCGCTGGCGCTGTCGCAGAACGACGACGTCCGCGCGTTCGCCGAGATCATGATTCGCGACCACTCGGCGGTGAACGCCCAGGTGGTGGCGCTCGCGAAGGCGTTGAACGTCACCGCCAAGGACAACGCGGTCAGCCAGCAGCTGATTCGGGACGCGACGTCCATCACCAGCGAGCTGACGCGGCTGCGCGGCGCCGCATTCGACGCGTTCTACGTCCGCAACGAGCTGGCCTACCACCGGGCAGTCAACACGCTCGTCGCCGACACGTTCATCCCCAACAGCGCCAACGCAGACGTGAAGCGCGCGTTCCAGAGCGCCCTGCCGATCTTCCGCGGTCACGAGCGGCATGCCGGTCAGCTGGCGTCCCGGCTCACGCCGGGCATGGGCGGCCGGTAATCGCCCGTCCGCCATCGACACAGACGAGAGAGGAGCACCCATCATGAATCCTTCGCACTCCGGGAGCCTGCAGCGGCGGTCGTTCCTGACGCGCGGCGCCTGGTTGAGCGCCGCGACCCTGGCCGCCGCGGCCGGCGGCAGCCGCTCGGCGCTGGCCGAGTTCAGCCGGGCGTTCGGGCCCATCGATCGCGACGCCATCACGGCCGGCGACATCGCGATGCTAAAGTTCCTGGCCGCCGCCGAGCTCGTCGAAGCCGACCTCTGGCAGCAGTACTGCGAGCTGGCCGTCGGCAACCGGGCGTACGCCCGCGCGCTCCGGCGCATCGACCGATCGCTCGTCCGCTATGTCTGCGACGACCGTGACGACGAGCTCAGCCACGCGGCCTTCATCAACTCGTTCCTGGTCGCCATCGGGGAGACGCCCGTGGACCTGGACGCCTTCCGGACCCTCCCGTCGGTCGATGCGACCGGGGCCATGCCGCAGGGCCGGCTCACCAACCTGACGCGCCTCACGGTAGACACGAGCTGGTACCTGCGCTACCGGAGCGCCGCGAATCCCGACTTCGGGGCGGCGTTCCCGCAGCTGGTCGAGATCCGGAACCGGCCGACGATTCCCACGGCCGACGTGCCGGCGGCCGCGATGCAGGGGATCGCCCACTCGGCGGCCTTTCACTTCGCGGCGATCGAGCAGGGCGGCAGCAGCCTGTACTGCTCCTTGATCCCGAAGGCCACCAGCCTGGCGGTGCTGAGGGTGCTCACCGCCATCGGCCCGACCGAGGTGTACCACTTCTCGGCCTTCCACAAGTCGCTCGAAGGCCTGTTCGCGTGGCGGACCCGGGACGGCCTCGAGTTCCCCGACCTCCAAGCCAATCGCGATCTCGCGGAGGCCATCTTCCCGGAGCCGGCACGCTTCCTCGCCGACGGCCTGGCGCTGTGCTCGGTGATCCGGCCGTGCGACCCTGCGCCCGCGGGGCCGGTCGCGGCCGCGACCGGCCTCGTGCAGTCAGGGCTGTTCGAGGGCCAGTCACCGCAGTTCTTCGACGCGGTCGTCCAGCTCGCGTCCGCGGCCGACGCCGCGGAACGCGGGACATTCTGAGACTCGCCAGCCATGGCTCGACCCGGCCATCGTCGGCCGCGGTCGAGTCGGGCTGCCGGTGGCCGGCAGCCCGTGGCATGCCAGCAGGCGCACCGCGAAGCCGACGGCCAGCAGCCGGGATGCGGTCGCCGCGGTTGTCCCGTCGCCGCCGATGGTCCCGGCAGGAACGCCCCTGACGCGACGAATACGACGATGGCCAACGCCGGATCGCCCCAGGCGCGGAACGGGCGCTCGAGCGCGGCTCGCGGCGCCGCATCACCATCAGCGCGACCCACGTGACGAAGCAGTTCACTGCCAGGTATCGGATGCCACGGCGATCAGCGTCTGGAACGTGCCCGCGCCACGACGGTCGTCAGCACGCTGGCCAGAGTGCTCGCCCATCCTGAACGTGGACCACCACCCGGGCAACAGCCTGTACGGCGAGAGCGGCCTATTAGCCGCGCTCACGGCCCCTCGACCGCAGGCTCACCCGGGTGCCCGACGCCCCGACCTGCGCCGTGCCCGCCAACGGCGGGCGGTCGCGGCTGGACGAACCCACCAGCGCGCGGGACACCGTGAGTCAACGGCGCTCCAGTCGTGGCCAGCCCCTACCTCGTCCTGCGCGACAGATCGGGAGTAGTCCGGAAGAGGAAGTCGCGACCCGATTCACACCGAGGCCAACGGCTGCCCTTCCTTGGTGCACCTCGCGATACCATAGCGGTTCCTCGTCGTCGCCGCCGTCATCATGGCGGCGGACCTCGCGAAGTTCGGGAGTAGCACGTAGGTCCTGGATCCCCTGGCGCCCTACGCGTGTGGGCAGCCTTGTTGGTCACAGGGATTTCGGTGTGGTCTCTTCGAGCCGGGTCGACTGACTCGCGAGAATTGGCGGTGGCAGTCTCGGTGAAAGCAATCAAGGCCGGCGACCGCGAACCCTTCTAAGTCGGGCCCGCTGACTACAGCGACGACACGTGCCTTCGCCAGCTCTGCTGGAACGGGTCCTCGGCACGCTTCCCATGAAGCCGATTCGCTACCGAAGCTGTCGTCAAGATCATCCAGCCATCTGGCCGCGACTCCAGAAGCCCCGACGGCGCACTGCAGCTTTGTGGTCTCCGCCACGGCAGGAGGACTACGGCGGGCTCGGCATTCTCACTCGATCCGGAGCGCCGCGAGGTAGCGTCCCGTCAAGTGGTGGAAATCGGATCACCCAATCCGTGAGCTGACTCCCGTCTATGCGATCGCGGCGAGGATCTCCTGGGCGGTGGTCGACAGCGACGGCGGACCGGGTTCGCCGCATCGACTCCGCGCTGAAGTAGCGCTGCTCGGCGACCGCCCATTCGTCGTCCTGTTCGAAGAGATATGCCCAATGAGCCGGATTACGGCCGCGGGTTCGAAGATCCCCCACGACGTTCGACCGGCGCTTGATCTCTTGTTCAGCCGCTCCAGCGGGTCGGTGCTGTGCAGCTGGCGCTGATGTTCGAGCGCGAGCAGGTGACGATAGCTGATGCCCTCCGCGGCGTCTTCCAGCAGGCGGGCCGTCTGCGGAAACCGCGGGCGCAGGCCGTCGGCGACCTTGCGGAGCTGGCCCATGGCGGAGGCGTGGTCCGCTGCGCGAAGATCGTGCGGATCGCGGCGATGGCTTCGCGGGCGCCGTGCGGGACCCTGGTCGCCAGCAGATTCCGCATGAAGTGCACGCGGCACCGTCACGCGTCGTGCCGCTCAGGACCGTGCTGATCGCCTGCTTGAGGCCCTCATGGGCATCGGAGATGACCAAGCGCAGCGCCTTCAGCCCGCGTTTGACCAGGCTCCGCAAGAACGCCGTCCAGAAGGCCCGGGTCTTCCGACGGCCCGACTTCCACGCCGAGCACCTGCTGATCGCCGTCGCTGGTGATGCCCACCGCGACGACCGTGGCCTGGCTGGCTGATGATGCGCCCGTCGACGCGGACCTCAGTACGTCGCATCCACCCAGAGATAGCGATGCCCTCCGTGAGCGCGCGTCCGGAAGGCGGCCACCACCGTGTCGAGCTCCGCGCACACCCGCGAGACCTCCGACTTCGAGATCCCATCCACGCCAAGCGCTTTGACCAGTCGTTCCACCTTCCGCGTCGAGACGCCGTGCACGTAGGCTTCCTGGCACGACCGCCAGCAGCGCATGCTCGGCGCGCCGGCGCTGCAGCAGCGATGGGACGCCACGCCTGTCCGCAGCTTCGGAATCGCCAGCTCGATCGTGCCCATCCGGGTATCCCACGTCCGCAGCCGGCCGTTGCGCACGTCGCCCGCTCGCCCGTGCGCTCGTGGCGGTCCGCGCTGATGAGCCCGGCCACTTCTCCGTCTCCATCAGGGCCTGACAAGAGCACCCAATCCTTCCCGCAGCACGTCCCCGTCCTGTTCCTCGAGGAGTCACAACGAACGCCGGCAGATCCATCCTGGGCTTCGCCATCGCGTCGTCACCCGTGTCGTCCTTCTCCGGCCAGAGAGGAACTCACGGAACGATGCGCGATGGCGACTCGGCTGTCTACGCCGCTCGCCCTACCGAATTTCCACCACGTCCTGGGACTCTAACCGCCGCGATGGGATCCGTTCGCATGGCGACGAGCGCCGGACCACACAGCGCGAGCACAATGGCTAGCAGCAGCGACAACAGGACGAGGGCGTAGACGACCGGATCGAACGTCGGCACGTCGAACAGGAGTAATCGCATGGACCGCGCTAGGGCCACACGCAAGCCCCGTCCCGACCGCGAGCCCCGCTGCCACCGGCGCCGCGACGCGCCGGCCGACGTTGCGACGAACCTTCATGGGGCTGGCTCCGAGGGCGATCCTGATAGCGATCTCGCGCGTCCGTTCGCGCACAGCGAACGCCATGACGCCGAGGACGCCTGCCGCGGAGATGTACAGGCTGACGCTTCCGAATGCCGTGAACGCCAGCCCGAACAGGTGGGTGGCCCGCGTGGATCGCTCGATCGACGCCCTCAGTGGTTTCGCGTCCTGGAGGGCAACTGTCGGAATGACGTCGGAAAGGGCGTCACGGACGGCGGGCAGTAGCGTCTCCGGTCGTTCGGATCTCTAGTCGGGTCGACCACTACTTGACACGCTGCAGGGGGACCCGGAAAGCGGCCGCACCTTCGAACCCGCACCGGATATTTGGGTATGCGTGTATCTCTTTGAGCACTTCGCCCATCCAACGGACGGGGGATGGTGCCACATGATTTGAGCGCGCTGGTGCGGACTGCAAGTACCTGGGGCGAGAATGCCGCCAACGCCGTCGTTTGACGGACCGCCTGGTGGATAGCGAGGAGGGGACTGAGGGTGAACCTTCAGGGTGAAGACCGGGACCGGTCTGTCTGAGGCGACCCTTTTGGTGGCTAGTCGTCAGCGCGCCGGCTCACCTAGCTGCTTGTTGAATCTCCAATTACAAGCAATGCGCCTTTTCCCGCATCGGTCGAGAGGCATGGGGGAGGAACGCCCGCTGGCAGGACCGTGGCGCATCTTGGAGGTGACAGTGCCCCAGCCCGATCGGCGTTCAGCACCATCGCGACAACGGCCGTTTCAAGCATGAACTACGCACTCCTGATCATCGACATGCAACAGGCGTCAGTGGCGAGGGCCGCGCCCTTTCATGACGCTCACGGGCTCGTCACCCGACTCAACTTGCTCGCTCGAAGAGTGCGACGTGCAGCCGGCCAAGTCGTGTTCGTCCAATCAACAGGACCCGAGGGAACGCCGTGCCATTCCGGCGAACGAGGTTGGCGCCTCTTGCCAGACCTCGAAGTTGCCGCCAATGACGCCTTCCTGCAGAAGTCCGGCTGCGATGTGTTCGATGTGCCTGATCTGGATTCGGTCTGGGGAAGCCCTCATCAGACCACGTTGATCATCACGGGATGCGACACCGACTATTGCATCGATTCGGCGGTTCGCAGCGCTCTCGCCAGAGGATATCGCGTCATTGTCCCGGAAGATTGGCCACCACCGACTGACCGACTCACCTGTCTGCTCCGCTCATCATTACTCATCACAATGCGATCTGGTCAACGCCCGGCTGGTGCTCTGGCTCGGTATCGGTGTCGAAGTGCTCGCACGTCCCGCTCACCGAGGCCGGGGTCCTTTGCGAGGGGATCATCGACGCCGTCTCTCCCCACGAGCGCGCCAACATCGGTCAAGGTCTGTCTACACCAGGCGCACCTAGCGCTATCAACACTTATTCGCGGACAGTTCCATCAGTCCAGTCGCACTCATCGTGTTGAGGCTGCTGGGACAGTGAGGCAGCGCTCCCTTCCTCCGATGCCGGACCAAGACTACTCCAGAATTGAGTTCAGGCGACTCAGTCACGTGAGCCCGCAAGCCATCGTCGAGCTGATGAACCAGCCTGCTGTACGACGTCATCTTCCACTCGCGCGGGGCCACTTCGGGTCCTCGGACTGCGACAGGTTCGTCGCGGCGAAAGAGCGGATGTGGGAAGAACACGGGTACGGACCCTGGGCGTTCGTTCTCGACGACGAATTCATCGGCTGGGGTGGACTGCAACCCGAGGGTGGCGATGTGGATGTCGGGTTGGTGCTGCGCCAGAGCCACTGGGGGGCCGGCAGGGTCCTTTACAAGAGGATAATTGCCTACGCATTCGGTGAACTCGGCATGGACTCTGTGACCATTCTGCTGCCTCCGAGCCGGAGGCGTCGTTCGAACGGTCCAGCGCCTGGGCTTCTGTCCAGACGGGGAAGTAGTCCTGGGTGACGAACGCTTCCTCCGTTACCGATTGACGACTGTTGTCTCAAACCACGAGTAACGCCGCAGTGACGACGTGGGCCCGGCTCAGCCCTTACGCCTACCGGGGACCGTCCAGTTGTCGATCCGCAAGTCTCTGACCCGCTCGAACTCAGCCACGTTGTTCGTGACGAGCGTCAGACCACGGGCCCGGGCATGCGCCGCGATGAAAAGGTCGTTGGCGCCGATCATCGCGCCGCGCCGCCTCAGGTCGGCGCGGACCTCGGCGTAGTGCAGCGCAACGTCCTCGTCGAGCGCCACGGCGTCCACATAGGGCAGGAAGGCGGCAAGCGCCGCCGAATCGTGCGCGCGCCGTGGCGAGAGCTCCACGCCGTAGAGCAGCTCGGCCTTCGTCACGACGGACATGCAGACATCGTCGACGGGCACCGACTGCAGGCGCTTGAGCAGGAGCGGGTGCGAGCGCTTCATGATGTAGGAGCACGTGTCCGTGTCCAGCATGAAGCGGGGCATCAGAGATCCCGCTCCTGAACCGGCAAGTCCTCGACACCGGACATGAACGCGTCCGATGCCGCCGGGGCGGACGTGAGGTACGTCTTCCAGTCACGGGGGCGGGGTGAGAGGATGACGTCGTCGCCGACCTTGCGGATTACGACCTCATCCGTAGCGAACTGGAACTCCTTGGGCAAGCGCACGGCTTGGCTGCGGTTGGTCATGAAGACCTTGGCGGTGCGGGGCATTGCTGGACCCTCCGAATCCAGTATGCCATATACTAAGGGTATGGCGCCACGTGCGCAATACGTGCGTCTGCCAGCCTTTGAGCGTTTCTAGCGGATCTGGAGGAAGAGGAAATCCCGTAAGTTCTTTGTTTTCAACGGGTGGGCGCAGTCCGAATCCCACCCTCTCCGCCATCACAAAGCATTGAAAACAAGCGGGTTAGAAGATCCAAGATTCTGACTGTACTCGCCAGCTCGTTTTCGCCCCACCTTTCGCGCTTCAAGACCACCGGAATTCGGCCTGTTTTCGCCACGACGGGTCCTGTTCCACCCACGTGGTAGCTAACGCAACGGCTCAGACGCCATGTGACCTATCGACATCCCGTTGGCTGACCGGCTAGTTGACGGTGGGCGGCGCGGTGCGGCAACGTGTGCCGAGGTTGAGGGTCTGTCCGCGTCGAGAAAGCAGGGCCCTCTCATCACACGCCCCCGAGCTAGGCTCAGGCTGTGGCCGTCGGCGCAATCTGAGCGACAAACGGAGTTGGTGTGGCCCACCCGACCTCAGAGCACAGTCCGCGCAGGCGACCGTCTCGGCGCGAGTTCGGTCGCGCAGTCGCAGTCGGTGTCGCGTCCGTCGCGACGTCGGTCGCCTGTCGGACCGGGTCTGCCTCCAGCGCCGGCCAGTCGACCGCCGCGCTTCGCCCCCTTCCCGCAGTCGCGACGAAGACCTCGATGGCATTTGGCAGGCGGGTCGTCCCGCTTCCGCATGGCCAGGCCTCGGTGTATGTCCCAGCGGGCGCAAGCACCCAACGAGTGCCGCTGATTCTCTTGCTGCATGGTGCGCACGGCAGCGGGGAAGAGATGCTCGATCGTTTGCTCGAAGGATCAGGCGCGCCAACAGCGGCAGTGCTCGCCCCGACCGCCCAGGGGGAAACGTGGGACGCGCTGATTCCTGAAAGCGATACGTTGCTCGACGGATGGTCAGGTCCAGGAAGCCGCGGCCGATTCGGCCGGGATATCGCGCTACTGGACGAGGCCCTCGCACTGTGCGCCTCACAGGTGGCGATTGACGTCTGGCGGTCCGGCATCGTGGGGTTCTCAGACGGAGCGACCTATGCTCTCGCGGTCGGGCTGGCCAGCGGCAGCCTCTTTCGGCGCATTGCCGCACTGTCGCCCGGTTTTCTGATAGCAGACGACGCCATGGGACGACCGTCCGTCTACGTGGCTCACGGTCTTAGGGACCGCGTCTTCCCGATTGAGCGCTGCGGACGACGGATCGCCAACGACCTGCGACTGCGGGGATGTGATGTAACGTTTCGCGAGTTCGATGGCGGCCACGAACTACCTCGAGCGGTCTACCAGGACGCCGTATCCTGGGCCACCGGAGCGTAGTGCCACGTCTGCCTGTTGACTTTCGACAGGAGCCTCCCCATACTCCTGTTGAAATTCAACAGGAGTGCGATTGGTGAGTCCTGCCGCTGAAGTGCCGTACGGCACCCTCGATCTGATGGTGCTCAAGACGCTCGAGGGCCTCGGGCCGCTCCACGGCTACGGCATCGCGCGCCGCATCGAGCAGGTCGCCGAGGGGGAGCTCGCGCTGAATCAGGGCACGATCTACCCGGCGCTGCTACGTCTCGAGCAGAAGGGCTGGATCAAGAGCGCCTGGGGCACGAGCGAGAACAATCGGCGCGCCCGGTTCTACAGCATCACAGCGGCCGGTCGCCGGCAGCTCGTCGCCGAGGCCGATCTGTGGACCCGCACCGTTGCGATGGTCTCGCGGCTCTTGGCGCAGGAGTGACGACGTCCGCACAGGGCGGTGTACCGGCGGCGAAAGAAGGGAAGCCATGCTGACCACCCAAGGCCTGCGCAAGAGCTACGGAGGCGTGCAGGCCCTGCGCGACCTGAGCTTCACCGCCGATCCCGGGCGGGTCATCGGTCTCCTCGGCCCCAACGGTTCCGGCAAGTCCACGACCATCAACCTGCTCACCGGCCTGCTCCGCCCCAGCGCCGGCACCGTCACGTGGCGCGGTGTGGACATCCACCACCAGCTGCTGGCCTACCAGGCGCTGCTCGGCTACGTGCCCGAGGAGCCCCGCCTGTACGCGTATCTCACCGCCGTCGAGTACCTGCAACTCGTGGGGGGGCTTCGCGATCTCGATGACGCCGTCATCACGCGACGGACCGAGAGGTACTTGGAGCTGTTCGGCCTCGAGAGCGACCGCCATTCTCCGCTCTCGACCTTCTCGAAGGGCATGCGCCAGAAGATCCTGATCGCGGGGGCACTACTTCACGATCCGCAGGTCGTGATCTTCGATGAGCCGTGCTCAGGTCTGGATGTCGCGTCGACCCTGATCCTACGCAGCATCGTGCGCAGCCTCGCGGCGGCGGGCAAGACGATCGTCTACAGCTCGCACGTGCTCGACATGGTGGAGAAGGTCTGCACCGACGTCATCATCCTGCACCACGGTGAGGTCGTCGCGCAGGATTCGGTCGAACGGCTGCGGGAGCTGTCGCGTGTGGCGTCGCTCGAAGCGGTGTTCGCGAAACTGGCCGTCGACGACAACGTCGACGCTGTTGGCCAGGCCATTGCGGCGGTGGGTACCCAATGAACACGTCCGCCGCGTGGCGGCAGGAGTGGCGACAGCATCGCCGCTTGGTCCGGCTGTCCTACGCCCGCCTCATGGATGCGATGGTGGCGTCGCGAGGGATCGACGCGGAGCACTTCCTGCTTTGGGGCACGGCGTTCCTGACCACTCCCATGTTGTATGCGGCGTTGATCTGGCCAACGCGGTACTTGTGGCTGCGCCACCATTCGATGGCCAGCCTCCATGAAGCGGTCCTGTCCGACCGTGTGTTCTTCATCGTGTGGCCCATGCTCGTCGCTCTGCTCGTTGGTGCGCTGACGTGGGAGGCCCTCTTCCCCGATCGCGACGACCAGCAAGTGCTCGGCGTGCTGCCGGTCCGGAGCCGCACGGTGGCAGCGGCGCGCCTCTCCGCAGCGCTGCTATCGGTGACAGCGCTCACCACGGCGATCAGCCTGCCGGCGGCGGCTGTCTACGCGGCGGGTGGCGCCGTCGACCCATCGGTCGGGACTCTCGTGGGCATCTTCGTGGGACAGACGCTGGCGGCAGTGTCGGCGGGCGTAGCGGCATTCAGTGTCCTGCTCGTGGTGCGCGCCACCGTCACACTCATCGCCGGGGCGTCCGGGGCCGCGCGCGTTGCCCTGGCGCTGCAGGTCGGTGCCGTCGTCGGGACGGTCGAGGCCTTCATGTTCTTGCCTGGCATCCAGCGAGCCCTGATGCAGGCGGCCATCGCGCCTGGCGCTGGCTTCACGTCGGTGGCGCCGCCCGGCTGGTTCCTGGGTGTGTACGCACTCTTCGCGGGCCCGCGACCACAGGCGCTCCTGCCGCTGCTCGTGCCAGCCCTGCTGACGCTCGGCACGGCAGTCGTGAGCGCAGTGGCGCTCTACCTGCTACCGGCGCGCTTGAATGCCCGCCGCGCCGTGGAGCGGCGTCACGCTGAGGGACGGAGGGCGACTGTCGCGACCGCGCTGCAGAAGCTCGGTCACCTCTTGCCAGCGGCCCGCGAGCGCGCCAGATTCCGCTTCGTGATCCTGACCCTCGCTCGCAGTCGGAGACACTCGCTTATGGTGGCCACATTCGTCGGCGTGGGCCTGGCCGTGTCGGGGACGCCCCTGGTCTCGGCGAACCTCCGCGGGCGCGTGCTGGACCTCACGCAGCCCACGGCGGCCGTCTTGGCGATACCGCTGGCGCTGACCTACGCGCTCGTCCTGGGCCTGCGATCGGCCTTTGCGGTGCCCTCGGACCTCGGGGCCAACTGGGCCTTCCGTGTCGCGGGGCCGCGGTCGTTGCTGGACAGCCGCGCCGCATCCCGACTGGTCTACCTCGTGCTCGCCGTCCTGCCCGTGAGTCTGGTGCTGGGTGCCGTCGGAGCCTCGTGGTGGACGGCGCGGAGCGCGGCCGGTGCCGCCGTGTTGCATGCCGTCTCGGGACTGGCGTTGAGCGAGCTGGCGCTCCGCGGTCACGAGGGCGTGCCGTTCACCAAGGCTCGAGGGGTGTCCGCCAACGCGATGAAGATCGGCGCGATCGTCGCGGCAGCTGGGCTTCTGCTGTTCGCGTTTCGCCTGAGCGCCGTCCACGCGTGGGCCTTGGGTGCGCCGTCACGCGTGTGGGCCTGCACGCTTGGGATGACCATTCTCACCGTCGTCACGGCGTGGATGGGCCGGAGGGAGGCGGGCCGGACACCGGCCAGCTTCGAGGCGCCGGAGGACCACGCCATCACGCAGATGAAGTTGTCCGAGGCAAGTGTCTGACGCCGGAGTCTGCATGCACACCCTGCGAGTTCTGCTCTCGCGACTGCTGGACATCCTTCTGAGTGGCCGGCGCGACCGGCGCGTTCGTGAAGAGCTTCAGCAGCACCTCGACCTGCTGACCGAAGAGCACCTGCGGCGCGGCCTGTCACGCACCGAGGCAGAGCTCGCCGCTCGCAGAAGCTTCGGCGGCGTCGACCAGGTGATGGCGAGCTACCGCGATCAGCGTGGCTGGCCTTGGCTGAGCCGCTTGACAGAGGACGCCCAGTTCTCGGTGCGGCAGGTGTGGCGCGACGGCGGCTTCTCCGTCACGGCGGTCGCGGTGCTGGCGTTGGGCCTCGGTGTGAGTCACCTGTTCCTCACGCTGACCTATGCGCACACCATGCGCGGCCTGCCGATGCCGTCGGTGGAGCGCGTAATGTTCGTGTCCACCGTCGGCCAGAAGGGGCAGGCCCAGGGGCTGTCGTACCCCGAGTTCCGCGAACTCGAGGCCCTGCCGACGTTCCAGACGCTGGCGGCGTTCTCGAACACGCAGGTGACCCTTGGCGGGGAAGGCGAGGTGCCGGATCGCGTCGAGGCCGCGTACACGTCAGCGGGCGGCTTCGAGATCGCCGGGGCCACACCCTTGCACGGACGACTGCTGACGGCTGATGACGATCGTGTCGGCGCCGCTCCGACGATGGTGCTGACGGCGCGCGTGTGGCGCGATCGCTATGCGACGAGTCCGGACGTCCTCGGACGAACGGCCCTCGTCGGCGGCCAGGCGACCACCATTGTCGGCGTGGTGCCGGACGCGTCTGGCTTCCCGAGTGCGGCCGCCGTCTTCCTGCCGCTCGCCTCCCGTCCCGACCTCACGAGCGCGCCGCGGGATGCGCGCAACCTGCGCGTCTTCGGCAGGCTTGCTGACGGCGTGCAAGCCGCGGATGCCACGGCGGCGGTGCTGGCGCAGGGCTCCCAGTGGGAGGCATCCTACCCAGACGCGAATCGCGGCGTGAGGGCCGTCGCCGTGCCGATCAACGAGCGGTACAACGGGCCGATCCAGGGATGGCTGCCGTTCATGCTCGCCGGGCTGATCGTGGTGGCGGTCGCTGGCGCGAACGTCGGCAACCTGCTGTTGACGCACGGCAGTGCACGAGCACGCGAGATTGCGATCCGGACCGCCCTGGGGGCCAGCCGCGGCCGCGTGGTCCGACAGCTTCTGCTCGAGAGCGCCGTCATGGCGGTCGGCGCCTGCGTGCTTGGGCTCGTCGTCTCCCGCGTGGCTCTGGCCGGCTACCGGGCGGCTGTGCCCGACGGGATCCTGCCGTACTGGAACGACTACTCACTCGACGGCGCCGTGTTTCTTGGGCTCGCCGTGCTTGGCGTCGCGGTCTCCGCCGGATGCGCGCTGGTGCCCGCGTGGCTGGTCTCCCGTACCGAGGCCGCCTCGGTGCTCAAGGATGGTGGGCGCACAGAAACATCGCGGCCCAGCCGGGGATGGGCCGCCACCGTCTTTCTCGCCGTGGAGCTCGCGCTCGCGATCGTGCTGCTCACGCAAGTCGGCGCGGCGACCGTGAACGCGCTCGCCCACGACGTGCCCACGGACCGACTGCTCGACGACACCGCCGTGCTGACGGGCGCGTTGACACTGCCAGCCTCGGGTGAGACGGCAGGTGAGCAACGGCGCCAGTTCCTTGAGCGCGCGCTCGGGCAAGCCACGGCCATGCCCGGCGTGACCGCGGTGGCCGTGAGCAGTCACCTTCCACTCGGCGGGGCATCGGGGAGACGGCTGGTAGTTGCCGAGCGACCGGGCGCCGCCGACGACGCGGGGGCGCCGATCAACGCGATCGACGTGGGGCCTGGCTACTTCGAGGTCCTGCGCCTGCCCGTCACCCGCGGGCGGCCGTTCACGGCGGTCGACGCCCGTCCGGGAGCGGCCACGGTGGTCGTGAACCAGCGGCTCGCCGACATGTATTTCCCAGACATCGAGCCGGTCGGGCGACGGATCGCGGTTCGACCAGACGCCACATCCACGGTCGCGCCGGAGTGGCGAACCATCGTTGGTGTGGTGGCGAACCTGCGCCAGCGTCCGATTCCCGAGGTGCAGCCGATCGCCTACGTTCCCATGGACGGGACACCGCCCACGACGGCGTGGCTCCTGATGAGGTCCGCGACGGACGCCGCGGGCCTTGCGTCCCCCGTGCGCGAAGCGCTGCGGCAGATCGACCCGACCGTTCCCTTGTCGAACCCGCGCACCCTGGCAGCCGCCACACGCGATCTCACGTGGGCCAATCGCATCAGCGCCCGACTCGCGTCGGTCGTGTGTGGGGCCACGTTCATCCTGGCGACGGTCGGCCTCTACGCCGTGGTGGCGCATCGTGCGGCCCAGCGACGGCGAGAGATCGGCCTTCGGGTCGTGTTCGGCGCGCGGACGGTCGCCCTCGTCGCGCTCGTCACGGGGCACGTGCTAGCGGCGGTGCTCCTGGGGATGGTCGGCGGATTGGCGGGAGCCGTCGCGTGGGATCGGGCATTCGCGCCGGCGCGGCAGGGCGGCCTGCGTGTCGCCGATCCGTTGGTGCTTATCGTGGCGTTCGGCGTGCTGGCGCTGGTGGTCGGGCTCGGTTGCGCGTTGCCCATCCGCGGGGCCCTCGCCGCTTCCCCTGCCGACTTGCTTCGGGACGAGTAGGCGCTCGTGGCAGCGTTCGTATCGTGTAAGGTTCAGCTCCTTTGGTGCGTTCGAGATCCCGAGGAAGCAGTTTGCGCTGTCCCTGTTTTGTACCTGATACTCAGGTTTCTAGAGGTTCTGGCGGGTTCTGGCGGTTCCGATCCGGCCTAAATCGTTGAGGGGAGCGGATCCTTCAGGAACGAATCCCACCCTCTCCGCCAAATCACGATCCTTTAGAATCAACAACTTAGCGTGGCTTAGTGGGTGGTCGCGGGCAATACGGTCAAGAAATACGCTTTGATCCGCCCCGAGCACCCTCGAAAACAGGCGCAATTCGGCAACGTCGCCTCGTCGTTCGGCCACGTGGGTTCTCGTGTAGGCCGCGTGGGTGCAGCCAGAACCCACCACGCAAGTTCGCGGACTGCGTTCGCTCAGGGCTTCTCGGTGCGACGGGGCAAGCCGTGGGCCTCTTGACAACAGTTCGTTTTGGGAGCATTGTAATTCTACGTGAGAAGGGAACATCAGCTGCCAGATGCGGATCATTGCCAAGAAAGCTCTCCGAGACTTCTGGGGGCGTCATCCAGATGCCGAGGGGCCGCTTCTGGCCTGGTACCGCGAGGCCGAAGCTGAGAGCTGGGATTCCCCGGCAAAGGTCAAGCAGAAGTACGGAAGTGCCAGCATCGTGGCGAACAACCGCGTTGTCTTCAATATCAAAGGGAATACCTACCGGCTCGTGGTGAAGGTTAACTACGGTGTTCGGATCGTGTTCATCAGGTTCGTAGGCACTCACGCCGAGTACGACCGCATAAACGTGGAGGACATCTGATCATGGCTGGCATCAAGGCGCTTCGTAGTGATCCCGACTACACCGCCGCGCTCGCCAGAATCGACGAGCTCATGGACGCCGTCCCCGGCACCCCTGAAGCTGACGAACTGGAGGTCCTTGCGGACCTCGTGGAGCACTACGAGGAGAAGCACCTGGAGATGGGGTATCCCAGCGCGACCGCCGCGATCGAGTTCCGACTCGAGCAAGCTGGTTTGTCGCATCGAGACCTCATCCCGTTCCTTGGCAGTAGAGCCAAGGTGTCGGAGGTGATGTCCGGGAAGCGCCCCCTGACAATGCCCATGGCGAGGGCACTGCACGAGCACCTTGGCATACCGGCAGGCGTGCTCCTACAGCAACCCGGCGCCGATTTCGCTGACGAATTCGAGAGCATCGACTGGTGTCGATTCCCAGTAGGCGCGATGGCGAAGCTTGGCTGGATTCCAAGGTCAAGAAACCTGAGCGCCAAAGCAGAAGAACTCGTGCGAGGCCTGGTCGATAAGGCAGGCGGGCCCTCCGTCGCGTGCGCCCCACTGTTTCGGAAGGGACGTCAGGCGCGTTCCAACGCGAAGACGGATCCTTATGCGCTAAGGGCGTGGTGCTGGAAGGTTTTGGCGAATGCGGTAGGCGATAGACCGCCGGTCCCTTATAGGTCTGGGACGATCACGCTCGAGTTCCTTCGACAGGTGGCTCAGCTTAGTTGGATGGAGGAGGGGCCAAGGCTCGCTGTGGAGCTTCTGGCAAAGCACGGGGTGCCATTGGTCGTGGTTCCGCACCTGCCCAAGACGTATCTCGACGGCGCCGCTCTGGCTCTGGCCGACGGTAGTCCGGTGATCGGTCTTACGCTTCGGTACGATCGGATCGATAACTTCTGGTTCTGTCTCTTGCACGAACTCGCCCATGTGGGCCGGCACATGGACGTGGACGGTCAGACGGTGTTCGTGGATGACCTCTCCCTTCGGGACCTTGAGGGCCGCGGCGACGATCCGAGAGAACTACAAGCCGATGAATGGGCCGAGGAGGCACTCGTGCCCAGAGCCGCCTGGGAGTCGAGTGCAGTACGCGAGAACCCAACGGCGATGTCGGTCATGAATCTCGCGAATGCCCTCCGAGTACACCCTGCCATCGTGGCGGGAAGAATCCGGCACGAACAGCGGAACTACCGGCTACTATCGCAGTTCGTGGGCGCAGGCGAAGTTCGGCGACATTTTGGTCTAGCGAAATCCTAGGGAATTGCGCCGATGAGGCGGGGTGAAGTGAGCCATGTCTGATATGACCAACGGTACTGCGGCCGAGCGCGTAAGCTCCCCCGGTGCCCGAACAGTTCTGGGTAGACTGCTCTCGGCGAAGGAGCGGTCATGCGGAAGTCGAAGTTCAGCGAGACGCAGATCGTCGGGATTCTCAAGGACGCGGAGAGCGGCGTACCCGTCGCCGAGCTGCTCCGCAAGCACGGCGTCAGCAAAGCGACGTTCTTCAAGTGGCGGAGCAAGTATGGGGGCGCGTCGGTGTCAGACGTGAAGCGTCTCCGCGAGCTCGAGGCAGAGAACGCCAAGTTGAAGCGGATGTACGCCGACCTGGCCCTGGAGAATACCGCGATCAAGGATGTGTTGAACCGAAAGTGGTGAGGCCGTCTGCGAGGCGACAGGTCGTGGAGGCGCTGGTGCAGGACCACCAGCTGCCGGTCCTGCGGGCCTGTCGCGTGGTGAGGCTCTCGCGGACGGCGTATTACGAGCCTCCCGTGGCGGCCAGTCGACGCGATGCCCCGGTGATTGCGGCGCTGACCGACGCGGTGACACGGTATCCCCGCTGGGGCTTCTGGAAGCTGTTCGATCGGCTGCGGACCGAGGGACGGTCCTGGAACCATAAGCGCGTCCATCGCGTGTACTGTGCGCTGCGGCTGAATCTGCCGCGACGGACCACGCGACGGGTACCCCGGCGCATCCGTCAACCGCTGACCGCGCCGCCCGTCCTCAACCACACGTGGGCCCTGGACTTCATGACCGAGACGCTGTACGACGGTCGCCGCGTGCGGCTGTTCCCAGTGCTCGATGAGGGGAATCGCGAAGGGCTCGACATCGCGATGGGAGTGTCCCTGCCGAGCCGGCGCATCGTGCGCGTGCTGAACGAGCTCGTCGCCCTCCACGGCCCGCCCGCCGCCGTCCGCGTCGACAATGGCCCGGAGTTCACCGCGCAGCCGTTCGTCGACTGGGCGGCCGAGCACCGCGTCGTCATCCTGTACATCCAGCCGGGCAAGCCAGACCAGAACGCGTACATCGAACGCTTCAACCGCAGCTACCGGACGGAGGTCCTCAACGCCCACTTGTTCGAGTCCCTCGCCGAGCTGCGCGCCGCCACCGACGCCTGGCTACAGATCTACAACCGCGAGCGGCCCCACGACAGCCTCGGCCGGGTGCCGCCGCTCACGTTCCTGCCGAGGCCCACGACGGCCGGCCAGTCTCTCTTTGAACTGTCCACTTGACGGGGAAGCTTACGGGGCGAGTACTGACACTCGCGTCGGCGCTGTGCGCGGCCATCGTGACCTCCGGTGCGGGTGCCCAGAACCGGCCCAACTTCTCCGGCGAATGGCACCTTCGCGTGGAAGGCAGCGTGCCCCAGACGGAT
Source organism: Vicinamibacterales bacterium (assembly GCA_041394705.1). Lineage (GTDB taxonomy): Bacteria > Acidobacteriota > Vicinamibacteria > Vicinamibacterales > UBA2999 > CADEFD01. The sequence goes on from JAWKHS010000003.1 coordinate 486,800, forward strand.
GTGTGGGGTCAGACGCGGCCGCGGCTACTTCGGATCAACCAGTCTGCGTCTGAGCTTGCTCTCGATCCTGACGGTGGCGGCATGAGCGTGCCCACCGCCCTCCAACGGTTCCGGCTCGACGGGACGGTCCTGGTGAAGCGTACCGGGTTCCTGCGAGCCTTGATTCGTTGAATCAGGCCACCGCGGCCTGGGCATAGTACTGCGCTTCGTACTCGGCTGGCGGGATGTCCCCGATGGGGCCCAGCAGCCGTCGGGTGTTGAACCAATCCACCCAGACGAGCGTAGCGAACTCGACGGCCTCAAGCGACCGCCACGGTCCCTTCCGCTGAATCACCTCTGTCTTAAAGAGCCCGATCACCGACTCAGCGAGGGCATTGTCGTAGGCATCCCCTTGGCTGCCCACGGACGGCGCGATGCCCGCGTCGGCGAGGCGGTCGGTGTACCGCATGGACAGGTACTGCGATCCGGCATCGCTGTGATGGACGAGGCCGTCGAGGGCGTGTGCCCGTCGCGCATGGATCGCTTGCTCGAGCGCGTCCAACACGAAGTCCGTGCGCATCGAGGCCGACACGCGCCAGCCAACGATGCGGCGGGCGAATACGTCGATCACGAAGGCGGCGTAGACGAAGCCGCCCCAGGTCGCCACGTACGTGAAGTCCGATACCCAGAGCTGATTCGGGCGCGTCGCGAGGAACTGGCGGTCGACGAGATCCCGCGGCCGTGCGCCGTCACCCGCATGGGTCGTCGTGATCCATGCGCGCCCGCGCACAGCGCCCTGCAGACCCAGGGCACGCATCAGGCGGCCCACGGTGCAGCGCGCGATACCGAATCCCTCGCGCCGTAGCTGCTTCCAGACTTTGCGCGGACCGTAGACCTGGTGATTCTGGTCCCACACACGTTGAATCTCGGGCCGCAACGCCTCGTCCCGTCGTGCGCGCGCCGACCGGCGGCTCGGATCAGCCTGCCGCTGCCGATGGCGGTGATACGTCGATGGGGCGATCGGCAGGACCCTGCAGATCGACTCGACCCCGAATCGGGCGCGATGCGCGTCAATGTACGCGACCATCGTGCCTACTTGGTCCGGCGGTCTGGGCTTGATCCGGTTTCGTGGACACGTTCCGAAAGGTGGATACGATGTCCCGCATGTCCGAGCCGAAGCCGGGGCGCCGCCTGCGCCGGCAGTTCACTGAGGAGTTCAAAGCGGGGGCCGTACGACTGGTCCTGGACGAGGGCAAGACGGTCGGTGCCGTGGCCCGCGACTTGGATCTGACCCCGTCCGCCTTGGCCGACTGGGTCCGCAAGGCCGCCGCCGATCGCACCAAGGGGCGGACGGGTCTCATCGGCGTCGAGCGCGAGGAGCTGGCGCGGCTGCGCCGGGAGGTCCGCGAGTTGCGGGCGGAGCGCGACGTCTTAAAAAAAGCCGCGGCCTTCTTCGCGAAAGACCACCGGTGAAGTTTGCGTGGATCCACGCGGAGAAGGCTCATCATCCCGTCCGCAAGTTGTGCCGCTGGCTGGGCGTGACGCCGAGCGGCTACTACGCCTGGCGTGGCCGACCCGAGTCGGCGCACGCGGCACGCGACCGGCAGCTGAAAGTGCTGATCCACGCGTCGTTCGACGCGCACAAGGCGCGCTACGGCAGCCCGCGGATCTACGGCGACCTGCAGGACGCCCGGGAGCCCGTGAGCAAGAAGCGGGTGGCCCGCCTGATGCAGGAAGAGGGCCTGAAGGCCCGCCCGCGCAAACGGTTCAAAGGGACCACGATGAGCGACCATGACCAGCCGGTCGCCGATAATCTGCTCGACCGGCAGTTCACGGCCGACGCGCCGAATCAGCGGTGGGCCGGCGACACCACGGAGTTCGTGATCGGCGAGAGCGCCAAGCTGTATCTCGCCGTGATCCTCGACCTCTTCTCACGCTTTGTCGTTGGGTGGGCACTCAGTGCCGTCAACGATCGCCACCTGACGCTTCGGGCGCTGGAGATGGCCGTGAAGCGACGCTGCCCCAGCGCAGGGCTGCTCTTTCACTCCGACCAGGGTTGCACGTATGCCAGTGAGGACTACCAACTGGCCTTGGGCGCGCGCGGCATCATCTGCAGTATGAGCCGCCGCGGCAACTGCCACGACAACGCCGTCCTGGAGAGCTTCTTCTCGACGGTCAAGAGCGAGCTCGCCGATCGGTTCGGCAGCTACGCCGAAGCGAAGATGGAGGTTTTCGACTACCTGGAGGTGTACTACAACCAACGGCGGCGTCATTCGACGCTCGGTCAGATCAGTCCGGCCGAGTTCGAACGTCGTGCAGCCGCGTAAGCGCTCGAGGGGGCGCTCGGCGGCATCCCGTTCCAGCCACCCGACTTGACCCGACCGCCGCCAAGCGCCTGTAGACTTGCTACGACCGTTGACGAACGACGACTGATCCGACTGACTCAACCCGTCCACGGGATCGGATCAGGCCCAGTCGAGTGCCGCCTGGGCGAAAAACGCCGACGCCGTCTTGAGGATCTCGTTCGTCCGCTTCAGCTCGCGGACCTCGCGCTCCAACTCCTTCAGGCGCTCGCGCTCGCCCGTCGTTAACCCCGCCCGCTGGCCGGTGTCACGCTCGGCCTGGCGGACCCACTTCCGCAGCGTCTCGGCCGTCGTGCCCAGCTTCGTCGCCACCGCTTGCAGCGCCGCCCACTCGGACGGGTGCGCCGGCCGCTGTTCCTGCACTAACCGGACCGCGCGCTCACGCACCTCCGGAGAAAACCGACTCGGACGTCCCATAGACCCCATCCTCCCAAGAAATGAGGTCTCGCGGAATCCCGGTACGCTTCACTGGTGTTTATTGACGACAGCTTGGGCGATCTCGGGTCGTTCACGCGCAAGGTCAAGACCGAAGCTCGTTGGGAGGGCGCGCGGCTGATCCTTCTCTGCGAACCGTTCGGCGAGACGCTGAACAATGGAGTGCCCGGCCGGGTCGCTGGAAGCATCACAAGGGTCTGGACGTTGTCGCTCAGCGGCGAGGAACTCCGCCTCGAACGGACCGGGTACCGAGTCGAACCGCCCCGTCTGCTACATGGCCGCCCGTACTCCCGCGCCGATGACCTCGTCTACAACCGAGACGTCACGATCTACGGTCGGTCCCAGTAGTGTCAGTTCGCCACATCGCGACGACTCATTATTTGAGGCAACTCCGCGCGAGGTGGTATAACCTCGGCGCTGGTGGTGATCGTGGGGCGAGTACTGACACTCGCGTCGGCGCTGTGCGCGGCCATCGTGACCTCCGGTGCGGGTGCCCAGGACCGGCCCGACTTCTCCGGCGAATGGCACCTTCGCGTGGAACGCAGCGTGCCCCAGACGGATGTGTGGGGTCAGACGCGGCCGCGGCTACTTCGGATCAACCAGTCTGCGTCTGAGCTTGCTCTCGATCCTGACGGTGGCGGCATGAGCGTGCCCACCGCCCTCCAACGGTTCCGGCTCGACGGGACGGCCCAGGTGTTTATTGACGACAGCTTGGGCGATCTCGGGTCGTTCACGCGCAAGGTCAAGACCGAAGCTCGTTGGGAGGGCGCGCGGCTGATCCTTCTCTGCGAACCGTTCGGCGAGACGCTGAACAATGGAGTGCCCGGCCGGGTCGCCGGAAGCATCACAAGGGTCTGGACGTTGTCGCTCAGCGGCGAGGAACTCCACCTCGAACGGACCGGGTTCCGAGTCGAACCGCCCCGTCTGCTACATGGCCGCCCGTACTCCCGCGCCGATGACCTCGTCTACAACCGAGACGTCACGATCTACGGTCGGTCCCAGTAGTGTCAGTTCGCCACATCGCGACTACTCAGGAGTTGCGTAGGCCATCCGTCACGGCCAGCGGCGTGCAATCGCAGGTCGTCCGCCGTTGTAGAGCGCTGAGCGGGTGTCGACGGGAGCAAAGATCGGACGACCTCCCGACGAGCAGCCGGCGCCGCACGCGACGACGAGTGGCGCAGCTGGTCGAGGTCAGTCGGCGCGGAGGGCCACGACCGGGCTCACTCTCGTAGCGCGAATCGCCGGCAGGAGACAAGCGAGCGCAGCGACCGCGCCGAGCGCGCCGCACACCGCCGCGAGCGTCACGAGATCGTTCGGCCCGATGCCAAACAGGAACCGACGGAGCACCTGGCCGACCGCCAACGCGCCGGCCAGACCGACGGCCATGCCGATCGCCGTCAGGACGGCGCCCTGCCGCATCACCATTCGGAGAATCTGGCCACGCGCGGCACCGAGCGCGAGGCGGAGCCCGAATTCTCTAGTGCGCTGCGCGGACACCAGGCTCATGACGCCGTACACACCAGTGGCCGCGAGCCCGACAGCGAGAATCGCGAATGCGAGCACGAGCGTCAACATGAACCGGCGTGCGCTGAGTGAGCTCGACACGAGATCCTGCATCACCGCCGTGCGGTAGACGGGCTGATTCGGCGCCACCGCGTAGATGCGGGCGCGCAGTGCGGCCAACGTCGCCTCGGCATCGCCAGCCGTCCGCACGACGAACGTCAGCCCAGTGAACGCGGCCTGTGCCTGTGGCAGAAACACTTCCATCGCGGCAGGACCGTCCAGCGCATCGTGACGCACGTCGCCCACCACCCCGATGATCTCTGCCGTCGCCAGCTCGCCCCGCACCTGTAGGCGAACGCGTTGGCCGACCGGTGACTCGTTGGGCCAGTGCCGCGTCGCAAACGCGTGCGAGATCAACACGACCGGTGGCCGGGAACCGTCGTCATAGCCCTCGAATCGCCGTCCCTCGAGCAGCGGAATACGCATGGCAGAAAAGTACTCGGGTGTGGCTGCGGTCACGAACGCCGCCGGCTCGCTCCCCGGCGGCGGTATCGGACGGTCCTCGAGGACGATCGGCGCCACACTTCCTCCGGTGGTGTCGAGAAACGGAAGGGCCGACACGGCGCCGACCTCGCGGACCTGCGGCACCGTCCTCATCGAATCGATGATCTGTTGAAAGAACGCCGCCGTCTGCTCCGGTGTACGGCCGGGCACTCGGTAAAAGATCTGCAGCGCCGCGACACTCTCGGCCGCGAAGCCCGGGCTCGTCGATATCAGCGCACCGAAGCTTCGCAGCAGCAGGCCGCCGCCTGCGAGCAGGACCATCGCCAGCGCCAGCTGGGCGATGACGAAGCGAGATCGGCCTGTTCGGCTTGGCAGCGCGCCACCATGACCGGTCGCGGCATTAGCGAGGGCATCGACGGCACGAACGCGCGCGACGCGCCAGGCCGGCGTGATACCGGCGAGGACCGCGACGACGACAGTCACGGCCGTGGAGAAGAGCAGCACGCGGCTATTCACGCCGATCGCACTCAGCGCCGGAACGTCCCCGGGCGCGAGCCACACGATCAGGCGTGCGGTGCCCTCTGCGAGCAACAGACCAGCCGCCGAGCTGACACTCGCCAACAGCAACGTTTCCGCCAGCAGCTGCCGCACCAACCGTCCGCGATCAGCGCCGAGCGCGCCGCGGACGCCGATCTCCTTCGTGCGCGCCGTCGAACGCGTCAACAGCAGGTTTGCGGCGTTGGCAATCGCAATCACCAACAACAACGCCACTGACGCCGACAGCACACCGAGCGACTGACGCAGGTCTCCGGCCAGGTGATCGCGTAGCGGCACGACGTCAACGGTCCTGCCGCCGTTCGTGTTCGGGTACTGTTGCGCCAGCCGCTCGGCGACCGCGCCCAGCTCTGCCTGCGCCCGCGCGATCGAGACGCCCGGCTTGAGCTTGCCCAGCACGCTGTAGGACCGCGTGCCCCGCGTTTGCAGTTCGGCCTCCGAGAATACTTTGGGCGCGTACACGCCGCGCTCACTGAAGGTCACCAGCAGCCGTGGTGCGAACGACGGCGGCATGATGCCGACGACGGTCATCGGCTGCCCATTGAGCCGAACGGCGCGGCCGACGATCGCCGGATCCGATCCGAACTGCTGCGCCCACGTGCCGTACGACAGCACGACGACGTTGTTCCGGCCTCGGGTGTACTCGTCAGGTGCAAACGTCCGCCCGTGCAACGCCTCGACGCCGAAGGCATCGAAGAACCCCTCGCTGACCCGTAACGCCGGTATCGTGTGCGGTTCGGCGACCTCGGTGAGGGTGAACCCGAACGGCTCGGCCGCCGACATCACCTCGAACGACTGCGCCTGCTGCCGCCACTCCACGAAGTTGCCCGGTGACACGTCCTCAATCGCGGCAGGATTGGCGCTGTCGGTCTCGAAGACGAGGACGATACGCTCCGGTTCGCGGTACGGCAGCTGGCGGACGAGCAGCGCGTCGACGACGGAGTAGATCCCGGTGGTCGCGCCGATCCCAACGGCGAGCACCGCGGTCGTCAACAGGGTGAAGGCCGGACTGCGCAGCAGCAGCCGCGCCCCATGTCTCAGGTCGTGGACGATGTCCGCGTCGAAGGTGAACTGACGGCGCAGCCAAGCGGCGTCACGAAACGACCCGAGCACCCGTCGGAACATGTCGACCTCCTGCCTAGGCGTCAGCTGCTGACGCCCCAGCAGCCGTGCGCGCCGCGCGCCGAGCTCGGACTCCCATTCCGCCAGCCACTCGTCGCGGTCTCGACGTGGCACGAGGCGCGCGCACAGCCGCAGCACGGCCAGGGAGAGACGAAACATCATGCAGGCCCCCAGCGCCGCGCCATCTGCGCGCCGAGCGCCGCCATGGCGCGAAACCGCGCGCGGGCGTCGGCCAGCCGGAGCTGACCGGCCCTCGTCAACTCGTAGTACCGCCGCGGCGGCCGTTGTTCCCGTCGCGCGGTGCCCTCTCGCTCCCACTTCGCGCGAACCAGTCCCTCCTCCTCGAGGCGGCGCAGGATGGGATACACGGTGCCGCTTGGCAGATCGGTCGCGTCCATGATGTCCCAGCCATGCTGGCGGCCGGCGGCGAGCGCCTCGAGGACGAGGGCGGTCTGATACGTCATCGCCATATAACGGATTCTACATAGCTAGAATCAGATAGGCAACTGCTGCGTTGGCCGAACCCCTCAGGGCCGGACACTCTCCTGGCCGATGGCAGGGAGGGCAGCGACGCACCGACCACGCAACCCTCGCCTACGCCGCCGGCGATCGCTAGGAGCCACGACGCGACGTTTGTCTGACCTCCTGCGTTGGCCCCGATGATGGCACTCGCGTTCGTCTCGGTGTTCCTCGGACAGCGACTCGCCTACGCCTTCGAGACTGTCGAGTGGACCGATGACGCCTTGTAAAGCGATGGGCCACTCTCGATGGAGACCACCTACGAGTGGACGTTGACCGCCGACGGCTCGACTCGAATGAGCCGGCGGAACCGCGGGGTCCCGAGCGGATTCTCGAGGTTAGTCGCGCCGTTGATAGCAGTAGCGGTGAGGCACCGTGACCGGAGGAATCTCGCCGCGTTGCAGCGTGCCCTAGCGAGCCGCGCCCGCTGAGTCCCTGACCGTGCGACGTAGGCCTGGCTCTACGGTGCGCGACTACTCGCGGGCCACCGCGGCGCTACCGTCTCGTGGCGTGTTACCCAGGGGGGCGTGAAACGCCGCCCTCAGTCCCAGCGGAGCCGCACGCTCCCGGTTGGACTGGTGGTCGGCACCCTCGACGACGTCAGCATGCCATCGAAGGCCGGCCGCCTCGGCGTGTTGCTCCAGCACGGCACGTGCACGTGCGTAGCCGTCCTTCATCTGCGGCACCTCGTCTCCGCCGACGCTCATGTAGTAGAACTTTGAGAGTCGTGACTGACGAGGCAGCCACTCGGCGAGACTCGCGACGGCCGCGAAGTCGTCCCTCCAGAGCGCGGGACTGTGCGCGAGGAACGCGTCGAACATGGTGGGCCGCGCAATGAGCGCATAGGTGACGAGCAGGCCCCCGCGCGAGTGGCCGATGAGCACGCGGTGCCCGTCGGACCGGTAGACGCGTTCGACCAGCGGCACGACTTCGCGCTCAAGGAAGTCGAGGAAGCGGTCCCCGGCTCCGAACGCACTGTCCGCGCGGTCGATGTCCTGGCGCATGAACGGCGGCGTGTAGTCGCGTTGGCGTCCCTCGGCACTCACATTGGGAATGCCGACGACGATGAGCTCGGGTGTCAGGGCAAGGCGGGCCATCAGGGCGGCGCTGTCGGCCGTCGGGATGTCGAGTGCGGACCCGTCCAAGACGAACGCGACCGGGTAGCGTCGATCCAGCGCACGGTGATAAGTCTCAGGGAGCCGCACGAGCAGCTGGCGCCGCTCTCCCAGGACGTCCGACCGGACGTCGTGCGGCACGAGATACGGCGACGGCACGGCCCGGCCGCGCATGTAGTCGACGGCTGCGAAGGTGCCGAACGACGTCAGGGTCATGGTGATCACGACGGTCATCCCTGCTCGCAGCATGGCTACTGCTCCCCTCCGGCACTGGACCCGGCTGGCCGCGCCTCCGCCGCCATCCATGCCACGCCGCACATGGCGACCAGGACGAGGGCGCTGGCGACGTCGCTCGCCTGCACGGGCTGGAACCACTCCGGCCGTACGCCAATCGTCGTCACGGTAGCGAGGGCACCGGTCAGAGCGGCCCCGCCAAACGCAGCCGTTCGGCGCCGCGCGAGTGTGTGTCTCCGCCGCATCACGCGTTTCACGAAGGCCGTCGCCTCAGACGAATCGGGCTTGGCGGCTGCGCCCGCGCGCGCGATCCATTGATCGAGAGCGTCGTCCGTCATCGCGACTCCGTCCGGTTGACCTGGGCCCCGAGGCGTTCACGCAGCTTGTCGCGACCTCGGAGAATCTGCGACTTCACCGTACCGATGGGACTGCCGAGCACCGTCGCGATCTCGACATGCGTGAGGCCGTGCCAGTAGTGCAGTTCCAACGCGGCGCGCTCCGCGGGTTCGAGCGCGCGCATGGCGTACTCGAGAGTGAGCCGAGCATCGGCGCCGCCGACGTCATCGGCACGACCGATGGCGGTCGTTGCGTCGAGTTGCACAGCATCTGGCCGCGCCCGCCGCACGCTCGTTACGAATTCCTGATACGCGACGCGTAGCAGCCAGCTGACGAATCGGCCGCGCCCCTCGAACGTCCCCAAGTATCGGTACGCCTTCAAGAACGTCTCTTGAGCCAAGTCGTCAGCAACGTCTCGCCGGCCCGTCAAACGCGTCAGAAACCCGCGAACGCGCCCTTGATAGAGGGCGACGATCTCGGCGAATGCGTCGTGATCGTCGAGGGTCAGCACTCGCGCGACGAGCCCCGTCACACGCGCGTCTTCCTCATGGCCGGCGGCCATGGGCTCCCCAGGCGGCGAGGTAGGCGAGCCCGAGCGCGATCGGCACAGCACCCAACGCCCAAGCCTTGCCGCCGACGAAGAACGTCACGACCGCCCAGGCCGCCCCGACGGCGAGCAGCAGCAGCCCCCGCATGAGGTCGCGCCGCCGGCGCGCGTCGGGGCCGATGATGCGAGCGAGCTCCTCAGCCGACAGGCCTCGTTCGATCAGCCGTTGAAGCGTGCGTTCGCGCTCGACCTGCACCCGGCCGTAGACGTGCACCGCCACCGCCAACAACGCGGCGACTCCGAGTATTCCTGCCACAGCGGTCATCGAACCCAACACTCCTCACCACGGCCGGCGCGACCGGAGGTTCACAATGCCACTGAACGCGGAGTGGGTCCGGAAGGATTCACAGAGCTCGACGATCGACTCCGGTCTGAGGCCGCGGAGGAGCCGCACCGTTAGAGTCCCAGGACGTGGTGGAAATTCGGTAGGGCGAGCGGCGTAGACAGCCGAGTCGCCATCGCGCATCGTTCCGTGAGTTCTCTCTAGCCGGAGAAGGACGACACGGAGGTGATGACGCGATGGCGAAGCCCAGGATGGATCTGCCGGCGTTCGTTGGCAAGCTCCTCGAGGAACAGGACGGGGACGTGCTGCGGGAAGGGATTCGGGTACTGTCCCAGGCCCTGATGGAGACGGAGGTGGCCGGGCTCATCGGCGCGGACCGCCACGAGCGCACGGGCGAGCGGGCGACGGATCGCAACGGCTACCGGCTGCGGACGTGGGATACCCGGATGGGCACGATCGAGCTGGCGATTCCGAAGCTGCGGACCGGGACGTATTTCCCATCGCTGCTGCAGCCCCGCCGGCGCGCCGAGCATGCGCTGCTGGCGGTCGTGCAGGAAGCCTACGTGCACGGCGTCTCGACGCGGAAGGTGGACGACCTGGTCAAAGCGCTTGGCGTGGATGGGATCTCGAAGTCGGAGGTCTCGCGGGTGTGCGCGGAGCTCGACACGGTGGTGGCCGCCTTCCGGACGCGCGCGCTCACGGGGAGCATCGCTATCTCTGGGTGGATGCGACGTGCCACAAGGTCCGCGTCGACGGGCGCGTCATCAGCCAGGCCACGGTCGTCGCGGTGGGCATCACCAGCGACGGCGATCGGCAGGTGCTCGGCGTGGAAGTCGGGCCGTCGGAAGACCGGGCCTTCTGGACGGCGTTCTTGCGGAGCCTGGTCAAACGCGGGCTGAAGGGCGTGCGCTTGGTCATCTCCGATGCCCATGAGGGCCTCAAGCAGGCGATCAGCACGGTCCTGAGCGGCACGACGTGGCAGCGGTGCCGCGTGCACTTCATGCGGAATCTGCTGGCGACGGTCCCGCACGGCGCCCGCGAAGCCATCGCCGCGATCGTCCGCACGATCTTCGCGCAGCCGGACCACGCCTCCGCCATGGGCCAGCTCCGCAAGGTCGCCGACGGCCTGCGCCCGCGGTTTCCGCAGACGGCCCGCCTGCTGGAAGACGCCGCGGAGGACATCCTGGCCTATCGTCACCTGCCGCTCGAACATCAGCGCCAGCTGCACAGCACGAACCCGCTGGAGCGGCTGAACAAGGAGATCAAGCGCCGGTCGAACGTCGTGGGGATCTTCCCGAACCCCGCGGCCGTAATCCGGCTCGTGGGCGCCATCCTGCTCGAACAGGACGACGAATGGGCGGTCGCCGAGCGGCGCTACTTCAGCGCGGAGTCGATGCAGCAGACGGTCACGCCGTCGCTGTCGACCACCGCCCAGAGATCCTCGCCGCGATCGCATAGACGGGAGTCAGCTCACGGATTGGGTGATCCGATTTCCACCACTTGACGGGACGCTACCGCCGCACCCGGCCGTGAGAGAACAACCCGTCGGATCCGACCGCGCACTGACCGACCCGAGGCAGCAAAGCTGAGCGGACGACCTAGCCCTCAGCGCCGCGCATGACGCGCCTCCAAGTAGCTTGATACGCTGGAGTTCTCGCCTGTGAGCCGCCCAGCTACCGAGCAACGCCGCAGTGGCTACTTGGACTCACCTCGCGTCCGAGTTGGCCGGCGAGTCTCCGTTCGCACCACATAGGACAGCGTAGTGGCGCCCAGCCGCGGCCGGTCTGGCGTCGACGCAGGTGAACTACCTCCTGTCGCGTGGTGGGTCTTGCAGTCCTCGCAGTCGATGGTCTTGAGCCCTCGCAAGCTGACGACTCTCATCCTCATGGCCTGCCCACAGGTGCCGCAGTTGACGTCGATCGCGTCGTGGTCGCTACCCACGGCGAGCGAGTCCAGACACCGGGCCCTTCCTCGGTTGTGGTCCTCGACCCTGGCGTCGCCGCGCGAGCAGCCCCAGTCGGCGCGCCACCTTCAGGAAGTCGTCGAGTCGCGATTCGTGGCGGGACAGGAGTGCGAGCCCGACCACCTGCGGGTACCGGCGCGTGGGGAGCCCTGGCGCGCGCAGCCAGCCGAAGTCATCGTCCAGGTCGAGCTCGTCGAGCAGCAGGTCGAGGAGTTCCGGCGTCCAGGTGAGTTGGGCTGCGCGGTCGGCGACGGCTCGGAGTAGCGCGGCCTGCCGACTCGAGGAACGAACAGTCGCGCGCCGCGGTTCCAACGGCTGCCGAACACCCATGCCACACCTCCGGCGTCGGTGGGTGGGCCCACCGAACACTCGACGGCGTGAGCAAAGGGCAGACCATTCGCAGGTCTGCACAGGAATACTCACAGCTACAGGTTCCGCAGGGTAGACATTACCCGGCGAACAGCGTGTTGGCGCGGGAAGGTTCTACCCGTTACCCGGCGGCCACCTCAGGCGGTCGGGCCCCCACGGTTCATTCCAGCCGACGCGTTATTACTATAGCTAGTAAGTTCATTTTGCGTCTCCCGGATCCTCGCCCTTCTTGCGATGCTTGGCCCATCGCGCTTCCACCGCGCGCCGCATGATCTCGCTGCGCTGTGCCGGGTCCACATTCCTCCAGCGGGCCGCGCCGAGTCCCACCGCCTGCCGGCTGATTGGCGACGGGGCCAGTCTGGCGCTCGCAACGTCGATCAGCTCGAGCGCGAGGTCAATCACGGCCTCGGGAGGGAGGCCGCTTCTCTTCGCGATCCGGCGCAGAAGGGCCGCACGGCGCGCTCCTAGAGCGTCCGCCATGTCGGGCGCGAGATCGGTCGTCACGTGCGGGGTCTTTTTCATGTTGACAATACGTTTGCTAGTATGTGAATCTGTTCGTGGCTTTCAGCAACACCATTCGCGGGAGGTCCGAATGCCTCGCGGCTCCGCATTGTCGTTGGTCCGACGCGCGCGCGTCATGGTGTTCACGGGCGTTCTCCTGTTTCCCATACTGGCTGCCGCGCAGTCTCCTTGGGAACGCGCCGCGAGCAATCTCGAAGCGACGTTCACGGGCCCGTTGGCCCGGTCGCTGGCCCTGGTGGCCATCGTGATCGGCGGCCTGCTGTTCATGTACGGGGAAGCCGGCGCCAAGCGCCAAATCTCCGGCATCGTGTTCGGCGGCGGGCTCGCGCTGTTCTCGGCCCAGTTCCTCGCCTGGTTGTTCTAGTCGCCGGCCTCGCCGGTGGGGAGGTGCGGGCATGCCGAATCGCCCCACGTACCGTCCCGTGTTCAAGGTGTTGCATCGCCCCCTGACCGTCTGGGGTGTCGACAGGCGTCTGTTCTTTCTGTCGCTGATGCTCGGCGCGGCCACATTCAACCTCTTCTATTCGTTCCTCGCGGGCTGTCTGATGTTCGCCGGCCTCTACGTTGGCGCTGTCTGGGCGACCCGCACCGACCCCGAGATGTTGCGCATTCTACTCGCGTCGTCTCGCAGCCGGCGCCGTTACGACCCGGGCAAGCCGGGCCGGGTAGCGATGGAGGTCCGGGCGTGACGCGCACCGCGCGCATCTTCCGTGACTACGCCGAGGCGGGCAGCCTCAGCGAGTGCCTGGCACCGTGGGGATTCGTCGGCGACGGCGTCTTCCTGACGAAGGCCGGGCACGTCGGGGTCGTGTATCGCATTCGCGGCGTCGAGTTCGACGGCTTGACCCACGACGAACGGCTCGCCGTCGTGCACCGCGTCGAAGCCGCCCTTCGCCTGCTCGATGAACGGTGCCGCGTCTACCAGTACCTGGTCAAGCAGGTGACGGGGCCGTTCATCGCGGCCACGTCTCGCCGGCGTGTCGCGCAAGCGGCTCTCGAACGTCGTGCCGCGTGGCTGAACGACCGTCGGGCCTCGCTCTTCGAGGTGTCGCAGTATCTGGTCTTGCTCTACGAGGCGCCACACGCCGCGCGGCGGACGTCGTCCCTGCGCGGCGTGTGGACGGACCATCGCCGCGCCCTCCGGGACTGGCTCACCCAGGCCGGGGCCCTCCAGGTGGTCGAACGCGAGATCGACCGTGCGGTCGCTGCGCTGCAGCAGAAAGCCCGCGCCTTCGAGGTCCAGCTCGACGAGGTCGGTCTCGAGTGGCTGTCGAGTGCCGATGCCTTCCGATTCCTCCGCCGGCTGGTGAACTACGAGCCTGCGGTGGCAGAGGCCATCCCGCTACGCTACGAGACGCACCTCGACTACTTCCTGTCGGACTCGGAGCTCGAGTGTCACCGCGACCACCTGCGGGTGGGCGCCCGATTCACGAAGGTGCTCACGATGAAAGAACCGCCGGCGCAGACGTTCGCGCTGGTGCTTCAGGACCTGTATGACCTGCCTGCCGAGTTCGTGGCGTGCCTGGAATGGCAGCGCATTCCTGCCGACACGGCGCGGCGCGACCTGCAGACGCGGCGCCGGCACTTCTTCAACAAGCGCATCTCGCTGGTGAACTACGTGTCGGCGGAGACCCGACCCGAGGAGATGCTGGTTGATGACTCGGCGACGGCCACCGTGAAGCAGCTCGGCGACGCGGTCACGGCGCTGGAGGTACACGGGCACTTCTTCGGGCAGGCGTCGCTGACGGTCGTCGTGCACGGACGAGACCTCGCCAGCCTCGAACGCCAGTCTGCCGAGGTCGCGAAAGTGCTCGCCGTGCACGATGGCGCCTTCTTCGAGGAGACCTACAACGTTCTCAACGCTTGGCTCGCGACCGTGCCCGGGAACGGGAGCCACAACCTCCGGCGGCTGGCGCTGCTCGAAACCAACTTGGCCGACCTCAGCTTCGTCTTCGCCACCAGCAGCGGCGAGTCGGTCGGCCGGCAGCTCGGGCGCGAGCCACTGGCGGTGTTCGAGACGCCCCATCGCACGGCCTACGCCTATCACCTGCACGTGCAGGACGTCGGTCACACCCTGGTGCTCGGTGCCACCGGCAGCGGCAAGAGCTTCCTGCTGAACTTCCTCGTCACCCAGGCGCAGAAGTACGACCCGCTGACCGTCGTCCTCGACTTGGGCCACAGCTACCGCAAGCTTGCCACGCTGCTCGATGGCCGCTACCTGGCCGTCGGGCTCGGCCAGGCCGACGTCACGATCAACCCCTTCGCCCTCGAGCCCACCGCCGAGCACATCCACTTCCTGCATGCGTTCGTGAAGCTCTTGCTCGACGGCGGCGACGGCTACCGCCTCACTGACCTTGAGGATCGGGAGCTGTACGAGGCAGTACAGAACGTCTACGTGCTCGACCGGGCGCAGCGCCGGCTGTTCACGCTGGCCAACCTGCTGCCGCGCTCGCTGGCCACGCGCCTCCACCGATGGGTCGAGGGCGGTCGCTACGCTTCGCTCTTCGACAACGTCGACGACACGTTCACGGTGGAACGGTTCCAGGTGTTCGACTTCGAAGCGATGCGTGCCTTTCCCGCGATGCTCGAGCCGCTGCTGTTCTACGTGCTGCACCGGGTGACCGTGCGCGTCCACGATGCGGGTGACGCCAGCACGCTGAAGCTGTGCGTGATGGACGAGGCGTGGCGCTTCATCCAGCACCCGACGCTGCGGGCCTACGTGGAAGAGGCGCTCAAGACCTGGCGTAAGCGGAACGCTGCGCTGATTCTAGCGACGCAGACGGTCGAGGACTTCGCGTCGGCCGACCTCTTGCGCACCGTGGTCGAGAGCTGCCCCACCAAGTTGTTCCTGGCCAATCCGTCGTTCGACCGGGCGCACTACGGGGAGCAGTTCCAGCTGAATGAGATGGAACTCGACCTGCTGGCGGCGCTGGCGCCCCGACAGGACGTCCTGCTCAAGCGCCCTGGCCTGGCCAAGGTGCTCAGCCTGTCTGTGGACCCCAAGAGCTACTGGATCTACACGAACACGCCGCTCGACAACGCCAGGGTCGCGCAAACGTTTCGGGAACTCGGCTTCGAGGCGGGACTCGAACGCCTCGTCGCCTCGGCCTGACGCACGGGGAGGGAGGGTGGTATGTCGCGAATCCGAACAGGCGTGGTCGTGGGCATGGTGGGTCTGCTCGCCGGGCCGTCGTTGGCATCGGCGCAGTCCACAGGCGTGCGAGAGGTGCCGGCGTCGCCCAGCAGCGTGATCGCGCTGCAGACGCGCCTGCGCTACACGACGATGATTCTGCTGCCAGAAGGCGAAGAGATCCTCGACGTCATCTGCGGCGACAAGGACTTCTGGGTCGTCTCGGCCACGCACAATATCGCGCACGTGAAGCCTTCGAAAGAGGGCGCCGCCACCAATCTGAACCTCGTGACCGGGAGCGGTACTGTGTACTCGTTCCTGCTCACCGAGAAGAACGGCTCGACCTTGCCCGACCTGAAGGTCTACGTCACCGCCGACCCGACGTCCGACGCGGCGAAGCCGAAGTACTTCACCGCGGCGCAGGTCGAGGGGCTGCAGAGCGCGTTGACCGACGCCAGGGCCGATGTTCAGGCGGCAGACCGGCGGGCCGCCGACGCCATCGCGCTACACGAGCAGCAGTACCCGACGACACTGTCGTTCAACTACCGCCTACCGCGCTACGCCAAGCCGTTCTTCGTTCGGGCGATCTGGCACGACGGCCGGTTCACCTACATCAAGACCGACGCGACCGAGCTCCCGACCTTGTTCGAGGTGAAGGACGGCGCGCCGGCCCTCGTGAACTTCCAGGTGCACGACGGCACCTACGTCGTGCCCAAGGTGCTCGACGAGGGATACCTGTCGCTCGGCAAGGAACACCTCAGCTTCATGCAGGGGAAGTGACGTATGGCCGAGACGACGTCTCCGCCTCCGTCCACCCCCGACCCACCGGTCGCGCCTGTGAAAGACCTGCGCGTGCCGCCCCGCGGCGTCATTCCGCGCGGGACGCAGACGTGGCTGCTCGCCGGCGTGGCCGTGTTCATGCTGGTCATCATGCTGGTCGTGGGCCGGCCCGCGGCCCCGACGCCTCAGGCTGCGCCGCAGGGGGCCGTCCCCGGACCCGCCCAGAGCACGGACCGCGTCCGCGAGTATCAGGAGCGCTTGCGTCTGGCGGAAGCGCAGGCGCTCGCCCAGGCGCAGGCATTCAATCAGCCCGTGGCCCCAGACGCCAACGCCGACGGCGAGCCGGCCCCCCAGGCTGTGGATCCCGTCCAGACCGAGCGTCGCCGCCGCGATTACGAGAGTCTCTTCGCCAGCAACGTCGTCCTCAGTCGGCGTCCTGAGGCCGAGCGTCCGGACGTGGGCCGGCCGGCGCCGGTCCGCGCAGCGGCGACTGGCGAGCTCGACCCGCCATCGCTCGACGACATCGTCGACGCCGCGACACGCGCCACCGCGCGGGCGACCGCCGAAGCCTCGGCCGAGCCCCGCCCGCCAGACAACCAGTCGGTGGCCCCGCCGGGTCCAGCGGTTCCGGAGGCTGGCGACTCGAGGGCCACGCCAGAGGTCACAGGGCCAATCAACAGCAGTGGTCCGAATCACCGGCTGCTCGAGGGCACCGTTATCGACACGATTCTGACCAATCGCCTCGACGGCGACGGTGCGGCCCCCGTCAACTGCCTCGTCACGAACCCGGTGTACTCGCACACCGGCTCGCACGTCGTCATCCCCGCCGGCGCGCGCGTGCTCGGTGAGACGCGGCCCGTGCAGTCGTTCGGAGAGCGGCGTCTGGCCGTGGCCTTCCACCGACTGGTTCTCCCAGACGGGCGCACCCACCGGCTCGATCAGTTCCTGGGCTTGAACCAGCGCGGCGACGCGGGTCTCCGTGATCGCGTCAACCAGCACTACCTGGCCACCTTCGGTGCCGCGGCCGCAGTCGGCCTCGTGAGTGGACTCTCGCAGTACCTCGGGAGCGCCGGGCTCGGACGCGGCGGCCAGGGCGACCGCACGGTGGTGATTGCCGGCGGCGTTGGGGACGCGACGGCACAAGCCACCCTGCAGGTGATGAACCGGTTCCTGAATCGCCTGCCCACCATCACGATCCGCGAGGGCCACCGGGTGAAGGTGTATCTCACGAACGACATCGACCTGCCGGAGTACGTCTCGCCCCGCCAGCGCTTGGCGAATCGGCCGTAGGAGGACCCCATGTCAACGATGCGATGCCTCGTGGTCGTCGTGGTGCTCGCCGCCCTCGCCCAGCCGGCGTACGCGCAGTTCGCGGTGCTCGATAGCGCGAACCTGGCTCAGACGGTTCAGATCGCCGAGCGGACGCTGCAGCACTACAACCAGCTGCGGCAGCAGTACGAGGTCATCGTCCGGATGGCCCGTCGGCTCGGTGTGCTCGACCAGTACCGCATTCCGACCATTCCGATAGCGAGCCACGACACCTCGCGGTGGACCTTCGGCGCCCCGTGGCTCCGCGCCTTGAACTCTGGCGATCCCACAGGGGCGGCGTATGCGTCATCCACGGTGCCCATCCTACCCACGAGCACCATGCCGGCCGGGCTCTCGGCCGCGGCTCGACGATTCCTCGACCGCGCCTACGCCACCATCGAAGTGGCCGACTCGGTCGCCACCTTGGGCGCCCACCAAGTGGCCCTCACGCGTGGGTACCACGCACGTATCCAGAATGCCGTCCAGGCCCTGGAGCGGGACGTGCTGAACGCCGCGCAGCCGTACCACGAGATGACCGCCGTGCTCGACAAGATCGCGGCCGGAGAGCTCGTGGCTCGCCGCCAGGACACGGCCGCCAATCAGCTCCTGTCGCACGCCCTCGAGCAGCTGCTGGTGCGCAGCAAGCGCGAACGCGACACCGAGGCGGCCACGATCAACATGCAGCTCACTAGCTGGCGTGACGGCCGGGCCGCGAACGACGCGTTCGTGGCGGGCACCGGCGACGCCCTGCGGACGTGGCGCCAGCCGTAGGCCGCCGAGGCAGAAGGAGGGACCCCATGGTGCGCTCCGCCATCCCCGCTGTCGTGATCGTGCTGTTCGTGCCCCTGAGTGTGCATGCGCAGTTCGCGGTCATCGACCCTGCCAACGTCGCGCGCAACACGGTGACGGCAGCGCTGAAGGAGTACCTCGTGACTAGCCAGCGTCTCCAGCGCGAGCAGTTAGAGCGGATGGCGCGGCGCCTCAGCCGGCTGACCAGCCTCACCAAGTACGCGCTGCCTGGGGCCCCACCGTGGCGCATCCACGCGTTTGACGATCCGACCGTCTCCGCGATGGCGCGCGACTTCCAGGCGGCTCTGAACTACGGCGACCGCGCTGGTCGGGCACTGCTCGCCGTGAGCCACGACGTCCAGGCCGCGACCGGGTTGCTGCACGGGCTCTCGCCCGGGGCCGCACGCGCGGTGGCCTCACGCCTGGCGACTCTCGACGCAGCCGCCGCGGCCATGATCGCGGGCACGCACCAGAGCGGGGAAACACGCCTCAACGGCCGACGCGAACTGGCGGCTGTGGAAGCGCTGGAAGGGGATGTCGTCGACCCGAGCGCCGAGCAAAGCGCTACCGCCGCCCTCGAGAAGATCAGCGGCGCTGGGCTGATTGCCGGCCGCCAGCGTCAGGCGCGGGTGCAGCTCCTGGCGAGCGTGCTCGAGGAACTGCTCATTGCCACGAAGCGGACGCGCGATGCCGACGCCGCCGTGCTCAACATGCAACTGACGACATGGCGCGACGGGGCCGCCGCCAACCAGGCCTTCGCGGCCGGCACCGGTGATGCGCTGCGCGCCTGGCGTCAGCCGTGAGGGGAGGCGAGACCGCATGCCGCCAGGAACGCAACTGAACCTGATTCCCACGGTGCAGCAGGCCATCGCCAGCCTGCTGACCACCTACGAGCCGCAGTTCCTGCAGTTCGGCTACACGCTGTTCCTGGCGTTCGCCACCATCATCCTGGTGTGGCAGGGCGTCCGGATGATGTTCGCGGCCGACGGCCTCGGCGACCAGATGTACGAGTTCGCCAAGCTCCTGCTGGTGATCTCGTTCGGCTACGCCTTCATCACGTTCTACGAGGCGCCGATCCCCGGCATCGGCAGCTCGTTCAGCAACCTGATCACCGACCAGATGTTCTACTTCCAGAGCGTGCTCGAAGCCAGGGCGTTCGACAACGTCTACCGGCACCTGGACGCCCTCGCCGGCGCCTTCGTACAGCCGGATGCGTGGTCTATCCTGGCAAACCTCCTCTATTGGACCGTGCTGCTCCTGGTCGCCATCGCCAAGGGGCTGGCGCTCGCGGTCGTGGCATTCGGGCTGATCGCGTCGGCCGTGTGCGCGCTGGTGGGGCCGATCTTCGTGCCGTTCTTCATCGTGCCGAAGCTCGACTGGCTGTTCTGGGGCTGGCTGAAGGCGTTCATGCAGTATTCCTTCATCCCCGTCGTGGCGGTGGCGTTCCTGATGATCTTCGAGCAGTTCATCTACCGCTACGTCACCACGCTGCCGCCCTCGATCATCCAGGCCGACTACGGCATCTATACCCTGCAGGCCGTCGCGGTGTTGGGGACCTTCATCGTTGGCATGGTGCTCGTGCCCTCGCTCACGAGCAACATCTTCACCGGTGGCGGCGGCGAGAGCCTGATCTCGCCACGGATCGGACTCGGACGATTCCTTCGGTAGTCGGGAGGCTTCATGGCCAGACGCGGATGGAACCAGGCGCGGCGTGACAACGACGACCAGGTGGCGTCGCCCGCGCTGCTGCGCTTGATGGGCCTCGTGGTCGGCATCGGGATGCTCATGGGCCTTGCGGCGGGCGTCGTGTGGACGCTCTACCACCTGGTCTGGCGCCCCTGGTTCGGCTAGCGGAGAGGAGGCGCCATGGATGCCACGGTGGCCGACATCAAGCCGAAGACGCTCGAGGGCGCCAAGCGCCAGTTCGTCGAGCTGTACGGCTCGGCGCTGGTCATGAACACCTACTTAAAGATCACGCTGGTGCTCGTTTCGTTGGTGGCGCTGGGCCTGTTGGGGCTCAACGTCTACACGGCATCGAAGTACGCCAATGTCCGGCCGCTCGTGATCCGCATCGACGACGTCGGACGAGCTGAAGCCGTCTCGTACGACGCCACCGCCTATCGCCCGCAGGCGCCAGAGCTCCGCTACTTCCTGACGCAGTTCGTCGTGAAGCACTTCAGCCGGATCAAGGCGACCGTGCAGCGCGAGTATCCGGAGTCGTTGCTGTTCCTCGCTCCGGCCCTGGCTGATGCCACGATCGCGCAGAACGAGCAGAGCCGCGTCCTCGAGACGTTCGTGACGAACCCCTCCGCCGACGAGGTCGATGTCATCGTCCAGAACGTGAGCCTCAGCGAGCTGACAGCCTCGCCCTTCCGGGCGTCGGTGACGTTCGCCAAGGTGTTCTACACTCCTGGCACGCGGCATGAGCGGAGCCGCGAGACCCATGTCGCGCAGGTCGACTTCGTGATGCGCGACCACGTGCCGAACGCGTTGGTCCGGGTCAATCCCCTGGGACTCCAGGTGACGTACTTCCGCGTCGATCAGGCCTTCGAGGAGCAGCGGCCGTGATCGCCAACACGGCGCTACTCGCGGCGGTCACGACGTTTCTGCTGGTGGCGTGGCTGGCCGGCGAACTCGTCTACCTGGTGCCGTTCAAGCGGGCCATCTTCTGGGCCTACGGTTGGCACCTGGGCGGTCTCGCGCTCGTGCTGTTCGTCAACCTCAGCGGCTGGTTCTATTTGATCGCACGCTGGATGTTCCTCCGCGACGCCGGCCGCAAGCTGCGACACATGGATCGGCAGCTCGAGACGCCAGAGAGTGTGCACGCGGAGCTGCGGGAGCACCTCCAGGCACGTCGGCGGTGACGTCATGGCCAGCTTCGACGATCCGCGGTGGGACGACGCGCGAGACGCGTCGAAGGAGCGGCCCACGATGGGCCGCGGCGGGGCGGAAGCCGATCCGCGCGAGCCGGCCGGCCGGGACTCCCACGACGTGTTCTCGCGCTCGCTCGATCTACCGCGCGGGCCCTCGCGCGAACCGGTGGAGTGGGACGGTGAGGTTTACCGCCTGCGAGGCTCCGATGTCCGCACGCTGGCCACGGTGGGCGCGTTTCGGATCGTCCCGGTCGACGACCTCCGAGACGACGAGGGCAGGGCGGCGAGCCTCCATCGTGGCGATGTCGGGCACCTGCGCAGTCTCGGCCTCCTGGAACAAGTCGCGTCCGTGGACCGGGTGAGTGGGCGCGCGCTCCTCACTCTCACGGAGCGTGGTCGGGATCTGCTCGACGCGCACCGGATGCGTGACGCCGACCACCCGCAGGAATACCACGCCGGCGTCGGTCGCAGCCGCGAGATGCTCCACGACGCCCAGGTCTACCGCGCCTACCAGCAGGCCGTCGAGCGCCTCCAACGGGACGGCGCCCACATCGAGCGGATCGTCCTCGAGCAGGACCTGAGGCGCGAGTACCAGCAGTTCCTCCACGAGCGGAATCGAGGGGACGCCGAGACTGATGGACGCCCCGACCGCACGGCTGACGAGGTTCGGACCTGGGCCGACGAGCACCACCTCGCCTACGTGGACGGACACGTGCAGTTCCCGGACGTGCAGATCGAGGTGCGGTGGCCCGACGACGTACGCGAGGTCGAGAACGTCGAGGTGCTGACGCCGCACTACCGCGGCGCCCATGTCACGAGCAAGGTGAGCGCCGGGTTCAAGACCTATCGCTTCGCCGGCGGGCGCGTTGGCGGGCGGACGGGGCGGGGCAGTCGGTTCGATCCGGGCTTGGCAGAGGAGTTGCTGCGATGACGTTCGAGGATCGCGTCGAGGCGGTCGCCGCGTTCGGCTTCACGAACCGGCAGGCACGGTTCCTGGTGACGGTGATGACCCACGCTGGCGTGTGTGTGGGACGCCAGTACTGCGCCTTCGCGGGTATCTCCTACGGCGAGCCGGTGCGGACCCTCTTCCGCACGCTCGAAGCCAATGGATTTGCGACCGTCAACCCGTCGGGGCATGGCCGCGCCCGCATCTTCCACGTGCAGTACAAGCCGCTCTATCGCGCGATCGGTCAGGCCGAGAACCGCTTCCGCCGGCCGGCGCCGCTGCCTCGCGCCATCGAGCGCCTCATGGTGCTGGACCTCGTGACGGCCGACCACTCGGTGACGTGGCTGGGCACCGAGCGCGAGAAGGTCCGCGAGTTCACGACGAAGGTGGGTCTGCCGCTCGATGCGCTGCCATACCTGACGTTCCGAGCCACGAACCCGGAGTCCGACGCGGTGCCCGACGAGACCACCCGGTACTTCCCCGACAAGCTCCCGATTGGCGTGTCGCCCGACGGCCTGCGGCACGTGTTCCTGTACGTGGCCGCGGACCCGGACGCCGGGCGGTTCCGCTTGTTCCTCGAGCGCCACGCGGCCGTGTTGCGAGGTCTGGAGCAGTGGACCCTCCGCGTGGCGTTCCCTCGGCACCGATTCGGCGCGGTCGCGCGCTACCGCGCCGCCTTCCAGGACCAACTACTCACGCCGCTGCCGGGGCACGTGCGCGATGAACTCGCGTGGTACTTCCGCGAGCGACAGGCGAAGGCGCCGGTGCTCGACGAGCGGTTCTTCAAGGCCCAGAGCGCGTTCGAGTCGGACCGATGGCGGGCCGCCTATCGTCGCTGGCTGGTCGACGGCGACGCCGTGCTGGATGGACTCGTGTCGCCGCGCCTGGCGGACGCCGTCAGAGGCAATCGCGGGCGGCTGGAGTGCGTCGTCCTCCCGCACGCGTATGACCATCTCTCCTCCCTGGTTGGCAGAGCGTGAACGGAAGGGAGCTAGAAGTTGAGTCAGAAGCGCTCACAGAAGTCTGACGCCGAACCCGACTTCTACCCGAGGGTCTTCCGTGTGTCCGGCCCACGACGCTCTGGCGGATGCACCCGTGACGGGTCGTCCGGCAGCCATTGGGCCTTTGCAGTCAACATCTTGGGCGGCGTCGAAGCCCCCCGCCGCCCCCTGGCCCAGCGGCGCCGTGTGCCGCGCGCACGGAGGCCGGAGGTACAGCAGCCGAAGTGTGAGCGACCCCGCCCCTGGCGTCGGATGCTGACCCCGCACCGCCCCCGGAGGGTCGCTCACACTTCGGCTGCTGCCCATCCAGCACGTCCATGGCGGCGACGCTCTGCGCTGGGACCCACCCACGCAAACCGCGCCCGATCGCCCCGCACATTCGTCGCCCGATCCGGCCTCGAATCCGCGCGGAAACCCACCTCGGTTGTCCGCTCTGAAGGAGGCCGCCCATGCCCGTGATCAAGGCCCGCACGCGCGGGAAGCACATCGTCCGCCACATCGCCCGGCTCGACCGCGAGAACCTCGAGACGCTCTTCGCGTACGCGACGTTCCTCGGCGAGCCGTCCGACTACGTGCTGAACCAGGTGATCGACACGTTGCTCGCTCGCGACAAAGAGTTCAGCGCGTGGCGCGAGCAGCATCCCGGTCCGCACGCACCGCATCCGCTTCTAAGCCACGCGAAGCGACGCGTTGGTTCCGGGGCCCAGGTCGTCGGCGATCACGCGTCGTCCACCGTGCTCGGTGCAGGAACGCCGCTCGCTGGATAGCAGGTGGAGGCCACGATGGTACGCACCATCGTCGAGATGCGCGGATTCGTGGCGATGCTCAGCGCCGCGGCGGTCGGTGTCTGGGGGCTGACTGCGCACCCGCTGCCGGCCGACAACCCGTTCCTGCAGATCGTAGCCCTCCGCGATCCGGCCGTGTTTCGGGGCCTGTCGTACGGCTACGCCGCGCTGTGGTTCAGCACGCCATTCCTCGTCGCGAGCGTGCTGCTCTCAGGCCTGACGATCGTGGCCTACCGTCGCGCGCCGGCAGCTCGCCTTCACCCGCTTCCGCCGTATCCCCAGCCCGAGACGCGGCCCGCCCCGTCGCTGGTGCTGGGCGAGACACATCTGCAGGCGACCACGGGCCCGGCGGCCGACCCGGAATGGCTCGAACTCCCGCAGCGTGGTCTGTATACCGGCGTCATGATTCTGGGCGCCGTCGGCACGGGGAAGACGTCGGCGTGCATGTATCCGTACGTCGACCAGCTCCTGCGCTGGCGCGCCCGGGATCCCGCGCTCAAAGTCGGCGGGCTCGTGCTCGAGGTGAAGGGCGACTTCTGCCAGCAGGTGCGCACCATGCTGGCGATGCACGGACGGGCCGACGACTACCTGGAACTCGGCCTCGACACCGGCTACTGCTACAACCCGCTCCACAACGATCTTGACGCCTACGCCGTGGCGTACGCCATCTCGACGTTGCTGAACAACTTGTTCGGCAAGTCGAAAGAGCCGTTCTGGCAGCAGGCCTACACGGACCTGCTGAAGTTCGTGATCTCGCTGCGGCGCATCACCGATGGCTACACCACCCTGTCGGAGGTCTACCAGTTCATCGTCAACGAGCAGAAGATCGCCGACAACATCGCCACGCTCGGGAAGCGGCTGAACGAGCCGCACGAAGTCATCCTCGTGTCTGAGGACGACTACCAGACGCAGGTGCGCACGGCGCCGTTCATCCATTGGCGGAAGATCGGCCCGAACACGCGCGCCCACGACTACAACGGAGACCTCGAAACGCACCTGTCCGAGAACGGGATTGCGTTCACGGTCCGCCGCGACGTGACGGTCGTAGACGCCGACCGCCATCACCGCCTGGATGCTATCCGCCGCTGGTTCGGCGGCGTGTGGCTGAAGCTCGACAACAAGGTCAAGGCGTCGATCATCGAAGGCGTCGTCGTCTTCCTGTCGCTGTTCGACGAGAACCCCGAGGTGTTCCGAGCGTTCTGCCCCGACCGGATGCGCTACGCGCGACCGCCGAAGCCGGGGGAGCCGCGGCCGCTGCCGCCGCTCGAGGAACTGCTCGAGTCTGGCCACGTGCTCGGACTGAACTTCCCAGTCGCGCTGAACCCGGCGCTCGCCCGGGGCCTCGGCGTAATGCTGAAGCTCGACTTCCAGCGCGCCGTGCTGAACCGCATTCCGCGGATCTCGGCGAAACCAGATGCCGCATGGCGCGACATCCTGTTCGTGGCCGACGAGTACCACGCCTTCGCCACGGTGGGGGAGACCGACCCGACCGGCGACGAACGCGCCTTCGCGTTGTCGCGCCAGGCGCGACTGATTCCGATTGTCGCCACGCAGTCGATCGCGTCGCTTCGGTCCGCCCTGGCCGGCGACGACGGCTGGCGCACCCTGCTGCAGTGCTTCCGCACAAAGTTGTTCCTCGCAACCAGTGACGAACTGACGGCGCGCGTGGCGGCAGAACTGTGCGGCAAGGTCGATCAGCTCAAGACGCGGTACTCGATCAGCGAGACCGCGTCCGACGCGCACATCTCGTGGCTGGGGGGCCAACCCGCCGCCTCGAAGCAGTCGCTCGGCGCGACCAAGTCGTACACCTTCGAGTCGGACTTCCTGTTCCAGCCCCGCGTGTTCATGGAGTTGCAGAACGCGCAGGCGGTTGCGTTGCCCTACGACGGCGTGAACCCGCTGCCGCCGCGCTACTGCTACCTGAAACCGCACTACCTCGACGTGCAGACCAGCTACTTCGAGCACTTGGCGAAAGGCGCCCTATGAGCACGATGGCCCGAATCCTGCCCTTCCTGAGACCCATCGAGGATCTGCTGTGCGATCCCGACATCACCGAGGTGATGGTGAACGACGGGGGGCGGCGCGTGTTCGTGGAGCGCGCCGGCTATCTGGAAGCCGTGCCAGACCGCACGCTCGAGACCCGGAACCTCACCGTGGCGATCAAGAACATCGCGCGGGCGTGTGGCGACGAGATCTCCGACGCGCAGCCCCTGCTCGATGCACGGCTCGAAGACGGCTCGCGCGTGGCGGCGTTGTTCCCGCCGTGCTCGGTCACCGGCCCAGCCCTGACCATCCGGAAGTTCACGAAGCGGTACAGCCTGGAGGCCCTCGTGGAGAACGCCGCCCTGCTGCCAGCGTGGGCAGGCGCCCTGGCGGGCGCGGTGACGGCTCGCCGCAACGTCCTCATCTCTGGCGGCACGGGCACGGGCAAGACCACATTGCTCAACGCGCTCGCCGCGCGCATCCCCGACCACGAGCGGCTGATCGTCATCGAGGAAACGTCCGAGATCCACCTCGACAAGCCGAACGTCCTTCGCCTGGAAGCGAGGCGCGCTCAGGTGCCCCTGGGCGGGGAAGAACCCCTCCCAGCCGTGACCATCGCGGACCTGCTCCGGGCGTCGCTGCGGCACCGCCCGGATCGCATCGTGGTCGGCGAGGTGCGCGGGGCTGAGGCGTTCGACCTGCTGCAGGCGCTGAACACCGGACATCTGGGCAGCATGTCCACCATTCACGCCAACTCGGCGTCGCAGGCTTTGACGCGTCTTGCGCACTGCGTGCTCACGGCGAACGTCGGCCTGCCGCACCAGAGCACGCGCGAGGCGATTGCCCTGGCGATCCACGTTGTGGCGCACGTGGCCCGCGTGCATAGTGGAAGGCGCGTCACGGAGCTTCTCGAAGTCCGCGGCTACGACGCGCATACCGACCGGTTCCTGCTCTCCCCCTTGCTGGCTACCACGACCGATGCGGAAGGAGGGACGTCATGAGACGGCGAACGGCAACCGCTCTGCTTGGGGTCGGATTCCTGGTGCTTTTGTCGTGCGGCCGGGAGGCAGCGCCGACGGCGCCTTCGGCGCCGAGATCCTTCCTGCAAGGCACCTGGAGCGGCACCATCACGATCGAGCGCGAAGGGCAGTCTTCGTCGGGCCCGATGTCTTGGGCGGTCGAGGTGGTAGACGGCACCGACCTTCGCACGTTCCGCGTCACGATCCGGTCGCAGCACGCGTGGTTGCCAATCACCGCCACGGTCACGAGTGCCATCGAGCCAGGCAACCAGCCGCCGGCGCGGATCAGCACGCAGGGCGACTACCTGTCGCCAAGGGGCTGCACCGGCAGCATCCTGAGTGTCGGGGCGGCCGACGCCACAACCATCAATGCCGACCTGACCGGCGTGGACTGCCCGTCGCCGAGCGGGTCCACGTTCACAGGCCGGTTCGCGTTGACGAAGGGGTAGGGGAGGTGGCTGGCGTGGACCGGCATGCCCCGCGCGCGTTCCTCGCCGCCGGCTACGCGCCGGACGACTGGGTGGCCATCCTGTTGAAGTCGTACCGAACGGGCGAGGCGGTGCAGCGCGTCCTGCCGGTGGCGACCGTGGCGAGCGAGCGGTTCCAGGCGTGGTTGCGGGCCAAGAACGCCCAGCGGTGGGAGGTCTACGTCAGCACGAACGCCGTGGCGCCGGGGCAGCGGTCGAGGACGCGCGACCGCGTCGCTGCAGTCCGCCACGTGTTTCTCGACGCGGACGAGGCGGGGCAGCAACTTCTGGCGGCTCTGGCGGCGCGGTCCGACATCCCACCGCCCTCCTACATCCTGCGGACGTCCCTGGGCCGCGTTCACGTGCTGTGGCGCGTGCAGGGATTCGAAGTCCCCGCGGTGGAGGCGCTGCAGAAACACCTGGCCAAGGAACTTGATGCCGATCCCGCGGCTACCTCGGCCGCGCAGCTCACTCGGCTTCCCGGCTTCCTCAGCCACAAGCGCCGAGATCCGTTCGCGGTCTCGCTGCTCCTCGGCGCGGTGAGTCGAGTCTACGACTCCCGCGATTTCCCAGGTGCGAAGCCTCCCCGCCGCACGGAGGTCGCGCCGTCGGCTAGACGGAGAGGGGCGAGCAAGGTGGCCCGCGCGCGGTCGTACCTGCGGTCCGTGCCGCCCGCGGTGGCCGGTGAACGCGGGGACGCGCACACGTTCCGGGTGTGCTGCCGAGTCGTTCGCGGGTTCGCCCTCAGCGAAGTCGACGCGCTGGCGGCTCTCTCCGAGTGGAACGAGCGATGCGTGCCTCCCTGGCGGATGTCGGAGCTGGCTGCCAAGGTGCGAAATGCAGGGCGGTACGGCCGAGAGACCATCGGCGCCCGCGTGCTCGGGAACGGATACGTGCCTGGGCCCCGGTACTGCGGCTAGATCTACCCTGCGGCGTTTGTCAGGAGTCACGCCGCCTCAGAGACGATATGTCGTTCGGAGACAGTGGGTTGCCGTCGGGTCGTTCGAACCAAACGGCCTGCGGTCGATCACGGGCGCCTGCGGAACGAGTGCCGAGATGTCCGCCAGTTCACGTCGATCGAGGACGCGAAGGCCAAGATCTAAGGCTGCGCCTCGACTACAATCAGCGCCGACCACACAACTCCCTCGGGCGCCTGGCACCGAACGAGTCCGTCGCCCGACGTCAGGACCACGAGGCCGTTCAAGCCGGGAAGTTCTGGGAGCGGGCTTTCTCGTTACGGGACCAACGGCAACTCACTACTGCACGTCGAAGGCTGCTGTCCGCACCACCCGTGCCAGCCGGGCAAGTGTAGTGACAATTCTAAGTGTATATGGTCCCGCGGTCAGCCTATCGAGGGACAATCGAGCGGCGACAGGATACACTGTACCGCCGGCGAGGCCCCTGCCACGCGCGCCGACCGAAATCTCCGGCGACGCGACAATGTCGCCAGCCGGCCCTTCGACGGACACGCTCACCTCCGGGGAGGGCGCCACGTCACCCCTCGTCGGCCGTACGTGCGCCTCCACGTATGCCACGAGTGAGTCACCAGACTGAAACGACCGACGCGTCGTCGGCGCAGCCGGAAGGCGTCGACTGAACAGTTCAAAGTCTTCACGCCTGACGGGGGTGCTCGCAGCGCTGGCTGCCACCACCAAGGGCGCACTGACGACCAGTGGTGCCGTGTCGTATGCGGGCACTTCCAGGTCCCCGAGGATCGTACCAACGTGCCCGCCTGTTACCACACTGGCCCTCACTCGGAACACCCCTGCCGGCAAATCGAGGTGTGAGACGATCCTCAGTTCCTTGCTTGCAAGCTGCATGGACCGCTGCTCTGACAACCGTAGATCCAACGCTTTGGACTCAGACGCACGAATCTTTCCATCCACATCTGTAGCGACGATGCGGTAGCTCAGGTTTGCGTCTCGACGGCGGTCGTTCGCCAGCGGGAGGTCGGCTCCCGATACATCCAAGAGCACGAAAGCTCTGCCTCGCCCGTTTTCACGGGGTAACGTCACGACGTGGGCACGCATCGCAATATCGCCAACAGGCAGCGGGCTCGAGAGCATGCGCGACATCTCCTCTCGCGAGCCGTCGCGGCGCTCTTTTGGCGGCGACACGTTGTGCCTACGGGTTCGAACCGTCACCGCTGCCCGTCGAGCCCGAACACTCACGCTCGTTGCCGCCGCTTCTTGGTTGGGAGCTGCTTCGTAGCTCACCAAATAATAGGCACTTGCGTCCTGAAATACTCTGCTGACAAAACCGTCGAGCGCATTGCTATTCACGTAGGCCACGCCACCAGTCTCGGAGGCGAGTGCCTGCAGGGCCGCTCCGCTACCGAGGCCGCTCTGCTCTACGGCCTCAGGGCCAAGCGGGCCAGACAGTCCTCGGTAATCTAACGGGTATATCGACACGTGCGCAGACGCCGCGCTGCTCAACAGTCGCCGGAACGAGTTTGCGAGGTCGCCCCGCGCGTGTCCGTCCTGGTCCAACCCGGCGAGAAGCGCGCGAGCTGCCGCCGGCTCAAGGCCTGCAGTCACAAACAGAATCGCCTTACGACGTTTGGATACTGGTGCGAGCCATTCGGCTACGTTCGACAACGTCGCGACGGTACGAGCCAGGTTGCCTGCGACCTCGCCCCCAAGCGTCGCCTTCATAGATCTGTCAAGCGCGCTCGGCTCGGAGACGAGGTCGAACTCTGGAGCCGCGAAGCGCCCGGAATAGTGATTCAAGGCTCCCCTAAGACGCCCCTTGTCCGCCGTAAACTCTTGCGCCCCCGCTTGCTGCCCGGTGAACACTACTGCTGCCATGTCGCCGGGTAGCAGCTGATCGATAAACCGCCGCGCGACAGCGCGCGCTTTCGGCGTGTCGGTCGCCCGAGTGCTCAAATCGTCGAGTACGATCGCGAAGATGCGATCTGGCACGTTCGCATTCGTCCAGACATCGCTGTCACTGCCAGACACTGACGACGACCGCTCGGTCACGACCGTCGCTGGCGCCTTCACCTCAGTGACAAACGTGACACGTGCTGGCACGTCGTCCTCAGACACAACAAAGTCGTCGACAGTCAAACCCTCCACGTGGCGCCCATCGGCGCCGTTGACAACCACGTCGAGTTGCTTAAGGGTGACACCCGAGCGAAACTGAGACGTGCGTGGTTGGGCCGCCTGCGACACCAGTGCTACCGCCACCGCAAAGCCGAGAAGCCGACTCGGCGGCCACTGCTTTGTTGAGTAGCCTGGCTGACTAGCTGACACGTGACCCCACTAAAGACTCGAGTGTGGCGACCACTTCGGCCTCACCAGCTTCGGACAACTGACCAGTCCACGCGCCACGGACGCGGCCGTCCGCCGCGACGATTAGCACCGTGGGTGTTGCAAACACCTTATTCGGGGGGCGCTCGTTGGCCCTCAGGACATCGACCGACACGTCAAATGTCGACAAGTAAGTCGCGGCCGTCGCGTCGTCGTCCGTCGTGATGACAACGAATTGGACGTGCCTAGCCTCCCGCCCTCGAGGCCACTTCGTCGTAAGTCTGTTGTAGAAGGGCATGCTCGCGGTGCAGAACTGACACGACTTGCGCACGAACAATACAACGGTGGCGTCTGCCGCCGAGTAGTCGAGTCCCTGAATCTCCGATGCATCGCCAATCGCGTAGGTGGGTCGTGTCGGCGCTGGCGGCGGGCTCGCCGCGGCCGGCCGGTTGTACAGCGCATATCCGGCCCACACGCAAGCCACAAGGACGGCAATGTTCGACAGGGTCTCGAGCGAGATTCTCGGCTTCATGCGTACACGCCTCCGTAGGGTGCGAGCGACGTGACCGGTGGCCATCGCGTGAAGAATCGCAGATACAGGGACCCTTCCAAAGCACAATCTCTAGACAGATGTGGCGGCGCGGCTCGCGTGCTGCGGCTGCGGCGTTGGGCGTGTCAACGGCGTCGTCGCGATTGACACGCAGGGACCACGCTCACGGACAATATCGGCGAGGGCGAGTTGGAGGCGCGATGGGCGCGCGCCTATTCCGCAAGAGTGGTCGTTTCCGACCTAGGGAAGCTCTCCGCAAGTGTTTGTGCAGAGAAAAACGGGGCGAGGGAGCCGCCGTGTCGAGCACGGACGCCCATCCCCAAGCTCCCGTACCAGATTTCCCTTTGGAGCCGCCAGACGAGCCGGCGGGCTACGGCTCTGCTGCCCGCAAGTCTAGCGCCTTTGACTCGCCCTCGGCAAGCGAGACTGACACCGCCATCCCTCGCATCCTACGGAGAACACTGGGTTGCAGGATTTCTGCCGGCTGGACTGTCCGCACTGCTGCCACCAAGTAATCCTGGCGGGGCGGCAGCCCTTCAATTGAGTACCGGCCCTGGCTATCCGCCATCGACTGCATCACAAACCGGCTGCGGAAGGACCAGAGTCGCTCGTCCGAGGGGAACACGACGATAGCGACTTCCGAAGGTGGGCCATCGCCCGGCTCAACCCTGCCGGCCACGCGTGTAACGGCATCGGTTACGACGACCGTCAGCCCGGTAACGTCGCGGCCGCGTTCGAAGTTGATTCCACCATCGGTCACGTCGAGCCCATTGACCAACACGGTCCGTAGCGCCCAGCCTTCTGCGCCCGCACGGGAGAGGCGAACCAGCTGTCGGCCAAACAGTCCTGCGACTTCGAACGTGCCGTTCGCCCCGTATTGGTCTCGTTGCACGCGGCTGTCCACGCCACGCTCAGCACTTCGAAACGCGAGTCGCAAACTGTCTGGCACCCTTCTGGCGCCATCCGATACAATCCGACCCCGCGCGGTCGCCCCGGTGGACGCTGACACAAACACGCCATCGACTGTCCCCTCGCTCACGACGACTGTCGTCGAACCGTACTCTGGAAGGGCGCCCACGGACAACGCTGACCGCACGACGAGTTCGTACGTTCCAGGCGGCACACCCCGCACCTCGAACTGTCCGTCCTGTTGAATTAGTCCAGTCTGAGTTGGGCCTCCAGACAGACTCTCGCTGCCCCTGTCAAACAGCGTGACAACTCCGGGCCCTAGTGACCGGCCGGTCGTGCTAGCCGCGCGACCCCGTACCGTACCGAACCCGGCGTTCGATAGCGTGAAGTTCACCCCGCCAATCTCCGCGCCGGCCTCAACGACAACAGCCGTCGCAGCGCCCAAGCTCGTGGCACCGGGATAGTACGTTGGAGCGTTACCCGCCGCTGCTACTCCTCTACGGCTAAGTGACGCGACCAGCGCTGCTGCTGCTCGGCCTGCCACGTAGTACTGTCCTGGGGCCAGGCCGTACAGGCGGTAGGTGCCCCGATCATCCGTCGTGTCATCTGCACCAGCGACCGCCGTGACCCGCCACTCATCGATAACGAGTGCGAGACGCGACGCCGACACGACAGCGCCGACCACAGGCTGTCCGTGCTCATCGATTAGCGCACCCGTAATCACCGCCCCTGGAGCCAGCCCGATATTCAGCTTCTCGTAGGCGGTCGCGCGCTCGACGTCAATCGGTGCCCCTACGCCTCCGGGGCGCACTTGGCCGTACGGCGAACCGACGAAGCCTCCTTTTGATGCAAATAGCGTGAATCGTCCTGGCGGCAACTCTCCAATCACGAAGCGGCCTTCCTCGTCGGTCATTACGACGCGCGTCTCACCGGCTCCAGTAACGCGCACGATCGCTCCCACAAGGGGGACAGCCGTGACTGCGTTCACGACCCGTCCCGCAAGTGACGCTCCGGCGGCTCGCTGTGGTGCCTTCGGAGCGGCTGGCGGCAGCAGCTGGGGCGAACTAGCGCTGGCCACGGCCACCGACGCAATGGTCGACACAACCAAGAGAAGGCTCCGCGTCCGGCGTACTGGCGTGGGCGCCGGCTCACTATCACCCATTGTCGTCGCCTCCATCTTGCTATCTCGGTTCGGCATGACGTGCAGTGGCCCTCCGTCGCGGGCTGCCACTGCACGCCCATTCAAGAACGGCTACATGTGCGACGCTCTGCTAGATGTACTGTTCGCAATAGCAGATGCAGTCGCCTTCCACGACGCAATAACTTTGAGTCGGATCTACATGGCATCCTTCATCGATGTATATGTTGTAATGAATTCGCCACGTCGGCCCCATGCTCTCGCACTCTGACGCGCACGAGCTGTAGCACGCCTGAGCCGCCGCGTATTGATCAGCCGTGCAGTTGTCGTTGCATTCCTGCTCCGTTACGGCCAGAACCGTCACGTGGCTAAGGAACACAATGGTCGCCGCCAGGCACAGTCGCATCAGCGATTTCATTAGACGTCCTCCTCTCACTATCGATACCGAGCCGAGCGCCGCGGTTGTCCCGCGCGTCGGCAACGGGACCGTGCTTACACCAACGTCGGCCATGAGCGTGCCGCACTGTCTGGCGCCCGTCAATCTGTAGTAGTGGACCAATGTGGATGGTGTGTAGACCGTTGTGCGCGCACGATGCTGTCGGTCATATGCCGTGAATGCGCGAGATGGTGGTGTCCACTACTGTGTAGCTGTCCCCCGATAGCCAGGCGTCACCATCGGTCGAGCTTGACTGGAGTGGCGTTGCGCAGTAGCCTGCGAGTCCCTCCCGAGAGCTTCTGCTCGACTCTCGTTCGCACGGCCGTTTGCGTATCCCGCCCAGCGCGCCGCGGCCTGCATGCTCGGTGCACGTCTACGCAACGTCGCAGGTGCTGGTGGCTCCAGTTCGTGTCATACGTGTCACTCGCGGCGAGCCGCAATCGTGACACGTGTTACGTCCGGCGACACAGGGACTGCCGCGACCTCTGGAGGTGACACAATGAGGACACCATGTGACCCGCCACAGCGTATCTGGCTTGATGTTGCTGCAGAGCTGGAAGGCGACTGTAACCTATCATTGTCGGCCCTGTCACGCCGGCTCACACTCGATCGACGCGTGATCGAGCGCGCGTGTCGACTCAACGGCACAACTTTCCGGGCCGCTCGACAGGCCGCTCGAATCGCGCGTGCTATCTCCCAGCTCTCGCGCGATGACGTGGATTCGATAAAGACCGTCGCCTATGACCTCGGCTATACGCCGAGGGGCTTCTGTCGGTTCGTCCGCCGCCACACTGGACGGTCGCCAAAGAGCCTACGCAAGGACGCCGTTCACGACGGACTCAGTAGGGACGAGTGACCGAACGGAGGGGGATCGCGGTGTCTCCGTCATTCTGTGCAAACGGGGAGGGAGAGCGCGGCGCGCCTGGGGCACCGGGTCCGATAGCGGCCGTTCCGTCACCCGACCCTAATGTCGACAATCCTCGTACGGGTCCGAAGGCCCGACTCGATTCTCAAATCCTGAAAAGTCGCGCACGGGCTATCGCGAAGCTCGGCCGGATGGACGCTCCGGGTCCGCGCCTGGCTCTGGCGGATCGGCGTTGAGGAAGCAGCTCAAGTGATCGCACCGGCCGTCGTCGGCCGCAAGTGCCTATTGGGCGGCACCGGGTCCAGCCTTGTGCACACGCGATTGGGTTCGCGCGACTCGCTCACGAGTTGTCAAGAGGCGGCATGACGTAATCGTCGTCGTTCGGCGTTTCCGAACCCGCGACGATCCTCGGCGACGGTCGAGGTAAACACCACGGTCGGTCGCCGACAAGCCTTGTTGCTAGCCCAGCGAGTTCTTCCCAGCCTTCTTCGCCGCCGCCCACCGCCGCTTCGCGGCAGCTGCCATCTTGGCGCGCGCCTCCGGCGACATCACGCGCTTGGCGACCTTCTTCGCCTTCTTCGCCGCGCCCTTGGCGGCCTTGCGGCCGGCGCCCGCCACTCCGCCACCACCGATCGCGCGGGTCACGCTATCGCGAATCGCCGCCATCTCGCGCTCGACCGACGCCAACTGCTTGCTCAGCGCGTCCTTGCGCGCCGCCAGCTTGCCCAACTCACGCCCAACCAGCGCGGCGAGCCCGCCGCCATTCTTCTTGGCCAATCTCTGCCTCCTGCCCTGTTCGTTGACGCGACCGCGCGTCGCGCACCGATTCTAGGCCAGGAACGGCGTGGCCGACTCTAGGTCGACCGAAGCCGATCGGCCTTCGGCGGAAAAGGCACTTGGCGGGCCATGTCTGAGCGCGTGAACGCCCCTTGCATCGCTTTACAAAAGCTAGTATATATCACGTATCGTAGCCGCGCATGCGCCCCCAGGGCCGTGCGTCCCGCCCACGTTCGCCGGCGTGCACATCCACCCGCGCGAACCGTCAGCCGCCGCCGTCGGTCCAGCCCTCGGCGGTCTTGGAGGACCCATGTCCAAGCAGAAAGGCGAACTCGTGTCCGTGAAGATCATCCCCAACGACAAGGGCGCTCCCGCAGGGAAGCTCGCAGATGCGGAGGTGATCTTCGACGGGGAAGCCGGTCCGTTCAGCGGACTGAAGTTGTGTGGCTTCTCCGTGTGGGAGCGTCGCGGCGCCATGAACGTGACGTTCCCGGCCCGGCAGTACTCCGTGAATGGAGAGCGCCGGAGCTACGCGCTGCTCCGCCCGGTGGCGGATGCCAACGCACAGGAGGCGATCAAGCAGTGCATCCTCGACGCGTACAGCCGCCTCGAGGTGCACGCCGACTAGTCGCTTCGGACCACCAGGCGGGCGGGCTAAGCCCCCCCGCCTGGTGGGTCCCTTGTTCCGCAGGACGTTCGTCAGGGTGCGCGTCGGTCGACCCGACGCCTGAACACGCGAGGACACGTCATGGAGACTGCGACCCGCTTCGCCGACCAACCCGCCACGTTCGCGCCTGCCGCTCCGTCGGACGCGTCGAACGCGCCAGCGCTGTCCGTCACGGCCACGTTCGTGCTCTCCGAGGACGGCCGCAAGGCAGCGCTCCTCGAGGGACGCGACGGCAGGGCCGTGCAGAGCGTGACGCTGCAGGTGCCGGCGAGTCGATTGCACCTCGTGTCGGTGGACCGCGAGGGCGTGGCGCGGCTGCGCCTGCGTCCGCGATTCGAGCTGGACGCCGACGAGCGCGTGCAGCGGGTGGACGCGGCGCCGGTCTACGACGTCCCGCCTACAGTGGAGGAACTGTTCCGCGCCGCCGCTCGAAACCATGAACTCGAGGCGGCGTACCACGCCTCGCGGCAGTCCGCCGTCGACAGGCGGCTGGAGGGGGAGCGCGACGTCCGGCTCAGCGCCGCCGAGCGGTTCATGGCGGACAAGACGGCGCGCGCGGTGCCGCATCCGCCGCCGACGGCCAGGTCGTGCATGCTGGTCACGCCGCAGGGGCGGTTGCGGTTCGACGTCCGTTCAGACGTCGGCTTGGCCAAGGACGTACCCGCGGAGGCGCATCGCCGGTTCCGCGCGGATCAGCGGACGAGGGCGGAGAAGAACAAGGCCGACCGTGCAGCTCAGCTCGCGGTGCACCAGGAGAAGAAGCGGTTCATTGCAGCCTGGATCGCCGAGCTCGGCACCGACGAGCAACGCGAGCGGCACGCTGCGGGGCTGCTGCCGATGGCAGAGGCGATCGAGGCGATAACCGACCACGCCTTCGCAGCGCTTGCGTCGATGCCTCGCTACGTGCTGGACGGCGCCGACCGCCTCCGACGCGCGATGCCCGACCTCGGTGCGGCAGTCATCCACCCTGGCGCGCTCCGCGTTCAGAGCGAGGATGCCCAGACCGCTACGGCGGAGCAATTTGCGCTCGTGCGAGAGATCCAATCGCTGGTGCCTGCTGC
Source organism: Vicinamibacterales bacterium (assembly GCA_041394705.1). Classification (GTDB taxonomy): domain Bacteria; phylum Acidobacteriota; class Vicinamibacteria; order Vicinamibacterales; family UBA2999; genus CADEFD01. The sequence goes on from JAWKHS010000003.1 coordinate 523,944, forward strand.
CTCGGTGGTGCTCCGCCGGCATCGGATCACGGTCGCCACGGGCGCGCCGGCGCCAACAGTCGTGGCCTTCGGCGTGCTGGTCAGCCAGAAGCGGGGCGTTGTGCTCCTGCGACGGGAGTTCGCCGTGCTGAATGCACAGTGACTTGTCCGCACCGTTGGCGGGAGCGTTGCTAGGTTTGCGAGTGCTCGATGTACCCTGAGCGGGACCGCACGCTGCTGTAGAACAAATCGGACACCAGCGCTTGTCCAGGGCTCGCTAGCCACTGCCACAGCTCAGGCTGAGTGAGGTGTCCCTCGCAATGCCGTAGTAGAGCCTCAGCGAAATCGCCGCTCTCGACGACACACAGCCTTGCACACTCCGCAATGACCGGCGCTACCGCAGGATCGACCCCGGGATGGCAGAGCGTGACGCAAGACGCGTCCTTGTATCCGTGAACCTCAGACGCGCTCAGAACTTCGACAGCCGAGTTGTAGGGAACGAGGTTGGCGCCGAGCTTCGACTTCAGCTCGACCACAAGCGGCGGAGACCCGGACAGGCGGACCAAGTAGTCCGGTGCCCCTGTCCTCTTCCCGTCGTCGAGCCGCTCGAACGCGATGCCGACGGTCTGAAGGGCCTCCTCGAATGCCTCCTCGAAGTCGTCGCCGACCGCTGCGTGAAACCGTGCCACTAGATCGACCTGCGGGCAGCGCGCGGCGCGGCGCATCTGCCTCTCGCATGCCTGCCGCCGAATAGCGCCCTTCCAGTCGCGACAAGCGTCGCGAAGCCAGTTCGCCTTGACCTTCGCAGCGGGCTTGGCTTTGGCAAACACCCGGCAGCGAGCGGAGTCCGCATCCGCCGACCCGAGCATCATCCGCTCCGGCGTCGAAAGCCCTTCCGCTCGCAGCGCGAGAATCTCGCTTCGCGTCAGGCGGTAAGTCGGGTTCGCCTTCGGAACCTGAGGCAGCCACAGGACATCATCCGGCAGGCCTTCCGCGATGCGAGCACAGAAACGTCGCATCATCCTTGGTAGCTTCGAAAGGGCTCGGAGCGTCGCAGGCTGTTCCACTAGTGCGCGCGGTCTCTCGGCTGGCAACACGCGACCATCCGCGGCTGCCACTGCAATCGCGGCCATTCCGTGAAGGCACCACGCTAGGTCACGGAACAGATCTCGCAGCATGCCAGCGCTCAGGTCTGGCAGCCGGTCTTCTAGGCTTCTTAGAGCCTCGCCATGAATCCAATCCAAGGAAAGCTTGGCACCATTGTGCGGCGGCGAATCCGCGGCCAGTTCGCGTGCGGACACAAAGCCACCGAAGTCGGCTGCCGTTGCCAGACCCCTCTTGGCGAGTGGATAGGGCAGGAACCGCGTCGGCGATCGACCGCCTAGCGGACGAAACTCTGGACTCTTCAGGCACGTGGCGAACAGAACCAACGCCAACCGGTCGACGTCGCCGACCGACGCTTTTGATGGCAGCAGCATGGCAAGCGCCACCGCTTGTTCGGCAAGGAACCGCAGCATGTGGACGCCTGTCTCAGGCAGTAGCCCGCTCTGCGCCACGGCTTTTCCAAAGGGCGTTGCTACGAGAGGTCCGTGGTTCGCCTCCGCTAGCAGTCCCTCGTGAACCAAGTCGTCAATGGATTCCGAGAGTGCGGACTTCCAGTGCGCGAGGCCAGTGCGGTTCCTGGCTGCTTCGCGACTCCCACTGAACGTTCCGAAGATCACAGTCTCGACTTCTCCACGGCTCGCGCAGAGTTGAGACGACACCAGCTGCAGAGCAATCTGGCCGAATCTGTCAGGATCGATTCTGGGTTCTAGCGGCGTCAGGTTGTCCAGCGCCAAGTACGTTCGTGCGATTGACAGAGTGTCGGGCCCGGCCATGAAGATCACTCGTCCCAGGCCATGCTCGTATCCCATTCGTCCCACGCGACCCGCCATATTGTGGAAGTCGCCATGCTCAATCGGAGTACGAGCACCGCGCGCGCTGTCCCACCGCTGCCAGTCCGCAAAGATCGCCGTGCCAAAAGGGAAGTGAACGCCTGCTGCAAGCGTCGACGTCGCGAACACGACGTCGATGCGCCGCTGCAGAAGCATCCCTTCGACGATTGCGCGCTCGGCTTCGGTTAAGTCCGCGCTGTGAACGGCTACGCCACCGCGGAGTATTTTCGCCAAGAGAACGTTGGCGGCGGTTTCTGGTAGTTCGTCGAACGCGAGCGGCAATTGGCCCTCTGGGGTGCTGCGTGACCGTGCCTGCCGCAAACCGACGAAGCGTTGCGCGAGGCCGTACGTGTCGGCCTTGCGCATACAGAAGACGATGACAGGTTTCTGCGCCTCCCGGTCATTTAGAACGTGCTGAAGCACAGCGACAGCATCTGGCCACACACCACCAGGGACGGCGCGCTCCTCAGGGGCGGCCTCTGCATATTCAGACCGCGCAACGAGCATTCGGTCAGGCGTCCAGCACTCGTACTGCAGATGCTTTTCGCGTTGTGGCTGATGGACGAGCGACACGTTCAGCCATTCGGCCAGGGCCTCGGCATCTCTGCGCTGAAGAACGGCAGACAATCCTATGAACTGCCCACAGCCGGCATTGCGAATGAGCGTCAGTAGGATTTCGACATCTCGGCCGCGGTGAAGGTCTCCGACGAGCTGTATCTCGTCGCAAACGATGACGGCGCGGCGAGCGGTTCGAGGCAGCCCGGCCGAGCACAATAGAGCCAGGTACTTCTCGTACGTCGCTACCAGAAGTCGAGCACTGAGCGGATCGGTTCGACTACTTCCGGTCGCATCGACGACCTCGTCGCCAGTTGCCATGACGAGCGCGCTCCCGTCGTTGGCCAAGAACGGCAACAGCAGGCTCCGCTGAAAGTCCTCGAACTTCTGCCGAGCGAGTGCTCGATGCGTTACCAGATACACGACTGGCTTGCCGCCAGAGAGTCCTGTGACCATTCCCCACAGCGCGACCTGCGTCTTTCCCGTTGACGTTGGCGACACGACTAGAACACTTTCGCCCTTTCCAACACCTGCGGAGAGGGCCTCGAACTGAACATCAGTGATCGAGAATGCGTCGCCATCGCGGAAGACGAGGGTTGCGATCACATCGTCTGGCAGGCCATGGTGCGGCGGGAGCTGGTCTTTCATGAATGGCGGGATCTACCGTATCGCAGTTCGCGGCATCGCGTGGCAAGCCGAGCGCCTCAGTCCCCCTCGCCGTGACTTCGGGAATCGGCTTGAGTCGGCGTTTGCAGCCGCCTGCGGTGGGTCGCCATGTCTCTGGGCGAGTGGCCCTCAGCCTAGGCTAGGCAGCGGCGTGACCAACGCCTTGGGTGTAGGCCTTGACAGCGAATACTAGCAAGCGTATCGTCTGAGGTATTCACCGTGGCCGCCCTGGCCACCCCTCCTCGTCGCCCGACGCGGAGCTTCCACCCACGATCGCTGCCCTCAGGGCACGTTGAAAGGAGCACCCCATGCATGGGAGTGGTGTGTCTGCTGTCACCGCGTACTCCGCCCGCCGGGAATGGGCCCGCCGCCCACCCGATGAGCGCTATGCCAGCGTCCAAGCTCTCCACGAAGCGGCGCGCGCCAGGCGCCACCGCATCCAGGAGCGCACCACCATTGCCGGAAATCTGAAGGTCGAGGCCGGCCCCGACGATTCGCTCGCCCTCCGCGACGAATCGCACCGCGTCTCGTCCTTGACCAACTGGAGCTTCGAGCAGCTTGCGGGCATCGCTGGCGCGCCGCCGAAGTATCTCCAGACCCTGCCCGCGCCGATCGCGGCCGACGCGATCAACTTCGGGCTGGGGCGTCAGCGTCGCGAGCAGCACGCGCTGTTCGTCGACCGCGACGCGTGGACCGTGCACGCGATCACCTCGCCGAGGTACGCGCGCGTCCACCACGACGAGCTGACCAGCCGGGTGCTCGACCTCATGCCCCAGCACCCCGCCTGGTCGTTGCCGCTCGGCTACAAGGACGGCGTCTACGGTGCCGAACGCGTTCCGTCCGGTGCCTACCTGGGAGATCGAGACATGTTCCTGTTGCTCGTGGACGGCAACCGTGACCTCGACGACCCGACCGATACGTCGCACGCTGGACTCTTCCGCGGGTGGGCCTGATCCGATCCCGTGGACGGGTTGAGTCAGTCGGATCAGTCGTCGTTCGTCAACGGTCGTAGCAAGTCTACAGGCGCTTGGCGGCGGTCGGGTCAAGTCGGGTGGCTGGAACGGGATGCCGCCGAGCGCCCCTCGAGCGCTTACGCGGCTGCACGAACGTTCAGACTCGGCCGAATGATCTGACCGAGCGTCGAATGACGCCGCCGTTGGTTGTGACACCTCCGGTAGTCGAAAACCTCCATCTTCGCTTCGGCGTAGCTGCCGAACCGATCGGCGAGCTCGCTCTTGACCGTCGAGAAGAAGCTCTCCGGGACGGCGTTGTCGTGGCAGTTGCCGCGGCGGCTCATACTGCAGATGATGCCGCGCGCGCCAAGGCCGGATGGTAGTCCTCACTGGCATACGTGCAACCCTGGTCGGAGTGAAAGAGCAGCCCTGCGCTGGGGGCAGCGTCGCTTCGGCCATCTCCAGCGCCCGAAGCGTCAGGTGGCGATCGTTGACGGCACTGAGTGCCCACCCAACGACAAAGCGTGAGAAGAGGTCGAGGATCACGGCGAGATACAGCTTGGCGCTCTCGCCGATCACGAACTCCGTGGTGTCGCCGGCCCACCGCTGATTCGGCGCGTCGGCCGTGAACTGCCGGTCGAGCAGATTATCGGCGACCGGCTGGTCATGGTCGCTCATCGTGGTCCCTTTGAACCGTTTGCGCGGGCGGGCCTTCAGGCCCTCTTCCTGCATCAGGCGGGCCACCCGCTTCTTGCTCACGGGCTCCCGGGCGTCCTGCAGGTCGCCGTAGATCCGCGGGCTGCCGTAGCGCGCCTTGTGCGCGTCGAACGACGCGTGGATCAGCACTTTCAGCTGCCGGTCGCGTGCCGCGTGCGCCGACTCGGGTCGGCCACGCCAGGCGTAGTAGCCGCTCGGCGTCACGCCCAGCCAGCGGCACAACTTGCGGACGGGATGATGAGCCTTCTCCGCGTGGATCCACGCAAACTTCACCGGTGGTCTTTCGCGAAGAAGGCCGCGGCTTTTTTTAAGACGTCGCGCTCCGCCCGCAACTCGCGGACCTCCCGGCGCAGCCGCGCCAGCTCCTCGCGCTCGACGCCGATGAGACCCGTCCGCCCCTTGGTGCGATCGGCGGCGGCCTTGCGGACCCAGTCGGCCAAGGCGGACGGGGTCAGATCCAAGTCGCGGGCCACGGCACCGACCGTCTTGCCCTCGTCCAGGACCAGTCGTACGGCCCCCGCTTTGAACTCCTCAGTGAACTGCCGGCGCAGGCGGCGCCCCGGCTTCGGCTCGGACATGCGGGACATCGTATCCACCTTTCGGAACGTGTCCACGAAACCGGATCAAGCCCACGGGTTCATCCTGCGGAACAGCGACGTCGGTGCCGCCGCCCTCACCCTGGATGTGTTCTTGTTCCGGTGCGCCGGTCAAACCGGCATGGTGTCGTGAATGCAAGAGTCATACGGTGAAGGACCAGCAATCCACACCGGCCTCGCGCCGTGCGGTGACGTCCGTAAGGGCGGCGCCGAAGCGTCGGCAGAGGTACGGGCGGGCCAGGTATTGAGCCGCGAAAGGAACTCACTCCAGGGTGCCGACGCCGTCGGAATGGGCGGAAGGCCACGCCTGGTGCGTCGCTATCGCGAGACGCCCCAGGACCCTGCGCGGTCGGAGACCCTGTGCACGCTCGGAAACACCATGCGCGGGAACCGGGAGGTCCTGGAGTTGTCCACGGGAGATGGTCCCGTGGACCGTGTCGGGAAGCCGAAAGGCGCACGCCGATGACGTACGACCCCAGGACGTCGGACCGCTCTGTAGTACCGACGAAGCCGCCGAACGACGCCAGGCGACTGGCCGAGGAGGGGGTGGAGGGAAGGGAGCGGGCCAAAGGAAACCCGCGTCAGCAAAACGCGTCCCGGACACCGAGCCGGGTAGACGCGCCCAGTGCGCTGGAGCGGGTACGGCAAGCAGCAAGACGGGATAGGAAGATGCGGTTCACCGCGCTCTTGCACCACGTGTACGACGTGACGCGCTTGCGAGCGGCGTTCTTCGCGTTGAAGAAGAACGCGGCGCCTGGCGTCGACGGCGAGACGTGGCAGCACTACGAGCAGGCCCTGGACGCCAACCTCCAGGACCTCTCAGAGCGGCTGAGGCACGGAGCGTACCGAGCGAAGCCGGTCCGGCGGGTGTACATCCCGAAGGCTGACGGGCGGCAACGGCCGCTCGGCGTGCCCACGCTGGAAGACAAGGTCGTCCAGCGGGCCACAGTCGAGGTGCTGAACACCATCTACGAGACCGACTTCCTCGGCTTCTCCTACGGATTCCGACCGGGGCGCAGCCAGCATCACGCGCTGGACGCCCTCTACATCGGCATCCCGACGAAGAAGGTGAGCTGGGTGCTCGATGTGGACATCCGGGCGTTCTTCGACACCATCGACCACGGATGGCTCTGCAGGTTCCTCGAGCACCGCATCGCGGACCGACGCCTCGTGCGGCTCATCCAGAAATGGCTGAACGCCGGGGTGTTGGAGGAGGGTACGCGTAAACGCGTGGAGGAGGGGACGCCGCAAGGCGGCAGCGTCTCGCCATTGCTGGCGAACGTGTACCTCCACTACGTGTTCGACCTGTGGGTCCACGCATGGCGTCAGAAGCACGCACGCGGCGAGGTGATCGTCGTGCGCTATGCCGACGACATCGTGCTGGGATTCCAGGTCAAGTCGGACGCCGTGCGATTTCGGGCGGACCTCGCGGAGCGTTTCGCGAAGTTCCACTTGGAACTGCATCCCGAGAAGACGCACTTGCTCGAATTCGGCGCGTTCGCGGCCGAGCGACGGCAGGCGCGTGGCTCGAGAAAGCCGGAGACGTTCAACTTCCTGGGCTTCACGCACATCTGCGGGAGGAAGAGGAATGGGCAGTCGACCGTGCTGCGGCACACGATGCGCAAGCGGCTGCAAGCGAAGCTGCACGAGGTGAAAGCCGAACTGCGGCAGCGCAAGCACCACCCTCTCCGCGAGCAAGGCGCGTGGTTGCGTAGCGTCGTCGGCGGGCACATACGGTACTACGGCGTGCCGACGAACGACGCCGCGCTCTACACGTTCCGCTTCCAGGTAGCGAGGCTCTGGTTTCGTACGCTGCGGCAACGAAGCCAGCGTCATCGCCTCCCCTGGGCGCGGATGCGGGGGCATGTCGACCGATGGCTGCCGCCCGCACGTGTCTGTCATCCGTACCCGTTCGAGCGTGCTTGGCGTCACCACCTGAGGCAGGAGCCGGATGCGGGAAATCCGCACGTCCGGATCTGTGGAGGGGGTGCTCAGTGATGGGCATTCCTACTCCGACCGCGATCTGCGGGAACCAGATCATCTGGGGCTTTCACCACGTGGCCGGCTTCCGGCGCCGGCACGTGGGCGCGTCGATTCGCGCCGAGCTGACCACCTCGCTCCTCGAGGTGCAGCAGGCGCTCGACGCCGATACCGCGGACGACCGAGCCATGCTGCTGCGGGCGCAGTCCCAGGAGCTTGGCCCCTCGCGCGACGCGGTGATTGATGCGGTGCAGCAGCGCCTGACCCTGTCAGCGAAGCTCGCCGCGGAGGCCTATACGCTCGCGGAAACGCACGAGACGAACCCGCGTTCTGTCTGGGGCTACGTGCAGGGGCTCACACGATTGAGCCAGCGCACGCCCTGGCAGGATGGGCGCTTCGAACTCGACCGCGCCGCCAGCCGCCTCCTGACCACGGTCCACTGACCGGGTTCGCCGCCGCCCGGGCGTAGCCCCGCGGCACATTCCCTCGCACAACGGACGCTGGCTCAGGCCACGTCTATCGGTCCCGCCTCGCGACTCGCCGTCGCGCGTGCGGATGCCTCCGCTCTCAGAGCCCAGGCCGCTCTCAGCCGGAGGTGTCTGTCATGCGCGATGGCTCTTCACGTACTGCCCGCCCCCTGACCGCGACCGGTGTGCTTCACGGCGCGCCGGCGCTCGACTGGCGGACGGACGTGCGGCCTGCGCTCATCGGCCGCCTGGCCACCCTCGCGACGCGCATCCAGTGGTCTCGCCAGCTGCTGGAGGCGCTCCTCGAGGAACTGCACGTCTCCGACGAGTTCGACCAGGTGGTCGGACTCGTCGGTCCCGCCACGCGCGTGGACCGCGATGCTGCACAGCGTCTCGGCCTTGCGCTGCTGCTTCGCCGTAGCTGGGTCCCAGACGACTTGACGGAGCTCGTCCGTCGTCTGGGCCTCGTCCCGCCTCCGTCCGCCCACTCCATCACCCAACCCACAACCACGCCTGCCCACGGTGGCCGCCACCGTGGGCGCCAGGGACGCACGTCGCCTTCAGGGCCACGTGCGTGAAAGGAGACGTCATGACCGAAGCCACGACCGCTCGTATGCCAGGGGCTCGGGGACACCGCGTCCGCGAGCTGGTCTGCTCGTATCGCCCGCTGCGCGCTCCCGACGGCCACGTTCACGACGTGACGACGCTCGCGCTGTCGACGCCGCGGATCGCCGCCGCCACGCTCGGTCCGCTGCTCGCGGCCGAACTCGTGGAGGTGTTCGCCGTGGCGTGCCTGTCGGCGCGCCAGCGGCTGCTCACGTGGCACGTCGTGTCGCGCGGCACGCGGACCAGCACGCAGATCTCGATGCCCGACGTGTTCGTGCCGGCGTGCCTCACGCCGGGCACGACGGGACTCATCGTGGTGCACAACCACCCGAGCGGAGATCCCACCCCGAGCGCCGACGATGCGCGGCTCACCGTGCGCATCTGCGCCGCGGCCGACGTGCTCGACCTGCCGCTGATCGACCACCTGGTCATCGGTGACGAGGGGCGGTACTTCAGCTTCCGCGAAGCCGGGCATCTCTCGTCGAGTCCCGGCGCGTCCGCGTGGAGCGCCGCGCGATGACCACCCTGACGGCCATCACCCGTGCCGATCGTACGGCTCGCCTCGTCGCGTTCAAGGCTCGTCGCGTGGCTCCGACCCCGCGGGGCGGGGCTTACGGCCTTGACCGCGCCTCGGGCTCGCCGGAACGCGGCACTTACGTGATGGCCGTCCCGCCTGCCGTCAGACATCACCCATCGGATGCAACCCACGGAAGGAGCACTGCCATGCGCATCGGATCGAACGGCCCATCCATCACCGTCGACATCGGCGGACAGCTGCGTGTCTACCACGCATTCGTCACGACGGCGGGGCGTCCGCTCGACGGCCCGTCCACACTCACGCTCCACACCTCGAACTTCGCCGACGTGGCGGGGTTCGCGGCCAACCCGATTCCGTTCACGGCGGAGTACGGGCGGAAGCTCGCGCGGATCGTGCTCGTGGACGCCACCGAGCTTGCGTGGCATCGCGCGAGCTATCGCCGCGAGGGCTGCCTCTTCGCGGCCGTGGACCCACACCTCATCGGCCTGCCGGCGCTGCAGAAGTGGCTGTGGCAGCGGCTGCTCGCGCCCGAGCCCGTCGGGGCTACGGCATGACGTCGCTCGGTTCGGACTCGCTTCCTCGACCGCACGTTGATTCGGGCCAGCCGCCGGCCGGCCCTTCACCCAAGGACGGACATCATGCACACCTACGTCAACCTCACCCCCGCCGACGACAACGCGCCCGCCGGCAAGCTCGCGGATGTCGAACTGCATTTCGCGGGTGGCGAGCTCGATGGCCTGAAGCTGGTCGGGTTCGCCGTCTGGACGCGTCGCGACGGTCAGGGCTACAGCGTCACGTTCCCCACGCGGCAGTTCATGGCGCGGGGCGGTGAGAAGCGGAACTTCAGCCTGGTTCGCGCGATCGAGAACCCGGAGGCGGAGCGGAAGCTCCGTGACTTCATCCTGCAGGCGCATGCGGCGTACGTGCCGGCGAGCGAAACCTCACCGACGTAACCCGACTGGCAATGGGGTACCGGCAACGGTCGGTACCCCGCTTTTCGACAAACCGGTTCTTGTTTGGGGAGGGGGCGGCCATGATGCGAGTGCTCAGCGATACCTGGTGGACCCGCCGAGAAGCGGCGACCTACGTACACGTCTCGGAAGCGACCATCGGCAGGGAAGTCCGCGTAGGACGGCTCCGGCACGCTCGGGTTGGCGGTCGTCGCGCGTTGCGCTTTAAGCGCGAGTGGCTGGATGAGTGGCTGGCCGCCGGTCAACCGACCGAGCATCCTGTCGCGGAGACTCACAGCGACGGCGCGACGCACAAGGTGCCGCGGTACGTGCGCAGACCTCAGACGGTTCCACCGTTGACGTAGCAGTGCGCCAGGTGCACCCTGGATCTCTCATCTCACGGAGGTCTCCGATGGCGCGGCGTGGTGCCGGTTTGACGAAGCGGTGCGGCTGCTCGGCCAAGTCGTGGTCCAAGTGCCCGCACCCGTGGCACTTCTCGTTCTGCCGCGGCAAAACTCCGGATGGCCGGAAAGCTCGCTATCGTTTCAGCCTTCACGCATTCACGGACAAGCCCCCGTCCTACGTGATGTCAGTGAGCGAGGCAGAAGCCATCGCCGACCGGATTCGCAGCGACATCCGCTCGGGCGCCATTCAGCTCGAGCCCCCCTCCGCCGCGATATCGCCAGCCGAGCCGCCCACATCGTTGACCCTGCAGGACATCTCCTCGCGGTACCTCGACGAGTACGCCAGGACCGAGACTCGACGCCCCCATGCACTGCGCCAGTTCGAGATGTACATCGGCCTGCTGAACGCCGCGAAGGTGTCCGGACCAGGCGGCACGCAAGTGGCGATGGGGGCCAAACCGTTTCGCGACGTAGTTCGCGCCGACCTCGACTCGGTATTCGCGGCGAGGCTCGAGGCGATCGCCGCGGCTCGTCAAGCCGCGCGGCAGGTCGCAGCGCTGACGGCCGCAGGGAAGGGCGTGCGGCCCGAACTGCGCAGGGCCGCGGCTCTTGCTGGCAGAAGCACGAAAGGTGGGCACGTGGCGCTGAATCGGTTCAAGGCGCGAGCGCGGCACTTCTTCAACTGGGCCGTGGCCCAGGGCTATCGGGACGACACGCCTTTCAAGCGGCACGGCGTCAACGTCGTGCGCCTCGACGGCAAGGCCGAAACGGTTCGCGCTCGTCGCCTTCAGCCGGGCGAAGAGGAACGACTCATCAGGACCGCCGCTCCGCACCTGCGTGCGCTGATCATCGCGGCGTTGTCGACGGGCTGCCGCGTGGGCGAGTTGCTGACGCTGCAGTGGGGAGACGTCCAAGTCGGCGATCGGGACGAGTTCCGAGCCCTCGCGCTGCGGGCGAGCAAGACAAAGACGGCAACCTCGCGTGTCGTTCCGATCGGTCAGCGGCTGCGAGCGGTGCTCGAGATGCTCCGTACGGATCCCGACGGCCAGCAGCTCCCGCCTGAGGCCTTCGTGTTCGGCGACGAGATCGGAGGCCGAATCTCGTCGGTCAAGACCGCATGGCGCACGGCCTGCCGGGAGGCCGGCGTCGTCGGCCTCCGGTTTCACGACCTGCGCCGAGAGTTCGCCTGCCGCCTACTCGAGTCGCGCGCCGAGATTCACGATGTGCGGGACTTCCTCGGTCACTCCAACATCACGACGACGTCTCGCTACCTGCGTTCGACAACGCTCAGATTGGAGCGCGCGTTGGGACTTCTGGAGCGTGCGGAGCTGGAGCGCCGCGCCGACAACTCAGCGCGCGGCAAGAGCGCTTCCAGGAAAAGTGCCACACCAGTGCCACGCGAGCGGTCTGATCGGTCCGAAGGCGATCTGGACCACGACCCCGAAGTGCTTGATGCGATTGAGGATGTAGTGGTGAGCCGCATTTTCGCGAGTTGGAACCAACTCGACGGGTGGTTGCGGCTTGTGGAGGCGGTGAGGCGGGTCGCGTGAGCACTGTGTGGCGCTGCAGTTGGAACCCGACTCGTCGAGCGCGACGGCTCGCCTCCTGGCAGCGCTTCGCACTCCTGGTCCTCGCCTCGCGGGCGGAATCACCGGCGAGCTAGCCCGTGGTCTTTTGGCCCAGGTTGGTTGGTGGTTTCGGTGAGTGTGTAGAATCCGCCCATGTGGCACGCTTTGCCCGACGTCTTCTCGCCGGATTGGTTCGCCGCGGTCCGCGACGTGCTCTCGGTGGGGCTCGCAGCGCTTGGCGCCTGGCTGGCCTGGAAATCAATCAGGATGTCCGAGGCGAACGAGGCCGTTACGGCGAAGCAGATGGAGCTGATGGCGGGCCAAAAGGAACTGCTGGCGGAGCTGAAAGCGCTTGAGGGGAAGCAGGCGGAGATTGCGGAGGCGCAGCACCGACTCGTCGTCGAGGACCGGTCGCGCAAGGTGGCGCTCGAGGCGCAGCGAGTGGAGAGCAGCTCGGGGTGGCACGACGACGCCACGCACAAGTACGAGCACTCCATCTACGTCGCCAACCGCGGGGACAGGGTGACGCGCGAGGTGCATTGGAAGATCAGGATCCCCCACCACGTCGTCAACGTCACGATGTCGGCGGCCCCCGGGAACACGGTGCTGAGACACGGCGGGACCTTCGAGGTCCATGACGAGAAGACGATGGACATCGAGGAGTTCATGGAGCTCTCCGGAAGGTACGACGGCCCCGTCTACCCGGACCAGCAGGTGCGCGTCGCCGAACTGGTCCAGCTGTTGCCCCACCCGATTAGTGCCGGCGACAAGCTCGATGAGCTGCAGTGGGCGCTCGAGTGCGCCGAAGGCCGGTACCCAGCGTCCGGGTTCACGGCGCTTTGGCTGGGGTTCGGAAGATAGCCGGAGGCTGCCGCCAACCCTGTAGGTAGCTCAGGCCAGCCGTCGTGATGCCCTGCGTTTACGGCCCCTGTACAGCGGCAACACTCAGTGTGGCTTCGGCAACCAGCGAGCCAAGATCACGACCGAGGTGGAGGTCGTCGTAGATTCCGAACACCTGCTGTCGGAGGCGACCGACCGCGTCGATCAGAACGACCGTCGGCGTGCCGCGCATGCGGTAGGCCCGCATCGTCTGGGGCGTCGTGTCGCCTGACCGTCCCGGGCGATCCACGGCGACGGGGAACGTCACACGGTACTCCTGGAGGAACACTGCGAGCGCCTCCGGCCCCATCAAGTCGTGGTGCTCGAACACAGTATGCAGGCCCACGATCGTGACCGGAGCGTCCGCGAACTGGCGGGCCACCCGCTGCGCCTGTGGGATGCCATGCGACACGCAGCCCGGGCACAACATCTGGAACGCGTGCAGCATGACCACGCGCCCTCGAAGCGCGTCGAGCGTGAGCGGAGCAGCAGTGTTGAACCAGCGGTCCGTGAACCACGCAGGCGCAGCGGTGGCGGCCATCAGAAGTCTCCGTCCTTCACGTAGGGATGGCTCCACAGCGTCAGCTGCAGCAGGCACGACTTGACCCACGCCGCATGCATGGCGTCGACCTCGGCGGCGCTGTGTCCGTGGCTCGCGAGGAAAGGCTTCAGCGTCGTCGTGACCGGTACCACCAGCAGGAACAGATCGCGGAACGGCACCAGCGCCGTCGACATGGCCGCGTCGGTCTGGTTCTTCTTGGCGCGGTGGTGCCTCAGGCCGATCTCGTGCTGATAGTCGAGCCAGGCCTGGTCGTAGTCGGCGCGTGCGGTGTCGAGGATCCACTGACCGAAGCGGCGTCGAACGGCGCCGAGGTAGTCGCCGAGGGGCGCGCCGCTGTCGCGATGTGTGAAGGAGGCGAGCAAGTGGGGCTGGGAACCGACAAAGCCGTACCACACGTCGAGGATGGCCTCGACCTGGTCTTTGACCACGTCGTAGGACTGACGCAGGGCGCGCACATCCTGGTCATCGAAGAGCACACTCTTCTGCATCGTGGCGAAAGCCTCGAGTGAGAGCGGCGAGCGCGCGAGTGTCTGCGCGCCTGCCGTGTAGCCTGGAATCTCGCTTGTCATCGTGACTTCTCCTTGGTGGCGTCAAGGCACACGTCTCCTCACCCGGCTCCCTGCCGTGATGTCGCCCCCGTGTGCGTGAGTTCAGGCGTTGGCCGCGAAGCGCGCCCAGTGCAAGCGTTGTTGCTCCTCAGACGCGGGCTCGTGTTCGGTGCAGTCGAGGCGCAGATGCGACTCCGCCATCGGCGCATCGACGAAGGCACAGTGGTGAGGCGTTGCGCCCGCTCGCACGTGCGGACGGAAGTGGGTGCAGGTGATACACATGCGCTGCACCGGGATCTGTCCTTCCTGCTGGAGCGTGCGAATCATCTTCATGAGGGCCGTCAGCAGCGTCGCTTGCTCGTCGAGCGTCAGTGTCCCGACGGCTTGCGTGAGGAACTCCGGCCACGCCCGCGCCTTCGCCGCGAGGCGTCGGCCGCCGACGGTCAAGTGCAGCAGCCGGGCCCGTGGGTGTCGTTCGTCCGGCATCCTGCGAACGAGATCCTTCGTGACGAGTGTTGAGACGGCCTCGCTGATCGTCGGCAGTCCGATACCGAGGCGCGTGCCGACGTTCGAGGCGGTGAGGCCGTCCTCGGCAGCGAGGAGCGCCAGGATCTGTCCCTGCGTCGGTGAGAGTCCGTGTTCGTTGGCGTGGCTCCACTCCTGGTGCTTGAGCGCGAGCCCGAGCTTGTGCAGGCCCGTGGCGATGCGCCCGTCGAGCGGAGGGGAATCGAGCGGCGATAGCGGCGGCGAGCCCATGGCAGTGAACTGTAAGTTCGGACTCCGAATATGTCAAGCCTGTCCCTGCGTCGTATGACGGCGATCATGCAGCGCCGCCCCTGTCTCAGGTAGCGTTCGAGGCTGTGATCCGTCGCCCGCCAGCGTTCGGAGAAGCACATGGGGCTCCAGTACATCAAGCGTCAGGCCCAGCCAATCGCCACGGTCCGTCGTGGCGTTCAAGCCGCGTTCCTCGCCCTCAACGCCTGGATTGGCGTGCAATTCTATCTGTGGGTCCGGTACTTCGAGTCGGGTGGTGCCGCCGTGTACGTGCCGCGTCCGCCGGGCGTCGAGGGATGGCTGCCGATCGCGTCGCTGATGAATCTGAAGTACTTCCTGCTCACGTACTCGGTGCCAGACGTGCACCCTGCGGGCATGTTCCTGCTGATCGCGTTCGTCGGAACGTCTGTCGTCTTCCGGAAGGCGTTCTGCAGCTGGATGTGCCCGATCGGCACGCTGTCCGAGTGGCTCTGGCAGGGAGGAGCGGCGCTGAGCGGTGGGAACCGTGCGTTTCCGCGGTGGGTCGACATCCCGCTGCGCAGCCTGAAGTACATCCTGCTCGCCTTGGTGGTCTGGGTGGTGGTGACGATGCCTGTCCCGGCGCTGGCCGCGTTCCTGAGCAGCCCATACGGGCTCGTCGCGGACGTGAAGATGCTGGACTTCTTCCGAGATGCGGGGCGGCTGACGATTCAGGTGTGCAGCGTGCTGGTCATTCTCTCCGTGGTCACGAAGAACTTCTGGTGTCGGTTCCTGTGTCCGTACGGAGCGCTGATGGGGCTGGCTTCGTTGTCGAGCCCGATGCGGATTACACGCGACCCGGCCGCCTGCATCGATTGCGGCAAGTGCGCGAAGGCGTGCCCGTCGCTCATTCCCGTCGACGTGCTGCGGACGGTCAGGACGCCGGAGTGCAACGGATGCCTGACCTGCGTGTCGGTGTGCCCGGTGCAGGACGCCTTGGAGATGCGTACGCTGGTCGGACGCCGCCGCGTCGCCGCGCCGCGCATCGCTCTCGGCCTTGCGCTGATCTTCGTCGCCGTCGTGGGCTACGCGAAGATTACCGGCCATTGGCACGGGCAGGTCCAGGAGGACCTGTTCTTCAAGCTGATCCCGATCGCCGGCACGCTGTCCCATCCCTAGGCGCACCGGTTCTGGCATCGACATGACGGCAACAAGGCACGACATCACCACCCGCGCGGATATCGAGCGGCTCGTCGACACCTTCTATGAACGAGTCCGGGGCGACGAGATCCTGGCACCGATCTTCGACGACGTCGCGCACACCGACTGGGCTCGGCACCTGCCGAAGATGTACGACTTCTGGGAGACGGTGCTCTTCGGGGCCCCGGCCTACCGCGGCCAACCCATCGGCATTCACGTCGAACTCGCGACGCGGGTCGCACTTGGCCAGCGGGAGTTCGGCCGCTGGCTGGCGCTGTTCGTCGACACCGTGGACGCGGCGTTTCTCGGGCCGCAGGCCGACGAGGCGAAGCTCCGGGCGGCTCGTATTGCCAACGTGATGCAGCATCACATCGGAAACGCCACTGTCGGCCCGCGTCCGGACGAGATCGGACACACACAGCGCGACCTCGAGCGCTGAACTCAGGTCGGGAGAACGACCTCGAAGGCGCGCCGCGAGGGCGTGCCGCGGCAGCGTATGACCGTCGTCACATAGTGTCGTGACCGTCGTTGCTACAGTGGGCCGCGACTGCTAGACTGCGTCACCCACAGGAGGGCGGCGCGGTCCATCCGATGACTCTTCCTCCCGATCTCGACGAATCGCCTCGAGGCACGCTCTACATCGTGAGTGCGTTCGGCCTCCTTGTCGCCTTGGGCTGGCTGCTGCTCTACTTCGGCCTGTTCCTTCCCCGAGCCACGCCCTAGGTCTGCCGATGCACGTCGACCGCTACGAACGCTACTGGATGTGGGCCGCCTCAGCCATGCTCGCTCTGTTCACGGGCGCGATCGTCGTGACCGCGGTGACCAGCGCGTCGCATCCGCCCAGCCACACCGAAGTGGTCAACCCGGAGACGCTCACGATCGGCGGCGAGTTCGCCTCGCCGGGTGTCGCCACCGCGCCTGACGGCCGCGTTACCGTGTCGTTACGCGCCGAGTTCTACGTCTTCCGGCCCGAACAGGTCCGCGTGCCGGCCGGCGTACCGGTGACGTTCCGGGTCACCAGTCCCGACGTGCTGCATGGTTTTCAGATCGTCGGCACGAACGTCAACCTCACGGTGGCGCCCGGTTACGTCAGCGAGGCCACGACCACCTTTGAGACCCCCGGCGAGTATCTGGTCGTGTGCAACGAGTACTGCGGACTCGGGCACCACCTGATGCAGGGCAAGGTCATCGTCGAGGCCGCCCGTTGACACCCGCGAACCGCCTCATCCTCTCCCACATCTGGGTGGCGATCGTCGCCTTCGGCCTCGGAGCGATGATGGCCGTGATGCAGGCCCTGGCCCGGGCGGGCGTCGAGCTGCCGTTCGGTACCGCACGTCTCTACTACCTGTCAGTCACGGCGCACGGTGTGCTCGAAGCGCTCGTCTTCACCACATTCTTCATCATGGCGCTCGGCTACGTCGTGGCCGACACGACGCTCGGGCGCATCCGGGGAATGGGGTGGGCCTGGGGCGGCTTCTGGGTGGCGGTTGTTGGCACGGTGATGACGACGCTCGCCATCCTCTCGGGCACGAGCACGGTGCTCTACACCTTCTATCCGCCACTCGAAGCGCACCCGACGTTTTACATCGGCGCCACGCTGCTCGTCATCGGCTCGTGGATGTGGTGCGGCGTGATGATTGGCAGCTTCCGCAGCTGGCGCGCGGCACATCGTGAAGAGCGGGTGCCGCTGGCGATGCACGGCATGCTCACGACGGTCGCGATCTGGATCCTCGCCACCGCCGGACTCGCCGTGGAGGTGCTGGTCTTCATCCTGCCGTGGTCGCTCGGCTATGTCGATCGCATCGACCCGATCGTGGCTCGCACCTACTTCTGGTGGTTCGGACATCCGCTGACCTACTTCTGGCTGCTGCCGGCTTACGTGCTCTGGTACACGGTGATTCCGAAAATCGCCGGCGGCAAACTCTTCAGCGACGCAGTGACGCGCGTGGTGTTCGTGCAGTTCGTGTTGTTCTCGACGCCGGTGGGGCTCCACCATCAGTTCACTGATCCGGGCATCTCGAGCGGCTGGAAGCTCGTCCACACGTTCACCACCTACGCGATCATGTTTCCGAGTCTGGTGACAGCCTTCACGGTGATCGCGTCGCTCGAGCTGGCCGGGCGCGCTCGCGGCGGCACCGGCACCTTCGGGTGGATTCGCGTGTTGCCGTGGCGCGATCCGTTCTTTTCGGGCGTCGCGCTGGCCATGGTCACCTTCGCGCTCGGCGGCTTCGGCGGCGCCATCAACGCTGCCTACGCGATGAACGCGATGATCCACAACACGGCGTGGATCCAGGGGCACTTCCATCTCACCGTGGGCACGGCCGTCGCGCTCACCTTCATGGGGGCCACCTACTGGCTGATGCCGCGCCTCACCGGACGGGCCATCGTGTTCCCGCGCATGGCGGCGGTGCAGCCGTGGCTGTGGTTCGTCGGCATGCAGTGCTTCAGCATCCCGAGCCACATCGCGGGCCTGATGGGCATGCCGCGGCGGGTCTATACCGGTGAGTTCCAGGGCGTCGAGGCGGCGCAGGCGTGGATTCCGCTGGTCAACCTCTCGGCGGTGGGCGGCGTGATTCTGTTCATCTCGGCGATGCTCTACGTGGGCGTCGTGGTCGGCACGATGCTGGTGGCGCCGCGTGGCGCGCTCCTGCCGATCGAATACGCCGAGTCGCTGGTGACGGTTACGACGGGTCCGTCGCTGTGGGACCGGATCGGGTTCTGGAGCGCCGTGGCTGTCGTGCTCATTGTGATTGCCTACGGGCCGCCGCTCTACCACCTCCACACCATGACGCGCTTCCCGTCGCAGGGATTCTCGCCGTTCTGAGATGACGTCGATGTCGCACCAGTCCCCGCCACCCCCGCTCGACGACGCCACCCCCGAGGCGCCGCTCACGCGCCGCACGGCGCTGTGGCTGACCTCGCGCCTGGCCATGGTGGCCGGGCTGGTCGGGGGCTACGGTCTGTTCGCGTGGATCGGTGGCCGGTTCATGCTGCCCGCCCACACGGGGCAACTGCACCAACTCTTCGTGACGCGCGTGTCTGATGTGCCCGATGGCGGCACGCTGCTCTACCGCACGCCCGACGGCCGTACGGTCAATGTCACGCGCCGCGGACAAACAGGCAAGGCCACCGACTTCATCGCGCTCTCGAGCACCTGCCCGCATCTTGGCTGCCAGGTGCGATGGGAGGGGCAGAACGACCGCTACTTCTGCCCCTGCCACAACGGCACCTTCAACACCGAAGGCATCGCGACCGGCGGACCGCCGGGAGATGCCGGCCAGGCCCTGCCGCGGTATGGCCTGCTGGTGGACAAAGGGCTGCTCTACATCATGGTGCCGGCCGAGCAGTTGTCGATGGGCGACGTCGCCGGCGTGGTTGAGGTGACGAGCCCGGTCGGCCCCGGCCACGACCCCTGCCTAACGTGCGTCCAGGCGCGAACCCCGGGCTCCGGGTCTTCGGGGAGGCCCGCATGAGCGACGTCCGCGGCTGGATCGGCGAACGTGTGCCCGTCTCGGTCGAGGGCATCGCCGCGATGTCAAACGAGCCGGTGCCCTACCACCTGAAGCGGTGGTGGTTCGCGCTCGGCGGCACGCCCGCGTATCTGTTCGTGGTGCAGATCGTCACCGGCGTGCTGCTGGCGTTCTACTACCAGCCGTCGCCGGCGACGGCCTACGAATCGGTGCGCTACATCACCGAGGAGGCGTCGTTCGGCTGGTACCTGCGCGGCCTGCATCGGTGGGGCGCCACGCTCATGATTGCCGCCGTCGTGCTGCACCAGATGCGCGTCTTCTTCACCGGCGCCTACCGCAAGCCGCGCGAGCTCAACTGGATGATCGGCATGACGCTGCTCACCTGCACGCTCATGCTCGGCTTCACGGGCTACAGCCTGGTGTTCGAGCAGCTCAGCTACTGGGGCGCGACCGTGGCCGCCAACATCAGCGACACGGTGCCCGTCGCGGGCCCGCTCATGAAGCAGGTGCTGCTCGGCGGCGAGACCTACAACGATCGCACGCTGTCGCGCTTCTTCATCCTGCATGGCGCGGTGCTGCCGGTGCTGCTCATCCTGGTGCTGATGATGCACATCGGCCTGGTGCGTCTGCTCGGTGTGACCGAGATGACGTTCGAGGGCGAAGACCCCGCGGCAAAGAAGCAGTTCAATTTCTTCCCGGAGCACTTCTATACCGAGCTCATCATCGGCCTCACGCTGATGATTCTGCTGAGCGCCCTCGCCACCCTCGTGCCGGCCGAGATGGGGCCGCGTGCCGATCCGCAGATCACCCCGGAGGTGATCAAGCCCGAGTGGTACTTCTACGTGGCCTTCCGGTGGCTGAAGCTGTTCTCCGGCACGACGGCCATGCTCACGCAGGGCTTCATCGTGTTCGTGATGTTCTGCTGGCCGTTCATCGACGCCTGGCTGGTACGACGGTTCAAATACGCGGACATCAGCGTCTGGATAGGCGTGGTGGGCGCGCTCACCATCATGGGATTCACGATGTGGGAAGCGCTCGTCGCGCACTGAGGATGACGGTATGACACTCGATCAGAAACGCTGGGTCATCGGCGGCCTGGGCTTCCTGTTCCTGCTCTCGCTGGTTTCGGTGCAGTGGCTCGAAGTGGAACGGCGGCAGCACGAGTCGGGCGCCGCTCGCGCCTCGGTCACGACGCCGGCGGCCTCGCGGCAGTGCGTCGACTGCCACTCGCAGGTCTCGACCGGCATCGTGGAGCATTGGACCGGCTCGACCCACGCCGAGAAGGGCGTGGCGTGCGTGGATTGCCACAAGGCGGAGGCGAAAGACGCCGACGTCTTCAGTCACTACGGCCAGCAGATTGCCACCATCGTCACTCCGCGCGACTGCGCCCGCTGCCATCCCACCGAAGCGGCGGAGTTCTCGGCCAGTCACCACTCGAAGGCCGGCAACATCCTGGCGTCGCTCGACAACTTCCTGGCCGAGACGGTCGAGGGCGCGCGCGCCCCGTTCAACCCGCATTCGCCCACGCCGGGCCGGGCCGTGCAGGCCGTGAACGGGCTGGCGCCAGCCAACTCCGGCTGCCAGCAGTGCCACGGTTCACTCGTGGCCTTCCAGGCCAGCGACGGCGGTCTGGTGACCATGCGCGACCTCAAACCCGACGACAAGGGCCAGCCCACCAACATGGACGCCGTCGGCCGCATCGTGCGCAACGAGAGCGGCAAACCGCTCTTCAGCAGCACCAGCTGGCCCAACACCGGCATCGGCCGCCTCAACCTCGACGGCTCGACCGGATCCTGCGCCGCCTGCCACAGCCGCCACGACTTCTCGTCCCGTCGGGCGCGCCAGCCCGAGAACTGCGGCAAGTGCCACCTCGGCCCCGACCACCCGCAGAAGGAGATCTACGACGAGTCGAAGCACGGCGTCGCCTTCCGCGACCTCATCGGTGAGATGAACCTCGATGCGAAGCCGTGGGTGGTGGGGAAGGACTACAGCGCCGCGCCCACCTGCGCCACCTGCCACATGAGCGCGAACCTGCGGAATGGCATGAAGATCACGCACGACCCGGGCGAGCGCATTTCGTGGACCAACCGTCCGCCCGTGAGTCTCGTGATGGACACCGACGCCAACCACGCGGTGGTGACCGAGACCGACCCGGAGAAGCGGCGGGCGGCCATTGCCGACACGGCAGAGGCCAAGCGCAACCGGATGAAGCAGGTGTGCTCGACCTGCCACACACCCGACCACATCAACCTGTTCTACCGGCAGCATGACGACGTCGTCATCAACTTCAACGAGAAGTTTGCCAAGCCGGGACAGGCCATCATGAGCGCGCTGGCGACCAACGGCATGCTCACCAAGACCCAGACGACGAGAAGATCGAGTGGACGTGGTACTACCTCTGGCACCACGAAGGGCGGCGCGCCCGCATGGGCGCCTCGATGATGGCGCCCGACTACACCCAGTGGCACGGCATGTTCGAGGTGGCCGAGCGCTTCTACATGGAGCTCATCCCCGAGGCTCGCGAGATCACGGAGAAGGCCCTGCGCGCCGGCCGCGGCGAGCAGGCCCGGCGCGCCAACCAGGTGATCGACGAGATTCTGAGCCGGCCGGAGCATCAGTGGCTGCTCAAGGGCGCTGAGGAACAGGCCGACGCCATCAACCGCGAGATGCAACGCAAGTACGGCCAGACGAGGCAGGAACGATGATCACCCGGGTGGGCCGTCGCACGTTCCTGAAGATGGCCGGCGTCGCCGCGCCGCTCGTGGCAGCGTATTCATGCGCCGACAAGGACGAGGCGGCGCGCCTCAACACCGCGCCGGTCGACCGGGCGTCGGTCACGTGGGACAAGGCGCCGTGCCGCTTCTGCGGCACGGGCTGCGGCGTGATGGTGGGCGTCGAACAGGGCCGCGTTGTGGCCGTGCGGGGCGACGAGGCCAGCCCGGTGAACAAGGGCCTGCTCTGCGTGAAGGGTTATCACCTGCCGGGGCTGCTCTACGGTGCCGATCGGCTGCTCTACCCGCAACGGCGTCAGCCCGACGGGTCGTTCGCGCGCATCTCGTGGGACGACGCCCTCGACCTCATCGCCACGAAGTTCGGGGAGACGTTGAAGCAGCACGGTCCTGACGCCGTCGCCATGTATGGGTCTGGGCAGTGGACCGTGTTCGACGGCTACGCCGCGCAGAAATGGGTGAAGGGTGGCCTGCGCAGCAACAACCTCGAGCCCAACGCGCGCCTCTGCATGGCGAGCGCCGTCTCGGGCTTCATCACGCAGTTCCAGAGCGACGAGCCGATGGGCTGCTACCAGGATCTCGACGCCGCCGACGACTTCGTGCTCTGGGGTAACAACATGGCTGAGATGCACCCGGTGCTCTTCAGCCGGATGCTCGAGACGAAGCGCCAGAAGCCTTCCACGCGCATCGTCGACATTGCCACGCGCCGTACGCCCACGACCGACTATTCAGACCTGCACGTACTGTTCAAGCCCGGCACCGACCTGGCGCTCGCCAACGGGATCCTGCACCTGCTCGTGGCGTCGGGACGCATCCAGCAGTCGTTCATCGACGAGAACGTCGTGTTCCGCCGCGGCATCGAAGACGTGAAGACCATCGGCTACGGCTGCTTCGACCAGCAGGCCGAACGTTATACGTTCGAAGACGTGGCCCGGCCGAGCTCGCTCGACGAATTGCGCACGTTCCTCGCCGACTACACGCCGGAGCGCGTGCGCGACATCACCGGCGTGCCGGTGGAACAGATCGCCGCGCTGGCCACCATCTACGGCGACCTGTCGCGCGGCACCGTGAGCCTGTGGTGCATGGGCGTCAACCAGCACGTGCGCGGCACGTGGATGAACAACCTCATCACCGACCTGCACCTGATTACCGGCAAGATCTGTCGCCCTGGCGCCAATCCGCTCAGCCTCACCGGGCAGCCGAGCGCCTGCGGCACCGCGCGCGAGGTGGGCACGTCGAACAATCGCCTGCCGGCCGACATGGTGGTGACCAATCCCGAGCACCGCGCCGAGGCGGAGCGGATCTGGAAGCTGCCGGCCGGCACGATTCCGGCGACGCCCGGCTATCACGCGGTGGATCTGTTCCGGGCTCTCAAACGTGGCGACGTCAAGGCGCTGTGGATCCAGACCACCAATCCGTGGGTCACGCTGCCCAACCGGTCGCGCTTCGACCGCACGCCCGACGACGGACGTTTCATCGTGGTGAGCGACATTTACCCGACGCCCACGACCGCGATGGCCGACCTCATACTTCCAGCCGCGGCGTGGGTCGAGCGTGAAGGGGTGTACGGCAATACCGAGCGCCGCACGCAGCAGTGGAACAAGATGGTCGACCCGCCGGGCGAAGCGCGCGAAGATGCCTGGCAGGTCGTCCAAGTGGCGAAGCGCATGGGCATGGGCCACCTCTTCCCCTGGCCCGACGACAACTGGCACGAGCCGATGTTCGAGGAGTACCGCTCGTTCGGGCTCGGGCACGGCAAAGACCTGGCGAGTTACCAGCAGCTGAAGAGCACGCGCGGGATGTTGTGGCCGGTCGTGAACGGGAAGGAGACGCCGTATCGCTATACCGCCGGCTACGACCCGTATGTGAAGAAGGCGTCCGGGGCGCACTTCTACAAGGCCGTCGGCTACGGCGAGAGGGCAGCGTTCTTCCTGCGGCCATACCATCCGCCGGCCGAGTCGCCGGATGCGGAGTATCCGCTCTGGCTCTCGACCGGACGCGTGCTGGAGCACTGGCACAGCGGCTCGATGACCCGCCGCATTCCGCAGCTCCATCAGGCGGTGCCCGCGGCCTACGTGGAGATGAACCGCGCCGATGCCGACCAGTTCGGCGTGAAGAAGGGCGACCGGGTGAAGGTGGTGAGCCGCCGTGGCAGCCTCGAACTGCCGGTGGAGGTGGACGGCCGCGGACGCCCACCGCGCGGCACGCTCTTCGTGCCGTTCTTCGACGAGTCGTTGCTGATCAATCTGGTGACGCTCGACGCCCTGGACAACATCAGCAAGCAGCCGGACTACAAGAAATGCGCCGTGCGCCTCGAACGCGTGTAGCCGCGGCCCTGGCCGCGTGCGCAGTTCTGGCGGCCCTGGCGGTCGCGTGCGGTCCGGCGGCGCCGGCCGAAGCGGTGGCGCGGTCGACCGGTGCACGCGCGGCCGGACGCGCCTACGACGGCGCGCCGCCGACCATTCCGCACGACGCCGCCATTGGCTCCTGCGTCACCTGTCACGACGCGGACGGCGCCGCGATCGCCGGCGTGGGCGTGGCCCCCGCCTCGCCGCACGGCGACGGCCCGGCGACCGGCGCGCTGCGGCGCTGCCGGCAGTGTCACGTGCCGGCCACGACGTCTACGCTGCTCGTGGCCTCGAGCTTCACGGGGCTGCCGCAGGGCCCCTGGAAGGGAAGCCGGGCCACCGTCGGAGCGCCGCCACGAATCCCCCATCCACTGCAGATGCGCGGCGAATGCCTCGCGTGCCATGCTGGGCCCGGCGCGCGCGTGGAGGTTCGCACCTCCCATCCTGAACGCGTGCGGTGCCGGCAGTGTCACGTGCCGGACGTGGCGCGTCCCTGAGCGGCGAACCCGCGCGCCGCTGCGCGCGCCTGCATATGACGATGATCATGGCCTGTGGGCGCTGGTGTTGCCACAGTCGCCTCATGAGCCGCGCCGTCCGATTCCCCGATCTGCTGTGCCTGCCCTGTCTCCCGGCACGTCGCCGCGCCTGGCGACGGTGGGTGACGGCGGCTGTGGCGGGCATGCTCACCGCGACGGTGTCGACCGCCGGAGCGCAACCGTCGCCGGCGCCGGCTGCGACCGCACCACCGACGCCGACGTGGCGCGCGTCCGCCACCAACGTCATGCGCCTCGAGTCGTGGCGCTATTTCGAGCCGCGGCCGGGCGGCGGCGATCCCGACTACACCTTCCTGGCCGACCGTCTGCGGGTGGACGTGCGCGGGCACTGGGCGCGAGTTGATCTCACGCTCGCGGGCCAGTACGTGGGCATGGCGGGCCTGCCCGATCGTGCCGCGGGGCCAGGGGCGCTCGGCACCGGGGGGCTCTATTTCGACCAGGGCAGCCGCGCATCGAACGCGAGCCAGATCTACCTGCGCTTTGCCAACCTGCGCTTCCCGGCCGTGGCCAGGGGCGTCGACCTGCAGATCGGGCGCATGGGTTATCTCTCCGGCTCGGAAGCGCCGAGCGGCGTCCCCAAGATCGAAACAGTGAAGCGTCAGCGCCTCGACGCGCGCCTGGTCGGTGAGTTCGAGTGGTCGATTTACCAACGCGCATTCGACGGCGTGCGCGTGGACGTGACGCGGCCGCGCTGGCGGGCCACCGGCGTGGCGTTCATGCCCACGCAGGGCGGTTTCGCGCGCGCGGCCAGCACCACGATGCGCGAGGTCGTGGTGGCGGGCGCCACACTCAGTTCCCGGCCGACGAGTGCGCCCGGCGGCAAGACGCAGGTGCAGGCCTTCGGCTGGCAGTACCACGACGCCCGCAACGTGACCCAGCGCCCCGACAACACCGGGAGGACCTCGCCCGGCGTGGACATCGACGTCAGCACGATCGGCGCGACGCTGCTTGGCGCCTATCCGATCGGCCCCGGGGAGGTTGATGTATTCGCGTGGGGTGTCGCGCAGACGGGGCAGTGGTACGGCGACGACCACCGCGCCACCGCGGTGGCGATCGAGGGCGGCTATCAGTGGACCAAGGCGCCGTGGCGGCCGTGGCTGCGGGCCGGTCTGTTCCACGCCAGTGGCGATGACGATCCCGCGGATGATTCGCACGGCACCTTCTTCCCGCTGCTGCCGACGGTGCGTCGCTTCTCGCAGACGACCGCCTACGGCACGATGAACCTGCGCGACGTGTTCGTGCAGGCGCAGGCCCGGCCGCGCCCCGCCTTCGGACTGCGCCTCGATCTGCGCCGCCTCGATCTCGCGTCGGCCGCCGATCTCTGGTACGCCGGCAGCGGCGCCACGCTCGCTCGCGGCGCCGTCTTCGGCTACGCCGGCCGGCGGTCGAACGGCAGCACACGCCTGGGCACGGCGGTGGAGGCCTCGGCCGACTACGCGTTCACGCCGCGCGTCTCCATGAACGTCTTCGCCGGAGGTCTGCGCGGCGGGCCCGTCGTGACTGGCACCTTCGCCGGCCACACGCTGTGGTTCGCCTACGCCGAGACGGTCGTGGCCGTCGGTCCTCGTTGACGGCGATCACCGCGCCCGAACGGCGGGACGTTCCCGACCGTGCGGGTCTGACGCCCGCCGTTCGCGCCACCGACGCGGCGTCATGGCGATGATGCGGTACCGCTGAAGCGCGGCCGGCGGGCGTCGCGCGCCCAACGATTGCCGAACGCGGCATGCCAACGCCTCGACTCGGTAGAGCGTGCACTTGCATGCCGTTGGCCACATCATCGCCTGGCTGGTGGCCGTGGTTGTGGCATCCGGTCTCTGGCGCCGCCGCGTGTGGGCGGTCACTTTGCCCGGCCGCAGGCGGTCTTCGAGTGGAGGGCGTTGTGCCGGAGCCGCCGACGGGCGCTCCCGGCCGAGGTCATGACGGCGGTCATACCGTCGGTCATCCACATGGGTGAGAGTCAGGACACCTGCCGTCGATGACGCGGGCACCCTATGAACGCCGACCATTCGAGAGGCTTGACCCGGTTCTGCGCAGCCGTGGTCCTGGTCAGCGCGATCGATGGGTGTCGCACGCCGGCTCCTGGCCGCGCGCGGGGTGCCGCTGGTGCTCCGGGCGTCGCGGACCCAATTGCCGCGACGCCGCTCGTGGCCGGCGGGATGGCCCCGCTCGCCGGGCAGCGGGCCACGTGCGCCGGGCCGACCACGAAGACCTTCGATCTCGCCGCCCGTGAGGCCACCGTGGATGTCGGCGCCGGCTCGACCGCGCCGGCATGGACCTACGACGGCCGCTTGCCCGGTCCGACCCTCGAGGTGTGCGAAGGCGACCGTGTGCGGATACGGCTCACCAACGGTGCGGCGATCGCACACGGACTCGACACCCACGCCCTGTCGATTGACGCGCGCAAGTACGGCCCGACCGAGCCGGGCACGACGCTCGTCGTCGAGGGCGTCGCCGGGGCCGCCGGCGCCTTCATGTACCACTGCTCGGCGGGGCCGGTCACCGACGTCCACATCAAGAGCGGCATGCACGGCGCAATGATCGTGCATCCGCGCACGCCGCTGCCGCCGGCTCGTGAGCTGGTCGTTGTCGAGGCCGCGCTGTTCGGCGAACGCGATCCGAACGGCGCAATCGCCGCCTTCGATACCGAGCGCATGCAGAAGAACGATGCCGAGTTCCGGACGTTCAACGGCAGCCTCGCGCCGGAGCCGGTGACCGTGATTGCCGGCGACCGTGTGCGCGTGTTCTTCGTGAACGTCGGGCCGGGCACGGCGGCGGCTCACGTCGTGGGCTCGCTGTTCGACAGCGTCATCGACGGGAGCCTGGTGGCCCGCCAGGTGCAGACCTACGCGGTGCCTCCCGGTGGAGGCGCCGTGCTCGACTTCCGGATACCCGAGGCCGGCGAGTTCATGTTCGTGGACCACGACCAACTCGGGCATCTGCCGTGGGGCTTCGCCGTGAAATTCGCGACGTCACCGTGACCTGGCACGAATGGGCAACCACCCGACATCGCCGCCTGAGTCCGCGGCGGCCGGAACGCGCCGGCGAGCGATCGCCGGCGAGGAGACAGCGATGAACATCACGAAAGACTCCCACGCGTCAGCCGTGGCCACCGAGATGCCGGCCACGATCAGAATCTTCCAGGAGCACGGCATCGACTTCTGCTGCGGCGGGAAGCGTCCGCTCGCCGAGGCGTGCGCCGACCGCGGCCTGGACGTGGATGCCCTCGTCGCGAAGTTACAGAGGAGCATCACCGGGGCCGACGCCGAACGAAACTGGCAGGCCGCGCCGCTCGGCGAGCTCATCGGGTACATCCAACAGCGATTCCACGAGCCGCTGCGGCAGGAGCTCACCCGGCTTGCCGCGATGATGGCGAAGGTGGCCAGCCGCCACGGGGACCACCTGCCCGAAACGCTGGGCCCCTTGGCGGCGACGTTCAGGGCGCTCCACGACGACCTGCTGCAACACATGACCAAGGAAGACGTCGTGCTGTTCCCGGCCATCGTCGCCGCCGAGAGGGGCGACGTGGCGGCGGCGGCCTTCGTCAGCCAGCCGATCGGCGTGATGGAGGCCGAGCACGAGCATGCGGGCCTCGCGCTCGCGCGGATGCGCGAGCTCACCGGCGGCTATGCGCCACCCGAGTGGGCGTGTCCGACGTTTCGGGGCCTGTACTTCGGCTTGGCCGAGTTCGAGCGCGAGATGCACATCCACGTGCACCTCGAGAACAACATTCTCTTCCCGCGAGCGGCGGCGACGGCGATCGCGGCGCCCGCTTCGTAGCGGTCGGGCCGCAATCACGACACCGCGACGTGCTCGAGGGTGTCGCGGTCGGCAATGAGGAAGCCGTCCTTTTCGGTGAGGACGACGCCGTCCTTCTGCCAGCGGCTCATGATACGGATCGTGGTCTCGATCGTCGTGCCGGTCATGTCGGCCAGTTCCTGGCGGGCGAGCGGCAGCGGCACGAAGGTGGCGCTGCGCTCGGCTCGTCCGATCTGGTCGGCGAGCTTCAGGAACAGCCGCGCGAACCTGGCGTCGACGCGCGCGCCGGTGAGATCCGTGAGGCGCCGCGTGAGCTCGGCGAGGCGCATCGTCAGGCCCGACAGCAGGCCCCGTACGATCGCGGGGTGGTGCTCGAGCAGCGCGAAGAACTCGCGCTGCTCGATGCGCAAGCACGTCACGTCCTCTAGGGCGATGGCCGAG
This sequence comes from Vicinamibacterales bacterium, assembly GCA_041394705.1. Lineage (GTDB taxonomy): Bacteria > Acidobacteriota > Vicinamibacteria > Vicinamibacterales > UBA2999 > CADEFD01. The sequence goes on from JAWKHS010000003.1 coordinate 553,076, forward strand.
GCCGGGAACGGCACGCTCTCGTAGACGGCCACCGCCGCCAATGGATCGCCGGCGCCGAAGATCTCGAGGATGAGCTCCTTGCCGGCCGGCGTCGCCTTGTAAACCTTCACCCGGCCCTCGACGATGGCGAGGAAGGCGGTGGCGGGGTCGCCTTCGTCGAAGATGTGCGTGCCGCGCGGGTGGTGGACGATCCGGGCCGCCGCCGCCACCCTGGCCCGATCGTCGGGCGTCATCCTGCGGAAGAGCGGCATTCGCCGGAGCACGTCGTCGCTCGGAACGGTCACGCGCGCATCATATCCAACCGACCGGCTCCCGTGAAGTTGAGCGACCGCTCGTGGCTGCAGAGTGCGGCGGTGCCGCGCTCGCGTGTCCGCCGCGGCGTGGCATCGACGGCATATGACGGCCGTCATGGCGCACGCGCGGCCCGAGTCGCAGACTCCCGCCGTGGACACGACGGCCGCACGTCTCGACCCTCCGTCAGCTACCGCGCCCCTTCGCGTGGACGTCCCGGGCGAGTCGCACTACGCGGGCCTCATCGCCTGCCAGCGCGCCTGCCCGGTCCACACCGACGCCCGCGGCTACGTACGCGCAATCGCCGAGGGCCGTTTCGAGGACGCCTACCTCATCGCCCGCGGCCCGAATCCGTTCGCGTCGATCTGCGGTCGGATCTGCGGGGCCCCGTGCGAAGCCGCCTGCCGGCGCGGCAAGGTGCCGCGGGTCGACGACGACGGCCGGTTCGTCGGCACCGACCGCCCGGTGGCGATTCGCGCGCTCAAGATGTTCGCCTGCTCGGTGGCCGGCCCGGAGGCACGTCCGACGGCCGACGTGCTCGCGGCGGCCAAGGCCTACGTGCCGACCGTGGCCGCGGACGCCGACGAACTGGCAGCCCTGCTGCGGGCGAGCGTCGCGGGACGCGTCCCCCCGGCGCACGGCGAGCCGGTGGCCATCATCGGGGCCGGCCCGGCAGGGCTGTCGGCGGCCCACGACCTCGCGCTGCTCGGGTTCTCGCCCGTCGTCTTCGAGAGCGAGCCGGTGGCGGCCGGCATGCTCACCGTCGGGGTGCCGGCGTATCGGCTGCCGCGGCTGCTCATCGAGCAGGAGGTGGCCGTCATCAAGGCCCTCGGCGTCGACATCCGTTGCGGCGTCACCGTGGGACGCGACGTTTCGTTCGCCGACCTCAGACGCGACTTCGCGGCGGTCATCGTGGCGGTCGGCGCGAAGTCGTCGCGCGCGGTCGGAATCCCTGGCGAGCAGGGACCGCGAGTCTACGGCGGCGTTGACCTGCTGCGGTCTGCCTCCCTCGGTGAGGCCCTCGATATCGGCCGCGACGTCGTCGTCGTCGGCGGCGGGAACGTCGCCTACGACGTCGCGCGCACGGTGGTGCGCCAGATCGCCTACGACGCGGCCCGCACCGCCGCGCGCCTCCCCGGCACCTCGCGCGTCCGGCTCGTGTCTCTCGAAGGTCTGGAGGAGATGCCGGCCGACACCGTCGAGATTCGCGAGGGCGACGAAGAGGGCGTCGAGCGGCTGAACGGCTGGGGTCCGGTCGAGATCACTCGCGAGGCTGACGGCCGCGTCGGCGGCGTGGTCGTGCGGCGCTGCCAGCGTGTCTACGACGAGGCGCGGCGATTCGCGCCGCAGTTCGACGACGCCGACCGTCAGACGCTGGCCTGCGACACGGTCCTGCTCGCGGTTGGGCAGTCGCCGGTGACGACCTTCCTCGAGCATGGTGGTGAAGACATCCAGATGGGCAGGCCGGGGTGGCCGCGTGTCGACCCCGTCACGCTGACGACTACGGCGCCCGGCGTGTTCGTCGCCGGCGACCTGGCGCACGGCACGCGCCTGCTCATCGATGCCGTGGCATCTGGCAAGGCCGCAGCCAGATCGGTGTACGCCTACGTGACCGGGCGCGCGCTCGAGAGCTCGGCGCTGACCGTCCACCTCCCGATGCCGGGATACCGGCGCGAACGGGGCTACGAGAGCATCCGCCGCCAGACCGTGCCGACGCGCGAGGCCGGCGAGCGGCTGACCCATCCCGACGTGCCGGTTGAGCTCGGGTTCGAACGCGAACAGGCGGTGCGGGAAGCGCAGCGTTGCCTCGACTGCGGCGTCACCCCGGTCTTCGACGGCCAGCGGTGCGTGCTCTGCGGCGGCTGCGTCGATGTGTGCCCCACGGCGTGCCTGAAGCTGGTCGGCCTCGACGCCATTACGCCCGGCGGCGACTGTGACGCGGCGATCGCGCGCACGCTTGGCGTCGACGCCGACCGGACCGCGCACACCGCGATCCTCAAGGACGAAGACCGCTGCATTCGCTGCGCGTTGTGCGTGATGCGGTGTCCGGCCGACGCGATCGGCATGGAGCGCGTCTCGTTCGTCACGGAATGGAGGCTGTCATGACGCTCACGCCAGGACCGGCGCCTTCGCGCCTGGACGCCGACCCGATGCCCAGGCGCGACGCGCTCGGGCTGCTCTCGCTGTGGTCTATGGCTTCAGCGCTCGTGTTGGCCACCGTCGGGGCGCTGCGCCTGCCGAGAGCGGCGGTGCTGCCCTCGCCGTCCAAGAAGTTTCGCGTGACCATTCCAGAGACGTTGCCGCCGGGTGAAGCCTTCGTGCCGTCAGGACGTTCAGTGGCGATTTTCCGCGACGGCGAAGGGATCCACGCCGTCTCGATTGTCTGCACCCATCTAGGCTGCATCGTGAAGGCGACGACGGCCGGCTTCGAGTGTCCGTGCCATGGTTCGAAGTTCGCGCCCGACGGCGCCGTCACCGGCGGACCGGCGCCGGCGCCGCTACCGTGGCGGCAGGTGTCGGTATCGGGCGGCACCGTCACCGTCGACGAAGAAACCAGTGTGCCCACAGGCACGAAGGTGCAGGCATGAACGCCGGGTCTGACGCGCTCAGGGTGTTCCGCGAGAACCTGCGGCTCGCGCCCGGGCGGATCGCCGCCGCGGCGTTCCGCACCGGCGTGCCGCACACCGACCGCTCGCGGTCGACCTTCGTTTTCGGCAACGTGTTCCTGCACCTGCACTCGGTGCGCACCCATCGCTGGAGCCTGCGCTGGGCTACGACCGCCGGACTCGGCATCGCGACGCTGGCGGCCTTTCTCATCACGCTCGTGACCGGCGTGTTGCTGATGTTCTACTACAAGCCGTATCCCGACGCGGCCTACCTCTCCATGAAGGACATCCACTTCGTGGTGCCGACCGGGCGTTTCATCCGCAACATCCATCGCTGGGCGGCCAACGCCATGGTCGTCACCGTGATCCTGCACATGGCGCGGACCTTCTATACGGCCGCCTATCGCGCCCCACGCGAGTTCAACTGGCTCATCGGCATGGCGCTGCTTGCCGTCACGCTCGGGCTCTCGTTTACCGGTTATCTGCTGCCGTGGGACCAGCTGGCCTACTGGGCGATCACCATCGGCGCCAACATCGCGCAGTCGCCCCGCGAAGTCACCGATGCCCTCGGCATGACCGAGGTGTTCGACCCCGGCGGCCTGCAGCGGCTGCTGCTGCTCGGCTCCGACACGGTCGGGGAGGAGGCCCTGGTCCGCTTCTACCTGCTCCACGTCATGTTGCTGCCGCTCGTGGCGGCCGCGCTCATGGCCGTGCACTTCTGGCGGATTCGCAAGGATGGCGGGCTGGCCAAGCCGGCGGACGTCGATCGGCGGCTGCCGGCTGCCGATGGCACCTACCCGGTGTTCACGGAGGCGCCGCAGAAGACCTACCACCTGGCTGCCATCGTCCGCGGGCGGACGTCGGCCGTGGGCCACGGGCCCGAGCAGACGGTGCCGTCAATGCCGCACCTCTTCTACGCCGAGCTTGCCGTCTTCATGCTCACGGTGTTCGTCTGCACGGCGCTCGCCCTGGTGTCCGATGCGCCGCTCAAGGAGCTGGCCAATCCCCTGGTTCCGGAGAATCCGGCCAAGGCGCCCTGGTATTTCCTGGGGCTGCAGGAACTGGTGGCGTTCTCGGCGTTCATGGGCGGGATCGGCATTCCTGCCGTCGTGCTCGTCGGCCTCGGCCTGATTCCGTTCCTCGATCGTGAAACGGCCGGTACCGGCGAGTGGTGCGGCGGACCTGGCGGCTGGCCGCTGGTGCGGCGTTCGGCGCTCATCGGCCTCCTGTCGGCGATTGCCGTCGAGGCATTCATCATCCGCTTCGGCTGGTTGCGCGAGTGGTTCCCGGCGATCCCGCAGCTGGTCATCACCGCCGTGAACCCTGGGACGGTGCTGACGGCGGTCTACGCCGCGTATTCGATCTGGCTGGTGCGCCGCTACAACTCCACGCGCGCCGGTGCGCTCGGATTGTTCACCTGTTTCCTCGGCGGGTTCCTCGTGCTGACCGTGGTGGGCACGTATTTCCGCGGCCCGAACTGGCAGTTCTACTGGTCGCCAGCCGACTGGCCGCTCCACTGATCCGCGGGAGGCATTCATGGCGTCGCTCGATCGCAACAAGTGGCTCCTGCTCGCATCGAGTCTTGGTGTGCTCGTGTTGCTCGTCGCGGCCGCCGTGCGCGAGAACGTGCTGCTCGAATGGCGTCAGGTCCAGGCTGAGGTGCGCCTCGACGGGCAGCCCGTGCCCGTTCACCTCCGCCAGGTCGTGAACCCGACGCTCGGTGTTGCTGATCGCTGCGTGTCGTGCCACGTGTCGATGGCGCCAGGTGAGCAGAGCGTCACCGGACCGGCGCAGCGCACGCACCCGAACGTAGTACACGACCCGGCCGATTTCGGCTGTACCGCCTGCCATGGCGGCCAGGGGCGGGCCACGCTCAAGGAGGACGCTCACGGCACGGTGCACTTCTGGCCGGAGCCGATGTTGCCCGTGCGATCGACGGAAGCGGGGTGCGGCACCTGTCACGCGACGGCCGGCATTCCCCGCCGCGAAATCCTTGAGGCGTGGAGCGCCACCTTCGAGCGCCTCGACTGTCGGGCTTGTCATCGCGTGGACGGCCGTGGGGGTACGATCCGTCCCGACGGCGGTGGCATGGAAGGACCGGATCTGACCCGCGTGGGCCTGACCGGCTACCGTGTCGACTGGCACGACGCCCATGTCACCCGCGCCGCCGCCGCCGATACGGCCGCCCCCTGGCTGACGTCGTGGCGCGCCGTGTCCGAGACCGACCGTGCCGAGGTGGAGCGCTTCCTCGCCACGCGGGTGGCGATGCCGTCGGTCGTCGCCGCCAAGTCGACGTTCTTCGCCTCCGGGTGCCTCGGCTGCCACAAGGTGAGCGGCGTAGGTGGCGACGACGGTCCCGACCTGACGCGGGCGGGGGAGAAGGACCCGGGGCGCGCCGACTTCGCGGCCGTCGCCGGCGACCGCACGCTCGACAACTGGTTCGATCAGCACGCCCGTACGCCCGCCTCGGTCGTCGTCGGTTCGCAGATGCCGGCGCTGCGGCTGACCGACCGCGAAGTTGATGACCTGACACTCTTCACGTTGTCGCTGCGCCGGCGCGACGTGCCAGGCAGTTATCTGCCACGCGACCGCATGCGGGTGTCGCGGTTCGCCGAACGGGAGTTCGCCTCGGATGGCGCCACGGTGTTCGGGGCCTTCTGTGCCGGTTGCCATGGCCGCGATGGCCTCGGCCTTCGGGCCGCCGGCGTGGCCACGTTTCCGTCGGTGGCCAATCCCGACTTCCTGGCCGTGGCCCCGGACGCCCTGCTGAGCGAGACCATCCGTCGCGGCCGGCCCGGCCGGCGCATGCGGGCATGGAGCGACGACACCGGCGTGCGTGCGGCGGACATCCCCGCCATCGTCGCCTACCTCCGCGCGTCCGCCGGCACGCCGGCGCCGATTGACTCGAAACCCGCGCGCTGGGTGCAGGGCGACCCGGCAGAAGGCGGGCGGCTCTTCGAACGCACCTGCGCCGGATGCCATGGCCCGAAGGGCGAGGGGCTCGATGCGCCGGCGCTCAACAACCCGGTGCTGCTGGCGGCGGCCACCGACACGTTCTTCGTCGAGACCATCGCGCGCGGGCGCCGCGGCACGGGCATGGTCGGGTTCGCCGAATCCTCACCGGTCCATCCAACGCTCACACGGGCTGACATCGCGTCCATCGTGTCATTCATCCGAACCTGGGGAGTGCAGCCATGACGTACCCATCCCGCCGCGAGTTCCTCGACCTGGTGACGGCGGCCGGTCTCGGCGGCTTCGCGCTGTCGGCCGAACGGGCCTGGGGGCTGCAGGCCCCGTCGAATCCGCTGGCCGCGTATCCGAACCGCGGCTGGGAACAGACCTACCGCGATCTGTTCGCCTATGACTCGAAGTACACGTTCACTTGCGCGCCGAACGACACGCACAACTGCATCCTGAACGCGTATGTTCGCCAGGGCGTCGTGACCCGCATCGGTCCGTCCATGCGGTACGGCGAAGCTACCGACCTGGCCGGCAACGGGACGACTCACCGGTGGGACCCGCGCGTATGCCAGAAGGGCCTGGCCCTGACGCGGCGCTTCTACGGCGACCGGCGAGTCAGCCAGACGATGGTGCGGGCCGGCTTCAAACGCTGGGTCGAGGCGGGTTTTCCGCGGGGTGACGACGGCCGGGCCCCGGCCGAGTACTTCCAGCGGGCGCGTGACGAATGGGTGCGACTGTCACATGACGAGGCGGCGACTCTGGTCGCCAAGGCGCTCACCAACATCGCCGAGACCTACTCGGGTGAGGCCGGCATGGCACGCCTGCGCGCCCAGCACTACGACGAAGAGACGATCAAGGCGACGCAGGGTGCGGGGATCCAGACCATCAAGCTGCGCGGCGGCATGCCGTTGCTCGGCATCACCCGCGTGTTCGGCATGTACCGGATGGCCAATACGCTGGCGCTACTCGACGCGCACGTCCGGAAGGTGGGCCCCGACCGCGCGCTCGGCTCGCGGGGCTTCGACAACTACTCGTGGCACACCGACCTGCCACCCGGCCACCCGATGGTGACCGGCCAGCAGACCGTTGAGTTCGACTTGAACGCCGTCGAGCATGCGAAGACCGTCGTCGTCTGGGGCATGAACTGGATCTCGACCAAGATGCCCGACGCGCACTGGCTGACCGAAGCCCGCCTCAAGGGCACAAGAATCGTCGTCATCGCGTGTGAGTATTCGTCCACCGCCAGCAAGGCCGACCAGGTGGTCGTCGTGCGGCCGGGCACGACCTCGGCGCTGGCGCTCGGCTTCTCGCACGTCATCCTGCGCGACCGGCTCTACGACGTCGACTACGTGAAGCGGTGGACCGATCTGCCGGTGCTCGTGCGCACCGATACGCTCAAGTGCCTGCGCGCGAAGGAGGTCTTCGGCGGGGAACTGGCCACCCTGACATCGGCCGATCTGCGCAAGGCCGGCGACCGTGAGCCGGCTGCTGCACAGCAGCGCCGTCAGACGGTGACGGCCGAGATGCGGGCCGAGTGGGGCGACTACGTGTGGTGGGACCGCGTGGGCCAACAGCCGCGGCGTCTTACCCGTGACGAGGTGGGGCAGCGGTCGACGGTGGGCGATCCGCAACTCGAAGGCAGCGTGAACGTCCGCCTGGCCGACGGGACGACCGTGCGCTGTCGGCCAACCTTCGATCTCGTCAGGGAATACGCCGCGCACTTCGATCCGAAGACGACCGAAGAAATCACGTGGGCGCCGGCCGCCGCCGTCGAGCAACTGGCCCGCGAATTCGCGAAGCAGCCGGGCACGACGCTCTTCGCGCTCGGCATGGGCCCGAACCAGTTCTTCAACAGCGACAACAAGGACCGCGACGTCTTCCTGCTGGCCGCCCTGACCGGCAACGTCGGAAAAATCGGCGGTAACGTCGGCTCCTACGCCGGCAACTACCGGACGGCTCTCTTCAACGGCTGTCCGCAGTACATCAACGAGAACCCCTTCGACATCGAGCTCGACCCGGCGAAGCCGGCGCGGCCGCGCCAGTACTGGAAGGCCGAATCGGCCCACTTCTACAACCACGAAGATCACCCCCTGCGCGTCGGCAACCGGCTGCTGACGGGCTCCACACACATGCCGACGCCGACGAAGGTGATGTGGTTCGCCAACGCCAACTCGATTCTCGGCAACGTGAAATGGCACTACAACACCGTCGTGAATGCCCTGCCGCGGATGGAGATGATTGCGGTGCATGAGTGGTGGTGGAGCGGGTCGTGTGAGTGGGCCGATGTGGTGTTCGGTGTCGACTCGTGGGCCGAGCTGAAACATCCGGACATGACTGCCTCGGTCACCAACCCGTTCCTCATCGTGTTCCCGAAGACGCCGATCCCGCGCATCTTCAACACGATGGGTGACATCGAGGTGCAGGCCCTGGTGGCCTCCAAGCTGGCAACCTCGACCGGCGACCAGCGGTTCAACGACATGTGGAAGTTCGTGCGCGAGTTCCGCGCCGACGTCTACCTGCAGCGCATCCTCGACCATTCGACCAACACGAAGGGGTACCGGTTTACCGAACTGGAAGCGAAGGCCCGCGAGGGCGTGCCGGCGCTCATGAACTCCCGCACCACGCCGAAGATTGTCGGCTACGACCAGTTGGCCGACTCGACACCCTGGTACACCAAGACGGGCCGTCTTGAGTTCTACCGCGAGGAAGACGAGTTCATCGAGGCCGGAGAAAACCTGCCCGTGCACCGCGAACCCATCGACTCGACGTTCCACGAGCCCAATGTCATCGTGGCGCCGAAACACGAGGCGATCAGGCCGAAAGGCCCCGAAGACTACGGCGTGGCCCGCACCGACCTATCGTGCGAGGTGCGCTGCGGCCGCAACGTCGTGCTCACCTGGGCCGAGGCCAAGAAGACGCAGCATCCGCTCACGAAGCAGGGCTTCAAGTTCGTGTTCCACACGCCGAAGTACCGCCACGGATCGCACACCACTCCGATCGACACCGACATGAACGCGATGCTCTTCGGGCCGTTCGGCGACATCTACCGGCGTGACAAGCGCAGTCCGTTCGTGACCGAGGGCTACGTTGACATCAACCCGAACGACGCGAAGGAACTCGGCGTGCAGGATGGCGACTACGTCTGGATCGATCCTGACCCGGAAGACCGCCCATTCCGCGGCTGGCAGAAGAATGCGAAGGACATGGAGTTCGCCCGCCTGATCTGCCGCGCCCGCTATTACCCAGGCACGCCCCGGGGCGTGACGCGCATGTGGTTCAACATGTACGGCGCGACGCCGGGGTCGGTCGAGGGGGCGAAGTCGCGGGCCGACGGCCTTGCGAAGAATCCCCGGACGAAGTTCCAGGCGATGTTCCGCTCAGGGTCGCACCAGTCGGCGACGCGCGGCTGGCTCAAGCCCACCTGGATGACCGATTCGCTGGTGCGCAAGGAGATGTTCGGCCAGGGGATCGGCAAGGGCTTCCTGCCCGACGTGCACTGTCCGACCGGTGCGCCGCGCGAGGCGTTCGTGAAGATCTCGCGCGCCGAACCTGGCGGCATCGGCCAGCAGGGCGTGTGGCGGCCCGTGGCCCTCGGCATCAGGCCGCATAACGAGTCGGACGCGATGAAGCGTTACCTGGCCGGAGACTACTACTCCGGCAACAAGGAGTAGGTCATGGCCCGTGTCTACAACTGGCAACTCGGCAGGGAAATGTCCTACTGGTATCCGGAGAGCCGTCCCACGAAGCAGTTCGCGGCGGTCTTCGACACCAATAAGTGCATCGCGTGTCAGACCTGCACGCTGGCCTGCAAGACCACCTGGACCTCCGGCAAGGGCCAGGAGTACATGCTCTGGAACAACGTCGAGACCAAACCGTACGGCTCGTACCCGATGGCCTGGGACCTCAAGCTGCTCGACATGCTCGAAGCGGGGAGCTGGAACGGGTCGACCTACACGGGGCAGACGATCTTCGAGTCGGCCAAGGCCGGCGAACGCGTGTTGTCGTGGCGTCCCGAGGGTGAGGACTACGCCTATCCGAACGTCGGCGAGGATGACTGCGCCGGCGCCGTGGATGCCGGCATGAGTCTGTCGATGCCGCATATGGCGTGGTTCTACTACCTGGCGCGCATCTGCAATCACTGCACGTACCCCGCCTGCCTGGCGTCGTGCCCGCGCGGGTCGATCTACAAGCGCCCTGAAGACGGCATCGTGCTGGTCGACCAGGGCCGTTGCCGCGGGTATCAGGAGTGTGTGAAGGGCTGTCCGTACAAGAAGGTGTTCTTCAACCCGATGACGGGCACCTCCGAGAAGTGCATCGCCTGTTATCCGAAGATGGAGGTCGGTCTGCAGCCGCAGTGTTTCGTCAACTGCATCGGCAAGATCCGCATGGCCGGCTACATCTCGAAGCCCGAGCAGGCGCGGCCCGACAACCCGATCGACTATCTGGTGCACCTGCGCAAGGTTGCGTTGCCGCTGTACCCGCAGTACGGGCTGGAGCCCAACGTCTATTACATCCCGCCCATCCACGTGCCGCCGAAGTTCCTCCGGCAGATGTTCGGACCCGGCGTCGATGCGGCGATTGCCGCCTACAGGAACGCGGCCAACGACCCGGAGCTGGCCGGCTTGCTCAGCCTGTTCGGCGCCACTGAATCGGTGATGACCCGCTGGGTACGCCGCGGCGAAGAGGTGGCCGGGGTCGACGACCACGGCACGACGCTCGTGCGTGTGCCGATGCGTGAGCCGGTCCACGTGCGCGCCGGCTTCGACAAGGTCTACCAGATCATGCGCTCCAATTGCCCGTAGGAGATCCGTCATGCGAAGGCATCTCGTGGTTCTCGTCGCCGTCGCACTCGTGGCGGCCTGCCAGCGTGGCCCGGAGACGACTCCGGACGTCGTCGCTGTTCTGGCGTCCGCCATTCCGGATCGGCCTGACGATCCGGCCTGGAACTCGGCACCGGAGCATGTCGCGAAACTGCTGCTCCAGGACCTCGTCGAGCCCCGACTCATGTCGGCCTCGACGCCTGACGTGCGCGTCCGGGCCATTGCCGGCCCGACCGAGATAGCTTTCCGCCTCGAGTGGACCGACGCGTCGAAGGACGACCTGCCCGGCAACGGCCGTTTCGTCGATGCGTGCGCCGTGCAGGTGCCGCAGAAGGCGGATCCGAACGCGCCGGACCCCCAGATGGGCCAGGCCGGCAAGGGCGTGCAGATCGCCTACTGGCGCGCCGACTGGCAGGCCACCGTCGACGGGCGTGGTACTGCGATCCAGGATCTCTATCCCAACGCGACCGTCGACCACTATCCGTTCGAGGCGGCGTCGCTTGAGAAGGGGTCGGACGCGCAGCGCCAGATGGCCTCGCGGTACGCCCCGGCGGAAGGGGCCGGCAACCTGCGCGGCGGGCCTCGCACCTCTCCGGTCGAGGATCTCGTGGCTGAAGGGCCCGGGTCGCTTGCCCCGGCCGGCGGGTCGTCGGCGCGCGGTCGGGGCGTGCGGACGAGGTCGGGCTGGTCGGTGGTCATCGTGCGGCCACTTCCAGACGGTCTGACGCCGACGAGCCGCACGCAGTTCGCCGTGGCGGTCTGGGAAGGCACGTCGCAGGAAGCCGGCGCCCGGAAGATGCGCAGCGGCTGGGTGGGCTTGTCGATGCGGGGGACATCATGACCACGGCGACAGCGACGCTCGATCCGGTAGTGGTGGACCTGCTGCGCGACGCTGCGGCCTGGCGGCTGCTCGGCCGGCTGTTCGAGTGCCCGTCATCGGCGTGGCGTGACGACATCGCCGCGCTCGACCGGGAGCTCACTGACGATCGGCTACATGCTGCGGTCACGGCGGCGCTCGACGAGTCGTCCGAAGGGCTGTACCACTCGGTGTTCGGCCCAGGCGGCCCGGCCCCGCCGCGCGAGGTGACCTACTACCAGTCGCTCGAACTCGGATCGGTGATGTCGTCGGTTACGGGCCACTACGGCGCCTTCGCCTACGCGCCGGCGCTTGGTGAACCGCCGGACCACATCGCCGTCGAGCTCGGGTTCCTCGCCTACCTCCGCACCAAGCAGGCGTTCGCGCTCCTGGCTGGTGACGCGGAGCGCGCCGCGCTCACGGCCGAGGCTGGAGACCGCTTCCGGCAGGAGCACGTCGCCACGATTGCCGGCCGCCTGGCGCCGTTGCTCGAGGCGGCGCCCGCTAGTTACATGGCCAGTGCCGGTCGCATCCTGTTGGCGCGCGCTGGTGCGCCGCGCGGGCCGAAGCAGCTGCCCGTCATCCAGCCATTCGAAGACGAGGACGGCAGCGAGTTCTCTTGTCACGTGTGATCATGCGCGGCCGCATCATCGTTGTCGGGGGGCACAGCCGCGGCGTAGGGAAGACAGCGCTGAGCGTTGCCCTCGTGAGGGCGCTCGCGCCGAGGGCGGTTGTGACCGTGAAGGTGTCCGCCCACCGTCACGGGGGCGGGCACTTCGCCATCGAGGAGGATGCCGAGACGACGCTCGCCACCTCCACCGGGCGCTGCCTGGCCGCCGGAGCGGCGCGGGCCTTCCTCTGCCGCTGTCCGGACGGCCACCTGCACGAGGTCGCCGCGCTCGTGCGTGTGCTCTCGTCGGGCGGCTACGACGTGGTCGTCGAATCCAATCGCATGGCGCCGCTCGTCGCGGCCGACCTGACCCTGTTCGTCACCTCGTCCGACACGCCGGACTGGAAGGCCTCGTCGGAGATGTGCCTGGCCCGCGCCGATGCGCTGGTGCTGGCGCCCGGCAGCGTGGTGTCACCACGCGTCCGAGGTGCTGTCGAGACGCACCGCACGGGGTTGATGCCGGTTCTCCACTTCGACCCGACGTGGTGTATTCCAGGACTGTCGCGCTGGGTCAGCTTCATGACGGGCGATGGCTGGCTCCCGCGCCGCACCTGACGTCCACACAGCCGCACGGGTAGGCCGGTATGACCGCCGTCATGGCCGACGGCGCCGCCGGCGCCAGGATCGGCAGCACGCAGGAGCCTGGTGAGGCCGTCCACATTGCCGGTGTGCTGGTGCGCGTAGCACCGGGGCCCGTGGGGTCAGAGACCAGCTGGCGCAACAGGCCGGCGTCGAGACCCACATCGCCGACCCGGTCAGCGGCCAGCTCGTGGTGACCATCGACGCGCCGACGCTCGAGGCGGTGCGCGCCGATCCACGAAGACATCGGACGGCTGCTCCGGGCGTGGTACGGCGCATCTTGCTTCATGCTACATCGCCGACCCCGGCGCGGTCGGGACTGGCACGCGGCAGGAGGAGCATCATGAGCGGCGCCACCCGTCGCGAGTTCCTGCGAGCCGTTGCCGCTGGGCAGGCCACCGCCGTGGCTGCCGGTCTTCCGCCGGTGCCGGCGACACTTCGGGCCTGTGCCGCGCAGGCGCCGTCGGCGGTGCGTTGGGATCAGGTGTGTGCCGGTTCTGCGGCACTGGCTGCATCCAGGTGGGCACCCGCGACGACCGGATCGTCGCCGTCAAGGGCGACCCGACCTCGCCCGTGAATCGCGGCCTGCTGTGCGTGAAGGGCTACGCCAACGCGCAGATTTCTACGGCTCCGACTGGCTGACCACACCGCAGTTGCGCTCACGGACGGTGCCTACGACAAACGCGGCACGCTCACGCCTGTGTCGTGGGGAACGCGCCTTCGACGAGATGGCGCGCCAGTTCACGCGCGTCCACGCGGAGCTCGGTCCGACCGGCGTGGCGGTGATGGGCTCGGGTCAGCATACACGATTCAGGAGGGGGCTACGCCGCGGCGAAGCTCGTCAAGGCCGGCTGGCGCAGCAACAACCTCGAGCCGAACGCGCTGGCACTGTATGGCCTCGGCGGTCACGTTTGGCGTAGACCCGGCACACTGAGCCGGCCGGCTGTTACGACGACATCGAGCTCACCGACACCGTGGTGACGTGGGGCGCCAACATGGCCGAGATGCACCCGATGCTGTGGGCGTGTCACCGCGAAGCGGCTGGCCGACCTGAACTACCGCACGCGCACCCGACGACGACGTTCACGACGCCGACCTCGCGATGGCGGATCTCGAGATCGACGGTTCAGCAGACGGACCTCGCGATCTGGAACTACCTCGGGCTCGCGAGGTGCTCGTCCGGAACGCGGTCGATCGGGCGTTCGCGCTGACCAGCACTGTGTCTTCGCCGCCGGCTACACCGACATCGGCTACGGTCAACGCGGCGACGATCGAGCGATGTTTCGCCGAGCGCGACACCCGCGCGAACGAACGCGTCCACACACTGACGCCCGACGAGGCGGTCGCAGGCGTCCTGAGAAAGCGGGTGAGCGCGCGTGGCGCACGACCGGCGCCAATGCGAACGATCACTGGCTCATCACCGCCGACGAGTTCCGCGCCGCCGTCGAGCCCTACACCCTCGGACTTCGCGGCCGGACTCGCGCGCGGCAACGCCGACGAGCCGCTCGAAGCGTTCCGGGCCAAGCTCGCGCAGCTCGCCGACCTCTACTGCGATCGCGCCCGCAAGGTCGTGTCGTTCTGGACCATGGGCTTCAACCAGAGCACGCGCGGCACCTGGCTGGAACGAGCAGGCCTACATGGTGCACCTGCTCACCGCGCTACGCGGCCCCCGGCAACAGTGCTTTCTCGCTCACCGGGCAGCTGTCATTCGTGGCACCGCGCGCGAAGTCGGCACCTTCGCGCACCGCCTGCCGGCCGACATGTCAAAGTTGAGAACCCGGCCGATCGCCAGCGCGCCGAGGAGTCAGGCGGCTGCCGGCCGGCACGATCAACCTGAAACCGGGCAGCCACCTGACCGACATGATGCGCGACCCGAAGATGGCCGCATCAAGTGGCTGTGGGTGCAGGTCACGAATCCGTTCCAGTCGACCGCCAACGCCAATCACTGGGTGGATGCGGCCCGGCGGCCTGATGCGTTCATCGTCGTGTTCGGACGTGTATCCCGGCGTCTCCCACCGGGCTGGCCGACCTGGTGCTGCCGTCGGCGATGATCTCGAGAAGTGGGTGCCTACGGCAACAGCGAACGCCGCACGCAGATGTGGCGCCAGCAGTGCCGGCGCCGGGGACGCTCGATCTGTGGCAACCGAGTTCTCGAAGCGCCTCACCATTCGAACCTGTGGAGCGCGCAGCCGGTGGCCGGGGCTGCTGTGGCTGGTGAACCCGTCGGCCGGCTGCCCTGACGTGCGCGCCGCCGCCCGCGCGCTGGGGCATCGGCCGGAAGCCACCTACGACGTCTTGTTCGCGACGACAGCCAATCGGCGAGTGGCGTGGCCGGATGCCGTGGCGGAGGACCATCCGACACCGTGCGCTACCTTGGGGTCACGGGTTCCCCGAGAAGGCGCTGTTCGAGGAGCACGCCGCCTTCGCCGCGGGCACGCGCACGACCGCGCCCTTCGACGCGTATTTTGGCGCCGACGTTCGCGGCCTGCGTTGGCCGGTTGTCAAGGGCCGCGAGACCCCCGCGCTTCAACGCGGCGCACGATCCGTATTGCGACACGCGGACCGTCTGAGTTCTACGGCCCGGCGATGAAGGCGCTGCCGCCGGGCGACCGCACGGGGCCGGCCACGGCGCCGCCGGTGTCACTCACCGGCAAGGCCAAGATCTTCTTCCGCCCCTATACAGCGCCGCCTGAAGTGCCCGATGCCACCTACGACCTGTGGCTCGGCACGGGCCGTGTCGAACATTGGCACAGCGGCACGGGATGACGCCGGCGTTCCGGAGTTGCACCGCGCCATGCCCGCAGCGTTGCTCTTCATGCACCCGACGACAGCGAGTCGGGGCCTGGCCGCGCGCCCAGCATGGCGGCGCGCGGATGCACCACCCGCCGCAGTCGGCGGAGGAACTCGCCGGCGCGGCCGACGTGACCTTGCGCATCGGCCGTCTGCGGCACGAGATCGCGCCGCGCCGCGTCGTGCCGACGCTGGCCTACAACGGTCAGGTGCCAGGCCCGTTACTACGGGTGTCGCGCGGGCGCCCGCTCACGATCGACGTCTTCAACGACACCGAGGTCGAAGACATCGTGCACTGGCACGGGCTCCACATCCCGCCCGAGGTCGACGGCGTCTACGAGCAGGGCACGCCCGGCGTGCCGCCGCGCGGCCGCCGCCGCTACGTCTTCACCCCGGAACCCGCGGGCACGCGCTGGTACCACAGCCACAACGCTGCCGGCCGCGACCTGTCGAAGAGCACCTACACCGGCCAGTTCGGCGCCATGCTGGTCGACGACGGGCTCGATCCCGGCGCCTACGACGCCGACGTGCCGCTGCTGCTGCACGAGTGGGAGCCGTCGCTGCGCCGCCAGGGCGGCGTCGACGTCGAGTTCAAGGCGTATTCGATCAACGGCCGGATGCTCGGCGCCGGCGAGCCGGTGCGCGTGAAGGAAGGCGCGCGCGTGCTGTTCCGGCTCGTGAACGCCAGCGCCACGCTGACCCACCAGCTCGCGCTGCCCGGGCATCGTTTTCGCGTCGTGGCCCTCGACGGCAACCCCGTGCCGCGGCCGGCGCCAGTCCCGATCGTCGAGCTGGCGCCGGGCGAGCGCGTGGATGCCGTGGTGGAAATGAACCGGCCCGGCGTGTGGATCCTCGGCGCACCGCGCGCCGCCGAGCGCGACAAAGGGCTCGGCATCGTCATCGAGTACGCCGGCGCCACCGGAGCACCACGGTGGGAGCCTCCGGTACCGCGGCCGTGGGACTACACCCTGTTCGGCGCGGAGTCGCCGGCGGTTCGTGAACCAGATGGCCGCCTCACGCTGGCCTTCCGGGCGGTGGGCGACGGCCATCACTGGGCCATCAACGGCAAGTCGTATCCGAAGACCGACGACATCGTCGTGACGGCCGGCCGCCGGTACCGGTGGACGCTCGACAACCAGAGCGCCGACCCGCATCCCGTGCATCTGCACCGGCACACCTTCGAACTCGTGCGGTTCGACGGCCGGCCAACCTCGGGCCTGATGAAAGACGTCGTCACCGTGCCGCCGTGGAAGCAGGTCGAGATCGACGTCACCGCGAATCTGCCGGGTCTCGCCCTATTCCATTGCCACCAGCAGTTCCACATGGACAACGGCTTCATGGCGATGATGCGCTACGAGCCGTGACGGAACGTCACGTCGCGGAGGCGTCTTCTAGCACGGCGCGATCGAGCACCACGAAGCCGTCCTTGTCGGTGTGCAGTACGCCTTCCTTCTCCCACCGGCTCATGATCCGGATCGCGCTTTCGATCGTGGTGCCCGTGAGATCCGCGAGTTCCTGACGTGCCAGCGGCATCGGCACGAACGTGCCGCCGCGATCAGCGCGACCGATCTGGTGCGCGAGCTTCAGAAAGAGGCGGGCAAACCGAGCCTCGACTCTCGCCCCCGTGAGCTCGGCGAGACGCCGCGTCAGTTCCGCCAGGCGAATCGTGAGCCCCGACAACAAGCCGCGGACGAGCGCAGGATGGCGCTCGAGCAACTCGAAGAAGTCGCGCTTCTCGACGCGAAGACAGGTCACGTCGTCGAGCGCCAGTGCCGATGCCGGGAGCGGCGCGCTTTCGTAGACGGCGACGGCCGCCAGCGGGTCGCCCGGCCCGAAGATCTCGAGAATGATTTCCTTGCCGGCGGGCGTCGACTTGTAGACCTTGACCCGACCCTCGACGATGGCCAGGAAGGCGTCCGCATCCTCTCCTTCGGAGAACACGGTAGCGCCTCGCGCGTGGTGCACCACGCGTGACACTGCGCCGACGCGGGCACGGTCCTCCGACGTCAGGCGCCGAAACAGCGCCATGCGCCGCAACTGGTCGTCAGTCGGCAGACTCACGGCTGCATTCTACTGGAGGGAGAGGCACTACAGCCTCTGGTCCAGTTCAATCGCTCGCGGAAACAGGACCTCGGCTTCGAAGTGCACATGAGCAGCGAGGTCAGCCTGGAACGCGGTCAGATCATTCTGGACCGTGTGCCAGGCGTCGTCGGGTGGAGCATGGCTGAGGTCGCCTCTCAGCGCCTCGACTTCGGCGAGCGCCGCCAGGAGCCGCTCGTGCTCGGCCTCCAGCACGCGGATGGGATGGACGACCGTGGGGAACGCGAGGGCTGGACGAGACCGCCCCGAACGCTCAGCATCGGCCAGCGCGGTCACCGCCGGGAACAGAATGTTCTCCACCTTGGCGAGGTGGGCGAGCAGCCGCGTCGCGAGCTCGGCGAACGCGGCCTGCAGCCCTGTCGCTGGCCCCTCTGGCTCGCGTGCGGCCAGGGCTGCGAGGCGCGAGCGGATTCGCGGCACGGCCGCATGCATCCTGGCGTGCGGCACGGCGACGAGGTGGTCGCACAGCGCATCCAGCGGCAGCCTGGCCGCGTCGACGCCGATGGCGAGCGGGTGCTCGGTCATGAGCTTGAGGGCCCTTGCAGCAGTCTACGGAGCACCGCGGCGGTTCCGTATGATCGTCGTCATGCGCGGGCGCCCTCCTCGCCACCGCTGTGACCAGGTGGCAGGGGCGGGCGGCACGCCGACCCGCGGATTGTCGAACGACCACGGCACGTCCGATGACAAGATGACACCCGTGTCGAGTCCCGTGGTCAGCCTCCAGGCGCAGCCGCTGTTCGCGGCGCTCGACGAGGCTGAGCTGACATCTCTGGCCGACCGGGCACACCTTCGCCGATACGCGCAAGGCGAGGTCCTGTTCGCCGAAGGGAGCGCCTGTCAGGGCCTCTACGTCCTCGTCTCCGGCAGGATCAAGATCTTCAAGACCTCGGCCTCTGGTCGAGAGCAGGTCCTGGCCGTGGAGGAACCTGGCAGTTCCTTTGCCGAACTGCCGGTGTTCGACGGCGGCCCGTATCCCGCATCGGCCTCCGCGATGTCCGACACCGAGGTCCTCTTCATCTCACGCGCCGACGTGCGAGCGCTGTGCCTGGAACGTCCTGAGGTCGCCCTGAAGATCCTCCAGGTGGTGGCGGCTCGCCAGCGGCGGGTGGTGGCCGTGATCGAAGAGTTGTCCTTCACCACGGTGCGGCATCGACTGGTCTCCTGGCTGCTGCGCCAAGCCGCGACCAGCGGCCGTCCGTCCGCGCGTGGCTCAATCATCACCCTTCCCAGTCATCAGGAGCTCGCCGCGCACGTCGGCACCGTCCGCGAACTCGTGTCGCGGAACCTGACCAGACTCCAGGCGCAGGGCTTCATCGCGGTCGAGGCGAGAGTCATCACTATCCTCGACCTTCAGGGCCTGGAAGCGGACCTGGCTGCGTCCGAGTAGCGCGACGGCGCGGAACCGTTCGCGCGCGCGTGACAAAAGTCACTGCCAGGCGGGTGATGGACGCGTCACACTGCAACAGGAGGCAGCACATGTCCATTCGTGCGTCGTTCATCACAGGTGTGACGACGGCCGTCATGCTGGCGCTGGGGGTGTACGCAGCGTCGGCGTCTGGTGCGCGGCCTTACGCGAGCATCCCAACGCCTCAAAGCGCTCCCAAGGAGAACCCCATGAAGGTCCTGGCTCTGCAGTCGTCGATCGAACCCGGAGCCGACAAGCAAGTGGTGTCGCTGTTCACTGGGTCGCGTCGCACGCTGGTGCAGATCACGCTGCGTAACGGAGCCACACTGGCGGCACACAAAGCGCCCGTGCCGATCACGATTCAGTGCGTCGTGGGCAGCGGTACGCTCACGCTCAAGGACGAGGGAACCAGCGTGTCCCTCACGCCAGGAGTGCTCGTGACGCTCGAACCTGGCGTCGTTCATGAAATCGTGGCGTCGCCGTCCGTGTCCATCCTGTTGACCCAGTTCACGGACAGGTGAGGATACCGGCCGCATGAACCGATTGTCGTCGCCCTGGCTCCTATGGAGTAGCGGTCGCGATCGACGGGCCAGACCCGCCGCCTGGGCGGTGTGGGCGTTCGCGTAGAGCAGGAGCACATGTGGTGAGGAGGGGCTTCAGGGTTCCCCGTCAGGTCTGGGTGGCGCTCGTGGGGCTCGGGCTGCTGGCGGCGCTTGGCTGGGTGGCCACGCAGAGTGGCCCGCTCGCGCCGATTCGGGTCACGGTCGCGCCCGCGGCACAGCACGACGTGGCTCCGGCCCTCTTCGGCATCGGCACCGTCGAGGCCCGACGGGCCTACGCGATTGGGCCGATCGCCCCTGGCCGTGTCAGGCGCGTCCTCGTCGACGTCGGCGACACTGTCACCACCGGGCAGCTCCTTGCCGAGATGGAGCCGGTGGACCTCGATACCCGCGTCGCCGCGACCGCCGCGGCGGTCGAGCGAGGCAGGAGCACCGTCTCCGCGGCTGACGCGCAGGTTCGAGACGCCAGGAGCCGGCACACGTGGGCCGCGACGGAGGCGCGCCGCGCCGAAGCCCTGGGGGCCGCGGGCGCCACCAGCCAGAGCGCAGTGGACACCGCACGGCAGGTCGAGAAATCCGCTGAGGCGCAGCTCATCGCCGCCGAGTCGACGCTGGTGGCGGCCCGTCGCGACGTGACGCGGCTCGAAGCCGACACCGGCGGGGCGCAGCAGCAGCGGAGCAACCTTCGCCTGGTCGCCCCGGTCGATGGCCTCGTCACGGCGCGGGACGCGGAACCAGGGTCCACGGTCGTGGCGGGTCAGATGGTCCTCAGGCTCGAGGATCCCCGCAGTGTCTGGATCAGCGTGCGCCTGGACCAGGCCCGTTCGGCTGGCCTGCGTGCCGGCTTGACGGCCCGCATCACGCGCCGTGCCGATCCGCTGGTCACCGTGGCGGGCACGTTGGTGCGCGTGGAACCCATCAGTGATGCCATCACCGAGGAACGTATCGCGAAGGTGGCGTTCGATCGCCTCCCAGACGGCGTGTCGAGTGGTGAGATGGCCGAGGTCACGCTGGCCTTGCCGGTGGTCAGGGCGGCGGTCGTGGTGCCCAACGCCAGTCTCCGCCACCGCGGCGCACAACAGGGCGTCTGGCGCTACGCGGACGGCCAGCTCGCGTTCGTGCCGGTCACCACCGGGGCAGAGGGACTCGACGGGCTGGTGCAGATACTCGAGGGCCTTCAGGTGGGTGACCAGGTGGTCGTCTACAGCGAGCGCGACCTCGACGACGGCAGCCGCGTCACGGTGGTGCCCGCGCTGCGGGGAGCGGTGCCATGATCAGCCTGGCCGGCCGGGACATCCTGCACTCGTGGAGCAAGTTCGTCCTGACGGGGCTGGGGCTCGGGCTGCTCATCGGCGTCACGTTCACCATGGCAGGCGTTTACCGCGGCATGGTCGATGACGCCAAGGTGCTGCTCGATAACAGCGGCGCCGACGTCTGGGTCGTGCAGAAGGACACGCTCGGCCCGTATGCGGAGCCCTCCAGCGTGCACGACGACATCTATCGCAGTCTGCTCGGGCTGCCGGGCGTTGCGCAGGCCTCCAACGTGACCTACCTCACGATGCAGGTCCGCCGCGGCGCGACGGACGTGCGCGCCATGGTCGTCGGCTTCGTGCCCGGTGAGCCCGGTGAACCGCTCTACCTGATTGCCGGTCGGCGTGTGACACGCAGTCACTACGAAGCGGTGGCGGACGTGAGCGCCGGCTTCTCGATTGGCGACCGCATTCGTATTCGCCGGCACGACTACATCGTTGTCGGCCTGACGCGGCGGATGGTGTCGTCCGGCGGGGACCCGATGGTCTTCATCCCGCTCAAGGACGCGCAGGAGGCGCAGTTCCTCAAAGACAACGACGCCATCCTCAACGAGCGCGCCCGCAGCGCCGGCAATCCGGCGCTCAATCGTCCAGGCGTCCCCGGGCTGCTCGAGGCCCTCGAGGCGTCGCAGACCAGCAGCCAGACCGTCAACGCCGTGCTGGTCCGCGTGGGCACCGGTCACGCGCCCGACAGTGTCGCGGCCTACCTCCGTCAATGGAAGCACGTGCAGGCCTTCACACGTGTCGAGATGGAGGAGATTCTCATTGCCAAGCTCATAGCCACCGCGTCGCGTCAGATCGGGATGTTCCTGGTGATTCTGACCATCGTGAGCGCCGCCATCGTGGCGTTCATCATCTACACGATGACGTTGGGCAAGATTCGAGAGATCGCCGTGCTGAAGCTCATCGGCACCCACAATTCGACCATCGCCAGCATGATCCTGCAGCAGGCCCTGGGTTTGGGCGTCATCGGCTTCGCGGTTGGCAAGATCGCCGCCACCATCTGGGGGCCGGCCTTCCCCCGCTACGTTCTGCTCGAACCCTGGGACGCCGTGCTCGGCTTCGGCATCGTGATGCTTGTCTGCGTGCTCGCCAGCACCCTGGCCATTCGGGCCGCCCTGCGCGTGGATCCGGCCGCCGCCATTGGAGGCTGAGATGACGGGCGGCGTCGGCATCCAGATCGAGGGGCTGAGCAAACGCTACGGCGAGGGGCCGACGGCCGTCGACGCGCTCAAGGATGTCAACATGGCCGTCGCCCCCGGCGAGGTCGTGGGCCTCATTGGTCCGAGCGGCTCGGGGAAGACGACCCTGCTGAAGTGCCTCGGCGCGGTCATCGAACCGACCCGCGGTCGCATTACGCTTGGCGGTCAGGTCATCTACGACGGCGGCTGGAAGACCGCCGACCTTCGCGTGTTGCGTCGCGATCGCATTGGCTTCATCTTCCAGGCTCCGTATCTCATTCCGTTTCTCGACGCCACCGACAACGTGGCGCTGTTGCCGATGTTGGCGGGCCAGCCCAATGCCGTCGCCCGGGCTCGCGCCCGCGAGCTGCTGGAGGCCCTCGACGTGGCCCATCGCGCCAAGGCATTGCCGGCGGAGCTGTCAGGCGGTGAGCAGCAGCGGGTATCGATTGCCCGGGCCCTTGCCAACCGGCCCCCTGTGATCCTCGCCGACGAACCGACGGCGCCACTCGACAGCGAGCGGGGCCTTGCGGTCATGCGCATCCTGCACCAGCTGGCCAGCCAGTACGACACGGCCATCGTCGTCGTCACGCACGACGAGAAGATCATCCCGACCTTCAAGCGCACGTACCACATTCGCGATGGGCGGACGGTCGAAGAAGAAGCGGGTACCACCAGAGCGCTGGTTGGGGCGAGCTGATGCCCTCTGTCCGGCGGGCGCCACGAGGACGTGCAGGCTAGTCGCGACGTTGCAGCCGCGAGTACTGGAAAGACTGGGTGCTTCCCCAGGGCGTTGTATGCACATGCGTCCGGGCGTCGCGCAGTTCGAAGCGGGGGCCCAGCTCCGCCACCAGCTGCTCTGGCGAGTAGCGCTGCACCGGGAGGCCGCTGCACTTCTCCGGACCGTCAGGCGCGAAGGTTGCGACGATGGCCGCGCCGCCGGGCTTGAGCGTGTCGAGCAGGTGGCGCTTGTAGTGGGCCCGGTCTTCTGGCGTGGTGAGGAAGTGGAACACGGCACGGTCGTGCCAGATATCCATCGGCTTCAGCGTCCAGTCGCCCGTCACGTCGGCCTCGATCCATACCGGTACACGGGCGGTGGGGCCCATGCGCGTGCGCGCTCGTTCGAGGGCCGCCCCTGAGACGTCGAGCACGGCCAGGCAGTCGAGCCCGCGCGCGGCGAGGGCGTCCACCAGGTGCGAGTCGCCGCCGCCCACGTCAAGGACACACGATTGGGCGGTCATACCTGCCGCGTCGAGCATCTCGAGCGAAATCTCAGGCAGTGCCTCGAACCAGCTGACGTCACGTTCGCCCTTGGTGGTGTAGACCTGGTTCCAGTGTCGGTGACGTTCCATGCAGCGCTCCTGGCCCCTGACTAGAACACGACGACCTTGTGCGCGGAGACCGTTGCTTGCGCCAGTTCGTCCATCGTGCTTCGCGCGGCGCCTTCAAGCACGTCGTCATTACTCATCCCTCGGGCGTCCATGCATGTCCCGCAGAGCAACACACGATGCGGTGCCACGACGAGCCGCTTTACCATGCGCTCGATGTTGTAGTAGCCCTCGGGCGTCTTCTGCCCTCGCCGCGCCGCGCCCACCGCATCCGCCATCAGGAAGATCGTGACCTTCGCGTCGTCCACCTTGGCGAGGGCCAGGCCGAGGCGAAGGCCATTGTAGACGCGCTCCGTGCCATATGGCGGGTCGTTGAGAATCAGAAGGAATTGCATCACGTCTCCCACACTGTGCGCCCGCTCTGTCGGGCCCTGGATCACATCTCGGCCGAACGCGCCGACCTGGCGAGGCGCGCTGAGGCTTGGCGCGTTCCTGGTGTCCCCCCGGCCGTCACTTGCGTGGCTGTTGCGCGAGGAGTATAAGCCCTGTAGCAGCCGTGGTTGGTTGCTGGCCCTGAAGCCTGACATCCTGGGTCGACTCCATCGCTCGGTCGGCCAAGCCGTCCTGAGCCCGAGTCCTGCAGACCAGCCCTGACCGCCGCGCGGCATAACGCCCCCGACGCTCAGCGCCTTCCTGAATCGCCCCGCGCGGCAACCGCCCGGGTGCCTTCACGAATAACCCAACGCAACGCCATGTCGGGAGGACAGCCATGTTCGATCCGCGAGATGACACGCGCGGCCGTGAAGGCGGCGATAGCCGTGCGCGAGTGTACGAAGACAGGGACCGAGACCACCTTGACCTGCGCGACAGCTTGATGCGCGACCTCGACCTGCCGCGGGGCGACGAGCGCGAGCTGGTCATGGACCGCGACCGCGTGTTCGACCTGAACGGCGAGGACAGCCGCACCCTGGCCGCTGTCGGCGCGTTTCGCGTCGTCCCCGAGCACGACCTCGATACTGACCACGACACCGTGGAACATCTGCGGGCCGAGGGCCTCGTCGAAACGGTGGATCTCGGCGACGGCGAGCGTGGCCTGACGCTGACGCGCGAGGGGCGAGACCTGCTCGATGCCCACTCGCTCCACCGGCACGACGAGCCGTCCCAGGCGTTCTATTCAGGTGTCAGCCGGGAACGTGAACTGAATCACGACTCGCACCTGTACTCGACCTACCGACAGGAGGAAGCGCGGCTCCGCACCGAGCACGACGGGCTCGAAGTGCGGCGCGTCGTGCTGGAGCAGGACCTGAAGCGCGAGTACCAGGAGTTCCTGCAGGAGCACAACCGCGGACGGGCCGACAGCGACGGCCGCCCCGACCGGGACGAGCACGAGATCCGGGCGTGGGCGCGCGACCACGACCTGCCGTACTTCGACGGGCAGGTCCACTTCCCGGACTACCGCATCGAATACGAGGTCGACGGGCGCGAACTGCACCAGGACGTCGAGCTGTTCACACCGCACTACCGCGGAGCACACGCCGCTGGCCACAGCAAGGCCGGATTCCAGGTCTACGTCGTTGGCTCACGTGGTGGCGGTGGGCGGTCGGTGCCTCGGCCGCGAGGGGCGGAGGAGTTCCTGTGACGCTCCAATATCCGGCCAACGGCACCTTGGACAGCGTCACGGAGGAGCGGGTGAAGGCACTCGCGAGCTTTGGATTCACGGAACGCCAGTGCCAGTTCCTGGTGGCCGTCATGGTCCATGCCGGCTGCTTCCTTGAACGGCAGTACTGCGCGTTCACCGGCACCGTGCGCGGCCAGAACAGCCGCGATTTCGTCGGCCGACTCGTGTCGCGCGGGTTCGCCCGTGCCATCGAGCCCGGACCGGTGCGCCGCGGACGGCTCTACCACGTTCACCACCGGCCGCTGTACGAGGCCATCGGCCAGGCCGACAACCGGAATCGACGGCTGCTGACCGTCGGCCGGATGGTCGAGCGCGTGATGATTCTGGACGCGGTGCTCGGTGGCCGCCACTGCTGGTGGCTCAGCCCCGAGCCGGACAAGCGGCGGTTCTTCGCGCTCATGCGCGACAACTACCTGCGCCCCGAGGACTACCCGCACCTCGCGTTCGGTACCGGACGCCAGCGCGTCATCCGCTGCTTCCCGGACAAGCTGCCGATCGGGGTCGAGAAGGGCCGCTCCGACCATCTGATCTTCCCGTATCTCGTCAACCGCAGCATCCCCATCGACTTTCGCCAGTTCCTGATTCGCCACGCGGGGCTGCTGCGGTTCGTGCGCACATGGACGCTCCGGCTGCTCGTCCCACGCCGCTTTCGGAAGGCTGTGTCCCTCTACAAGGCGGCCGTCCGGGAGGAACTCTGGACGCCGATGGATCCGAGTGTGACGAAGGCGCTGGAGGCGTACTTTCCCGAATGCCAAGCTACAGGCGCACACGTCGGTGACCCGGCCGATCCGTACATCCGGCGCGAGTTCCAGCGGCAGGGGAATGCGAGGGTGCAGGCGCTGTATCGGGCGTGGCGGCGACAGGGTGATCGGGTGCTCTGGGACGCGAACTCGTCGGCTCTGGCGGATGACCGCGCGCGCGGTTGTTCGACGGTGGAAGTGGAGTTGCTGAACCGCCAGTACCTGCAGCTGTCGGGGACGATGGACCGTGACGCCTGTGCCAAGAGGGGAGCCAAGCGAAAACCGCGTCAGGTTGGCCCCCCTGTTTCGGAGCCCTCACCGAGTGGTGTCTCCCCCCTGGTCAACCATGAACGTGAGACCCACGCAAACGCTTGATGTCGCGAGAGTTGGCACGGATTTCGAGGCGAGGCGGCGCTGTCTGCCGCCTCGTGAATCCCTGCGGCTGCCGATGTCGCAACAGAGACGATGGCGTGAACGACCCCACCACTGTGCCCAGCGGCTGACCCCAGGGCGTCGGGAGGGGGTCGTTCACGCCATCGGGTGCCGGTGTCCCGCGCCGCTTCAAGTGTGTGCGGATCGTGCAGGAGAATGGCGCCGCCTGAGCGCCCACCGTAAGACCCAGTTGTTGCCGCACAGTGGCGTCGCGACTGGGAACGACATCGCGTCTGTCGACCACCGCGCCAATGATGCTGGCGCCGTGCTCGCCGTCGTCAATGCTCTCCGCTTCGCGTCGACCCGGCCGGTGGCCGGGCCAAGGGCATTGACGACGCCTGCGCGCGGCACGGTTGGCCGTTACGCGATGGTCGCCGAGTTGACGAAGTCTCCGAAGGGGATTGACGTGACGCACCGACAGGCGTAAGTTGGCGTCATCTCGCCAGTGCCTCAGGCACTCCTCCGGTTCGCCACCACGGCATCCGGAGCGCGCAGTCGGCCGATGCTCCAAGGGCACGGTTCGAGCGCAACCTTCACGAACGATACAGCCGAAGCCAGAGTCTCGCGCTGCGTCGTGTCTTCAGGAACACGGGCAGCAGCGAGAACGCGTTCGCCAGAGCCACCGTGTGGTTCTGGAACCGCTGAACGCGTGAGAGACGGTCACATCGAGCAAGTGACCGTCGCCGTGCGGACTCACCGTCCCGCGGATGATGCCGGCGCAACGCCGCATCCGCGCTCCTGAACAAACGGCGCGTCGACCGCCACGTCGACGCGCCGGAGCGCGCCACCCACTCAACACGAACGCTCGTGCATCTGGGGGACCGCGATGGATCGGTCTGAATGTGTGGACGCTGCGCCCGAAACGATCTCAATCCAGCGATGCCGTGACGTGCTTGGCGACGAGGCTGACGCGTTGTCGGACGACGACGTGCGCGCGGTCGTGCGGCACGCCGACGCGATGGCGCGCATCCTGCTCGTTCTGGCGGCGCCGGACGGCGGCATTCACTGACGCCGATGCCGGGACAACACCGCTTGCCGGCACTCAGCGACGGGGCTAAGCTGACGGACATGGTCGGCGCGGTCATCTACGTACGCGTCAGCACGAAGGAGCAGACGGAGAACCTGAGTCTCCCGACGCAGCTTCGCGCCTGCGAGGATTATTGCCGCCGGCAGGGCTACGAGGTGCTCGAACGCTTCCACGAGGAAGGCGAGAGCGCCAAGACCACCGACCGCAGCCAGCTCCAGGCCTTGCTGAAGTTCTGCCGCACGCACAAGGGCAAGGTCCACTTCCTGGTCGTGTACAACCTCACGCGCTTCGCGCGCGAGAATTACGACCACTTCGCGCTCCGCGCCCACCTGCAATCGCTCGGCATCTCGCTGCGATCGGTGACCGAGCCGATCGACGACACGTCCACCGGCAAGCTGATGGAAGGCGTGCTGGCGGCGTTCGCGCAGTTCGACAACGACGTGCGCTCGGAACGGACGCGCGCTGGCATGCGTGCGGCGCTGGAGCTTGGCCGCTGGACGTTCCCGGCACCACTCGGATACCTGAACGCACCGAAGTGGTCGAGCACGAGCCTGGTTCACGACCCAGAGCGCGGTCCGCTGGTGCGACGGGCGTTCGAGGAACTGGCGACCGGGCGCTACACCAAGCAGGAAGTGATCGCGCGCGCGACTGAGGCAGGGCTACGTAGCAGGAAGGGGCTCCGCATCTCGCCTCAGAGCTTCGGCCAGATGACGCGGAACCCAATCTACGTCGGCAAGGTCGAGAGCCCGGACTACGGCGTGTCCACTCGCGGCGACTTCGAACCGCTCGTAGACGAGGCGACGTTCTACCGCGCGCA
This sequence comes from Vicinamibacterales bacterium, assembly GCA_041394705.1. Classification (GTDB taxonomy): domain Bacteria; phylum Acidobacteriota; class Vicinamibacteria; order Vicinamibacterales; family UBA2999; genus CADEFD01. The sequence goes on from JAWKHS010000003.1 coordinate 581,227, forward strand.
GGCCGTGCTCGATGGCCGGGTCGTCGTGGCCGGCCCGCGCCAGCGAAGCCACCCCGACTTCCCGCTACGCGGCTTCGTGCGGTGCGACACCTGTGGGCGACCGCTGACCGGCAGCTGGTCCAAGGGCAGGAACGGCCACTACGCCTACTACCACTGCCAGCGCCAGTGTCGGGCGGTCAACGTCAGCAAGGCCGCGCTCGAAGGCGCGTTCGCGGACGAACTCGCGCTCCTGCAGCCGTCTGCGGGCTACATGCGCCTGGTCAAGGACCGGATTCTCTTTGTGTGGGAGCAGCGGCGGGCTGAGGCGAAGGACCGCACGGTCGACCAGGACCGGCGGGTGAAAGCGATCCAGCAGAAGCTCGACCGGCTCGACGATGCGTTCCTGTTCGCGCAGTCGATCGATCGCACGAGCTACGAGCGGCAGCGCGACCGGCTGCGCGAGGAGCTGACGCTGGCCCAGATCGACCACCACGCCGACGCCACGGACGAACTCGACGTACAGGGCATCCTGGCGTTCGCAGAACGCATTCTGCCGCGCGCGTCAGACCTGTGGGTGCAGGCGTCGCTGGACTACAAGCAGCGGCTGCAGGCGCTGTTCTTTCCGGAGGGGATCGCGTACGACGGAAATCGATTCAATCGAACCGCCGTAACTGCGCCGCTTTTCAACTACTTGGCGCCATCTGCGAGTGCAGATGAAAGAGTGGTGAGCCCGGAAGGAATCGAACCTTCAACCAACAGATTAAGAGTCTGCTGCTCTGCCAGTTGAGCTACGGGCCCAGGGGAGTGCTGGCCGTGCGGGGCGCGGCCTACGCTCGCTGGTCGCGTACGGCGGGCGCCGCGACGCGACTGGCAAGGACGCACTATAGCATTCGCGCCGAAAGGCGCGCAACGCGTACGTGGCGGCCGGCGCGCGCGGGCGCGCCAGCCCCTCATGTTGGCCCAATCGGCCTGATCACGGCACCGTGATCGCCACCGGCGGGGTCGTCAGCGCGCCCGTGCCGCAGAAGTGCGTGGAGCGGACGTCGAACACATAGGTGCCAGGCGGCACGGCGGCGCTGAAGCCGCGCGCCGAGAGCGGCAGGCTGCCGGAGACGGCGCCGCTCGCGGACAGGACGTAGCCAGTTGGCGCGGGGCCCAGATCGGGCGGATCCCAGAGCAGCGTCAGCACGTTCCCCACCCTGTAGACGTCGAAGTGGCTCGGTGCCTGCAGCACGCCCGTGCACGTGCCGGGAAAGGTCAGCGTCACCGGTGCCGACGACGGCCCGCTGCCGCCGGCGTTCACGCCCCGCACCGAGAACGTGTAGGTGCCGTTCGGCATGCCGTTGAAAGTGAACGTGTCCGTGACACCGAGCGGGAGCGAGCCGCTGAGCGTGCCGCTCACGTCGAGCACGATCGTGCTGGGGGCGGCGCCGGTGAAGGTGTTTCGCCAGCTCAGGGCCACTCGCGACGTGCCGACGTTGCCGAGGAGGTCCGCCGGCGCCGATGGCGCCACGGGCACGCCCACGTGCGCCACCACCTCGTTCGACACGGCGCTCGTGCCGCCGGCCGTCGTCGAGCGAAGACGCAGGTAGAAGCTGCCCGATGGGGCGTTGATCGAGAAGGTCCGGGCCGGACCGAGCGGCAGGCTCGCGATGACGCCGCCGGGCGACGTGCCCGCCTCCAGCACGTAGCCGTTCGGCACCGGTCCGACCAGCGGCGGATCCCACCGCAGCGTCAGCAGGCTGCCCGCGATGCTGTCGACCCGCAGGCCGCGAGGCGGCTTCGGGCCGACGCCGCCGTCGTCGTTCAGGATCGTCGCCGTGCCCAGCGGATCGGCAATCGCGACGTTGGTGGGCGAGAACAGCTGCACGTTCACCGTCTCGTCAGGTTCGGCGACGGCATCGGCGGCGACCGGCAGGGTCACCCACTGCGCGGGTGTGCCCGGCGGGAACGTGAGGAGACCCGCCCTGGGGATGTAGTCGGCGCCGCTGGCCGTCGTGGCGATGAAGAGCGTGACGCCGCCCAGCGCGCCCCCGTCCGATGACTGGTCGTCGACCACGTACACGCGCCACTGGCCGTTCGGGTTCGTGCCGTTGAACGCCGAGAGCGTCGAGCCATAGGGGCCGGACGGGGCCGGCGCTGGCAGCGTCTCGCCCACGGGGGCGTTGTCCGTGGGGGCGTAGGTGCCGGGCACGATCGGCGTGGGAATCGGCGGCGCGCCGTCCATGAGCGTGAAGGACACCCCGGCCACGTCGTCGCTGCCCCCGCGGTCCGACATGATCATCACGGCCTGGCCCGTCGGACCGACGAGCAGCATGTCGATGTCGGCCGGGAACGTGTGCGTCAGCGCATCGATCCGCACGGCCAGGTGCTGGATCGTGCCCGTCATGCCCGAGACGTTCAGCGTGGCGGGGTAGGGCGAGGCCGTTCCCGATGTCGGGATGGTGAGGCCGCCGGCATACGACCAGTTCGACGTGCCGGCCGTGGCGCTCCCGCCGCCTGTCAGGTAGTAGACCCGCGATTCGGCCAGGTTCGGGTTCCGCAGCACGACACGGAACGTCGCAGTGGTGGTTCCGCCCGTGCCCTCGGCGAGCGTCACGTCCTCGATCGCCACGGTCGGCGACTGCCGCGTGGATCCGACGGCGGCGAAACACAGGACGCCCAGCGTGGCCAGCGCAAGGCGGCGGCGAACAAGTCCCTTCATGGCTCCTCCAGGTACGACGGCCGGGCCGCGCTCGGTCCGGCCGTTCAGGCGTCATGAGGGAGAACGCAATCCGGGGACGGTCCCGGCCACGGCCGAGCTGCGGCGTCGGGCGGCGCGGTCGGCCCGCAGCCGCACGCGGTGCCGCGTCAGTCGCGTGGCCGGCGGGCGGCCCACATCCCGCGTTTCGCGGCGCGGGCCTCGCGCTCGGCGGCCTGGAACTCCGGCTTCCGCGTGTAGGTGAAGCGTCGGTACGTCTCGGCCAGCCCGGCCCGGATGATCTCGAGATTGGCGAGGCGGTGGTCCGGCAGGAACACGTAGGCGAGCGTCCGGTTGTACTGATCCTTGCGCGGGCCGTCGTAGGCGAGCGTCACGTCCTGGCCCTCGAGCAGGCGCTTCATGAACGCGGTGGCGGCGTCGCCGAAGGGCTCGGCGTCCCGGTACCCGCCGGTCTTCTCCGGTGCGTCCACGCCAATGAGCCGGACGACGCCGATGCCGGCCACGGTGATGGTGTCGCCGTCGATCACGCGGCGGACCCGCTGGGCCGCGGCCGGCACGGGCAGCGCGAGGGCGAGCGCCCCGGCCAGCAGCAGGCCTACGAGCCACGGGCGGATCCCTCCGCGGCGTCTCACGCGCTACACCGGCACCGCGCCCGACAGGCGCTTGGCTTCGTAGAGCCGCTCGTCGGCGCGGCGGATGGCGGACGCCCAGTCCGCGGCGTCGGCCGCCACCGACAGGCCGGTGGAGAAACGCAGCGGCAGCGACCGCGACTGGTTGAACTGCGCCAGGGCCGCGCCCAGGCGGCTCCTGATGCGCTCGGCCTCGTCGACGCTCGTCGCCGGCAGCAGGACCACGAACTCGTCGCCGCCCTGCCGGATCACGCGATCGCCCGCGCGGAAGAAGCCCGTGAGGAAGGCCGACATCGCCTGCAGCAGGAGATCGCCGGCGGCATGGCCCTCGCGGTCGTTCACCTGCTTCAGGCCGTCGAGGTCGAAGGCGAACACGGACACCGGGAACTCGCGGCTCGCCTGCAGGCGCGCTGCCTCGTCATCGAAGAACCGGCGGTTGGCCAGGCCCGTCAGCCGGTCGCGGTAGCTCTGGGCGCGCAGCTCGGACTCGAACTGCTTGCGGGCCGTGATGTCGCGCGCCACCATCAGCAGACCCACGGCCCGGCCGTGCGCGTCGAACAGGTTGTGACGCTGCAGTTCCAGCCAGGCGCCGCCGGTGGAACCCGGCCACTCCCGCTCCACGGTCGCATCGGGGCCGTGCGGGATGGCGCGCCAGTCCGGCGCCTTGAACACCTGCGGCCACGTGAGCCCCAGGAGGTCGCGCGTCGCCAGTCCCAGCATCTGGCGCGCGGCGCGGTTGGCGTCCACGATCACGTCGGTCTCGTTCAGGACGAGCACTGCGTCGGGCAGCGAGTCGAACAGCCGTTCGCGCGCCACGGGGCGGGGGTCGAGCTGCCGGAAGCGGGCGGCGGAGGCGCCGATGATGAGCGCGCCGACGGCGAACGCCGGCAGGGCCGGGCCGAAGGGCAGCCAGCTGCCGATGCCGTCGGTGGCCTTGGCCAGCTCGTTGGCGACATTGCCCGCGAAAGGGATGACGCCGCCCACGAGCAAGAGGCCGCTCTGGATGCTGCTCCGCCGCTGCCAGTCGCGGAGCAGGAGGGCCGCCGCCACCAGGAAGAACGTGTAGTCGATGGCGAGGTGGAGGGAATAGAGCGGGCCGTTCAGGCCGACGAGCTCGCCGCGCTGGACGATGCCGGAGAAGAGCAGCCGGTGGGTGGCGTTCGAGTAGGCGAGGGGGCCGAGGATGAGCGGCCACGCGTAGACCGCCCACCAGCCGCGCGACTGCGGCCGCTCGCCCATCTGGTAGAGGGTGAAGAGCAGCCAGCTGGGGGCCACCAGGCCGATGGCCGGGTACTTGAGCGCGAACCAGGTCTCGGCGTGGGCCGGGTCGAGGCGCTCGCCCAGGTAGCAGCCGATCCACCACGTGACCGCCAGCTCCAACACCGCCAGGTACGTGAACCCGGGGTACCGGCGATTCCGCCAGGCGAAGGTGGCCAGGGCGGCCGATCCGATCCCGGCCGCCAGGAGGAGCAGCAGATACATCGACACGGGATCGTAGCGGCTTTGCGGTCCGCGGTAGAAGCCCCGTCTGCCTCGCGGCGCCGCGGACCCGTATGCCCGGGCTGCTATGCTGTGCGAATCGGCGCCGGGAGATGCATCCCGGCCGCCTCAGGAGCACCCCATGAGCGAAGCGGTGGCGGCGCCGGGCATGACCGGCGAGGAGATGGTCGCACTGTGCCGTCGGCACAGCCTGTTCGAGTGGTCGGCCCAGGGGGCCGTGGACCCGATCCCCGTCGCGCGGGCCAAGGGCGTCCATTTCTGGACCCCCGAGGGCAAGCGCTACATCGACTTCAACAGCCAGCTGATGTGCGTGAACGCCGGGCACGGGCATCCCGCCATCATCAAGGCCGTCCAGGACCAGGCCGCCGCCCTCGCCTACGCGAACCCGTTCATGGCCAGCGAGCCGCGGGCGCGGCTGGGCGCCAAGCTGGCCGAGATCACTCCAGGCGACCTCGAGGTGTTCTTCTTCACCAACGGCGGGGCCGAGTCCAACGAGAACGCCATCCGCATCGCCAGGGCCGTGACCGGCCGGCACAAGGTGCTGGCCCGCTACCGCTCCTATCACGGCGGCACGGCCGGCGCCCTCACGCTCACCGGCGATCCCCGGCGCTGGGCGGCCGAGCCGGGCATCCCCGGCGTCGTCCACGTCCTGGACCCGTACCACGGCCTGGCGCGGGGCTGGGACACCGCGGAGCAGTCGCTGCGCTACCTGGAGGAGGTCATCGAGCTCGAGGGCCCGAAGACGATCGCGGCCTTCATCCTCGAGACCATCAGCGGGACCAACGGGATCCTGGTGCCGCCCGACGGCTACCTGCAGGGCGTCCGGGACCTGTGCGACAGGCACGGGATCCTGATGATCTGCGACGAGGTCATGGCCGGCTTCGGGCGGACGGGGACGTGGTTCGGCGTGGACCACTGGAAGATCGTGCCGGACCTGATGACGATGGCGAAGGGCCTCACGAGCGCCTACGTGCCGCTCGGCGCGGTCGGCATGCGGCGGGCCGTCGCCGAGCACTTCACGGAGAAGGCCTTCAACGGCGGCCTCACCTACAACAGCCACCCGCTGGGATGCGCCACGGCGCTCGCGACGATCAAGGTCTACGAGGACGAGGGACTCATCGAGAACGCCGCGAAGATGGGCGCGCTCATGCGCGAGCTGCACCAGGACCTGGCGCGGAAGCACCCCTCGGTGGGCGCCGTGCGCAACATCGGCCTCTTCGGCATCGTCGAGCTCACGCGCGATCGGACGACGATGGCACCGGCCGTGCCGATGGGGGGCGGGTCGCCGGAGATGGCGGCGCTGGCGAAGCAGTTCCGGCAGGACGGCCTCTACACCTTCGTGCGGTGGCACACGTTCTTCACGAACCCGCCGCTGTGCGTCACCGAAGGCGAGCTCCAGGAAGCGTTCGCCATCATCGACAAGGCGCTCGCGATCACCGACCGCGGCGTCGCCGGCGCCTAGCCCCCGCCGTGCCTCACCCGAGCCTCGGCTCGGACATCAAGGCCAGCGCGTTGCCCTCGCTGTCGGTGAAGCCGGCGAGCCACACCTCGCGGTCGGCCAGGGTCGCGATCTTCGCCGGGGCGCCCGTGAACACGGCGCCCCGCGCCTGCAGCGCGTCGTGCGCCGCCTGGATGTCGTCCACGGCGAAGTAGAGGACCGAGCCGGGATGGTCGTGCCCGGGCGAGGGCGGCGACAGCATCAGGCGCACGCCCGCGCAATCGAAGAACGCCAGGTTCGGCGGGGCGGTGAAGAGCAGCGGCAGCCCGAGGACGTCCCGGTAGAACGCCACGGCGCGGTCGATGTCCGCGATGGGCTGGGCGATCTGGTGCAGGCGCGACAGGGCGTGGGCGGCGGGCATGGGGCCTCCTGTTGTTTAGCCGTGGCTAAATAATCAATACTGCAGCCATGCCCGCCGGATCAAGCCCTGCCCGGAGCGCCGCCGTGGCCGATGCGCTGCACTCGGCCTCCATCCATCTCCTGCGCCGCGTCCGCGAAGTGGACGACGAGGGCCTCGGCCCGGCCCGCCTGTCCGCCTTGTCCGTCCTGGTGTTCGGCGGTGCGCGCCGGTTGACGGACCTCGCGCGGACCGAGCAGGTGCAGCCGCCCACCATGACGAAGATCGTGTCGGGACTCGAGGCGTCCGGGCTGGCGCGCCGCGCCGCCGATCCCGGCGATGCACGGGCCATCCGCGTGGAGGCGACCGCCCGTGGACGCCGCCTGCTGGTGGAGGGACGGCGGCGCCGCGTGGCGCGTCTCCGGGAGGGGCTCACGGCGCTCCTGCCGGAGGAACTCGGCGTCCTCGCGCATGCGGCCGCGCTCATGGAGCGCGTGGCCGGCCGGCTCGCGGACGTGCCCGTCGCGCCGCGGCGCTCGCCGCCGCCTGCCGGCGGGGCCGCCGTCAGCGCGGCACGGCCCGGCGGAGCGCCAGTACGCCGATCGCCGCGGCCACGACCGACCCGGCGATGATGCCCACCTGCGCGGCGTCGAAGGCCGCCGTCGCGCCGTACGCCAGCCCCGCGATGAACAGGGACATCGTGAAGCCGATGCCGGCGATCCACGCGGCGCCGTGCAGCATCGCGCCCGTGACGCCGGCCGGGAGCGTGGCCAGGCCCGTCTGCCGCGCGGCCCAGGACGCCGCGGTGATCCCGAGCGGCTTGCCCACCACGAGACCGACGCCCACCGCCACCGCCGTCCCGCCGTCGAGGCCGCCGGTGGCGATGCTCACGCCGGCGTTCGCGAACGCGAAGAGCGGCATCACGACGAACGCCGAGAGGCCGTGCAGGGCATGTTCCAGCCTGAGCAGCGGCGCCGCGACGGCCTTGCTGGCGGCGTCGAGCGCCTGCAGCGCCTCCTGCTGGCCCGGACTCGTGATCACCTGACGGTCACCCGTCTCGGTGCGCTCGAACGTGTCGAGGTGCGCGCGGGCCTCCTCAGAGAAGCGCTGGGTGTCTTTGGGAGCGTTGGCGGGAATCGTGAACGCCAGCACGACGCCCGCGATGGTGGCGTGCACGCCGGATTCGTGCACGAAGAACCACAGCGCCAGGCCGAGCGCCAGGTACGGGGCGAGCCGCTGGACGCCCAGCCGGTTCAGGCCCGCGCAGGTGACGGCCACGGCGGCGGCGGCCAGCAGGGCCCCCACGTGGACGGAGGACGTATAGACCAGGGCGATGACGAGGACGGCGGCCATGTCGTCCACGATCGCGAGCGCCGCCAGGAACACCTTCAGGCCGGCTGGCGCCGCGGGCGCCGCCAGGGCCAGGATGCCGAGCGCGAACGCGATGTCGGTGGCGGTCGGGATCGCCCAGCCGCCGCGCGCCTCGGCCGGTGCCAGGGTGAGGAACACCAGCGCCGGGACGACGATGCCTCCGAGCGCCGCCGCGAACGGCAGCGCCGCCTGCCGGGCCGTCGACAGCTCGCCCACCAGGATCTCGCGCTTGATCTCCAGGCCCACCAGCAGGAAGAAGACCGCCATCAGGCCGTCGTTCACCCACTGGCCGGCCGTGAGCACGAGCGGGTGCGACTCCGGCCCCACGACAAGGCGCGCGGCCCAGAGCGCATGGTACTGATCGGCCCAGGGGGAGTTGGCCGCGACCATGGCCGCCAGCGCGGCCACGAGCAGCACGATGCCGCCCGCCGCCTCGGTGCGGAAGAAGTCCTGGAACGCCTGGGAGCGGGCCGGCTGCATCGTCAAGGACCGTGGGGATGCGGGACGCGCTGGTCTGGCTCGATCGCCGCGAGACTGTCCCTCGGTGTCGCGGAGGGCGCGGCCGCGAACGCATCGTGGCGCGCCCGGCAGGATTCGAACCTGCGACCTTCGGCTCCGGAGGCCGACGCTCTATCCAGCTGAGCTACGGGCGCGCTGCCCCTGTCGACGTCCGGTGTGCACGGCGGCATCCCCGGCGTCGACGGGGAACGCCCAGTGTATGCCAACGCGCCAAGCCCGGCAATCGCGAGCCGGCGGCGGGCCGCGGCACACACCTGCACCCGATCGGCGTAGTAACGTAGCCACCCGCGTGAAGAGGCTCCTCCTGCCGCTGCTGCGGTCCGTGCCTGACGTCTGGAGGTCGATCGGGATCGCACTCGCGTTCGTCGCGCTCCTGGAAGGGGCCTATGTCGGGCAGCGGGCGATCCGGACGGCATGGTTCGGGTCCGACGAAGAGCGGGAGGCCCAGGTGGAGGGCCACCCGTACGCCGGGCAGGCCTGGTACCGCGAGTTCCTGCGCGCCCGCGAAGCCGCGCGTGAAAAGTACGACCCGTGGCGCTCCTACTGGGCCTACGGCACGACGAGCCCCCAGCTCACGGTGGACGACGCCGGCTACCGCGTCACGCCGCAGCCGCTCGAGGTCAGCCGGGCGCCGCGCACGGTGTTCCTGCTCGGCGGGTCGGCCATGTGGGGCTACACGGCGCGGGACTCGGCGACGATTGCGGCGAAGGTCGCCGCCGCGCTGCCGGCCCTCGGGGTCACCGACGTCGCGCTCCTCAACCTGGCGCAGCCCGGATACACGGTGGGACACGAGGTGGCCGCGCTCGGCTACGAGCTCGCCCGCGGCCGGCGGCCCGCGATGGCTGTCTTCTACGACGGGATCAACGACATCCGCACCGCGCACCTCTACGGCGAGCCCGGTCACGCCTTCTTCGAGCAGCGCTTCGGCCGCACCTTCGAAGTGGAGGGCACGCGCGGCTTCTTCGCCTCCTTCGTGACGCCGGCGGAGCGGTCGCAGCTCGCCGCGCGCATCGGGTTGGCCCTGGGGCTGAACCGCGCGTGGCAGATCAAGCCGCACGACCCGGCCGTCTGCCCGGCTCTTGGCCGCTACTTCGTCGACACGGCCACGAGCGTGGCCGGCCTGGGCTCGGCCTGGGGGTTCGACGTCCTGTTCGTGCAGCAGCCGAACCACGCCGCCACGAAGAAGCCCCCGACCGCGTTCGAGGCCACGTTCATGGGGCCGGACGAGGAGACGGCCTGGACGAAGGAGTGCAGCGCCGCGATCGACCACGCGATGGCCGCGGGGCCGGTGCCGTTCCTGTCGCACGGCGCGATCTTCGACGACGTGGCGGACACGGTGTTCCTCGATCGCTTCGGCCACGTGACGGAGGACGCCAACGCCCGGATCGCCGCCTCGCTGGCCTCCGAAATCGCGAAGCGCCTCGCGCCGGCGCCCGCAGCCGGCGGCGGTCCGGCTACCGCCCCCGCAGCCGGCGGGCGTGAGTGATCAGGCCGCGCGTCGAGGCGTCGTGGCCCGCGGGTGATCCGTCGCCGTCGAGCTCCGGCAGGATTCGCGCCGCCAGGGTCTTGCCCAGCTCCACGCCCCACTGGTCGAAGGAGTTGATGCCCCACACCGCGCCCATCACGAACACCTTGTGCTCGTAGAGGGCCAGGAGCCGCCCAAGCGTCCGGGGATCGAGCCGGCGATAGAGCAGGCTGGTGGAGGGACGGTTGCCGGGGAACACCTTGTGCGGGGCCAGGCGGTCCACGTCGGCGGGGGACAGGCCCGCGGCCGTCAGCTCCGCGCGCGCCTCCTCCAGCGTCCGTCCGACCATCAGCGCTTCGGGCTGCGCGAAGAAGTTCGACAGGAGCAACGGGTGGTGCGCGGGCAGGTCGTGCGCGGCTTCGGCGGCCGCCAGGAAGTCGCACGCGACGAGCCGCGTGCCCTGGTGCAGCAGCTGGTAGAAGGCGTGCTGTCCGTTGGTGCCCGGCTCGCCCCACACGACCGGTCCCGTCGCGACGCCGGCCGGGTGGCCGTCGCGAGTCACGGCCTTGCCGTTGCTCTCCATGTCGAGCTGCTGGAGGAACGCCGGCAGCCGCCGCAGGTACTGGTCGTAGGGCAGGACCGCGTGGGAGTCGGCGCCCAGGAAGTCGGTGTTCCAGATCCCGAGGAGCCCCAGCACCATCGGCAGGTTCGCCTCGAGTGGGGCCGACCGGAAGTGGTCGTCCATCTCCGCGGCGCCGGCCAGCAGGGCGTCGAAGCCGGCCGCGCCGATGGCGATCGCGATCGGCAGGCCGATGGAGGACCACAGCGAGTAGCGTCCGCCCACCCAGTCCCAGAAGCCGAACACGTTCGACGCGGTGATACCGAAGCGCTGCACCTCGGTGGCGTTGGTGGAGACCGCCACGAAGTGACGGGCGACGGCCGCGTCGCCGAGCGCCTGGACGAGCCACGCGCGCGCCGACCGCGCGTTGGCCATCGTCTCCTGGGTGGTGAACGTCTTGGACGCGATGACGAAGAGCGTGGTCGCGGGGCGGATGGTCCTGAGCGTTTCTGACAGGTGCGCGCCGTCGACGTTCGAGACGAAGTGGAGCCGCGGGCCCTCGCGGCCGTACGGGGTCAGGGCCTCGACGACCATCGCCGGCCCGAGATCCGAGCCGCCGATCCCCACGTTGACGACGTCGGTGATTGGCTCACCCGTGGCGCCCTTCCAGCGGCCGAGCCGCACCTCCTCGGCGAAGGCCGCCACGCGCGCTCGTGCGGCCGTGACGTCGGGCATCACGTCGTGCCCGTCGACGCGGATGTCGCGGGTGGCGGCAGCCCTGAGCGCCACGTGGAGCACCGCGCGCCCCTCGGTGGTGTTGATGCGGTCGCCGGCGAACATCCGATCGCGCAGCGCGTCGACGCCAGTCTCCCGCGCCAGCTCCGCCAGGAGCGCCATGGTCTCGGCCGTGACGCGCTGCTTGGAGAAGTCCACGAGCAGGTCGTCGAACCGCAGCGAGAGCCGACCGAATCGTCCAGGATCCTCGGCGAAGAGCGTCCGCAGGTGCACGTCGCGCATCCGATCGCGGTGCGCCTCCAACCTCTGCCAGATCCCGAGATCCCGAACTCCCATGCCGCCCGCTAGTGTATCCATCGGCGCCCGCCAGCGTCAGCACGCAGCCCGACAGCGTGACGGTGGGAAAGCGCGACAGTGGGACTGCGTATTCGCTAGCCGCTAGCCGCTAGCCGTTAGCCGCTAGCCCGAGCCCTGGCCCCGAGCCCCGAGCCCCTGTAAGATCCCCCCATGTCCCTGCTCGACTCGCTCAAACGGCACACCGTCGTCGTCGCCGACACCGGCGACATCGACCAGGTCCGGCACCACCGGCCGCAGGACGCGACGACGAACCCGTCGCTGCTGCTCAAGGCCGCGCAGCAGGCGCAGTACCGGGGACTGGTGGATGCGGCCCTCGAGGGTGCGGCCCGCGTGGCCGCGCCAGGTCCCGCGCGGACCGACGCCTTCATGGATCGCCTGTCGGTGGCGTTCGGGTGCGAAATCCTGAAGATCGTCCCGGGGCGTGTCTCCACGGAAGTGGACGCCCGCCACAGCTTCGACACCGACGCCACGCTCGCGAAGGCCCGTGCGATCATCGCCCTCTACGGCGAGGCCGGCGTGCCGGCGGATCGGGTCCTGGTGAAGATCGGCAGCACGTGGGAGGGCATCCAGGCGGCGGCGCGGCTCGAACGGGAGGGCATCCACTGCAACCTGACCCTGCTCTTCAGCATGGCCCAGGCGGTGGCGTGCGCCGATGCCGGCGTCACGCTGATCTCGCCCTTCGTCGGCCGCATCTACGACTACTACCGGAAGGCGCGCGGCACCGAGATCCCCGCCGACGAGGACCCGGGCGTCCAGTCGGTCCGCCGCATCTACGCGTACTACAAGAAGCACGGCTACGCGACGCAGGTGATGGGCGCCAGCTTCCGCCGCGTCTCCCAGATCACGGCCCTGGCCGGCTGCGACCTCCTGACGATCAGCCCGGACCTGCTCGCCGAACTGGCGGCCGCGCGCGGCGACCTCGAGCCGGCGCTGACCCAGGCGATGGCGGAGCGCGACGGCGAGCCGCGCAGGCCCCTCGACGAGAAGGCCTATCGCTGGCAGCACAACCAGGATCCCATGGCGGTGGAGAAGCTGAGCGACGGCATCCGCCGGTTCGACCAGGACGCGCGCGCGCTGGAGGCGTGGGCGGCCAGCATCGCCGCGGCCGCCTGACGTCCCCGCCGGACCGGGCCTCCCGGCCCGTCCCCGCCGCCTGACCGGTGCGGACCCGTGCCGCTCCGCGCAACCTCTTCGCGGCGGCCTCGCTCGGCAGAGCTACAATTGCCCTCGGTTTTCGTGGGGTGCGCCGGTACGTCCGCGCCCCCGTGGAGGTTCTCTTGAGGACATCCGGTTCACTCATCCTGGTCCTGCTCGCGGCGTTCGCCGGAACGGCCGCGGCGCAGACCCCCACTCAGCAGCCCACCTCGCAGACGCCGCCCCCCGAGGAGCAGCCCCCCATCTACACGGAAGCCGTCGTCGTGACGGCCTCGAAGGTGGAGCAGCAGCTCGTGAACGCGCCCGCGACCGTCAGCGTCGTCTCGAGCGACGTCATCGAAAGCTCGCCGGCCACCAACTACGCCGAGCTCCTGCGCTCGGTGCCCGGCATGAACATCACCCAGACGTCCGCGCGCGACTTCAACATCAACATGCGCGGTGCCACGTCCACGCTCTCCACGTCCCAGCTCGCGCTCATCGACGGCCGCAGCCTGTACCTGGACTTCTTCGGCTTCGTCGCCTGGGACTTCCTGCCGGTCAATCCGAACGAGATCCGGCAGATCGAGGTGATCCGCGGGCCGGCCTCGGCCATCTGGGGCGCCAACGCGCTGTCGGGCGTCGTGAACTTCATCACCAAGTCGCCGCGCGAGATGGCGGGGACGTCGGTGACGATGGGCGTCGGCAACATCGGGCCGGCGGACGCCAACACCCAGCGGGACGGGCTGCCGCTCTGGTACGTCAACGCCACGCACGCGGCCGTCGTGAACGACCGGTGGAGCTACAAGGTGTCGGCGGGCGCCTTCGGCCAGGACGCGCTGCAGCGGCCCACGGGCACCATCAACAACCCGCAGAAGACGCCCTACCCGAGCTTCACGAACACCGGCACCCAGCAGCCGAAGCTCGACGGCCGCCTGGACTACGAGGCGCCGCAGGGCGCCTACCGCCTGTCGTTCTCGGGCGGCTTCGCGGGCACCGAAGGCATCATCCACACCGGTATCGGCCCCTTCGACATGAACCGCGGCACCAAGCTGGGGTACGGGTCGGTACGCTGGAGCAAGGGCGCCCAGAAATTCAACGTCTTCACCAACATCCTCGACGGCGACGCCAACGCGCTGCTGTCGGTGGGGACCGACGGGCTCCCCATCGTCTTCACGTTCAACACGAAGACCTTCGACGCCGAGTACGGGAACGTGCTGGCCTTCGGGACCAGGAACGTGGTGAGCTTCGGCGGCAACCTCCGCTACAACAGCTTCGACCTCTCGCTGGCGCCGCGCGGCGACAGCCGCAAGGAGGGCGGCGCGTACGTCCAGGACGAGATCTTCATCAACGACTACCTCCGGTGGGTGGTCGGCGCCCGCCTGGACCGCTTCAGCGTGCTCGACAAGCCGAACTTCTCGCCGCGCACGGCCTTCATCGTGAAGCCCGCGCCCGATCACTCGGTGCGCTTCTCGTTCAACCGTGCCTTCCGGGCGCCGTCGCTCATCAACAACTTCCTCGACGTCGGCATCATCAACCAGCTGGACCTGCGCGCCATCAATCCGGCCTTCGCGTTCGCGCCCGGCGGCCCGGTCTACAACTTCCCGGTGTCGGCCACGGGCAACGAGGACCTGCGCGAACAGCAGGTGGACGCCTACGAGGTGGCGTACACCGGCGTCGTCGCCAAGCGCGCCACGGTGACGGCCGCCTACTACTACAACAAGTCGAAGGACGACATCTTCTTCACCCAGGTGGGCCGCTACCGCGCGCTGAACCCGCCGCCCGGGTGGATCAACAAGCTCGCGCCGCTCGTCGGCGTCACGACCGCCGCCGGCATCCTGGAAGTCCTGCCTCCGCCCTGCACGGCCGGCATCACCGGGCCGTGCGAGACGGGCGGGCTGCCATCGGGCTTCAGCTACCGCAACCTCGGGACCGTGAAGGACAAGGGCTTCGAGCTCGGTGTCGACGCGGCCCTGAACCGCGCCGTGAACGTGTTCGCCAACTACTCCTACCAGTTCAAGCCCGATCCGGACTTCGACATCTCTGAAGTGAACCTCCCGCCGACCAACCGGTTCAACGCCGGCTTCAACTTCAGCCAGGGCCAGTTCCTGGGCAACCTGAACGTGAACTACCAGGACTCGGCCTTCTGGCAGGACGTGCTCGACGCGCGCTACCACGGCACGACGGACGCCTTCACCCAGGTGAACGGCGCCTTCGGCGTCCGGTGGCCCGGCGAGAAGCTGACCACCACGGTGAAGTTCACCAACCTGTTCGACCAGGAGATCCAGTCGCACGTCTTCGGCGACATCCTCCGCCGGCAGGTGATCGGGGAGCTGCGGGTGCAGTTCTGAAGACATCGCGGCTAGGGGCGAGGGACTAGCGGCGAGTCCCGAGGCGTCGCGCATGCAGGGCCCGGTGAAATCACCGGGCCCTCCGTGTCTTCGGTCGTGACTTCGACGATCGTGCGCCCGGTCGGGATCCCAAGCGGACCGCGCGGCGCGACAGCGTGACCCCCCTTGCCCCTAGCCGCCCCTCGCCCCTAACCGCTATGTCCGTAGCCGTTCCAGCGCCCCGAGCAGGTCGGCGCCTTCGTGGTCGCGCGTGGCCGCCCAGAGGTCGCCCACGCGCTGGACGCGGGGGACGACGGTGTCGAGCGTGAACATCTCTGGGCGGATGTCGGCGTGTACCTCGTCCCAGGTCAGGGGCGTGGACACACCCGCGAAGGCGCTGGCCCGAGCGCTGTAGGCACAGGCCAGCGTCTTGCCCTCGATGTTCTGCAGGTAGTCCACGTAGATGGTGCCGGGGCGGCGCTTGCCGACCGTTCGCTCCACGGTGGCGACGGCGGGATGGGCGGTGGCCACCATCGTCGCCACGATCTGGCAGAAGAGCATGCCCGCCTGGTACGGCGTCCCCGGGCGCAGCGGAATGAAGATGTGCAGCCCTTCGCTGCCCGAGGTCTTGGGCACGCCGGGCACGCCGATCCGATCGAGGATCTCGTGCACCCAGCGCGCCACCTCGAGGATCCGGTCGAAGGTGGCGCCCGGCTGCGGATCCAGATCGATGGCCACCTGGTCCGGCGTGTGGAGGGCGCCCACGGTCGAGAAGAACGGGTCCATCGAGATGGCCGCGAGCTGCGCCATGTACAGCAGCGTCGTCAGCGAGCCGCCCACGAGACGGGCCGGGACGTCGTCGTCCGGCAGGGTCTCGATGCGCACGCCGGGCGGGACCGGCTCGGGCGCGCGGTGCTGGTAGAACGACTGGCCGTCCACGCCGTTCGGCAGGCGCTTCATGACAAGCGGGCGGTCCGCCACGACCGGCAGCAGCACGGGCGCGATTCGGGTGTAGTAGCGCAGGAGGTCGCCCTTGGTGCGCCGCCCGTCCGGCCAGAAGACCTTGTCGAGGTTGGTCACCTCCAGCGTGTCGCCGTCGGGCAGCGCGACGCGCCCGTTCTTGCGCCGCGCCTGGAGGTCGTCGAGCTGGGCCACGATCGCGTCCGCGGTCGGTGCCCAGGCTGCCAGCGGATCGCGCGCGGCCTTCCGTGGGGCCCGTCGTCCACCCCGGGCCGGCGAGCCAGCGACCGCGGACGATCGGCGGGCCGGCGCGGGCGGCGGATCCGCCGTGGGCGTCCGGATCCGATGCGCCCCGCGCCTGGGCGCCTTCACCGAGCCGGCGCCCTTGTCGTCGCGCAGGCCCAGATAGGCGGGGTGGCGGAGCCGGCCCTCGTCGGTCATCTCGGTGTAGCGCACCTGGGCCACGAGGCGCGGCAGGACCCAGTGGGCGGTGCCGGGCGTCTTCGGCGGCGGGTCGAAAGGGCAGTCCTCGCGTGCCAGCGGCGCGAGGAGCGCGGCCAGCCGGTCCAGCTCCGCGCCCGTGAAGCCCGTGCCCACATCGCCGACGTAGGTCAGCCGGCCGTCGGGGCCGTGGGCGCCCAGCACGAGCGCGCCGAAGTGGCGGCGGGCGCCCTTCGGCTCGGTCCAGCCCGCGACGACGAACTCGTCCTGGAGCTGGATCTTCAGCTTCTGCCACTCGGGGCTGCGCTTGCCGGCACGGTACGGGCTCGACGCGCGCTTGACGATCAGGCCTTCCCAGCCCTCCGCGTCCGCCCGTGCGTAGAGGGCGCGTCCGTCCTCGCGCGCCTGCTCGGCCAGCCTGACCGCCTGGCCGTCGAACGTCGCGGCCACCGCCTCCAGGGCCGCCCGCCGTTCGGACAGGCGCCGCGCGCGCCAGTCGACGTCGCCGTCACGCAGCAGGTCGAAGGCGACGAACGCCGCCGGCTGCTCGGCGGGTGTCTCGCGAGGCGCCGAGGATCGATAGCCCGGGACGGCGATGTTGATCCGGCCCTGCAGCCGCTGGAAGCCCGCGGCGCGGCCGTCGCGATCCAGGGCCACGATCTCGCCGTCGAGGACGACGGGGCCGGGACACCGGGCCGCCCACGCCGTCAGGGCCGCGACGATCTCCGGAAACTGCGTGGATTTCTCGTTGCCGTTGCGCGACCACAGGCGGACGAGTGGCGGCGGCCCGGGATCGACCAGCACGAGCGCCCGGATGCCGTCGTACTTCGGCTCGTAGACGGCCTTGGGATCGACGAGCGACGCCGGGGCGTCTGGCGTCGTCGCAAGCATCGGTCGGAGGTCGCGGGCGCTGAACACGGCGCAAGGGACGGGTCGGCCGGGCGTCTGCTCAGGGCGCGTAGCGATCATCGAGCCACGGTTCCGCCGTGGCCGAGTAGCCGCGCGCCTCCCAGAAGCCGGGGCGGTCCTCCGCGTGGAACTCGATCCGGCGGATCCACTTCGTGCCTTTCCAGGCGTACAGCCGGGGCGTGATCATGCGGCAGGGGCCGCCGTGCTCGCGCGGCAGCGGCCGGCCCTCCCAGGTGTGCACCAGGAGGACGTCGTCCTCGACCGCCCGCGCCAGCGGCAGGTTGGTGGTGTACGGGATGTCGGTGCCCGGCATGCGGTCGTAGCCGGTACAGGTCACGAAGCGCGCCTCGGGCGCCGGGACGGCGAGCGCCGCCAGCACCTGGACGCGCACGCCCCGCCATCGGTTGTCGAACCGGCTCCACGTGGTCACGCAGTGGAAGTCGCTCTCGTCTTCCACCTGTGGCAGGGCCAGGAAGTCGGCCCACGTCAGGGACAGCGGCTGAGCGCACGCGCCGCCCACCTCCAGGCGCCAGTGGTCCAGGGCGACGTCCGGGCAGTCCCCGAGATCGAGCACGGGCCAGTTCGGCACGCGGCGCTGTCCGGTGGGGAGCTGCGGCATCCCGTGCCGGTTGGCTGGCCCCGTGCCCAGCGGGCGCGCGACCGCCGCGTCGTGCGCCGCCGCTTCCCGCTGGAGCGCCCGCTGGCGCTCGAGATAGCGGAGGCGGCGTTCGACGAGCGGGGGCGACGGGTCGATGGCCACGAAAGGGCGCTCCGGCCATGTATGCTACCAGTCTCGGCGCCGCAGACCGGCGCCGGGCCGTATGTCCGAACGCACCTGGTCCCGCCGGCCTCGCGCCGCCTGTGTCGTATTCGTCCTCGCCGCGGTCTCCGCGCGGTGCGCCGGGGGTGTCGACTCCCCCACGGGCCCGAGTCCCGTGCTGACACGGGCGGCCACGCCGCAGGTGGGCGGCCCGCCGCCCACCGTGTCGCTCGGTCCGGTCCAGGCACTCGGTGCCACCCGGTTCATGGCCTTCGGCGACAGCATCACGTGCGGCGTCATCTCGTCGTTCAACGACCCGATGCTGTTCGTGCCATCGAACTGCAACGAGCCGGTCTTCTCGTACCCCCGGCAGCTGCGCGGCGTGCTCACCAACTCGTTTCCGACGCAGGCCTTCACCGTCGCCAACGAAGGCTCGCCGGGCGAGTGGGCCCTGAACGCGCTGAATACCGGGCGCTTCCTGCAGGCCGTCGGCAGCCAGCGGCCGCAGGGGCTGATCCTGCTCGAGGGCATCAACGACCTGAACAACGGCCGGAGCATCTCCGGCACGGTCGATGCGCTGCGCCAGATGATCG